>CANQGO010000009.1 GCA_947623225.1 uncultured Clostridia bacterium | reverse complement strand
GAGGCAGCCGTCAGAGGATAGGCTCCCCCGCAGGGGAGGCGTGCTGCCTCCCCCTACCTGTCACACTTAACCAAAGACCTCACCGTAGCGACCGCGCCGCCATGAGCGTAGCCGGGCGCGCGGTCGTGGCGGTGAGACCTTATTGGCCCGCGCAGCGGGCCGTGTGCCACCTACTTGATACTGGTGGCACAACATACCGCAAAAAGGGCGATTTTGTCATTGCCCATGGCATTTTTTACAAATTTTCGAGGTGAAATATGAACTATTTATTTGATAAATCTACCGGGGCGAAAATACCCAACATTTATGAGAAGGATGGGCAAATCATTCAAATCGAGTACGAGTATTTTGATAGCGTGATCAGTACGACGGAGACCACCGGCGTTGAAGTTTTGAAGTTCTCACAGCCATTCAGAGTTCCACGGCATGTGGCACTTGATGCGGACATGGTGTCGGACTATTTGACAAACGTAGAATTTGCGGAGGCATTAAGCGCCCAGCGGTGGAAGTCGGTGGATGGGACATTGGTTCCGGTAGATCCTTCGGTGAAAGTGGCGGACCTGTTGGCTTCCAGACGACGTGCAGCGAGGGAAAGCAAAAGGCGGTTCTACAATTACGCTTTAGGTGAAAACAATTGGCAGTACTTTTGTACCTGGACTTTTGCTGATCCTCGCTACCGTTCGGATAAAGATCTATTGTATGCTACTTACAGTAAGTTTATTGCAATGTTGCGTAAAACCAACCCCGACGTCAAGGCAATAGCGACTTACGAGGAGTTTGAAAAAGGCGGTTACCACATGCATGCATTGCTGGGCAATTGCTTGTTGCGTTTAACACCTGCGCTGAACCCGCATACCGGCGAGTTCATCTATTCTGAGTTTGGCAACCAGATATTTAACTGTATCGACTGGCAGGCGGGATTCAGCACGGTGTGCTGTATCGTTCCGAGTTCCGCCAAGCAACAAGTGGTGAATTATTTGGGAAAGTATCTTACAAAGAAGTGTCCGGCACCATACCGTTGCAAACGGTTCTTCCATACTCTCAATTTGGACTGCCGGGATTGTTATATGTTTAATAGCAAGAACAGTAGTGAGCCGGTTGTTCGGTTTCTGCGTAATGTCAAGGATGAACTGAACGAGGCTGATCATCCGACATTGATGCATGAAATGATCGACGCCTTTGGTCTGGAGCAAGTAAAGCACTCGGACAGTCTGACGGTTTACCGCTCCAAAGCGGATATGTCCGGCTATCTGGACTACTATCCGGAGGTGTTTACTCCTAAAAAAATTTAGTGTCAAATTTAGTGTCAGAGCAAAAACAAAGGGAAGCACTTTTTAGTGTTTCCCTCATTTTCGGCCGTTTTAGGGCCATTTCTGGCGGAGAGAACAGGATTTGAACCTGCGGAGGCTGTTAACCTCGCACGCTTTCCAAGCGTGTGCCTTAAACCGCTCGACCATCTCTCCAAAAGTGAGTCTGCAACTTTGTTGCTCCAATAGCATACCAAAAAATCGGCTGCAAGTCAATTGTTATTGACAACTTTTGCAAAAAATGGTTTTGCAGGCAGATTTTCGCTTGCAAATTTGCACATACTGTTGTAAAATAGCATTGCGATAATATATCAGCAAGGAGATGAGCACTATGATAACGAAGGACATGAAAATCGTAGAAGTTTTGCAGATCAAGCCGGAAGCGGCGCGCGTATTCGGTCAATATGGCATGGGTTGCATACATTGCCTCATGGCTCACACCGAGACTGTGGAAGAAGCGGCTGCCGTACACGGTGTAGACGTGGAAGACATGCTGGCGCAGTTGAACGCATAGCAAGATACGCCTTGACCCCGAGCATAGACGCTTGGGGTTTTTCGTTTTTTGCATATTTTGACAAATGTGTATTGACTTTGTCGGGAGAGATTGGTAAAATATAAGTAACTTCTCGATCAAAGGAGGCGTGAAATGAACAACGGTATAGACATATATGCGAGAGCGCGGCAAGTGATGGAAGAGAACTTCGGACATGTATTGGAGATGAGCGTTGCTTCCGCTGCGAACGGAGTGGTGAGTGTGCGCGACGTCAACGCGATCTACCGTGATGGCATATTTTACGTGCTGAGCAGAGTGGGCAATTCGCTTATGAACCAGATCTCTGTCAATCCGGCAGTGGGTATGTGTCACGGCTCGCACAATATGCACGGCGTGGCGCGTTCGCTGGGGCATCCGCTGGATCCGCAGAATGCTGCCTTGCGCAAGTTTTTGAAAAAGGAATTTTCGCTCAACTACAACGAATACGTGACGGAGACCAATCCGGACATGCGCATAGTGGAGATCCGCGTCACATTTGCGGAGACATTCACGCGTTACCATCGATACAAGATAGACTTCGAAGCACATACGGCGACGCGCGACCATACGGAACCGTTGTTCGTGTACAGATAGGAACGACGAGTCCTGCCCGCAGGCGGGACTTTTCTTTACAATGAGACTGAGATGAGGATATACAAGTAAATGTTTTCGGCAGGATCCGTCGCCGATTGGCTGCCGTATGTAGTGCTGGCTATAGCCGTGGCTACGCTCGCGGGACTGATCGCGCGTTTTGTCATAATGTATCGCGATATGAGGCGGGAGAAAGCCGCTCGCAAGCAGGAAGAGCCTTGCGTCGTACTGGGCGTAGATGGAGACTACTTCGTGCTGAGTGCGATGCTGCAATACGGCGTCGGGCAGGGCAGACAGTTGGCTGCGAGCAGCTACTTGCTGAAAACCGCCGACGGCAATGCGGTGGCTGTGCAGATCAATGGCGCGGTGAGAGACTGCGCCGACGGGCAAGTGCTTGTACTGAGCGACGGGGACATTCTGCGCTGTGAGCAGGATGTGCGTATCAAGCCGCAGAAGGAGGAAGAATGAGAGATTACAACGGTTGGGAAGGGCTGTTTTTGCAGGAATTTGCCAAGCCGTACTTCGTGCAACTGAAGAGTTTTCTGGTAGAGGAGTATGCGCACAAGCATATATATCCGCCCAAGAGGTTGATACTGAACGCCTTCGACCATACGGCGTACGAGGACGTAAATGTAGTGATACTGGGACAGGACCCTTACTACAACCCAAATCAGGCTATGGGGATGAGCTTTTCCGTGCCGGAGGGAGTAGAAACGCCCAAGAGCCTGGTGAATATATTCCAGGAGATACGCTCGGACACCGGCGTGCCCACGACGGTAAAGGGCGGAGACCTGACCGTATGGGCGGAACAGGGAGTATTGTTGCTGAATACGGTGCTCACGGTAGAGGAAGGCAAGCCCAATTCGCACAAGGACAGAGGATGGGAGATATTCACCGATGCCGTGATAAACTACCTGAACGATCGTCCGCGCGGGATGGTATTCATGCTGTGGGGACGCAACGCCTACGCCAAGAAGCAATTGATCACCGCGCCGCAGCACCTCGTGCTCACGGCAGCGCATCCGAGTCCGCTGTCGGCATATAGCGGATTCTTCGGGTGCAGGCACTTTTCCAAAGCCAACGAGTTTTTGGAGGCGCAGGGCAAACATATACAGTGGTGAAATGCAAAAAAACGTAATAGAGCTTGCAAATCGCTTGATTTTTTGAGTTATTTCATATATACTATATTTTGCTCGGATACGGGCGACCCTTGCTGTGGGGCAGAACCACAGCCAATAAGACCATAAGGAGGTAAAACAATATGAACAGTTACGAGTTGTTGTATATCCTGAACAACGATCTGTCCGACGAAGCGAAGGACGAAGCAGTGGAGAAATTCAATGCGGTTGTGACGGGTAACGGCGGCACCGTTGACAGTGTAGACAAATGGGGCACGAGACGTCTTGCTTATCCCATCAACTACAAAACCGAAGGGTACTATGTGCTTGTCAACTTCACCGCTCCGGCGACTCTGCCCGAAGAATTGGAACGTGTATTGCGTATCAATCTGGACAGCGTCATCCGTTTTATGATTGTCAAGAGATAATAAAACTTAGGAGTTACACATGAACAAAGTATTTTTGATTGGAAGACTTACACAAGACCCTCAGGCGTCCACTCCCACCGACGGCGGACATACGTATTGCCGTTTTTCCATCGCTGTGAATCGCAACTATTCGCGTGACGGAGACAACAGGGCGGACTTCATCAATATCATCACTTGGGACGCATTGGCGACCAATTGCGTCAAGTACCTTGTCAAGGGCAGCCAAGTGGCGGTAATGGGTAGCATACAGACGGGTAGCTACGAGCGCGACGGTATCAAGCGTCAGACATTTGACGTGCGTGCCGATCAGGTGGAATTCCTCACTCGCGCCAACAGTGCGCCCCAGCAAGGCACGGGCACTCAGCCCGCAGGCAGAGATCAGACCATCGACACGCTGAAAGCGGTGGATGACGACGATATGCCTTTTTGATCTGAAGGAGAATCATCATGGAAAATAAAGAAGTAAAGAGACCGATGAGAAGTCCCGCACGCCGTAAGGTATGCAACTTCTGCGTAGATAAGTCCGAGTATATCGACTACAAGGATATAGCCAAGCTGAAGAAGTATATGGCAGAGAGCGGCAAGATCTTGCCCCGCCGTATGACGGGTGTGTGCGCTCATCACCAGAGAGAACTCGCAGTGGCTATCAAGCGCGCGCGTCAGATGGCTTTGATCCCATACGTAGCAGACTGAACTCATACGAATACCCGTCCGATATGGACGGGTTTTTTGTTGCATTGCATACTGTACTTTTTGCTCGGGCTGTGCTAAAATAAATGTATCAACAAAGATATGAATATAAAACAGATACTGAACAACAGCGGTTTTCGCTTTAATAAACAGTTCGGGCAGAACTTCCTTACAGACGACGCCGTGCTGGAATCCATATGCGCCGATGCGGGTATAGATGGCGGCACGGTGCTGGAAGTGGGCACTGGCGCGGGTACGCTTACGCGGGTGCTGGCACGGCATGCCGACAAGGTGGTCACTTTTGAAATAGACCGCAACCTGCAACCCGTACTTGCCGCTACGCTCGCCGACTGTGCCAATGTTCAACTCGTCATAGGCGACGTGATGAGATATACGGTGGAGCAGATAGAACAGCTATGCGGCGACAACTATCGTATAGTTGCCAATATCCCGTATTATATCACCAGCCCGTTCATCATGCGCTTTGTGGAAGAGACGGATCGTGTGCGTTCCATCACGCTAACCGTGCAGAAAGAGGTGGCGGAGCGGCTTGCGGCGAGTGCCGGTACCAAGGAATACGGTGCCATATCCGTAGCGGTGCAGTCCGTCGCCCGCGTCACGGTGACGCGTATATTGTCTAAGGAACTGTTCTATCCCGTGCCCAAGGTGGACAGCGCGGTAGTCGCGTTGGTATTTGACAGAAGGGAGGATATAGCAGATCGCGCACTCTTCCGCAAAACGGTACGAGCGGCATTTGCCATGCGTCGCAAGACGCTTGTCAATTGTCTGTCCGTCGGATTCGGTATAGACAAAGAACATGCGTCGCGAATTATCGAACGTTGCGGTTTTGCATCTAACTGCCGCGGTGAGGAGTTGAATGTTGCGGAATTTGTGAAACTATATGAGAGTATACAGGGAGAAGGGCTGAAATGACGTTATTGTCAGATATTCCCACCGACGCTCGCTTTGCCGTGGCTGTTTCCGGTGGCGTAGACAGCATGACCATGCTGCATATGATGGTGCAGAGCGGAATAAAAAATATGTACGTCGTCACGGTCAATCACGGTATCCGACCGGAAGCCCGGAGCGACTGCGACTTTGTGGCGGAGTATTGCCGTGGGGTGGGCGTGGAGTGCCGCGTGTTCGAGGTGGACGTGCCTTCATACGCCACCGAGCATAAGCTGTCCACGGAGACGGCGGCAAGGATATTGCGCTATCGCGTATTCGACGGATTGGACTGCGACTACGTGTGTCTTGCCCACAACGCCGATGACAACGCGGAAACGGTGTTGATGCATATCCTGCGCGGCAGCGGTGCCGGCGGCGCATGCGGTATTCGCCGTCGCAACGGCAAGTATCTGCGCCCCATATTGGATATGACTCGCGCTCAGATACAGGAGTATGCGTACGAACATTCTGTCCCGTATGTGCAGGACAGCACCAATGATGACACGAAGTATACGCGCAACTTCATACGGCACAAGGTGATGCCGTTGCTGGAACAACTCAATCCCGCTGTCAAGCAGAATATATTGCGATTTGCGCAGAATATAGCCATAGACGATAGCGTATTGACGGAACGTGCCGAGCGTATGCTGGAGCAAGTGCGTTTCGACGATGACGGTGCACATATACCGGTGCATATGCTGCAGGACGGCGACTACCGACTGCTCAAGGCGGTATTCGCAAGGCTGGGCGTGCATCATGATATAGAGAGCAAGCACTACCTTGCCATATTCGATCTTGCAAAAAACGTGGGCGGCAAGCGGCTGGATCTGCCTTTCGGCTTTGTGGCGTACAATGACTACGATCACGTCACAATATGTCTCGCCGAGCAGACGCGCAAGTACCGCTTTGCTCTGCCGTTTGGTATGGGCACGACGGAAACTCCGCTTGGGAGAGTGTGTATCTACGACCATCCCGTATCGGGTTGCTTGCGTATAGACGCGCACAAGGTGCCGGCGGAAGCGGTGTTTCGTACACGCAGAAAGGGGGATATATTTACCAAGTTCGGCGGTGGCACCAAACCGCTCAACAGATATCTCATTGACAAAAAGATACCCGAGCGCACACGTGACGGATTGTTGTTGCTGGCTTGCGGCAGCGAAGTGCTGGCTATACTCGGCGTGGAGATATCCGACAAATTGCGCGTGGAGGACTCGGGCGGCTCCTATATTTGCTTGTTGTCCGACTGACATACACGCCCGATCAGAGTTTTTCTTTGGCAAAGCGGTATTCCTCGATCGTCGCGTCCGTGTACGGCATAGGGACGGAAGCGACAAAAGAAAACTTATTTGGGTGCTTTTTGCAAACCTCCGCCATAGAAGCATTGACTTCCCTGTGGACCTTTGCCGTGAGCCTTTCGTCGTCGCACCAAATGTGCGGCGTGGGCGAGGAAAGAACACTTCGCTCTATTCCCGCTTCCCGCATAAATTCGAGATGGGTTTCCGCGCTCCAATCGGGAAGCGCAAACCCGTCTACTGCAAGAGGGTCAATATTTAAGGATTTTAAGCCCCATTTGTATTCGGGGGTTATGATATGTGCATGAAAATCTATCGCCATTCGCTACTCCTTAGGCACTTCTCGGAATCTTTGTACCCGCATCTTGAGATGATATTTCTCGCGGAGAGCGGCGATTTCTCCCATCATCGGGCTTTTGTGGTGGAAGTCGAGGGCTTCTTCGTTTTCCCAGGCGTCTATGAGAAGCACCGTTTCGGGGTCGTCCATAGGCAAATAATATTCATAGCGCAGGTTGCCCTTTTCGGCGCGGATGCGCTCCACAAGCCCACTCGCTTTCATTTCTTCCGCAAACTTTTTTGCGTTGCCGTCCGTTCCCATGTAGTAGATATTGACCGTAAATGCCATGCCGTACCTCACGAAAGCTTATTGTATTCTTCGTCCGCGACAGGTTCGAGCCATTCGTTCGAGCCGTTCTCGCCGGGAACTTCTATCGCAAGGTGAGAAAACCAGCTGTCTCTTGCCGCACCGTGCCAATGCTTGACTCCGGCGGGAATGTTGATACGATCACCCGGTCTCATCTCGATGGCGTCTTTGCCCCATTCCTGATAATAGCCTCTGCCCGCGACGCAGATGAGGATCTGTCCGCCGCCTTTTATTGCCTGGTGGATATGCCAATTGTTGCGGCAACCCGGCTCGAACGTGACGTTGAAAATGCCGACTTGCTCTGTGGATATGGGCGCGAGATAACTCCTGCCACTGAAATACTGTTTGAAACCGTCGTTGGGCGCACCGATGGGGAAGATCATCGAATTTTCGTGTCGCGCCATGGCATCGTCGGCACTTTCCTCTGTCCAAACGTTCTTTGCCATATTAAAGACCGCCCACGCCTTGGGCCAACCCGCATAGAAGCCGACGTGTGTGACGACGGCGGCAATTTCCTTTCTCGTCACGCCCGCCTTTTTGGCGTTTTCCAAATGATACTTCAATGAGCTGTCTGTAATGCCGGAGGACATAAGTGCGACGACGGTGATCAAGCAGCGCGTCTTGTGATCTATGTCGTGATTGTTCCAATTCTCGCCAAAGAGGATATCGTCATTGTAGTGGGCAAAGTCGGGAGCGAACTCTCCGAGTGATTTTCTGCCCGCGTCTTGTGTGATTTTTTTCATATCCATACTCCTTTTATTGATTTTTAAGGTTTTTGCCTAGTTCATAGGCTTCCGCCGGATAGCGTGAACGGGCCGTCATGTCGGGCGTTCCGCACCCTTTGCCGAGGATCATTCCCGCGTCCTTGAAATTCAGATACCGCACGAGTGTTTGATAGTGCGCCGTGAGAGCTTCAAACGTCCAACTGTCAGCGTTCCACGCGACGGAAATGAGTGCCGATTTCATGTGCTTCCTTTGAATGTCCCCGTTGAACGCGCAGAAACGGTCGATGACAGTTTTGAGCTGTGCGGACATTCCGTAATAGTAGAGCGGAGTGACGAATACGATCATATCCGCGCCGAGAATTTCGGTTTTGATTCCGCGCATTGCGCCGCTTTCCGATCCCATATCGTCCTTCTGCGCACAGGGGCCGCCGTATCCGCAACGGACGCAACCGGTACAGGGCTTGACGTTACAATGCGCCGTGTCGATGATCGAAACGCTGTTCCCCGCTTCCTTTGCTCCTTTGACAAACTGCTCTGCAAGCAGATCGGACGAGCCGTGCTTATGCGGACTGCCCGTAAGGACCACGATCTTCATAACACACTCTCCACCCAAGATCTCAGCGCGCCTTCCGTTGCGCCGTTCAAGAGTTTTCCGCCTTTCCAGACGGCGTTCGGCGCGCAGGGCTTTAACGCATTCTCCGTTTTGCCGAGTCCGCTGCCGCCGCTGGTGGCGAACAAAACTATGGTCTTGTTCGTGAAGTCGCAACTTTCGAGAAAGGTCTTGATGATGGTGGGAGCGGTGTACCACCAGATGGGGAAGCCGAGGAATACGACGTCGTAGTCGGAAAGGTTTTCCGGACGGTTTTCGATCGCGGGACGGGAGGACGGATAGTTCATCTCCACGGAAGAACGGCTCTTTTTGTTCGTCCAATCGAGATCGGCACGTGTGTAAGGCGTCTCGGGTCGGATTTCAAACAGGTCGGCGTTTGCGGCTTTCGCCAAAAGGCTTGCCGCTCTCTTTGTTGTTCCGCTTGCCGAAAAATATGCTACCAAAATTTTCTTGCTCATGATCTTATTCTCCTTTTGCGGCTATTTTCTGCATTTTTGCCGCCAAATTTTGCAATACAATGAGAAACTCTTCGGGGGCTTCTATCTCCGAATAAATTTCTTTTTCACGTCTATAGAGGTCGGAGAGTATCCCGTCGGCGTACTCCTTGCCGCTCGGGGTGAGGGACACCAATAGTTCCCGCCTCTCTCCCTTGATCTGAGAGAGAGCGACAAGTCCCCGGCTCTCCAAATCCTTGATAATGGTGTTCGCCGTGCTCCGCGGAATGTCCCAATCGTCGCAGAGCTGCTTTTGGCTGTGCCTCTCGCCGTCGTTTAAGGCGTAGAGTATCCAAAGAAGATTGGGAGAACCAAGCCTGCAGTTTTTGCCGTATGCCTCATACACGCCGTCGATTTGATATACGAGTTTGCCGAGTTTATAAAAAAAGATGCGCTCGTCCATAAATAAAACTCCTTGAAATTCTGTTTCGTATTTTAATTATAATTCTATTTCGGATTTCTGTCAATAGTTTGACGTAAATATTTTGTTTTTCAGTTATACGCGCGGACGCTCTCGCTTCCGGATAGTATAAAACTGCGAGAGAAGCGGCGGTGCGGTATGGCCGTAAGCATGTGTAGTGACGTGAAAAAGCGGCTTACAGATGCAAGCCGCTTTGGTTACATAGATATTTTGTATTCGTTGTGACACTACAGAGATTGGAAAAACTCGCGTATTTTATCCCACAGTCCCTCTTGCAAGCCCAGTGCAAAAGCCAGCCCGACCAGTGCGCCTATGACTATAAGTGCGATAAGAAATTTGCAAAAATAACTCCTTGCGAAACTGCGTCGGTTGATGTTGGAACCGTTGAAAGAATATACCAGCAGAAAAATAAATCCTACTATGGGTATGGCGAATAGGATCTCGTATCCGAAGTATTTCCATGCTCCCAGCGGTCTGTATTCCTCGGGTAATCTATCGCGTTCCATTCGTTCGAAGCGGTCCATGTCGCACCTCCATGCCGTATTTTGTCTTTTAATATATTATATAACATTATCCGAGTAATTTCAATGTTTTTGCGGATATTTTGTGCGATGGAAGTTTTTCGGCGCGCGAGATGACACTTTGACTATGCCCGTGAATATACTAAAAAACGAGGCGTAGTGATTTATGTTCGGTTACGAAGATTTGCTGAAAGAAGTAGATATATTCTGCAGGCACGGGGTGGAGACGGGTACTATAGGTGAAAGCGAACTGAAAGAACGTATTCCGTATATATTCGTCGGCAAGAAAAACGGCTACTGTATGATAGTGCAGGGTGCCATGCATGCGCGCGAGCACCTGACCGCATTGCTTGTTGTGTGCCTTGCCAAATATCTTGTGAAGAATAGCCACCTACCCATCGACGGGGGCATATACTTCGTACCCATGACCAATCCCGACGGTGTGCGGCTGTGCCAGGAAGGGGTAGGTTTCATTGCCGACAAGCAGCGCAAGAGCAACTTACTCGCCATCAACGGCGGCAGTGACTTCGCGCTGTGGAAGGCAAATGCGGACGGGGTGGACCTGAACGTCAACTTCGACGCGAAGTGGGGCACGGGCAAGCAAAACGGCTACTACAAGTCGCCTTGCAACTATATAGGCAGGGCCCCTTTCTCTGCCGCGGAGACGCGCGCGTTGAAGGAATTCACCGAGCGTCTGAAGCCGATAGTTACGCTCAGCTATCACCTCAAGGGCGAGCAAGTATATTGGGAGTTCGGGCAAACCTCGCATCGTCGCTACAGGGACAGACGCTATGCCGAATCCATAAGCAAATATACCGGTTACCCGCTGGTCACCCTCGACGGTAGCGTCGGCGGCTATAAGGATTGGTGTATAGAACACCTCAAGATACCGGCATTCACCATAGAAGTGGGCAATGATACATTCGAACACCCCTTCCCGTACAGTGAATTGCGCCATATCCTTCAGCAAAACCTCGATCTGCCGCGCCGCTTGTTGAATACTGTGGTGCGAGACGTTCAGCGCGTGGACGCTGCCGGTCTCGGCAGACTGTACAAGTAAGACTGTTTACAAATGTTATTTTTTATTCTATAATATTTATACTTTTTATACAAGAGAGGTCAAGGTATGCTCAGATGCGATCTGCACGTACACACCAATTTCAGTTTTGACAGCTCCGCCACCATGGAGGAGTATGCCGCGCGTGCTGTGGAATTGGGGCTGCAAGCGGTTTGCTTCACAGACCATATAGATATCAACCCCAGACGCGATACCTTTCGGGACTTTCCTTTCGACCGCCGTATTCGTTGTTTCGAACGAGTCAAGTCCCTCTTCGGTGACAAAGTTTTGCTGCTGCAGGGCTACGAGATGGGCGAACCGCATCTCCATCCTAAAGAAACGGCTTTTCTTCGCTCGTTGCATCCGGATATGATCATAGGCTCCGTCCATGACCCCGAAGTGCTGGACGGCATATCCGATCGTCGCGAATACGAACGCGCCTACGACAGAGTGGTGCGGGACATGGTCCGTGACGGCGACTTTGACGTGCTCGGCCATGCCGACGGACTGCGCAAGTGGCACGACGACTACAGAGAGGACCTTCCTTTTCTGTGCGACACGCTCGCCCTGTGCGCCTCGCGCGGTATCGTGCCGGAGATCAATACTTCTTCCATGCGCCGCGCTGGTACTCCGCCCATGCCCGGTCTCGACGCCATAGCGCGCTATATCTCCGCGGGCGGCAAATACGTCTGCGTCAACAGCGACGCGCACACCGTCAGGCAACTGTATGAATTCCCCGACATAGCGGCACAATTGCCTCGCGGTGCCCGTCAGTGCCTGTTCGTACAGGGTAGACTGCTGGAAAGCATGTAAAAAACGGATATATGCTATGATTATGATATATTTTGTCGCAATTGCATAAAAAAAGTCGAGTTTTTCGCGATTGCACGGGCACTGTAGGTGTAAAATCGTTGACAAAATAGGCGAAAAGGTTATAATTGAAGTGCAATTTGTTGGTCGCGCGGCAGAATTTGTCTGCTACGGTGACGAAAGGAGTGGACATGGACGACTTTGTGTACGGTTCCGACGTTATAAATAACGAAGTAGCCGTATCTATGAGAAATCATGTGAGAAACTTCGGCAACATTCTCAGGAGCGTTGTCAGGTTTTTTGCTATGCTCTTGTGCGTCGTGCTGTTCAATATGGTTCTGAAGATGGTCATGCAGCAGCATGCCGAGTTCTCCTTCAACACATTGCGTGTGATAGACGAAGGATTGTATATACTCATCAACGAGAGTTCTTTGTCTATACTGACTTTTACTTACAATCATCTCTTCGCCACTCTGCTGGTCATGCTCGGCGGAGTGACGCTGTGCACGCTGTGCGTATATGCGAGAGACCTCTTCTGTATTCGCGGAATACGTACACGCAGCGGTTCGATGCGCAATGCCGGCGACCTCGGTATACGGAGTTGCCTGTGCGCTGTTTCTTATAGGCAAAAAGTCAGCTTTTTATCCTGACATGATCTCAGATCGCATACGGATATCCGTTTGCTGACGTTTGCTATGCTCTTCTTCGGGGGTGTAGTGGCGTACGCGCGACAGGGGAATTTCCGCCTTGCGGTCGGTGTAATTAAATCCGTTTTTTGCTCACACTAGTATGGTGAAGCAGACGGATTTTTTTGATGCGTATTTACAGGAGAGAATATGATAGGCATTTACTATCTCATCGGCACCCTCGCAGCCGCCGCAGTGATCACTACGGGTATGCTGCTTCGGGCGAAGTTGCCGACAAAACAGAATATCGCGCTCAAGGCATTTTCGCTGGCGTTGGCTGCGGCATTGTTCTTCCGCTACATGCTCGGACAGGACAATATCGCAAGCATCGTCCACTTGCAGCCCGGCTACGGTCTGGGCTGCAAGCAGGTCATCGTCGTCGCGTTTGTGCAGGTGTGGTTCGCGTATGCGGCGGATATGCTGCTCATACTCGCGCCGTTCTTCCGCGTCCGTACACTGCCTGCGCTGGTGGCGTACTTCGCATTGCCCGTTTTCGTGCTGAATGTCATCCTGATGCCCAATCATATCACCGCCATACTCGGTACCGACGCGCTGAATGCGTTCAATACCCGCGCTATGCTCATCGCGCTGGAGACCGGTCTGGGGCTGGGCATCGGTATCACCTATACCGTGACCAATTTCCGCAAGATCCGCCTCTTCCGTATGGAATGGCTCTGGTTCGCGCTGGCTGTGCTGGGTTGCATATTTGCGGCGTTCCCCAGTTACGGACTGCAATTGGTGCTGGATCCTCAGAAGTACACGATGAATCCGCACGATTTCAATATCTACCACCGCATGATACTGTATCCGGCAGCGGTGATCCCCATCACATTGTATGTGTTGCTGAGAGACAAAAGTGCCGATACCAGACGCTTCGCCATGATGTACTACGCTTGGCTGGGTCTGCTGAATTTCAGCTTCTTTCATAGATTCGCGGACTTCTTCGGTCCGAGTTGGGTGACGGCACTGCCTTTGCACTTGTGCAATACAGCCATGTATATAACTCCGCTGTGCCTGACGTTCAAGTGGAAGAGACTCTTCTATTTTACTTACTTTATCAACGTCTTGGGCGCGTTTCTGGCAATGGTGATGCCCAACTACAACGAGAGTACCAGCATCCTCAGTACGAGCATATGGCTGTTCTATATGAACCACTACCAGGCGTTCTTTATGCCGCTGCTCGTGGTGGGTCTGGGCATATTCCGCCGCCCACGTTGGAAGGAATTCAAGTACAGCATGATAGCATTCTCGGTGTATTTCCTGCTCATGCTCACGATCAACGCCTGGTTCTCCAACTACAACGCCAGCGTCGACTACTTCTATCTGAATAGCGACTTCATCGTGGACAAACTCGGTCAGTGGGCACGCGATACGCGCGACTTCGTGTGGAGTTTCAAGATCAAGGATCTTACGTTCACCTTCTACCCGCTGTACCAGTTCCTATTCCTGATAGTGTACTACGGCTTTGCATTCGGTATGTGGTTCGTGTACGAGGTGGGTTACGCAGCCGTCTCAGGCTGGTTGGATATAGCGGAACGCAACAAAAAAATACGCGTGGACAGGCTTGCTCTCGAGGCAAGACTTGCCGGCAGAAGTATCGAGGAGCCAATGAATATGGAAAACGTAAACAAACTCATTCTGAAGAAATTCACCAAACGCTACGGTACCAGCGACGTGTACGCCGTCAAGGACGCAGACCTGGAGGTGCACGGCGGCGAGATATACGGCTTCCTGGGTCCGAACGGCGCAGGCAAGTCTACCATCATCAAGAGTATAGTCGGCATCCAGACTATAACGGAGGGCGCGATAGAGGTGTGCGGCTACGACGTGGCTACGCAGTCGGTGCAGGCAAAGCGTCAGATAGGCTTCGTCCCCGACCACTACGCACTGTATGAGCGTCTGACCGCCAGAGAGTATATCAACTATATCGCCGACCTGTACGAGGTGAGCAAAGAGGACCGCGACGAGCGTCTCAGCAAGATGGCTACCCGCTTCGAACTCACTCAAGCCCTGGACAACCCCATCCGTACCTACTCGCACGGTATGAAGCAGAAGGTCACCATCATGGCGGCCTTGATACACAACCCCAAGGTATGGATACTCGACGAGCCGCTGACCGGACTGGATCCCAATAGTATCTTCCAGGTCAAGGAGTGCATGCGCGAGCATGCCGAAGCCGGTAATATCGTGTTCTTCAGCAGCCACATTATAGACGTGGTGGAGCGTATCTGCGACAGGATCGCCATCATTCGCAAGGGTCAGATCCAGTGCGTCAGAGACGTACACGAGATGGAAGCCAACGGCGAGAGCCTCGAGGCATTCTACATGTCCGTCATCAACGGCAGCGAAGTGGATCCCATCCCCGTAGAAGGCGCAAGTGCGGACAAGCCCGCCAAGTCGCGCCGCAACCGCCGCAACAAGGGCACGGAGGCTAAGTAGAGTGAAAACCTATCTGCGCAATCTCAAGACGTTGGTCATGATGCAACTGCGCGACAAGCTGGACCTGTCCTTTGTCCGCAGCGTGCGTTCCACGATCATCAAAGTCGTCTTGGCTATCATCAAACTCGTTGCCGCTGTGGCTATATTCTATGTATTGTTCATGGTGTGCAATATGTTGTCGATATTCCGCCCTGCGGGCGTCATACCCGACTCGGTCGTGAATATCCTCTTCACAGTGATCCAACTCATGTCTATAGTCACTTGTACCGTGGGTCTGACCAAGACGCTGTATATGACCGCGGACAACAAGGTCTTGCTGACCTTGCCCGTAAGCAGCACCTGCGTGTATATATCCAAGTTGATACTTTACTATATCTTCGAGTTGAAGAAGAATATAGGGCTTACATTGCCCATATTCATCGCGTACGGTATGATCAACGGCGCGGTGTGGTACTATTATCCTTGGCTGCTGTTTTGCTTCCTGTTCGTGTCTATGCTGCCTGTGGCTATCGCCGCTATCATATCTATCCCCGCGCTGTATGTCGGTGTGTTCGTGGGTAGATTCAAGTGGCTCCAGGCCATACTCGCTCTGGTAGGCGCGGGCACGGTCGCTTACTTGCTGGTGCGCGTGATAGGACTCATCCCGAACAATATCAATATATTGGGTCAATGGGGCAGCATATTCGTATCTATACAGGAATTTTTGACCAAGTTCTCGGTGTACTCCTATCCCTACTACAGACTTACTACCATGATGGTAGGCGGTACGCTGCTCATAGGTTCGAATATCTTCGTCGGCGCGACCTTCGCCACGTTCGGCGTGCTGGTGGGCGGTCTCGCGGTGCTGCTGGGCGCATCTTTCCTGTGCGCACGTCCCATGTTCATCAAGATGGCTTCCAAGCAGTTCGAGTTCGACAAGCGCACGGTCAAGGCGAAGAAAAACCACGTTCACAAACGCAAACTCTCCCCCTTTGCGGAGTCTTTGCAGATGAATCTGCGCAGTACGACATATATAGTGAGTTGCTTCGTGCAGTTGGCTCTGCCTGCTATAGCCATTCTCTTCCAGAACAGGCTGTACTCCGCCATGAATACCAACTACTCCGGCTACGTCATGACCAAGACGTTCAGTTTCCTCGTCATGCTCGTGATGACGCTGGCTTTCAACAACGAATACGCGTCCGTATATAGCAAAGAGGGTGCCGCGAGGAATATCCTCAAGACCCGTCCTCAGAACCCAATATACACGCTGTTCGGCAGAATTTCCATGCGTGCAGTCATCATACTCCTGTCTACAGTATTGGTGGGAGTATCCTATGTGCTCGCATTGTCCTACGGCTATGACGCCGACGCCGGCAAGACCGTGTATCAGGCTCTCGACGCTCAGTCCGTCAAGGAGATCGTACTCATGTGCGTCATCACATTGCTGGTGAGCGAGTCCCACCTGCTGTGGTGCGCCGAGATGGACGTCATGCATAGTTTCGCCGACCAATACCAGACCGTGGGCGTACAGTTCGACAGTCCCAATGAGCGCAACGCCACCCTTATAGGCTTCCTGCTCGCAGCCCTGTTCGCAGCCATGTACTATCTGCTGTCGGATATCGGCGGACTTGTGATCTCCTCGCTCACTCCTACCATGGCGGCACTGGTCAAGGCACTCGTCGTGGCAGTGGCGTTCGCGGCGGTGAGAGTGTACCTGTACCTCACCCGTTGCAAAATGTACTTTGTGGAGGACTGACGCATGAAGAAATCGACTATTCTCATTCTCTGCATAGTATTCGTAGGCTCCGTACTGGTCGTAGGCTTATTCGGTATGCGCAGCGTACCGGTGGAGGAGCGTATCCCCATAGAAGAGATATACTTCACCTCAGTCACCACCAGCCTCAAAGATCCCGCTTTCCAAGGCGACCTCATAGACAGAGTCGTGGACGAAAACGGCAACAAGTCCATATATCTTCCATTCGAGGAGGGTATGACGGTATTCGTAGGCTACGCCTTCAATCCCGCCGACGCTACCGAAAAGAAGGTGGATATCAAGATAATGTACAACGGCGAGTATGAGTACGAGGACCATCCCTACTTCGACGTGGACGACAGATTCGTACTTACATTCAAAAATATCGAACCGAACAACCTGTGTTCCATTCGTCTGGAGTACTATGCTACCGACCAGGCGGCGGGCGGCGCGGCGACGTATCTGTGGATAAACGTCATCGGCAACGAACTCAGACCCTTCTTCGATATGTAGTGCAAGCGACGCTTTTTGCGCGTGTATATAGATAAAATAAACAAAACATTCTTATAAGGAGAAAAAGTAACAATGAAAAAAAGACTCTCACTTTTGATTGCGCTTGTTATGTTGCTCGCATTCGTGCTTCCCACGATAGCGGCATGCGACAAGGACAAAGTTGTCGATAAAATTGAAGTCGTTGACCCTGTCACAGAGTTCTATCTGGGCGACGCCAACACCATTGATTACGACAACTTAAAACTGAAAGTTACTTATGAGGACAGCACTTCCGAGACCAAGACGGTCAAGGAATGGGGTGCTACTCACACTGAAGCCAACCTCAATAAGGAAGGAACGACATCCTACACCGTGACCTACGGCGGCAAGTCCTGCGTGGTCTCCGTCACAGTCAAGGTCAAGGACAGCGGTACCAAAGACACCGTCACGGTGACCTTCAAACACCTCGACGGTTCTACTCCGGATGACGTATCTCAACTGACGAAGGGTGAGAAGGCGGCTTTGTTCACGCCGAAACGCGACAATTACAACTTCGACGGCTGGTACACCAAGGACGGTACCACGAGCGGCGACTGGGGCAGCAAGTGGAACGAAGCCGACCCCGTGAATGAGAATCTGACGCTCTACGCCAAGTGGACCAAGCAGATCATCACATACGTAGTATATTTCAATGACGGTACCAAGACCGAAAGTCGGACTGTAGTGGCAGGCGAGACGGTCACATTCCCCACCGAGCCTACCAAGGATCGCTATGACTTCGGCGGTTGGTTCACCAAGGACGGCACAGACGGCGACTATGGCGAGGAATGGACCGAGCAAAAGCCCGTCACCGCTACCATCACCCTCTATGCCAAGTGGATCGCCAAGCAGTACACGCAGTTCACCTTCGAGTATCTCGACGGCACCACACACTCGACGGATACCACCGCAGAGGTGGAGCGCGGCGAGGCACTGGGCAGCAAACTGCCTCAGCCTCAGGCACGCGACGGATACCGCTTCGACGGTTGGTACACGCAGAACGGCACCGCGAACGGCGACTGGGGCGAGGAGTGGACTGCAGACAAGCAGACTACTGCCGACGACGTTGCTGTGCACCTCTATGCTAAGTGGGGCGTCACACGCGCTACAGTCAAGTTTGACTACAACTATCCCTCCGGCGTGCAGGGTCAACCTGCCGCGATAGAGGTGTCCTTCACCGATCTGCAGGAAGATTCTACCATCGGCAAAAAACTGCCCACATTGACGGAGAATATCCCCGCTCACTATGACTTCGTGGGTTGGTTCACCGACCGCAGCGCAGGTGAAGAAGTGGAAGAGACGACGCTCGTAAACGGCGACGTGACCTACTACGCTCACTGGTCCAGACGCACCGTCACTGTCACCTTCAAGTACAATGACGGCGGAGCCACTCCGGACAAGCAAGTGACCATCAACGAGGGCGACTCTCTCGGTAGTCAATTCCCCACAGAGCCTGAATACACCAAGCACCGCTTCGACGGTTGGCGCGATGAGAGCAACGGCGACAGAAGGTACGAATCCAATACTGCTATCGATAGTTCGCTGACCCTTACAGCGCACTGGGTAGAACAGGTCACTGTCACCTTCAACCTCAACTATGAAGGTGCGCAGGGTACACCCGATCCCGTCACGGTGGATATCCATACCGCACTGGGTACCAAGTTCCCCACCGACCCGACTCACGAAAAAGTACTGGGCAAGACCCACACCTTCGACGGTTGGTTTGAGAACGAGCAAGGCACCGGCACCAAGTGGAACAATGCAACTCAAGTGACCAAGGACGTTACTCTGTATGCCAAGTGGATCGAGGACGCTGCCACATTTGAAGTTACATTCAACCCCGGCGAAGGTCAACTCCCGCAAGAGCAGCAGCAGACAGTCACTGTCGTAGAAGGCTCTACGGTCAATACTCCCACGCCGACTCGCCTGCATTATCACTTCGATGGCTGGTTCACTCAAAACGGTGACGAGCATGAAGGCGATTGGGGCAAAGAATTCACCAACGAAACTACAGTCTTGGGCGCAAAGACAGTCTATGCCAAGTGGTCCAAGCAGATTCAGGTCTATGTCAACAAAGGTTACGACGTGGACGTGGAAAAACTCGAACCCACATACGTGGATCCGAACGGCACATTGCAACTTTCCGACTTGAACAATACTCGTGAAGGATATATCTTCGACGGTTGGTTCACAGAACTCTCCGGTGGCGATCCTATCGTGGGCAATGTCTACACAGTAGGGTCCGACGGCGACGTCCCCGAGTATGTATATGCTCATTGGACCAGGGAAATCGTCACGGTCATCCTTGACTATCTGGACAAGAATGAGAGCGAGCGTGTTGACGTGGAATGGGGAAGCGATCTCGATCTGACGCAATATGTCCCCACTACAATGGGTAAGACATTCGAGGCTTGGTATCAGGAGCAAGATCTCCAGACGATAGTTCCCGAACAGAAACTGACTAATGTCACCGAACCTACAACCGTATATGCCAAGTGGAGGGAGACTGTTGCACTTATTCTTGTGTTGAATAATGGTCAAGAAACTCTTTCGACAGAAATTCCTGCGAATGCAACGTTGATAAACTATACATTGTACAAGGCATTAGTAGCGTTTAACCCCGCTTTTACGAACGTATTGCCGACTGACGCTTTCCCTGCGTGGCAGTTGTGTTATTATGAAGGAGACTTGCTTGCAGACTTGGTAAAAAATCAGGGCAATTTGACGAATTTTATGATTTTCACCCTCAAGCCACAGCTAATGCAAAATCTCATCTTCAAGGTTAAAACAAGTGCAAGCGTAACTGGAGAAGCAGGTAAAATTGATTCACCTGTTTATCCGCAACACACTTTCGGCGCGAACAAACCGGTCAAGGCGATTCAAGCAAACTTCGACTTTGACTGGGGACACTATGGCGCAGGCGTCGAATTGCCTTGGCCTGCCTTTGGTGTACTGGAAAAACAGGGCCCATATGCAAGTTTCTTACCTGATAACTTGAAAAATATAGACCTTCGTCTCCAGGTTACCGGAACAACTTGGCTGTACGCCAACTGGTCGGAAACCGAAGGGGCGCAACAGCACAATGTCACATTCCACTACAACGACGGAACGGATAATAAATACGAGACCAAAGTATATGAAGGTGCGACTATATTGTTGCCCGGTCCGACACGCAACGGTTATACATTTGACGGATGGTGGACCAAGAACGGCGGAGAGTCTGCAAATGACACCGATTGGGGAACCAAGTGGGAAGAGACTACGACCATAAGCGGTGATACCGAACTTTGGGCAAGATGGAAGAAGGAAAGTGCTTCCTTCGTAGTCACGCTCAACAATGGCGTCGAGACAAGATCCTTTACGGTAAAAGAGGGCAACTCGCTGCAAGATGAAGCGAAATCAAATGCGGACCTGCAAGCGTTCCTCGCCACCGCAGACAGCTGGACCAAGAACGGCGAACCGTTTGATCTGGCAGAGAAGATCAACAGCAGCATTACGCTTGTCGCACAGTCCAAGGAGTCTCTCACCGGTGTGGTGCTGTCCTTCAGCGCACCTGACTTCTATCTGAACTACAAGCAGCGTTCTACCACCGAAGGTGACAGTCTCGGCTACTTCAAGACTCTCAGAAGTACCTATGAAGTGGGTACCGTGAACAAGTTCATCTTCCGTCCCGTGGTACGTATACGTACTACACAGGGCGTAGTCACGGAATACAATCCGCAGACCACAGCCGTGGTGGAATTCAGCGACGTTGCAGGAAGCGGCTATGCTGCGCATGACGAATGGGTGACGAAAGGCAACAACACTTACAAGTTCAGCGATGAAGCCGACGGCAAATATGTCAAACTCACCATCTCGCTGAGCGGTGCGGGATATACCATCCCCGGCTCCGTCAAGAACGAAGTAACGGCTGAGTTCAAGCTGGTCAAGGGCGGATACAACGTATACGACCAACGCGGTCTGTCCGTCATGAACGACTTGCAACAGAAGATATGGTCTCCGCTCTGGGGAGTAACTGCCAATATAGTTCGCGACGAAAGTCTGAACAGAGAGGACGCCTACAAGTACAAGGTAGAATTCTCCAATACGGACAACGCGGTACAGTTGGCTGCGGACGATCAACCTCTGTATAAGTATGTAGGTAACGTGGATTGGGTCATCCTTCATAACGATATCGACCTCGATCCCACACAGATGCCGCAAGAATTCTTCTGGCAAGCAGGCGATCAATTGTACTATAGTGCATATCAATCGTTGGCGGGCTGGTCTCACCAGCAAGAGTTGTTGGTCGGTTCCCTCAAGGACGGCGATAACAGTGGTAACTCAAACTTCCAGAACTATATGCCCATGTATGACCTTTCTCCCGAGTCGGAATTTGCCGCTATAGGATTCGGCGTCACGGTCAATATGCAGAAGGGATTCTACTCCACCTCCAAAGTAAGCGTATCCGGTAACTATTTCAGCCTGACGCACATACTGGAGCGCGGCAACCGCAGACTGCAGAACTACGTCGACTGGGACGACGATACAAAGATAGGCGATCCCGTGCCTCACTGGAGCGTATTCCAATTGATGACCAACAAGAATACAGACGCTCCCGCAGATACACGCGGAACGCTGAGTAACCCCTTCACAGTGAAGAATATAGCCATGAAGGGTTCCACTCCGCAGAAGGACTACTACGACCAAGGCAAGACCATCTACTTCGCACCCGCAGGTATCATGCTTGCCAACACGTACAGCAGTATCAAGTTCGACAATATCAATGCCAACAACTTCTTCACGGCAATAGTGGGCGACAACTACGGCGAAGAGAACGACGCATTCAGAACCAAGTACGAAGTGACTAATTCCAAGATATACGACGCCTACTCCAATATGGTCTACACCTGGCGCGGCAATATTGAGATCAGTAACAGTGAAATGGTTGGTTCCGGCGGTCCCTTGTTCATCATGTGCGATGGACTTAGAGACGAGGGCGACTCCTACAACAAAGTAGATACCGATGGACCTACGCTGACAGTCTCCGGCACCTGCCGTCTGGAAGCATATGCGACCGGTGCGGAAAGTTGGTATGACGCCAACAACGCTTCACAACTTGTCACAACGATGCGCGGAGCGGTAGAAACCGATCTGTTCAACGATGCAGGCAAGACCATCCGCTGGGTCAAGAAAGAAGGCAAGATGGTACCGTATAGCAAAGGCGATGAAAATATGAACCAATATATCAACGTGCTTGCCGTCATGATCTGCTCTCCCGGTAACTTGATAAGCGGTTGGGATAAGCATGTCCTGGACGTAAGAGGTACCACGAGTTTCGGTGGAGAAAACGAATACCACATGCACAACGACTTCGCGAATATAGTTCGTGAAAAAACGCAAAAGAACGGTGCGAACTATCTGCTGCTCGTACAAATGGGTAACAACTGGCTGGCTACAGACCTCGCCAACTCAATAAACCCGACAGTTGATGGAATCACCAAGTATTTCGATAAAGCGGCATCATTTGGCGACAGCGTGTCGGCTGAGCAGAAACAACTGGCAAGTTACGCCTCTTGGGACAATCCGCAGACTGATATCTTGAGTCACTTTGGCAAATGGCGTCAGTTGGATGCGAATAACTATCAGAACAAGGTGTGTGTGTACCTTTCCGCAGGAGTGATATCTCACTCGGCACTTGCTCCCTACTTCGGAGTAATTCTGGACATAGGAAACTATCAGGGATAGGTTCACAACTCAGCGGTAAAACCGCGAAAAGACAAAACAAAAGCGACAGCGCAAATTGCGCTGTCGCTTCATTTTGTGCTATGGGCTTGGGAGTGTAAAAGAGCCTTCCTCGATAGAGTCGGGGAAGGCGGTCAGGACTCGCTATAGGGTGGGCGGGAGTAGACGCAGCCGCAATAGTGCTGGCGGTAGATGCCGTACTTGGTGCAGAGGCGGATACTTTCGTTGTAGCCGTTGCGCTTTTTGAAGTCGGTAGGCAGCCACTGCACGGAGCAAGCCTTTGCGAGGGAGAAGCCCGTCTCGTTGATAAACAGGCTGTCCTTGTAGGGGGATACGGTGAGGGTGGTGGCGAACCGGTCGAAGCGGAGGCTCTCTGCCAACTCGCGGGTGCGAGTGAGGCGGCGGGAGATACAGCCGCGGCAGCGGGTGCCGCCTTCGCGTTCGGCGGCGAGAGCGGGGTCGTCGGTAAGGTAGGGTGACGGGTCGTGGGGTGCGGTGATGAGTTGTATCGGGCGCAGGGGCGCGACCTCGAAGTCGCCGCTATTGACTATATCCACCAATCGCGTCAACTCGGCGAGGCGGTGGGACCACTCCTCTATGTCGGTTATATTGCCATTGTCGTAGTACGCTGTGATATCGAAGGAGTCGACGAGGCGCAGCAGGCAGGCGGTGGCGCAGGGAGCGCAGCACACGTGCAGCAGCAGGCGCGGCGGGTGAGTGCGGTCGATATCCGAGCGTATCTGCTCGAATTGCTTGTCGAAGTTTGCGTTCATAGGTGTATCTTGGGGAAGAAGCGCAGGGTATTTGCGCGGATTGCGGCTTCCATGTCCGTCGGTGCGACGCCGTATATCTCGGCGAGTTTTGCCACTATGATGGGTATACGCAGAGGGGTATTGGGCTTGCCGCGATATGGCTCGGGGGACATATACGGGCTATCCGTCTCGGAGAGCACGCGCTCGATGGGTATCTCGGCGAGGACCTGCTCCTTGTGAGCGTTGCGAAAGGTGATCGCCCCGCCGAATGAGAAGTAGTGGCCTTCCTTTGCCGCCTGACGGGCGAACTCGGGGCTGCCGCTGTAGCAGTGCCACAATACGCCGTGGCGGAGGAAACGTCGCTGGGCGCGCAGGATATCCCGGGCGTCGCCGTAGGCGTCTCTGACGTGCAGGGTGACGGGCAGACCGAACCGGTCGGCGTACTCCAGCTGTGCGGCGAATACGTCGCGCTGGGTGGCTCTGTCGGACAGGTCGTAGTGGTAGTCGAGGCCTATCTCGCCTACTGCCACCACCTTGGGGTGGGCTGCGAGAGCGGTCATCTCGGCTATGAATGTCGCGTCGAAGTCCTTGCTGTCGTGCGGATGCATGCCCACGGTGGCGTAGACGGCGGGGTAAGCGTCGGCGAGGCGCACGCCTTGGAGCATAGAAGCATAGTCGCAGGACGTATTGATGAGCAGTTCTATCCCTTGCTCGGCGCACTCGCGCACTATCCGCTCCGTGTCGTCTGCGATCGCGGGATCGTCGAGGTGCAGGTGGCTGTCTATCATCTGACTGTGGTGCCGGAGGGGATATCCTTTTCCGGGGTGACGAATACTATCTGCTTGCCGTCGGAGGCGCACAGTATCATGCCGTTGGACTCCACGCCGCGTATCCTGGCGGGTTTGAGGTTGCTGACCAGCACGACGGTCTTGCCCACGAGGTACTCGGGGGTATAGCAGGAGGCTATACCACTGACCACCTGGCGCACTTCGTCGCCGACGCGCAACTTGAGCAGCAGCAACTTGTCGCTCTTAGCCACCTTCTCGCAGGCTATGACCTCGGCGGTGCGTAGCTGTATGCGGGAGAAGTCCTCTATGGTGATGGCGTCCTGCTGCGGCTGAGCGGGAGTCTCGGCGGCTTGCTGCTCTGCCAGCTTGTCCAGCTCCTGCAGTTCTCTGTCCACGTCTATACGGTTGAAGAGGTTGTCGCCCTTGTGCACGGCTGTGCCAGACGGGGTACCGCCGAAATCGGCAAGGCCGCCGAAGTCGTGAGGCAGGGGCATGCCGAGTTTGTCGAATATGCGTGCCGCGGTATCGGGGATGAAGGGGGTGAGCAACGTGGCGGCGAAGCGAATGCACTCGGTCAGTACGTACAGCACGGTGCCGAGGCGGACGGTATCGCCGTTTTTGTTCAGTGCCCAAGGCATAGTCTCGTCTATGTACTTGTTGGCACGCTGGACTATTCTGAATATATCCGCGAGAGCGTCGGGAGCGGAGAGTTGCTCCATGTCCGCGCGCACGCGAGGCAGAGTCTCGGTGCACAGGGATATCAACTCGCGGTCGAGGTCGGTATACTCGCCCAGCTGAGGCACCTGACCGCCGAAGTACTGAGTCACCATGGCGGTAGTGCGGCTGACGAGGTTGCCGAGGTCATTGACCAGGTCGGCATTGGTACGGGTGAGCAGGGCCTCGTTGGTATACGTTCCGTCGCTGCCGAATGGTATCTCGCGCAGCAGGAAGTAGCGAATGACGTCCGCGCCGTAGCGGGCGGTCAGTACGAAGGGGTCGACGACGTTGCCCTTGGACTTGCTCATCTTGTCATTGCCGAAGAGCAACCAGCCGTGACCGTACACCTGCTTGGGCATGGGAAGGTCGAGGGCCATGAGCAGTGCGGGCCAGACGATGGTGTGGAAGCGTACTATCTCCTTGCCCACAAGATGCAGGTCTGCGGGCCAGTACTTGTCGAATAGCGCGTGGTCCTCCTGCAAATAGCCCAGCGCGGTGATATAGTTGGCGAGGGCGTCCACCCACACGTATGCCACGTGCTTGGGGTCGAAGGGCAACTTCACGCCCCAGTCGAAGGTGGTGCGGGATATGCACAGGTCCTTAAGTCCGGGCTTGATGAAGTTGTTGATCATCTCGTTCATACGGGACTTGGGGCTGATGAAGTCGGGATGGCTCTCGTAGAAAGCGATGAGCCTGTCGGCGTAGTTGCTGAGGCGGAAGAAGTAGCTTTCTTCCTTTTGCAACTTGACCTCTCTGCCGCAGTCGGGGCACTTGCCGTCGTGGAGTTGGCTCTCCGTCCAGAAACTCTCGCAAGGCGTGCAGTACCAGCCCTCGTAGGTGGACTTGTATATATCGCCCTGCGCGAGCAACTTCTCGTATATCTTCTGTACGGTGCGCTCGTGGTAGTCGTCGGTGGTGCGTATGAACTTGTCGTAGCTGATATTCAACGCCTTCCACAGCCGTGTGATCTGGTCGTACAGCCCGTCCACGTACTGCTGCGGGCTGACGCCTGCGGCTTCCGCCTTCTGCTGGACCTTCTGACCGTGCTCGTCGGTACCGGTCAGGTAAAATACGTCATAGCCGTCCATCCTTCTGAAGCGTGCTATGGCGTCGCATATCACCGTGGTATAGCAGTGTCCGAGGTGGAAGCTGCCGCTGCTGTAGTATATGGGCGTTGTGATATAGTAAGTGGGTTTTTTGCTCATTGTGCACCTCTCGAGTCCCTTTGCTATATGCGAAGGGGTATTTTCCAATATATTATATATGTTTTTATGGCGTTTGTAAATAAAAAAGTTTCGTACGGGCAAAAAGAGGGCAATTTTGCACGTAATATTTGACAAAATACGACAATACACTACTTGTATGGCAGGTATGGGCAGATGAACACGGTATGGACGGTGATCACGGTGGTCGCGTTGGCTGTATTGACGGTGGCGCAGCCGCAGAACGTGCTCAAGGTGTGTCTGGACGGCTGTACTCAGGCGGTGACGACCACCATCTCGCTGATGGGCATATACTGTCTGTGGTTGGGCATATTCGAGGTGGCGGACAGGTGCCGTCTGGTGGAGGGGCTTGCCAAGTGCTTTGCCCCGCTGAACAGGTGGCTGTACGGGCGGGTGTCCCGTGCCGCGGAGCAGTATATCTCGCTGAATATGGCTTCGAATATGCTGGGCGTGGGCAATGCCGCCACGCCCTCCGCCATATCCGCCATACGCGAGACGGAGAAGGGGGACACCTTGTCGCGCAGCGGTGCGATGCTGTTCGTCATCAACGCCTCGAGCATCCAACTCATTCCCACGACGGTCATCGGGCTGCGTGCGTCGCTTGGCTCTGCCGCGCCGTCGGACATACTCCTGCCTAACCTCATCGCTACGGCACTCACGTCGCTGTGCGGAGTGGCGTTGGTATTTTGCGCATACGGCAGGGCACGATGAACTACGTACTGCCCATATTGCTCATAGCCGTGCTGGTGACGGGGCTGGTCAAGCGCGTCAACGTATACGACGGCTTCGTATGCGGCGCGAAGAAGTCGATAGACCTGTCGCTGTCGGTATTTCCGTACCTGGCGGCGGTATTTGTGATGGTGAACGCCCTGCACGCGAGCGGAGCGGACGTGTATATAACGAAAATATTGGCTCCGCCCTTCAGCCTGCTGGGCATACCGCAGGAGGTGGTACAGCTGATACTCCTGCGCCCGTTCAGCGGCAGCGGCAGTCTCGCCATACTGACGGACGTGTACAATACCTACGGCACGGACAGCTACATAGGCAGGTGCGCGAGCGTCATAATGGGTAGTAGCGAAACGGTATTTTACGTGGCGTCGGTATACTTCGCCGGGACCAAGGTGCGGCATACCGGCTGGGCGATACCCATAGCACTGGCGTGCAACCTGCTGGGGGCTGTGGCGGCGTGTCTGCTGTGTCGGGTGCTGTGACGCTCCTACAAAGTCTGTCATAACCCGATATATTATTACAAATATCCGCTCGCTCCGTCCTGTAACATAGTAGACACTTGCTCTATGGGAGAGGACGGATGAAGTTGCGTTGGAAGAACCTCAGAAAGGGACTGACCGCCAAGTCGGTGTGCATGTGCGTAATGTATGCGGCACTGGCGGTGGCGGCAGGGACGGCACTGGACGGCAATATAGCCTTTGGACTATTCGTAGGGGCACTGTACTCCGTGCACCCCGTGGTGGCGGCGACGGTGTATCTTGGCTCGAGCGCGGTATTCGGCGTGTACAACCTGCTACAGGCGGGAGTGCGCACGGCGGTCATGATGTTGTTCGTGACGGTGCACCGCATAGCCAAGCGCAAGATCGGCAAACTGCCGCTGCTGCTGTACCTGACGGCGGCGAACGTATTCTATATAGCGTACGCATTCAAGGGGTATTTTGACCTGTTCGACCGCTTCGTATATGCCGCATGCGGGATAGCGTTTGCCTACGTGAGCATATACACCTTCCGCGCGCTGTTCGTACGCGGACTGAACTATCGTCCCGCCGCGGATGAGGCGGTGTGCATGGGGATATTTTGCGCGGTGGCGTCCTACTGCCTGTCCCTCGTCTCGTTCGGACGGCTGGAGTTGATATACTTTGTGGTGCCGGCGGCGTTGCTGTTCGCCGCGACCTGCCTCGGAGACAGGGTGTGCCTGTGCATGGCGGTGTTGGCGGGGATAGGCAATATATTGGCTACGGGCGAATACGGTTGCTGCGTGTACTGTGCCGTCGCCGCGCTCATGGCGGTGACGCTGGGCAAGGTGAGCAGGTACCTCGCCGCGGTGGGAGTACTGGCTGCGGATATACTGCTCGGCTACTTTCTCAACCTGCACGGCGGCTTCGACGTGGCGTCGTTGGCTCCGACGTTCGCATCCGCACTGGTATTCGCCGTCGTCCCCGGCAGAGTGTACGCGTACATACGCGACTACTGCTCGGGCAGCGCGGACAGGTATCTGAGTCAGAGCGTGGTGCAGAAGATGGGAGATACGCTGTCGCGCAGACTGCTGCGCCTGT
Organism: uncultured Clostridia bacterium; assembly: GCA_947623225.1. Classification (GTDB taxonomy): domain Bacteria; phylum Bacillota; class Clostridia; order Christensenellales; family CAG-314; genus Fimimonas. Next base: position 32,710 of record CANQGO010000009.1, on the reverse strand, counting down.
CGGACATATTCCTGTCTATGAAGAACGCCTTCTTCACCATGTCGGCAGGCACCGTGTCCGCGGAGGAGGCTCAGCGCGCCATAGTCAGGCAGTGCTCGGACGTGGTGTGCAAGGACTGCCCGTCCCGCACACGCTGCTGGCGGCAGGATATGCGACAGACGGAACAGAGCCTATTGAACCTGACAACTTGCGCAGTTAAACGCGGTAAGTGTACCATTCTCGACGTACCTCAGGCACTGACCGTGCGCTGTGACCGAGTGTCCGCTCTGCTCAGTGAGGTCAATGCCCAGTCCGAGACCTATCGCGGCTACCGCGAGCGCGCCATACAGGCGGACAAGGGCAAAGCGTTGCTGGGCGAGCAGATGGGCGGAGTGTCCGATCTGCTCATGCAACTCGCCGACGAGACCAAGAATCGAATGTTGTGCGACAGTACGCGGGAGAGCGAATTGGTGGAGAAGTTGGTCTTTCACAATATCCTCTGCTGCGGAGCCGTCATCGCACGGCAGAAGGAAACCGTGACGGTGGCACTGACCGTGTCCGCCAAGGATACTGATACGGAGACTATAGAGAAGGTGGTGGGCAGCGTGCTCAAGCAGAACGTGGCGGTGGAGCGTATAGAGCGCACGGACAGCGACGCCTGGGTCAATGTACTGCTCGCCGTCAAGCCGAGATACAGCGTCTCCTTCGGCGTCAGCTCCGTGCCCAAGCAAGGCAACGAGGTCAGCGGCGATACTCATACCGTCACCCGCACCGACAACGGCAAGTGTATCATAGCCCTGTGCGACGGCATGGGCAGCGGTGCCAAGGCGGAGAAAATGTCCGCTACCTCTATAGAGTTGGTGGAGAGCTTCTATCGTGCCGGATTTGACAACGATACCATACTCTCCTGTGTGAACAAACTGCTCGTGGGCAGCGGCAACGAGATATTCTGCGCGGTGGATATGGTGGTGCTGGACTTGTACAACGGTCTTGCCGACTTTATCAAGTTGGGCTCGTGCTCCGGACTCGTGCGCACGGAGGGGAAGGTGCAGATAGTCAACGGCAGCAGCCTTCCGCTGGGCGTACTGGAGGAGATGACCCCCTCCGTCACCAAAAAGGCACTGATCGGCGGCGATATAGTCGTGCTCATGTCCGACGGCGTGGCGGACTGCTTCCGCGACCCGGAGCTCATCGCTCGCGAGTTCGCTCAGGTATCGCTATGCGTACCCCAGAGCATAGCCGAGACTCTCATGTCCAAGGCTCTCAAGCAGTGCGGCGGTACGCCGACCGACGACATGACGGTGGTGGTGGCTAAACTGGCATAGTATATATAATAAGGAGTATATATTGTCTGATTACATATTGGATGACACCGTCCGCGTAGGCGATGGCGTGACGATAGAACCGTACGCCGTGGTCAAGGGAGATACGGTGCTGGGCGACGGCTGCGTGGTGGGCAGCTTCAGCTACGTGTGCGACTCCGCTATAGGCAGGGACACGCACATACGCGCCTCGCGTATAGTGGACAGTACCGTGGGCGATCGCTGTACGGTGGGACCGTGTGCACACCTTCGCGACGGAGCGGTAGTGGGCGACGACTGTCGGGTAGGCAACTTCGTCGAGATCAAGCACAGCACTCTGGCAGAGGGCGTGAAGGCGGCACACCTCAGCTACATAGGCGACGCCGCCGTGGGCGCGCGGACCAATATAGGCTGCGGCACCGTATTCGTCAACTTCGACGGCAGAGCCAAGCACCATACCGAGATAGGCGAGGACTGCTTCATCGGCTGCAACTCCTGCCTCGTCGCTCCGCTACGTATGGGCGACGGCTGCTTCGTGGCGTGCGGCACCACCGTGGACAAGGACATGCCGGAGGGCACATTCGGCATCGGGCGCAGCTACCTCACCGTCAAGGAGGGCAAGGCGAGCAAGTACCTCAAGAAATAGCCTCCGACTGTCGGTTGACGGAGCGGCAAAGCGGTGCTACAATTATCTTATGGAATACTCATGCCTGGACAAGATACCCATGGGTCCCGCCACCGTATGGGTGGTGCGCTTCGATGGTCCCGCTCCCGTATATCCGCTCGTGCCCATACAGCGCGAGTGGTACGTTCGCAATACGCAAGCCCCCCTGCTGCGTGCCCAACGCTATGCAGTCTGGCACCTGCTGGATATGGCTCTCAACGAGCGCATAGGCACGGGCGTGGAGCACTGGAACATTCGCCGCGAGTCCAACGGCATGTGGATCTGCCCCGAGATGCCCATCCGCTTTTCCCTGAGCCATAGCTCCAACGTCGCAGCCGTAGCCCTGTACGAGCACCCCATAGGTATGGACCTGCAGGCTCTGTCCGCCTTCACCGACCCCGACCGCCTCGCTCGGCGTATCCTGTCCGCCAAGGAATACCGCCGCTTCCTCTCCCTGAAGGAGCAGGGCAAACTCTACCTCGCCGAACGCTGGTCCGCCAAGGAAGCCACCTTCAAGTACCGCGGCATGGTCGGAGATATCTCCCGCCAGTCCGAGCCTGTCTGCGCCGAGACCGTCGCCGAGATAGTTCGCGTAGGCGACGAGCACTTCTCCCTCGCTATAGCGTACTGATATAGTCTATATATAGTTCGCCTTGCGTTTGGCGAACATTTTCATAATATTTTCATTATATTTTCGCTCTCAATAATGAACTTGCAACTTTTGTTTTCATTTATCCCCATAGATATTGAAAGAATAGGCTTATAGGTGTAAAATTCTATATGTACAATTGTGCCATCATTATGGACAAAGCGGTACGAAAGGGGCATTTTGTTACTTTTTGTCGAGGCGCGACTGTGCACAAGTGAATAAGCGCGACGATGCAGGGACCGCCTGCAGGCGGCTTTTCGTTTCCGGAAACGAAAAGCACGTGGACTATCAGTCGGGGAATGTTGATAAGGCACGAAAAGCATGTGGACCGTATATATTACGGTGGGCGCGCATAGGATCGGTTTTGACCGCGTAAGCGGAAGAAATAAAAAAATATAAGAGGAGAAAAACATGAAAAACGCAAAAAGAATTTTGTCAGTATTGATCGTTCTTGCACTGGTAGTATCTTGCGTATTCGTTCTTGCGGCTTGCAAGAAGCACGAGTGCACCAGCAAGTGCGAGACATGCGGCAAATGCACAAACAAAGACTGTACGGAAGAGGCATGCAAAGAGAAGTGCCCGGGACACGAGTCTACACCTCAGGCACCGGAAGCGGGCGATATTCCTACAGAAGACGGCAAAGTGACTCTGTATTGGACGATCAAGCATACTGAAGGCATCGACACCAGTTATTCTGCATACTACTTCGTAGGCGGCGTGACCGGTTGGAAAACGGGTGCTGATAGTTTGGCTTACGAACTCAAGCAACTGGGCACTTCTACAACTTATTACGTACTTGTTCCGTTTGAGAACTTCGGAACCTCTCTCGGTACCAGCGGTACAGATGAGTACAAACTTGTAATAGGTTACAACCAAGCGAGCGGACAAGACAGTTCTAAACTCGGCGTCAACTGGGGCAATGAGGCCTACAACGTAACCAAGGGCGACGGCGAAAACGGCAACGTTACCGGTGCTTTGGCAAATGCAGAATCCGGCAAGGCTCTGTTCGTCGGTGAGTGGGAATTCTCCGGCAAACTCGGTGCACCCGTTCCCGTAGAGGATATCGATCTCAGATTGAACTTCGCCGCTAACAACGAACTCTTCACAGATAAGACGGTAGTGTACATTGTCGGCGGATTCTTCGACAATTGGGGCACGACTGTCAGCACGGCGGACAAGAAAGCGGTAAGCGAGGCAACGAGAAACACTTCCATTACTGCAATTGTGAGCTATTCCGTCCATGTAGACTCCATCATCGCAGCGGAATCGATTGACTGGTCAGCGGTAGTATTCCCCACAGGACTTGGAGACAAGAAACCTGTCGATGCGGAAGGAAAAGAGATCGCAGAACCCTCTGTTTGGGACTATTACGGAATTGTTACTAACGCGATCCAAATCAAACTGAACGGCGGAAACTGCGTTGTTGGTATTTCCGAAGGCGACGGCGGCTCTTATGTCGACCTGACCGGTTCGTCCTTCAAGGGCGCAGAGGAAGGTATCGATATCACTAAGGCTGAAGGCAAAGTCCTTGAGCTCGGTACTCCGGTTGAAGTTACATTCACAGTTACTTTCTCCGCTGCACTGCCCGCAGGTGTCAAAGTATTCCTTTGCGGTTCCGGTATCGGCGATATCGCTTGGGACGGCACTAATCCTATGGATGCTTCTACCGACAGAAAGACGTTCACGCTTAAAATGAGCGCGTTCATCGGACAAGAACTTGAGTTCAAAGTCGTTGTAGGTACGGAAAATGCAGCCGGTCCTACGGGTTGGCCCAGCGGTGCTGAGTTCGGCCTCGATGGCGGAAAAAACGCTAAAGTTAAAGTCGAAAAAGCCGGCGCATTGAACCTGTTTGAAGATGCGTTGACCTACACTGCTGCATAAGCAATAACACTTAAGATTAACACTGTCGCGGCGGAATTTCCGTCGTGACGGTGCTAATTGTTTTTTCGGACAACACCGAAAACCATCGCCATATGGCGAAAAAAATCATCCCGAATGGGAAATAAAAAAACGGAGAATTCACAATGAAACAAACCTGGAAAAAGATTTTGTGTGTTGTTCTTGCGGTATTGCTGGTGGCGGGCGTAGTGTCCGTATTGGCTGCCTGCAACAACAAGACAGTTATACTTGTGTGGGGACCGGATGATCACAAAGAGATCTACGAGGAATACCTTGCCAAGTTCGCAGAAGAACACAAGAGCGAGTTGCACGGCGCGACCTTCCAGTACGCCGGCAGCGGTGACTCAGGCGCGTATGACGCTATGGCTACCGACCCGAAGAGCGGTGCAGGCGTATACACATTTGCAAACGACCAAATGGCTAACATGCGTAACCTGGGCGCGTTGGCAGTAGTCAACGGCGACAACCTCAAGTGGTCGGAAGAGAACTGCGTAGAGGCGGCTGTGGAAGCGACCCGTTTTGCAGACGGACGCAGCTATGCGTATCCCCTGCAGGCGGACAACGGCTACTATATGTACTACAACAAGTCCGCATTCAGGGGCACTTCCGTATGGGACGCCACTAAGGACAATGTGGACGGAACCAAGGGCGACCTGAAAGACGGATACACCTTCAGAGATCTGTATACCGCACTGCGGGAGCAAGCCGGCAAGACGGTCACATACACCGCAGAAGTCAAGATCTTCGATCACGTAGACGATAAAGGAAAGCGTGTATACAAGGAAGAGACGCAGAAGAAGGAAGTGTCTGTCGATTGGTCCAAGGGCGTAGTGACCTGGCCTCTCGGTGACTCCTGGTACGGCAGCGGCGTATTCTTCGCAGTGGGCGGAGACTACTACGTAGAGTATGACCAACAGGGCAAGCAGACGGGTGCTGCGGACTGCTGGTTCGGATATACCAACCCCAACAATGCCACAAGCATAGATGATTACAACTACCAGATCGGTATGAATGCCGTGCAGTGCATGAAGAACAGCATCACCGACAAGGCAACGGGCAAATTGTCCGCCAACTATCTGTACACGGACGGCAGCGGATCCCCCCTGAACGACTATATCACCTACTACACCGACTTCAACGACGAGCAACACTTCGCTACTCCCATGGCTGCATGCGTATGCGGAACCTGGAAGGCCAAGGAATTGCAATTGGCATGGGGTTCGGATTATGCCGCGACGGTACTGCCCGTGCTGGAAAATGACGACGGTCTCAAGTTCACAATGAAGAACTTCGCCGGATACAAGCATATGGGCGTCAACCCGCAGTGCAGCTTCGTCACCGACGCTCCGCAAGAAGAACAGGCTGACCGTCTGCAACTGTTGCACACGCTGGCTCAGTATCTGTGCGGACCGGAGATCTCCGTGGCGCGCTACGACTCCACCGGTGCAGGCCCCGCCAACAAGCAAGCACTTGCAAACGATAAGATCGCCAAGGACGCCGCTCTGCTCGCGCTGAATGCGCAATACGACCGCGTATGCAAGTATCCCGGCACAGCCGGCGATACTTACTACGAGCTCAGCTATGAGACCGGCACGATGAAATTGGTAGTCAAGCACGGCGGAGACCCCGTAGGTAACGGACTGGGCTGCCGCACGCAGGACTCCGTACCCGCCAACTACTGGACTCCCATACAGAACTTCGGCAACACGCTGTATCAGGAGATCTCCGGCAAGAGCGAGTCTGCGACCAAGAACTTCGACACGGTACCTCATATCTATCGTTACCTGAGACAGTTGCAGGCTGACATACAGTCCGCTGCTCAATAATCAGTCAATAGAGCGTAATAGACAAAAGTCAAGTGTCATTACCTACCCCAAAGCACTTGCTTTGGGGTAGTGTAGTGTAAGCCAAAAAAATATTAGGAGAATATATGAGAAAGATTTCTACATTGGAATACTTGTCCATGTCCAAGGCGAGACGGGCGTGGTACAAGTTCTGTTCTTTCTTTGCAAGTATTCCCGCTGCCATAGGCCGTTGGTTTCGCAGTCTGCCGGACAAGTTCGGAAGGCTGGGAGCCAAGATAGGCGGCTGGTTCGGCGGACTGTGGGACGCTATCCGCTATGGCAACTGGAAGACTCGCTTGTCTGCCCTGATATGGGGCTTTGGGTGCTTTGCCTACCGTCAGATAGGAAGAGGCATCTTGTTCCTCGCTTATGAAATAATATTCGTACTGTTCATGACATTCTTCGGCGCGCAGTATCTGGGCAAACTGGATACGTTGGGCGACGTGCTGCAGCAGCGCGATCCGGATACGGACCTCGTTCTGGTGATGGGCGATAACTCATTCAGCATACTGCTGTACTCCATGCTGACGATAGCGGTCATCGTATTCACCGCGGTGGTATTCGTCATGTCCATCAAGAACGCGTACAGCAACCAGCTGGGTTACTCCATAGCCAAGCGTGCGGCGTCCGCCAAGGACGACATAGGGCAGATGCTCAACCACAAGTTCCATCTGACTATATTGGCGTTCCCCAGCCTGACGTTGGTGGTATTCACCATAGTACCGCTTATGTTCATGATACTGGTGGCGTTCACCAACTACAACCGCAACACGCTGCCGCCGGCGAACCTATTCACCTGGGTAGGATTCGACAACTTCGCCGCGGTGCTGACGGGGCAAGCCAAGGGACTGAGCGGAGCGCAGAACGCCGGACGGTGGAGCTACACCTTCTGGAAGATACTGGGCTGGACGCTGGAATGGGCTGTACTTGCCACGGTGACGAATCTCTTCATCGGAATGATAGTGGCGTTGCTCATCAACAAGAAGACCATCAAGCTGAAGAAGTTGTGGCGTACCTGCCTGGTGACGGTCGTGGCTGTGCCGCAATTCATCTCGTTGCTATTGGTCAGCAAGATGCTGAACAATGCAGGTATATTCAACTCCATACTCTACAATCTGGGGTTGCCGACGGTAGACTGGCTGCACAAGAGTGCGCCGCTTGCCAAGTTCATGATCGTGGTAGTCAACCTGTGGGTAGGCGTACCGCACACGGTGCTGACCTGCACGGGTATACTTATGAATATCCCGGACGACCTGTACGAGGCAGCCAAGATAGACGGTGCGAACCCGTATAAAATGTTCGCGAAGATCACGTTGCCCTATATGATGTTCGTACTCGGACCGAGTCTGATAACGACATTCGTAGGCAATATCAACAACTTCAATATCATATTCCTTCTGACGGGCGGATCCACGGGACTGGCGGACAGCAGACTGGCTGTACAAGCGGGAGACCTGGACCTGTTGATAACCTGGCTGTACAAGTTGACGGTCAACGGACAGCAATACGATATCGCGTCGGTATTGGGTATTTTGATATTCATAGTAGTGGCCTTCTTCTCGCTGATCGTATACTCGAGAATAGGCTCCGTCAAGAATGAGGAGGATTTCCAATAATGAGATATCTGAAAACGACGAGACGTAGTCCTAAGAATGCAATCATAGACACGTTTATATACATATTGTTGGTCATTATCAGTATTGTTTGGGTATTCCCCTTTGTGTATCTGATCCTGTGCGCATTTCGCGGCGAATCGACGGGCATGGTGACCTACCTCATACCCAAGCAGCTGACGTTGAACAACTTCATATACCTATTCAAGGGTGACTTTCTGAAGTGGTATCTGAACACGCTCATCATTGCCATCGTGGTATCCATCATCAATACGCTCATCACGCTGCTGACTGCGTACGCGCTCAGTCGTATGCGTTTCAAGGGCAGACAGGCATTGATGAAGTTCATGCTGATACTGGGCATGTTCCCCGGCTTCCTCGGTATGATCTGTATCTACTACCTGCTCAACGCGATGAAGATGATAGGATCGCAGATGTCCATAGTGGGCTTGATGCTGATATACATATCCGGTACCATGATGGGCTACTACGTATCCAAGGGATTTTTCGACACCATATCCAGGTCGCTGGATGAGGCGGCGATGATAGACGGTGCAAGCCGTGCGAAGATATTCTTCTCCATCATACTGCCGCTGTCCAAGCCCATCATCATACAGACGCTGCTGGGTGCATTCGTCGGACCCTGGGGCGACTACATGATGGCGAACTACATAGTCGGACGCGGAGGAACGGACTTCAAGACCGCCGCGATCGGACTGTATCAGATGGTGGACACCCTGCCGGAGATAAGTGAGAACTTCACTACCTTCTGCGCAGGCGGTGTGATAGTATCCCTGCTGCCCATCATCATGTTCTTCTTCATGCAGCGTTTCTACGTGGCAGGCGTGACCGGAGGCTCTGTAAAGGGATAGTACTATGGCACGGAAAACGATTATTTCTACTATAGCGATCGTATTGGTACTCGTCGTATGCATAGGGCTGCTTGCCGCATGCAAGGAGAAGGTGCCCGAGTTCGGCGAGACCACAGACAACTATCGCACAATGTATCAGATATTCCCGTACTCCTTTGCCGACAGCAACGGCGACGGGATAGGCGATCTGAACGGTATCACGGACAAGTTGGACTACATAGCCGACATGAACTTCGACGGAATATGGCTGACGCCGGTGCACGAGTCGCCGAGTTACCACAAGTACGACGTAGTGGACTACAAGTCCATAGACCCGGCGTTTGGCACGCTGGAGGACTATGACAGGCTGGTGGAGGAGTGTCACAAGCGGGGTATGACCATCATACTCGACCTGGTCATCAACCACACCGCGCTGGACAATGTATGGTTCGACAAGTGCCGAATGGCGCACGTACGCAACAGACCTTACGATCCGTACTACAACTTCTACAACTTTTCCTCCACGCAGCGGGATGACTCGCACTGGTACAGTGCAGGCAGCGGCTGGTACTACGAGGGACAGTTCTGGAGCGGCATGCCGGATCTGAACTGGGACTACGTACTGAACGACCCGGACAGTGAGCTGGGCAAGCAACTCGAGGACGTGATGCGTTTCTGGCTCATCGACCACAATGTGGACGGTTTCAGGTTGGACGCCACGGGTGAGTTTTTCAGCGGCAACGACGACATGAATATCCGCTGTCTGGAGTGGATAGACAAGACAGCCAAGGCCATCAAGCCGGACTGCTACATAGTCGGCGAGGGACCGTGGGGAGCCAATGCATACAAGTATCACAGCAGCGGTATAGACAGCTTTTTCCTCTTCACGCACGGATATCGCGGAGACAACAATATCTCCATGGCGGGACGTGCGGCGGTACCGGGAGCGTTTTCGTACTTCGCGGGGATAGACAAGACGGACAAGGCGCGCATAGGCATCTATGAGGGCAGCATACCGGCACTGTTCATAGCGAATCACGACACGGCGAGGGCTATGGGCATACTGCAGAGCAATATCAGCGTGAACAACGCCAAGATGGGCTATGCTGCCATGGTACTCAGCTGCGGAACGACGTTCTGGTACTACGGCGACGAAGTGGGAATGGCGACCTTTGCCAACAGCGCGGGGGACACCATCGACGAGAACAAGCGTCAACCCATGCCGTGGGCGGACGAATACAGGTGCAAGCCCGTGCAGGGCACTACCGAAGTGGAAGACAGCGTCAAGTATCCGTGGGGCAGTGTGCAGGACGTACTGGAAGAGAAAGGCTCATTGATAGAGTTCATCACCAAAGCCAATGCGCTCAGGAGGGCATTCCCCGCTATAGCGCGCAACTACGGCGAGGTGATATATGACGATGACGACTGTGTGGGAATAATCAAGAAAGGCGAAGGCGCGGACGCCGTATACATAGTGGCGAACTTCTCGCATATGAACAATGCGGAAGTGGACCTGTCGCAGTACGGCGAGTTCGAACTGGCGGCTACGTTGTCGGTGGACAAAACGCCCAAGCTGAAAAAGGACAAGATATCCATGCCTTATATGTCCTTTGCAGTGCTCAAACAAGTTTAATTAGAAATATTGACGGAGGAAAAACTAAATGTCCAATCTAAGTTTAAGACACATATATAAAGTGTATCCAAACGGAGTCAAAGCGGTAAATGACTTCAATATGGAGATAGAAGATAAAGAGTTCATCGTCTTTGTAGGTCCGTCCGGCTGCGGTAAGTCCACTACGCTGAGAATGATAGCGGGTCTGGAAGAGATCACGGCAGGAGAGCTGTACATAGGCGAGAATCTCGTCAACCGCACCGAACCCAAAGACAGAGACATAGCGATGGTGTTTCAGAACTATGCGTTGTATCCGCACATGACGGTGTATGAGAACCTGGCATTTGGTCTGCGTCTCAGACACGTACCGCAGGCGGAGATACACAAGAAGGTGCTGTGGGCAGCCAAGATACTGCGTCTGGAAGAGTACCTCGACCGCAAGCCGAAGGCGTTGTCCGGCGGTCAGCGTCAGCGTGTATCGTTGGGCAGAGCCATTCTGCGTACGCCCAAGGTATTCCTGCTGGACGAGCCGCTGTCCAACCTCGACGCGAAACTGCGTACCGAGATGCGCGCGGAGATAGCCAAGTTGCACAACGAACTGAATACGACGTTCATCTATGTCACCCACGACCAGGTCGAGGCTATGACGATGGGTACGCGTATCGTCGTCATGAGCATGGGCTACGTGCAGCAGATCGACACTCCGCAGAACCTGTACAACTACCCCGAGAACAAATTCGTCGCCGGCTTCATCGGCACGCCGCAGATGAACTTCTTCAACGCGACGCTCAAGCGTGAAGGCGACGTGGTATCGGTACAATTCGACGGAGTGGACAAGATACTCAAGGTACCCTTCGAGCAGATGCTGAAGGTACGTCCCGAGTATCTGGACGGAAGCCGCAAGGTCATCGTCGGACTGCGCTGCGAGCACATGTCGGTAGACCCCGAAGTGGTAGCCAAGAGCGACAACGTGATACCCATCAAGATATCCATTTTCGAAGAGTTGGGCAACGAGACGCTCATCTACGGCGATATGAATACCGAGATATCCGATCTGGCGGACAGCGGCACGCGTCTCATTGTCAAGCAGTACGGCGGTACGCATGACAGCAAGCGCGGCGACATAGTGAATGTGGCATTTGACATGAGCAAGGCGCACTTCTTCGACGCCGAGAGCGAGCAGACCATCGCTCCGCGTATCCCGGTAGACAACGTATTCGACGTGCAACTGGACGGCGGCAAGATGACGCTGCTGGGCGCGACGGTGCAACTGCCCGAGGCTGTGACGCGTCAGGTGGGCGGACGCAAGACGGACGCTACGCTGCTCATACCCACCGCGGCACTGTACGAAGGCGGCAAGGACCTGACGGCTACGGTAGTGGCGGAAGAGGTCATCAAGGGCACTCGCATCACTCACTTGCAGATAGGTACACGTACATTCTTCATGCTGAACGGCACCGAGCATCAGGCGGGGGACAAAGTCTCGCTGGGTATCGACTTCAAGAAGATATCCGTGACCGCAGGCGGCGAGCAGATAGTCACGCCGTTGCCGGAATACGATACGTTCATCGGTTCGTACTTCGACAGAGCCAATGCGACTCGTTCCACCAACCAACTGCTCAAGTACTACGCTCAGCGCAAGAAGAAGGAGCTGACGGAGCTGAACAGGCAACTGCAGGCGGAGATATCCGAAGTAGTGCTGCAGCCGTCCGTATTGGTATCCATCAAGCAGGACTACGCCGAGAAGCGTAAAGAGATACAGGGCAACATGAGTTACCGTCTGGGCACGGAGAGCCTGGGCAAGGAAGGCAAGAAAAAGGTAAAAGCAGAGGCCGCTCAGGCGTTGGAAGAAGCCAAGCAGGAATATCTGGCACGCGTAGCCGACTACAATGCGAAGAAGGCGGAGTACGACGGATTGCCTGAGAGCGAGAAAGCCGAGCGCGCAGAGCAAGAACAGCAGATCAAGGCACGCTATGCCGAGCAAACCAAACTCATCGAGGAAAGATACGGAGCCATCATCGCCGAGATACAGAAGAATCTGGCAGGCGTGGCGGGCACGTTGTCCCCGATAGAGCAGAGCAAGGCAGCCGAAGCCGCCGCACTGGTGGAGGAAGAAAATCGCCGCTATGCCGAGCGCAGGGCCGCGCTGTTGCAGGAGTTGACGGACAATATCGAGCAAGCCAAGGCGAGAGTCGCCACCGCGCAGGGTGCGGAGAAGGACACGGCGGTCATAGAGTACAAAGAGTCGCGTATCGCCAAGAAGGACAGGCTTGCCGCGTTGCTGGCTGAGCACAACTCCGCTGTGGACGATATCCTGTTCGAGTCCAAAGTATTCGCCGCATATATCAACGGCTGCGTCATCGAGTCCACGCTGGATATCAACAAAAAGATAGTCAAGGGTCTGGGCGCGCAACTGTTCCTCAGCCACTACCGTTACGAAGTACCCCATGACGCTTACACGTTCGGCGAGGACGGTATCCAAGTGACGGTGGAGGAGATGATAGACTACGGCACAGAGCAATATGCTCGTTGCTCGTTGTACGGCGAGACGCTGTATGTCAAGGTAGACAAACCGCACAGCATCGGCGACGTACTGAATGTCCGCATAGACATAGCGCGTGCGCGTATATTCGAGAACTTGTTCGATATCAGACTGTACTGATACGGCCGAAAGTGATCTGAATGCAGATAACCACCGATACTCTCGGTGGTTATACTGTGAAAAAACAAAAAAGAGGTATTTATGAAGAAAAAATTATATATCATTTTGGCTCTGTGCATGGTATTTGTGCTGAGCCTCGCGCTGACGGCGTGCAAGAAGGGCAAAGGCACCTTCGAGTGGGAGGAGTACGAAGTCTCTGCCGCCGCGGAGAGCACGGAAAGCGTGAATCTGCCCACTGTACCCGAGGGGGCTGCTGCCGAGCCTTCGGTGCAGATACACTATCAGCGTCTCAAGGCCAACAGCTACACCGGTTGGCAGCTGTGGTTGTGGACCAATAGCGGCTCTGTAGGCTCCAACGACTCCGACTCCGACAACGGCAACTTCGGTTGGAAATTCAACTACAAAGACGACTGGGGCATCGTGGCTCTGTATACATTGAAGGAATTGTCCTCGCAGCAGGGCGGTACGGGCAACCTCGACGTGGCTACCGAGCAACTGGGTATGATCCCCCGTATGCAGAACTGGACGAAAGACGACTTCGGCGGGGACAGATATGGTGGATTTGGAGAAAAGGACGTCAACAACTACTATCATATCTATATCAAACAGGGAGTGGCAGACGTGTACAATTTTACAGATAGTTTCCAACACGGTCTGAGTGCAAAATTCGTACCCGACAGACAAATACAGATAGAAGCGGCGTCACCGCTGAAAAAGGTCACCATATACGAAGGCAGCGACGTGCTGGCGGAGAACAAACCCGAGCAGACGACCGCGAAGGGCGTATGCACATTGCCCGACAACTGGTCGGTAGACTTCGGCAAGACTTATTCGATAGAAGTGACGTTTGCGGATGGCTACAAGAGCGAGAAGACGGAAATATCCACTATCGCGATGATAGGCGGAGAGTCCTTCGGCTCGCTGTACAACTATGACGGCGAATTGGGCGCACTGTACACGCAGAACTCTACCGAGTTCAGGGTGTGGTCCCCCTTATCCACGAAAATAGTGCTGAATCTGTACGCCAAGGGCAACGGCGGAGCGGTGGAAAAGACTGCGGAGATGACCAAGGGCGACAAGGGCGTATGGTCCGTGACGGTAGAGGGCGATCTGGCTGCCAAGTACTACACGTACACCGTGTACAACAGCACCTATCCCGCAGGAAAGGAGATAGTAGACCCGTATGCCAAGAGCGCGGGGCTGAGCGGCAAGCGCGGACAGATAGTCAAGTTCGACGAGACCGATCCGGAAGGCTGGGCCAATGTAACTCCGATCGCGTACAAACCCAACGAACTGACCGTCTGGGAGACGCACGTCGCCGACGTGACTTCCTCCTCCACCTGGGGCGGCACACCTGCCAATGCCAAGAAATTCCTCGGTCTCATAGAGACGGGTACCAAGTACACGGACAGCGCGACGGGAACGACCGTCTCGACGGGCTTCGACCATATCAAGGAACTGGGCGTGAATGCGGTGCAATTTGTACCCATCTTCGACCAGGACAATGACGAAGCCAACGTATCGTTTAACTGGGGATACAATCCTCTCAACTACAACGTGCTGGAAGGCGCATACTCCTCTGATCCTACCGACGGATATGCGCGTATAAGAGAATTCAAGCAAGTAGTGCAGGCCTACAACGCAGCGGGTATCAATATCATCATGGACGTGGTGTTCAACCATGTAAGTGCGGCTATCGGTTCCAACTTCGACGTGCTGTGCCCGGGATACTTCTTCCGTTACAATGACAACGGCGAGCTGTCCTCCGGCTCCGGCTGCGGCAACGATACGGCAAGCGATCACTATATGTTCCGCAAGTTCATGATAGACTCCGTATGCTTCTGGGCAAAGGAGTACAAGCTGGGCGGATTCCGTTTCGACCTGATGGGCTTGCACGATCTGCAGACCATGAACGAACTCACCGCCGCGCTCAAGAAGATCAATCCGAATATCATCGTATACGGCGAGCCGTGGGATATGACGACGGCTACCGACGCGGAGATGGCGATACAGACCAACGGCAACAAGTATGAAGGCTTTGCTCAATTCAGCGACAAGATGCGCGACGCGCTCATCAAGGGCGGCATGAACAATGCCAATGCGCTCGGCTGGGTGGACGGCGGCTCGGATACCGAGTCCACTGCCATCGTGAATGGAATGAAAGGATTCACGGACCTGGGCGGCGGCAAACTTATAAACGACCTTGCCAAGACGGTCAACTATGTGACTTGCCACGACAACTACACCCTGTTGGACCGCATGCGCGCTACGGGACAGTTCAGAGAACCGCGTGATACAGACAAGATCCGCGAGGTATGTCTGCTCGCCAACTCGGTCGTATTCACCTCCAACGGTATCGACTTCATGCTGGCAGGCGAAGAGATGATGCGCAGCAAGCAGGAACTCGGTGCTACGGGCGAACAAGTACACAACAGTTACAATGCCACATACAAGATAAACGAACTGGACTATTCGCGTAAGGTGGCGCACAAAGACGTATTCGATACGTATGTCAAGTTGATAGACTTCAAGCAGAAGTTCGTCAAGGACTTCGGCATAGAGACAAATGCGGACGTATCGTCGAAGTACACCGTGATCGCTCTGAATGGCGGCAAAGCGATCTCCGTGACCATCAATGCCAAGGACGGCAGCGTGTGGAAGGTGTATCTCGCCAACGGTGTGTCGGGCGCAGACAGTGCGACCGGACTCAACCGCACCGTGACCACCGCAGATCTGGCAGGCTACAGCGTATATCTGGATACGTTGGGCGTATACGGCGCAGATACGGCACTGACCGCGCAGACGAATATATTGCAACGTCAGGTATTGATAGCGAGTAAAAACGCTTGATCGAGATGAGAAAAGCCATTGCAACTATATTTTTGGTGTTGCTCACGCTGTGTATGCTGGCGGGTTGTGAGCGCGAGTATACGCCCGACCCGGCGGTGAGGGAGTTTCTGAACAACGGAATGACCGCCGAGAAGGCGTATGAGCGTATCGCTACCGCCTCGTACACGGAGGTGCGCACGCTGTCGGACAAGCAGGACGCGGTCAAGGGCACCTTCCGCTCGGAGGTGTACCTGGACAAGAGCAACGCGGACGACCTGAAGTTGACCATCCGCTCGGTATACGAGGGGGAGTGCATAGAGGAGGAAAATATCACCGAGATGCACGCCACGCTTGTCAAGTCCGAGGGCGAATATCTCTACACGGTGGAGAAGATGCCCGTAGGCAGCGACAAGCCGACGGTGACTACCGAGACCATGAAGGCGGAGGACGCGCAGAACCTGCTGGCGACCATCATCTACACGGACAACGAAGTCTATGACGAGGGGTTGTACTACGGCGACTTGTTCATGCTGCGGATATTCCGCTTTCCTGCGGAGTCATTCTATGTGGACGCCGAGAACGGGCTGTGCGTATTCGACGAGGGCATGCTCATCAAGGAGTACTACGATATGGAGGACGTGCAGCTGTACCAGACCACCAAGATAAACGACCTGGGGCTGCTGGTATACAACAAGGAACGCTACGTCGCCACCAAGTCGGACTACGTGCTGACCAGCGAGACTACGCCGACATACACCTACCTGTGAGCAATGACGGCTGCAAGCCAATCAAAGAAGGATCGGGAGACCGACCCTTCTTTTTCGTTGTCTGTGACCCTGCAGAACAAAATTGTCAGCGCAAAATGGAAGAAAACAGTTGAGCAAATGCGGAAATGATGGTATACTATGCATTATGAAAGTAATTCGAAAGTTCATAGATTGGCAAGCAACGGGAAACAAGTTGTTCCGTTTGCGCAGCGACAACGCTCTGCTGAGGCGATATGTATGCAGCGTCCTGCGTGCGGGTACGGATAAGTGCGAGAGTGCGGCTCCGTCCTGTGACGAGTGTGACGATATGTATATGGACAGGAGCATAAGCCGTCCCGAGTTGGCGCAGGTATTCGGCGTATCCGACAGCGTCATCAACAATTGGGAATCGGGCAGAACGGAGATAGGTATAGAAGATCTGCTTTTTTACTGTCAGATAGCCCACGTGAGTCTGGACGACATACTTGTGTACGTCAAGTGAGCGAGGGATATCCAAGCGCGCACGGAATCTTGTATCGGATACAAGGTTCCTTTATTTTTGTGCAAGATCATGTCCGAAGAGGGCGGAAAGTACGTCGACATATGCCCCAAAAGGGTATACAATTGTAATACAAAACAAATAGAAGGGAGGTCAGGCTCAAAACCATACAAGCATACAGAGCCGCTCCCCGCATAAAGGAGGTAACTATGGCTAAAAACGAGACTTTTTCGTATGATTACTCATTGCAGCACAATACCATCAACGTCGTCGGCGAGATAGACTCGCAGAAGGCGGAGTTGGTCATATCCCAACTGCAATACCTGGACAACAAAGGCGTCGACGAGATCACCGTACAGATCATAGACTGTCCCGGCGGCAGTGTAAGCGCGGGGCTGGCAATATATGACACGATGAACTTCGTCAAGGCGCGTATAGTCACCGTAGGCATCGGTATGGCAGCCAGCATGGGAGCATTTTTGCTCTCGGCAGGCAGCAAGGGATACCGTCGCGCCACGGAAAACTGCGAAATACTCATCCATCAACCTCTCGGCGGGGCGAGCGGACAGGCGAGCGACATAATAATCGCCGCCAATCACATAGAGCGTATTCGCAGAAGACTGAATACCGTACTGGCGGAGAACACGGGCAAGTCTATAGAGGAAATAAGCCAGGACACCGACCGTGACAAGATCATGGACGCGGCGGAGGCCAAGGCGTATGGACTCATAGACGACGTGATACCCACGAGAAACAAAGCAAAAGGAGGTTGATCATGTTGGAATCAGTATATGAAATAATGTTGACCGATTACTTCAAGACATGTCTTGCCGTAGGCGGCTCTGCCGATGATAAGCGCATACTGGAATTGTTCCTGCGCATATACGGTGTGTCCGACGAGCAGGCGTGCCGCTTCAGAGACATGTGCAGCGCACCCGAGTTGGCGGAACTCACCAACGAACACGACTGCAACTTGTATTACCGCTCCTGCGAGGTACTGCGTATACGGCGGCAGGAAAACCCCTTGACGGAACTGCAGCAGCAGATGATAGCCATCAAGGTCAACGCAATACGCAAGCTAATGTCGGAAAACCTGCTCGCTTCTCCCAGCATGACGGTGATGCAGTTGTGGAAGAACCTGTACGGCGCGGCGGAGGACGGGATAGTGGACGCGCTGCGTATAGGCGGACTGCTGCTGGCGGAGGGCATATTGCCCAACGCGAGCCACGACGGGCAGAAGTGGCTGCATGCGGCGGCGTCCTGGATGGACTACACGTCGCTGTTGTACTGCGTACGTACGCCCGAGTTTGCAAGCGGTGCACCCGACTACGTCGCCACGCTGCTGTGCGCCTGCGACTACTACGGATATCCCTATCCCGAGCCGTACGCCGCGCGCAAGCGCGCTCGCTACGCGCAAAATGCCTATCTGCTCATAGAAGCCGTCAAGTCGGACAAGATAGAGTTCGGAAGGGTCAGCCCGCTGTATTACAATATAATATACACGCGCAACCTATCCGACAGCGACAGAGAAAAACTCGTACTGCGCAAGGAGTACTCGGAGGAGGAGTTGGCGTTGCTGCCTACGGACACGCACTATGCCACTTCCGCGCCGACGTTGCTTGCAAAGACCGCCTCGGGCTTCCGAGCAGAGCAGTTCCGCCGCGCGGCGGACATGTACATACACCGCAAGCAGTCCACCGTCGGCTTCGTCTGCGATGACGAGGACGTGCTGGACAAGGCGGAGGACATGCTGGTATGCGCGCACAGAAGTATGGGACACGAGCACGTGGAGACCATCAACGTCGAGCACCTGCATCAGCCCGACTTCGAACGCACCGTGAGCAATGTATTTTTGCGCAGCTGTATCAACGGCGTATGCAACGTGCTCATACTGCGCCTGGACGGCAAGGTGTCCGAGGAGGTACTGCACAACGTGAACGAATTCCTCGCCAACAAGAACAATTACGTTCTGCGCAGACCTGCTGTCACGCTGGACATGTCCGACGTGCTGGTGTACTGTCTGTGCGACTCGCACTCGGCTCGCTACGTACCGGATGAGGCGAAGATATACCTCGACGCCATGACGGACGAGGAGAAGATGACCTTCATCCGCGAGGCGGAAGAGGAACTGCGCGAGGAACTGCGTCGCAGCGACATACAGCCGCTGTCGGAGAAGACGGTACGCACGCTGGTGCGCTATCCCCTGACTACGGCGAGAAAGATCACGGAAAAACTGTTCCGTTCCACTCCCGACGGCGAACAGCCGTCTGCCGACTTGCTGAAAGTGCTCACCGATGAGTACGGCAGGGACAAGTCGGAGAATAATTTCGGATTCGGAGGGTACAAGCAATGATATTAGAGAAAGAACTTATACGCGGATACGAAAATACGGAACTGATAGACTATCGGGAGATAGACGGTACCAATGTGCCCCTCGTGCCCTACAGTAAACTGAGCGAGACGGAGCAGACGGGCTTTCCCAAAGCCTGCTTCTACAAGGACGGGCAGCTGCAGCAGGCGTACACCAACGGCGACACGCACGTATGCGTCATAGCCGCCACCGGCATGGGCAAGACGACGGGCATAGTGGACCCGGTGATACGTACGTTTTCCCATATGAAACGTCCGCGCTCCATGGTCATAGCCGACCCGAAGGGCGAGTTGCTGCGCAAGCACTACTACGCGTTGGCGGAGCGCGGCTACAGGGTGTACTGTATCAACTTCCGCAATCCCCTGCACTCGGAGAAGTGGAACCCCCTGACGGACATATACGACGCATATACGGCGGCGTTGACTCTGGAAGACAAGGTGGAAGCGGTGGATACGCCGGAGGGAGTGCGCAGCAAATTCATGGGCAGGATCTACGACGATCAGCGGGAGTTGGATCTGGCGGTGGAGCGCGCCAAGGCGGTAGCCTTGGAGGACGTGCAAAACAGCGTAGACGAACTGGCGGTGAAGATGGTGTCCAACGACCTGTCCAAGGAAGCCTATTGGCCGGAGAGCGCGAGACTGATGCTCAAAGCCGGCATATGGGGAATGTTGGAGGACACGCACCCGACGGACGAGAACGTGGTGCCCATCACGAGGGACAACTTCTCCTTCAATACGCTCATAACCATATTCGACTCCATGTCCAACGGCGACGACCGCTTCGACGACGGCGGCTTCTTCACGGGACGCTCGCCCGACTCCCTCGCGCTCAGATTTGCCAACAACTGCATACTGAGCCTGGGCAGAGTCACGCGCGGCTGTATCATATCCGAACTGAATACCGCCCTCGCGCCCTACCGCTCCAGTGCGGTACGTCTGATCACCGCAGCCAATAGTTTCGAGTTGGAAGAGCTGGTGCGCGACGACAAGCCGGTGGCACTGTTCATATCCTATCAGGATGAGTTGAAAACGCACTACAAGGTCATATCCACTCTCTTGCAGTGCTTGTACAATTTCCTTATCCGCCATGCCAATGCGCAGCCCGAGGGCAAGTTGGATACGCCCTTCTACTTCCTGCTGGACGAGTTCGGCAATTTGCCGCCCTTCCCCGACGCGGACGTAGTCATATCCGCATGCCGCAGCAGAAATATTTTCTTCATGCTGGTACTGCAGAGTTATGCGCAGTTGGACAATGTATACGGCGAGAAAACCGCCAAGATAATACGAGATAACCTGAATATGCACATATTCCTGGGCAGCAACAATCCCGAGACGCTGGAGGAATTTTCCCGTGAGTGCGGAGAGTACACGCGCATATCCCCGAAGAGCGCGTTGTGCGGCAGCACGGACAAGATAGAAGCCTTCATGCTGGAACCCGTACCCCGTATGCCCAAAAGCACGCTGGCTACGCTGGCGGAAGGAGAATGCGTCGTGACGGAGGCGCGCTGCGGATATGTGCTGCTGTCCAGAATGGAGCGGTCGTATAAGTGCGCAGAGTTTCGCTGCGAGCGTCCCTTCGACTCGTCCGACTATGAGTGCGAGTTGAATACGTTGGACGCCAAGTACCGCTATACGTTCCATCCCAGAGGCAGACACAGACGTTTCTGAGGAGGCAATATGACCAAAGACGATCTTAGACAACTATTGCTGAGCAAGGGCACCTTCACCATAGCCGAAGTGCAGCGTGAGACGGGCGCAAGCTACGGCGAGATACGCGAGTGCGTCCGCTCTCTCACGGATGAGGGTCGGCTCTCCTTCTACGAAGGGCTGACCTTCGGTCCGCCTACCGCCGAACACCCCGCTCAAGCCAAATCGTCCGCCGTCCGTACGGATCGGGACGACGATATGGACGAAGCGGACCGCCGCCGCAAGGCTCTCATGGAGCGTCTCGCCGCTATGGCAGATGACGAAGACGATGACGAAGAAGACGACAGCGACGACGAAGACACCGAGGACGAAGACGAGTCCGACGACGAGGACGATCTCGACGAAGAAGAGGACGATGAAGAGTCGGACGAGGATGACGGTTCCGAAGAGGGTGACGAGGACTCCGACGACGAGGAAGGAGACTGGGACGCCGAAGAAGATTACTACGACGATTCCATGTCGCCGGACATAGACTATGACGAGTTTTTCTCATACGACTACAACGCGTATGACGAGGAGAAGTATCTGAGCAGTATATCTGACGAGGAGCGCAAACTGTTCGACGAAGCCAGGAACGCGCTGTACGTGCGGGACGTGGACTATGCGGCGTATACCAACGCGGAGGAGCAGATAGAAAAGAGGCTGGTGCTGTCGCTGGTATTTGCCGAGTTGCGTTCCATACAGTTCGGGCCCGACGCGGCGAGGTATGTGCTGTACACGCGGGAACGCTACTCTCACAACGACGTGGAGACCTGCCTGGTCGGGTTCCGCGACTCGATCAAGAACCCCAACGTGCAGGCGCGCAAACTGGGAGCCAAGTGGTCGTTTGTGATAGTGCCGCTGGCAAAGCCGCTGGACGCACTGACCAAGCGGGCTATACTGTTCTGGTTGCGGGACAACGGCGGAGTGGCGGACGTGGTTGCGTTGCAGCGCGGGCTGGGCGTGGGCTACGGGCGTGCGACTCTGATACTGAGCGGACTGCAGGCGTTGAACTGCGTGGAGCGGGTGCGGCCGGAGGACGGAGCGGGCACCGAGAAGCGCGTGCTGCTCAACGAGGCGGAGATAGAGATGCTTTTCCCCGCGTCTATGGGCTGGGAGTAGAATAAACTTGTTGACAATACCCTGCGACGGTGGTACAATGTAACCAACCTATCGAGAGTGACGGAGAGACGGACTCTGTGATGTCACAGCAACCTAAAAATACATTCGGTTAGGTGCTAATTTCCGCGACGAGAGTCGAAAGATGGGACGGCGAAGGGCAGTATATGACGCGTCTTGTCTCGGCAAGACGCTATATTTATGTCCGAGCGCGATAGGCAAAGGAGAAAGTATGAAGAACACGAAACACAGATTTTTCACCTCGGAGAGCGTGACGGAAGGGCATCCGGACAAAATGTGCGACCAGATATCCGACGCGATACTGGACGCCATATTGGCTTCCGACCCCGATGCGCGCGTGGCGTGCGAGACGGTGGTGTGCACCGGTACGGTATTCGTTATGGGACAGATCACCACAACTGCGGTAGTGGACTATGCCACGATCGTGCGGGACACCATACGCAACATAGGCTACACCCGTGTCAAGTTCGGCTTCGACGCGGACAGCTGCGGCGTCATCATATCTCTGGACAAGCAATCTCCGGACATAGCGCAGGGCGTGGACCGCTCGGACGAGTACCGCGATCGCGGCGAGATACTGGACTTGTACGGTGCAGGCGACCAGGGAATGATGTTCGGCTATGCCTGCAACGAGACTCCGGAGTATATGCCTATGGCGATAACGCTGGCGCAGCGTATAAGCAGGCGGCTGGCGCAGGTGCGCAAAGAGGGCATAGTGGACTATCTGCGCCCGGACGGCAAGTGCCAGGTGACGGTGGAGTATGACGAAGCGGACAGACCCTGCCGCGTGGATACCATCGTACTGTCCACCCAGCACGGTCCCGACGTGGACAGCGACACCATAGCGCGGGACATGATCAATCTCGTCATACGCGAGGTGGTGCCCCATGAGCTGCTGGACGAGGAGACCAAGTACTACATAAACCCGACGGGACGTTTCGAAATAGGAGGTCCCGCGGCGGACAGCGGACTGACGGGGCGCAAAATCATCGTGGATACGTACGGCGGATATTGCGCGCACGGTGGAGGCGCATTCAGCGGCAAGGACGCCACCAAGGTGGACCGTTCGGCGGCATACATGGCGAGATATATCTGCAAGAATATAGTGGCGGCAGGCCTGGCGGACAAGATACAGCTGCAGGTCAGCTACGCCATAGGCAGAAGTAAACCGGTATCCATAGACGTGGACACCTACGGCACGGGCAAGGTCTCCGACGTGGCATTGGCGGAGATCATAGGGGAGGAATTCGACCTGCGCCCGCGCGCCATCATAGACAAATTTTTGCTGCAGCGGCCCATATACCTGGCTACGGCGAGCTACGGACACTTCGGCAGGGAAGAGTTCGCCTGGGAGCAACTGGACCGTGTGGACGATCTGAAAAAATACCTCGAGAGGTAAAATAAAGTTGGAACTGAGTGCTAAGGGCACCGTTTCGGCTATCATCTTCCGAAACGATGACAACGGATATACGGTATTCACTCTGGAGACGACGGCAGGCGACGACATAGTGTGCGTGGGCAACTTCCCCGCCATCAATGTAGGCGCGGTGCTGGACGTCAGCGGCAAACTGTCCGTACACAGCAAGTACGGAGAGCAACTTGCCGTGCAGTCCTACACCATGACGGACCCGACAGGCAAGGCGAGCATCATCAAGTATCTTGCCAGCGGACTCATCAAGGGGGTAGGCGAAGTGACCGCCACCAACATATACAATATGTTCGGCGACGACACATTCGGCGTGATAGAGCACAATCCGATGCAGTTGGCGATGGTCAAGGGTATATCCCGCAAGAAGGCTATGGACATAGCCAATGCCGTTGCCGAGCTGAAGCAGATGCAGGAGCAGATCATGTTCCTGCAGAGCTACGGCATCACGGTCAATCTCGCCGTCAAGATATACAATATATACAAGACCGAGACCAAGTCGTCGGTGCTTGCCAACCCCTACCGCCTCATAGACGACGTGGACGGGGTGGGCTTTCTCACGGCGGACAGGATAGCGCAGAGCATGGGCATAGAGCCGGTGTCGGAATTTCGCATACGCGCCGCCATCATCTACCTGCTGCGCGAGGCGGCGGAGAAGCAGGGCAATACCTACCTGCCGCTGGAGACGCTGCTGGACTCCTGCTCGGAGCTATTGGGAATAGACCTTGCAGAGTACGCCGATCTGACGGAGAGCACGGTGACCAAGTTGGTACTGGAGCCTGCCGTCAAGACCTTCGACGTGGAGGGGCGGCGGTGCATATCCCTGATACGCTACTACAAGTTGGAGAGAGCCATCGCCACGCGGCTGGTGACGCTCAATCACGACGCACGGCGTATAATGATAGACGCCGAGAGCCTCATAGCGCAGTTCGAGCGCGTGCACAACATACACTTCCACCCCGGACAGTCCGGAGCCGTCAAGTCCGCGCTCATCAACGGCGTCACGGTCATCACCGGCGGACCGGGCACGGGCAAGACCACCATCATCAAGTGCATAGCGGAGATATTGACGGGATACGGTATGCGACTGGAGTTCTGCGCGCCCACCGGCAGGGCAGCCAAGCGGCTGTCGCAGTCTACGGGCAGCGACGCCAAGACCATACACCGTATGCTGGGCTATGAGATGCACGGCGACAGGATGCAGTTCAAATACAATCGCAACAACACCCTGCCCTGCGACGTGGTGATAGTGGACGAGCTGAGCATGGTGGACGTTTCCGTAATGTACAGTCTGCTGTCCGCTCTCGAGAACGGTACGCGTCTGGTTCTGGTCGGAGACAAGGACCAACTGCCCAGCGTGGGCGCGGGCAACGTACTTGCGGATATCATACACAGTCACGTCATAGAGATACGTTATCTCACGCACATATACCGCCAGTCGGAGGACAGTCTCATAGTGTCCAACGCGCACCTTATAAACAAGGGGCAGATGCCGGAGATCAACAACCACAGCCGCGACTTCTTCGTGATGAACTACAACGACTTCGCGCAGGTGTCGGACACGGTGGTGGAGTTGGTGACCACACGCCTGCCCAAGTTCACGGGGTTGCCCTCGTCGGAGATACAGGTGCTGGGCGCGTTAAAAAACGGCGTCGCCGGTGTGGAAAATCTCAACACGCGCCTGCAGGAAGCGTTGAACGCGCACGTCTACGGCAAGCGCGAGATATCCGTAGGCAGGTCGGTGCTGCGCGAGGGGGACAGGGTGATGCAGACGGTGAACAACTACCAGTTGCCTTTTGTCCGCGCGAATGCCGACGGCACGCTCAGCGACGGCGAGGGAGTATTCAACGGCGACATAGGCTTCATACGGCGCATAGACCGACCCAACGGCATAGTGGAGGTGCAGTTCGACGACAACCGTCTCGCCACCTACTCGGAGCAGGACCTGTCCGATCTGCAACTTGCCTACGCCATCACCGTACACAAGAGCCAAGGGTGCGAATTCGAAGTGGTGGTAGTGCCGCTGGTCAGCGGACCGCCCACCATCATCAACAGAAACCTGCTCTACACCGCCATCACGCGTGCCAAGCGCGCGGTGGTGCTGGTAGGCAGCCGCAAGATACTTGCGCACATGATACACAACAACTACATAGCCGAGCGCACGACCAATCTGTGCAGATTTCTGCAGGAGGAGAACGCCGTGCACAGACGCTTCTTTGCAGAGGGTCCCATGCACCCCACGGATACGGACGATGGCGATACGGAGTCGGACGATTAGGGCTATGAGTGCCCTGCTGTCGCCGATCGAAGCGCGTTGTATCCGCTGCGGCAGGGAGATATTCGACGAGGAAGCCTTTTGCGCCGAGTGTCTCGGTCGGCTCTCGCCCAATGACGGCAAGCGTTGCCCGCGTTGCGGAGCCGCGCTGGACAAGTCGGCTACATACTGCGCCAACTGCGTGCGGGACAAGTTGTACTACGACGGCATATACGCGCCCTTTATATACGAGGGCGAGTTTCGCGAGGTGATGAGGGACTTCAAGTTTCATCGCTTCGCAGCGGCGGCGAGGGTATTGGCAAGATATCTGGTGCGGGAGGCGGAGCGTGCCGATCTCGAGTACGACATGGTCACATTCGTACCCATGCACGAGAAGGCACTGCGCGTTCGCAAATACAATCAATCGCAGTTGCTTGCGGAAGAATTTTGTGATATACTGAAAAGAACGGACCTGTTTGCCGATACTCTGTACAAGGTCCGACACACAGCCAAGCAGGATTCGCTGTCGCGAAGTGAGCGCAGGAAGAATCTCAAAGGCTGCTTCGCGCTCAAGGCGGGCGCGGAGGTGAAGGGCAGGAAGATACTGCTCATAGACGATATCAAGACTACCGGTGCCACGCTGAACGAGTGTGCGAAGGTGCTGAAACGGCACGGTGCCCTGCGTGTGACGGGGCTGACTCTGGCGGTAGGCAGAGTGAGCGTACGCTTCTACGGCGAGGAGGAGGAACAATGAAAGAAAATTACGGCAGAGCCAATGCAAAATCGCTGAAAAAACTCGGAAAGATCACCGCGCTCGTCAACGCGCGCGAGGCGGTGTACTCCGCCATGACGGACGAGCAACTTCGTTCTCAGACTCAGGTGCTGCGCGAACGCTACGCCGACGGACGGGGCGAGACGCTGGACGCGCTGCTGCCCGACGCCTATGCCGTATGCCGTGAGGCTGCGCGGCGCACGCTGGGACAGAGGCACTTCGACGTGCAGGTCATGGGCGGTATAGCACTGCACCAGGGACGTATATGCCAGATGGCTACGGGCGAAGGCAAGACGCTGACGGAGACGTTGCCCGCATATCTGAACGCGCTCACCGGCAACGGCGTACACATAGTGACGGTCAACGAATACCTCGCCAAGCGCGATATGGAGTGGATGGGACAGGTATTCGGCTTTCTCGGGCTGACGGTAGGCGTCACGCTGAGCGAGCAGGACTTCGAGGAGAAGAAGCACGCCTATATGTGCGATATCACCTACGGGACCAACAGCGAGTTCGGCTTCGACTACCTGCGCGACAACATGGCGTCCTCGCGTGAGCGTCAGGTGCAGCGCGGGCTGAACTTCGTCATCATAGACGAGGTGGACAGCATACTTATAGACGAAGCGCGCACGCCCCTCATTATAAGCGGACGGGGCGACAAGCCGGGCACGGAGTACAAGCGTGCCAACGACTTTGTGATACGCCTGCAGAAGTCCACCAACGTGGACGCGGAGGGCAATCTCGAGGGCGAAGGCGATCGCTTTGCACGTATAGGCAAGCAGGACTCCGACGAGAAGCCCAACGGCGACTATGTGGTGGACGAGAAGAGCAACAGCGTCCGTCTGACGGAGCGCGGAGTGAAGAAGGCGGAGTTGTTCTACAAGTTGGACAACCTGTCCGCTCCCGAGAACACGGAAGTCAACCACTATATCAATAACGCTCTGCGTGCCCACGCGCTCATGAACAAGGGCGTGGACTATATAATCGAGGGCGGCAAGGTAGTGATAGTGGACAACTTCACCGGGCGCAAGATGGAGGGCAGACGCTTCAGCAACGGTCTGCACCAGGCCATAGAGGCCAAGGAAAACGTCACCATACAGCCTGAGGACAAGACGGTAGCCACCATCACATTGCAAAACTACTTCCGCCTGTATCACAAGATGAGCGGCATGACGGGTACCGCCAAGACGGAAGAGAAGGAATTCAACACCATCTACAACGTGGACGTGGTAGTCATTCCCACCAACAGACCCGTCATACGTATAGACTACGAAGATCAGATATACAAGACCACCGAGGGCAAGATACGCGCCATCATAGCCAAGATCAAGGAGTGCCACGAGCACGGACAGCCCGTACTGGTAGGCACCACCAGCGTGGAGAAGAGCATCGCGCTCTCCCGTAGGCTCAAGGACGCCGGTATAGGCTCCAAGGACGTGGTGACGCTGCTCAACGCCAAGTCGGACGAGGAAAAGGAGGCACTTGCCATAGCCAAGGCAGGTATGCCGGGCAGTATCACCATCGCCACCAACATGGCAGGACGCGGCACGGACATATTGCTGGGCGGCGGTGACCCGGTGCCCCTTGCCAAGACGGAATTTCGCAGGCTTTTCCGTCAGCGATACCGCCAGACGGAGCGCGACTCCGCCATCGCCGAGCAAAAGACCAACGACGCGCTGGCTCTGGCTCTGTCCGACGCCGATGACGCCTTTGCCAACGAGTGCAGGGCGATATACACGGAAATGTACGAGAAGTACGCGGAGGAATTCCGCCAAAACAGGCAAAAGGTGCTTGACGCGGGCGGACTGTTCGTCATAGGCACCGAGCGGCACGAGGCACGGCGTATAGACAACCAGCTGCGCGGCCGCGCCGGACGTCAGGGCGACCCCGGCTGCAGTATGTTCTTCGTGTCCGCCGAGGACGATATGATACGCGTATTCGGCGGGGAGATGGTGCAGCGCGTTATGAACTTCGTGCGCTGGGACGAGGATACGCCCATGGAGATGCGTATGCTCTCGCGCCTGGTGGAGAATGCACAAAAGCGGATAGAGGGTATGCACTTCTCCGCCCGCAAAAACGTCCTGCAGTACGACGACGTCAACAACCAACAGCGCAAGGTCATCTACAAGGAGCGCGACCGTATTCTCGACAATGCCAATATCCACGCAGACATTCTGGCTATGGTACCGGACTATGCGCGTTACGCCCTTGCCGAGGCGTGCGACAGCAACGAGAACGTCGCCGACTGGGATCTGGAGAAGGTGAACAAGGTGCTCTCCGGCTTCTTTATAAAAGAAGAGGGGGACGACAAGCCCTTCGTCACCGAGCAGGATCTGGTCAGCGCGCGGCACGTGTGCGATATGCTCACGGAGTACCTGACGAACTTCTTCAACAAGGTAGTGGAGGAAGCGGGCGAGGGTGCCGGCTACTACTACCAACTGGAGCGCGAACTGTTGCTGCACACCATGGACAGATTGTGGATAGACCACATAGACGCGCTGGACGAGTTGCGGCAGGGCGTGGGCTTGCAAGCCATAGGTCAGCACGATCCGCTCGCCGTGTACAAAAAGGAAGCGTACGATATGTTCGACACGCTGAATGAGCAGATCAAGGTGCAGGCACTGCGTATGCTCATGCGCTATCGAGTGAAGCCGCAGGCGGTGCAGGAGGCGCAGGATATCAACGCGGAAAAGAAGATGAACGGACCCTGCCCGTGCGGCAGCGGCAAAAAGTACAAAAACTGCTGCTACCCCAAGGACGCCGCGGCAGGCAAGGCAGATCCCGAGCCGGACGCGGACAGACCGCTGACCAAGCAGGAAGAGTACGCGCTCAAGCGGCAGCAGCGCAAGTCGGACAAGGAATTGCAGAAAATAGCCGGCATCAAGAATAAAAAAGTATGATACAGATAGAAGAACTGAAACTGAATATCAAGCAACTGGACGCGCAACTGTCCGGCATAGGCGAGAGCCTGAATATCCCCCGACTGCAGGAGGAACTTGCTTCCCTTACGGAGCAGCAGCACCGCGCGGACTTCTGGGAGGACGTCAAGAACGCCCAGCAGGTCAGCCAGCGCGCCAAGAACATAGAGGACAAGATACGCTCCTACGAGCGGCTGTGCAAGCGGCTTGCCGACGTGAGCGATCTGCTGGACATATGCGACGGTGACGAGGCCATGCTGGAAGAGACGGCGTCGGAGTTGACCGCGCTCACTCAGGCGGTGAGCGAGATGCACGTGGAGACGCTGCTCTCGGGCAAGTTCGACGCATGCAACGCCATCCTCACCCTGCACGCAGGCGCAGGCGGTACCGAGGCGCAGGACTGGGTCCAGATGCTCTACCGTATGTACACGCGCTACTGCGAGCGGCGTGGCTACAGACTGACGGTACTGGACTACCTCGACGGCGAGGAGGCGGGCATCAAGTCCGTCACCTTCAAGGTGGAGGGCACCAACGCCTACGGCTATCTCAAGGCGGAAAAGGGCGTCCATCGTCTGGTGCGCATATCCCCATTCGACGCCAACAAGCGTCGGCATACCAGCTTCGCCAGCCTCGAGGTCATGCCCGAGTTGGCAACGGACAACGAGATAGTCATAGATGACAAGGATCTGAAGATAGACACCTACCGCAGCAGCGGTGCCGGCGGTCAGCACGTCAATAAGACGGAAAGTGCCATCCGTATCACCCACCTGCCTACGGGCATAGTGGTGGCTTGCCAGAACGAACGCAGCCAGATACAGAACCGCGAGCAAGCCATGATGATGCTGCGCAGCAAACTCGCCGAGTTGAAGGAGCGCGAGCAGATGGAAGAGGCGGCAGCCATCAAGGGCGAGATCAAGAAGATAGAGTGGGGCAGCCAGATACGCTCCTACGTATTCTGCCCGTACACCCTGGTCAAGGACCACCGCACCAACTTCGAGAACCCCAACGTCGCCGACGTCATGGACGGCAATATCCAACCCTTCATCGAGGACTACCTCACCAAGGCCATCTGAGTATATATGGATATAAGGTAACTATAAAAAAGGGACGACCGCTTACGCGGTCGCCCCTTTTTGCTTTGTAAATATTTTCGGCTTTAGTCTATATTGATGGCGTGGCGGGACTCTTCCGGTTTGTCCTTGGGTACGGTCACGGTCAGCACGCCGTTTTCGTACTTGGCGCGGATCTTGGTGCGGTCCACGTCACCCATATAGTAACTGCGGCTGTAGCTGGAAGCGCGCTCTCTGCGCAGGTATTTGCCCTCCGACTCCTCCGTCTTCTTGGCGGAGATGGTGATATACCCGCTGTCGAACTTCAAATCGATGTCCTTTTTGTCCATGCCCGGCATCTCCACTTCCATCACATAGTCCTGCTCCGTCTCGCGTATGTCCGTCTTCATAAATGTGGACTCGCTGTCCACATAGAAGGGACGGAAAAAGCTGTCAAATGCCTCGTCGAATAAGTCTGTAGGTCTGCGTGTAGTCATATAGTTTTTCATAGTATTCTCTCCTTTTTATATCTTTGAATTTCAGTCCGCTCGGAGTGTCTGGCAATCTTCGCCTGTATCTGTTAGCACTCTTTCGCTTTGACTGCTAATATTATAGATCCGAGGCGAGGAATTGTCAATAGTTTTTTATAAAATTTTCGGAAAATTTTTTGAAAAATATACCTGCCGAGTGAGAAAAGGTGTGTAGGCGGCGGGGAATGGGGAAAAACTATTGCATTGGGGCGGGAAATATGATATAATCAATCAGTTACAGTACGTTTCGGGAGTAGGCGCGGTATGCACGTGAGTCTCTGCAAGGTACGGAGCGCGGAGGGTAGGTAGATGGAGATGCTGCTTAGTTCCGGGTTGCCGGATATATTTTGGTTGTTGGTCGCGGTGATAGTGGCGGAGTTCGTCATCATCGTGTACGTGATATGCGACAATGCCAAGCGCAGCAGGGCCGAGCGACGGGGCGAGAGGCTGCCGCCGCGCAACAACTCGCGGTTCTGGGGGAATGTGTTTTTCATTTTCTCCATTGCGCTGTCGCTGTATCTCATGTACAGCTTTGCCAGCAGCAACGATCTGGGCAGTCAGAAGACATTCAAGGAAGTGTTTTCGGATATCAACGTGAAGTATCTGGTGCTGTCCCTTGCCATACTGTGCCTGATGATCATACTGGACAGTTTGAAGTATCTGGTCATCATGAGTGCCACGCGTATCAAGGCGGGCTACGGTACGGCGTTGTCGGTGGCGTTGTGGGGCAAGTACTACGACAATATAACGCCCTTCAGCAGCGGCGGACAGCCCATGCAGATATACCACCTGCACAAGAAGGGCATAAGCGGCGGCGAGAGCAGTGCGGTCATATTCATCAAGTTTGCATTCAATATGACCATGTGGCTGACGATATGTTTCTTTCTGATGCTGCTGAACAGGGACGTGCTGACGGTGCGCGTGGAGGACATGACCCAGCGCGGTGTGCTGGTAGTGGGCGGCTGGATAGGCTTTGCCGTCAACTGCGCATTGCCGGTGATGATAGTGTGCTGTGCGCTGCTGCCCAAGATGACCTGGGCTATCACGCGGTGGGTGCTGATGATAGGGCACAAACTGCACATAGTCAAGGACATAGACGGGCGTATGGAGCGGGGCAAGAAGGCAGTGAACGACTTCGTCGCGGCGTTCGTGTCCATGCTGAAGCGGCCGCTGCACTCCGTCGCGCTGGCTCTCTTGTGCATTGCCGAGCCTTTTATATCTATGGCTCTGCCCTTTTTCGTAGTGGTGGCACTGGGCGGACCGTCGGTGACGCCGAGCATAGGGCTAATGTTTGAGATCATGACGCTGAATGTGTACGCGCAGATGAGCGCGATGATCATCCCCACCCCCGGCAACAGCGGTGCGGTGGAGAGCGCGTTCATGCTGGCACTGACTACGCTGAGCAGCGGTGCGCTGT
>CANQGO010000008.1 GCA_947623225.1 uncultured Clostridia bacterium | reverse complement strand
TCCGAATCCCGTCTCCCGCTCCAAGAAAACAGGTGTTTTTAACCAAAAACACCTGTTTTTCTTTGTTTTTTGCCCAATTTTTAGGAATTGTTGACCATTTTGAAGTTTTGCTTTTTCCCCTGATTTTCCTGATTTTCGTCTGTCAGATAACAAAAATTTGCACCATATAAAATGGTGCAAAAATACGTTTGGTAACATTTTTGGTAACATTGGGTGTAGAATTTTACCCGTTGAGGACGCAGAACATAAACGAAACCATGTCATATTCCACTGAAATATAATTGAAGTGTAAGTCTCTTTTGGGTTGATTTGGCGTAAAAGATTGCAATAATTTATTTTTTACGATAAAATAAACGTATGTATGTAGAATTGCACACAGCGCGACTTGTGTTGCGTCCGATAGGATTGAATGATTTCAAAACCGCACATAAATATGCGGCAGATCCCGATTTGACAAAATATATGCTTTACTTGCCTGATAAAACCGAGGCAGATACACTCAATTTTTTGTTGTTTGCGGAAAACGAATGGAAAAAGATCAATCCGGACGATTTTGAATTTGCAATTTGTTGTAACGGCGCGCACATAATAGGTGGAATCAATCTTGCACACATAGGCAATGACATTTACGAAATGGGCTGGATCATCGACAAACCCTATCATGGCAACGGCTATTGTACAGAGGCGGCAAAAGAGGTTGTGCTATTCGCCAAAAGTTTAGGCGCAAATAAAATTATTGCACAGTGAGATTGGCGCAATCATGCCAGCTATCACTGTATGGAAAAATTGGGTATGATTCGCACCGAAGTCGGGGAACGCACCTATCGCGACGGTCGTGGAACAGCCAAGGAATATACCTACACGCTTGTATGATTCTGGGTAAAATTATTTAATAAGACGGAGAAAACTTTGACATACAACATTTTATTGTTTGATGCAGACAACACGATATTGGATTTTGACAAATCGGAAGAGCAGGCGTTGAAATGGGCATTTCGCGACATTGGGTGGAAATATTCGCAGCAAATGCTGCAAGTATATCGCCGGAACAATGTTGCGCAGTGGCAACTTTTCGAACGAGGATGTATTTCCAAGTCAGAGGTGTTGATCAATCGATTCGTTGAAACGCTCAAAGAACTCAATATGTCATTGGAACATGTGCAAGAAATTTCCAATTTATACGAGAAGTATTTAATGCACGGTTTTTTTATCGTACCATATGCCGAAGAAGTATTGGGCAAACTGCAACATACCCACAGATTATATGTCGTCAGTAATGGTGTTGTCTCTATACAAAACAGCAGAATGAAAGGAAGCGGTCTGGATAAATATTTTATTGATCGTTTTGTTTCGGAAGAAATCGGCTATCCCAAACCCCAAAAACAGTATTTTGAGTATTGCTTTGATCATATAGGCGATGTGGATAAAGGGGAAATATTGATAATAGGTGATAGCTTGACAAGTGATATACAAGGTGGCGTCAATGCCGGCATAGATACATGCTGGTTCAATCCAACTCATGCTGTAAACAGTTCAATTTTAGTCCCCACGTATGAAATAGATGATTTAAGAAAATTACTTGATATTGTACAATAAATAAAACAGATATACCACAAGGTATAACTGTTTTTAATATGATTTGAAAATTTTAGGAAATCTAATTTTATGCGAGTCGATTGCCTATCCTGTTATTTTTGACAACAAATCGCGCAGCGCGCGACCTCTGTGGCTGACATTCATTTTGTCGGATACAGTTGCCTCAGCAAAACTTTTGTTCAACTCGTCGCAGAAGAATATACTGTCATATCCAAAACCGTTTTTGCCGTGTTCTTCGGTCATGATATGACCGTCGACGCGTCCTTCGCCTGACAGTATTCTCCCGTCGGGATAGAGTAGGACCACGACTGTTTCAAAGTGTGCTTTTCTGTTAGTTGTCCCTCTGAGGACCCTCAGAAGTTTTTTTCTGTTTGCGTTGTTGTCATGTTCGCTTCCTGCATAGCGTGCGGAGAAAATGCCGGGTTGTCCCCCAAGGGCATCTACGCACAATCCGGTATCGTCTGCCAAGATAGGCATATTTATAAACTGTGCTACGGCACGGGCTTTGATCAAAGCATTCTCGTAGAAACAGTTGCCCGTTTCTTTGGGTTCGCAAACTATGTCTTTATCAGCAAGTGTATATATCGCATCAAAATGTGTCGACAAGAATAATCTGATCTCTTCTGCTTTGTGTTGATTATTGCTGGCAATCAGTAGTTCCTTCATCTTTATTTTCGTAAAAAATTATATTTTTATTTCGACTCATTAGCAATTCGCGGAATTTATCGTATTTCTTCGGGTTTATTGAGATCAAAGCAATAACCGGGTCCGGTCCTTTCCACAGGTAACTTATGAACAATTTGCCATCATCTATCACTATATTCAGGATATTATCTATCTTGATACGATTGCCGAGCATATCTATAAATGCGATATTCAGGTGAAGATATGTCGCGTCGACTTTATAATGTATGGTTGCCAGCAGAGTGGCTGTGATAGCGGTCAAACTGAATACGCTGACCAACAAAGTCGCTTGAGCGTGAGAAACCTCTATGCGCACTCCGGCAAAAGCTAGAATTCCCAAGGTGAACCCTACTATACTTATGATTATAATAATCAACAAAAATATTTTTATAGTAAGTGTTGTTACAAATTGAAATCTCATATTTATATTATATCAAATACAACGTGTATTGTAAACCTGTTTTGTCAATGGTGTGAATTCCACAAATCAAAGGAGCAAAAATGCAGTATATAAATTTTGATGCTTTGCACAAAAATGTTGCCTTTTTCAAAAATAACGTACAGCCTGCCAAATTGTGTGCTGTGCTGAAAAACGATGCATATGGGCATGGGCTGATCCATGTCGCAAGCAGTATTTGCGGACAGGTGGATTGTTTTGCTGTAGGTTGTGTGGAGGAAGCAGAGCAAATAGCGTTTTTGAATAAGGACGTTTTGATACTTTTGCCTCCGAATCAGACCGATACGGAGCGTGCGATAAGAAAACACTTCATTTTGGTGTTGGATAGTTTTGAAACATTGAACAATATCGCTGTTGCAACTCAAAATCAGAAGTGTTTTGCTCGCGTGCATATTAAAATCGACAGCGGAATGTCACGGTTTGGTTTCAGATACGAAGACTTGGGATTATTGACGGAACAATTGAAACATAGTCAGGTGATAGTAGAGGGCATATTTTCTCATTTTTACGGTACCACCAAGGATCTGTGCGACAGACAAATGCGTTATTTTGATAAATGTCTTGAATGTTTAAAATCCGTATATCCCGACGTGATATGTCACATAGCCAATACTGCAGGAACGCTCTTGTCTGCTGAATATAGAATGGATATGGTGCGCATCGGATTGGGACTGTATGGTTATGGTGACGATAGGCTTGTCCCGGTTAAATCCGTCTATGCAGAAGTGCTGGCAGTAAAAAATATTGTTTCTGATTCCACGGTCGGATATGGACCCATGTACATAGCGGGTCATAGTTCACGCATCGCGATACTCAATATCGGCTACGCAAATGGCTTTCCGCGGGTATTGGTTGGTTCTAAGATACTTATAAAACAACAACTTTATCCCGTGATCGCGGTATGCATGGGGACAATAATTGTAGATATCTTTGACGCGGATATTCGTGTCGGGGATAAAGCGACATTACT
The DNA here is from genome assembly GCA_947623225.1 of uncultured Clostridia bacterium. Taxonomy (GTDB): domain Bacteria; phylum Bacillota; class Clostridia; order Christensenellales; family CAG-314; genus Fimimonas. Next base: position 59,784 of record CANQGO010000008.1, on the reverse strand, counting down.
GGGTGATGGTGTAAATATTGCAAATGATAAGATAATTATTTATGAACTGTTGTGTAATTTGAGATAATGTTGTAAAATAAAGGAGAAATGAGAGTAATTACCGGTAAATATAAGGGCAGAAGTCTCGTGGCTCCCAAGAATTTGACTCGTCCCACGTTGGATAGGATGAAGGAAACATTGTTCAACATCATCGGGACAAACCTGCAAGGAGCAACGATGCTTGATTTGTTTGCGGGATCGGGACAGATTGCAATCGAGTGCCTGAGTCGTGGAGCCAAGCGGGTTATTTTATGCGACAATAGTAAGGACGCGATCGCCGCTATAAAACTCAACTTCGCCAAGATCGGCGAAACGCCGGATATTATGTTTGGAGATTTTCGCGACTGTCTGCGCAGTTTGAATGTCAAAATGGATTTTATATTTGTCGATCCGCCATATCAATCAGGGTACTATCTGGAAGTGCTTGACCTTATTTACAAATATAACGTATTGAATAAAGAAGGTATTGTTGTTTGCGAGCACGCAGCAGATGATATATTACCCCAAAATGTAAATTATCTGTCTTGTTACGACATAAGGAAAATAGGCACGGTAAAATTCAGTTTTTATAAAAGGAGCGTATCATGCGAATAGGAGTTTTTGCGGGTTCATTTTGTCCTGTCACAAAAGGGCATGTCGATGCTATCGAGCAGGCTGCTCGTTTAGTAGACAAATTATATGTCGTGATAGGGGTAAATATTGCAAAAAAATATATGATCCCACTTGACGCTCGTTTTGTCATGTTGAAAAAAGCAATCAAGCATGTACAGAATGCTGAAGTTGCGGTGTGCGATGGTATGATGACAGATTTTTGTCAAAATGTCGGTGCAAACGTTATGATAAAGTCAATACGCAATGCAATTGATTTGCAATCGGTTATTGATCTGTGTGACATTAACCGAGAATTTTGGGATGGGGAGACGGTATTCGTCGTGGGCGCAAAAGAGTACAGACACGTTTCAAGTTCGCTTGTACGTGAATTGGCAATGCTTGGGAAAGATTTCTCCGAATATGTCCCGGAGTGTTGCTATGAAGATATAAAAAAGTATTTGGTTATATAATATGTTTTACGAACAGAGAAAACTTCCTTTACCCAACGACTACAAAACTTCCGTGCAATTAAGTGAGGAATTGCGAAGTATTAAGCTTAAATTTGACGTGGAATTAAAGAATAACCTCGTTTCGAAAAAACGATTCGTTGTGGTGTGCGGTCCATGCTCTGCGGACGACCCGGCAACAATGCACAAGTATCTGGTGCAGTTAAAAAAAGTCGCAAATGAATGTCGGAATTTGCTTTTTGTCGCGAGAATATACACTGCTAAACCACATTCTGACGGTAGAGGTTACAAAGGTTCTGCATTCAACTTGCACGAAAGCGATTCCGTGGACATCGATAGCGGTATACGCCGCTGTCGTCAAATGATGCTGGATTGCTTGAGCATAGGACTTCCTGTTGCTGATGAGTTGCTTTATCCCCAATTGTATGAGTGTGTTGACGATCTTGTAAGTTATTGGTTTGTTGGGGCACGTTCGTCGGAGGATAGTCTGCACAGAGATTTTGCATCCGGGTTGGACGTTTGCTGCGGAGTAAAAAATACGACAGACGGAAGTATCGGTAAAACAATGGATTCTCTTTATGCTATAGCGCATCCGCATGTTTTCCCGTATCGTGACGCTCAGATTGCGACCGACGGTTGCAAATATGCACATATCGTACTGCGTGGTGGACAGGTAAACGGAGCATACGAGACCAATATTTCACCTCAAGACATATCTCAAACCAGACATTTACTGAAGCAACGTGGGCTGAGTGATTTCATAATGGCAGATTTGAATCATGCCAATAGTGGCAAAGTAGCATTAAATCAAATAGAAAATGCGCGTTTGGCTCTTAGAGAAAAAGTGGACGGAGTGATGGTGGAGAGTTACATGTACTCGGGGAAGCAAATTATGGAATTCGGCGTTTCTCAAACGGACGACTGTTTGGATTTTGCAACAACGGAGAACCTTCTGAGAGAAATAAACGCCTTTTTAGGCAGAAATTGAACTTTACTTTACATAAGTATTTTAACTAAACAAAGGCTTATCAAAGTTGCCAGAATGCATTGAGTAAATTTACTTTTCAATACATCGGCGACTTTGACATTTTTTTGTCCGAGATATGAGTAGCATTGCAATAAAACGCACATTCCGCCAAAGGACAGCAACGCGCTGACGAGAACGGTTGCGGTAGTGATATCTGCTATATTACAAACGGAAAAAATGCCATTGGTCATCTCCAGCAAGCCTATCAAAAACGCTATTGCAAGATTATCGGACAGGGAGATCGGCAGCATGCTTTTGAGCATGTCTGCCAACATATAGAACAGGGCGACCAAGCCGCCTACGGATATAACGGAGAGTGCCGAATCTGTAATAATGTTACCAAAGTCACCGGCTCGGAATAATTGTTTGTTTTCGGATATTTTCGTAACATTGTTTGTCCGGTAAATCAATCCGTTTATGACTGCCGAAAAGATATGCGATATGAATATGATCAAAGTAGCGACAGGCGATCGCAGCAATTTTGCCCCAACGGTCGCCAACATAAATATGGGACTTGCTGTTGCACAAAAAGAAAACATTTTTGTTGCGGCATAAACATCGGCATCGCTGTTCGCTATGGCTTTGGCACCTATCGGATAGCCGCAGAGCAGACTCATGATCCATACTCCGTCGCAATTTATACCGAACAACTTTTGCGTGAGTGAAAATCTTACTTTGGAACGAAATTTAAGTGCAAGCGTGCTCAGTACTGCAAAAGGGAATAATGCAGGTAATACATTATACGCCCAAACCGTTATGCCGTTAAAAAAACTCTGCATATACCTCGTTGGTGATGTGATAAACATTCCAGCGATTCCCATAAAGAGCAGAGTTATAAATACCCGAATATATTTCACAAAACAAGTATATTCTTTCAATAGGGCAGATATGTTTTACAGATGCTTGATCGAATGTTCGAAATTGCTAATCAATAAAATGTAATCTTAAGAGTAGCGATTCACATACTACTATTTCAGACATAATATCATAAAATTGTTAAAAAAGAGCCGACTATTGAAATTGACTCGCATTTAGTATATTGAAGTAGATCTATTATTTCAGCAATCTATGACCTGTAACTTCGTTGGAACACTTTTCCCCGTGAGGGCAGCATACAATTTGTCGGCTCTTTCGGTTATCTTATCTTCTATGGCGATTTGATCGGGTAGAAGAGTGGTTGCTGATTTTCTGACAGCAAGAATTTTTATGGGTATAGGAGCGTTTTTGCTCTCTTCTACATTTTCCTTTGTGATCCGCAATATAGCATTGAGAATGATACGTTGCAGTTTGAGTCGGGTATATCTTTTAGTTTTTATTTGTTCAATAAAGTGCTCATAACCCAGCATTTTTTCTGCATCGGCAATGCGGTTTTCAAGCCCTTCGGTTACTCCTTCGATCGGCTGCAATTCTTCCGGAGAAATAAGAGACATATACAACGGCACAAAGTCGCAATACTTTTGCTCTACATTATCAATTATGTCTTGCGTCACGTAATTGAATGTGTATTGTTGTCGTAAGTTCGGATCAGCGCGTAAAAGTGCAGAGGAAGCATATGCGTGTGGTAGCGAGGAATTGTAGTTGTCTTCACGCTTTATTGTGAGCGGAGAGGCGTTGCAATTTAATTTATGCAGTGCCCTTATATACTCTATTGCGAGTGTATTATTTGGTTTGTCTAATTCCGCAAGACCGGTGGCCAACGCGATCGCTTTGGGGTATGTCACGCCCTTTTTTAATTCGTTTTTGATTTTTTGTTGTATCTCCGGCAGGTCGATCGTGTCGGCACATTGGCGGAGTCGGGCTATATCTCCGCACTCGCTGCCGAATACGACAAAGTCTGCATTCAAGATTTTAGTCATATATATTCCGCCCAGAGCAAAATTTTCCGCAGAGGCAGTGGCGAAAATGGTCGGCAACTCGATAACCATGTCTGCACCGGCCAAGATGGCATGTCGAGCACGAGAGTATTTGTCGGCGCAGGCCGGCATTCCGCGTTGAGTAAAATTGCCGCTCATAATACATACAACTTTGTCGGCGTTATTTTGGGCGAATGCAAGCAAGTGCTTGTGGCCTGTGTGCAACGGATTGAATTCACATATAATTGCGGCTATTTTCATTGTTAATCTCTCGGTTGTTTTGTTTACAATTCAAAATTGTTATGATATAATTCTTAAGGATATTGATCGTATATTTATTATACAACAAAAGATGCAAGAAATAAAGTGTTCAAAGGAGAATATTATGAGCATATTGGAGCAAATCAAAAGTAAAGCAGCCGCTATGCACAAGAAAATCGTGCTTTGCGAGGGTGAAGACAGTCGCGTCGTCAAGGCTGCGCAGATGGTCACTCAAGAAGGGATCGCAAATATAGTTCTTCTTGGCGATGAGGACGCTATCAGGAGGAACAATTCCGACGTCGATCTGTCAGGGGTGGAAATTGTTGATCCTCTTACGGATGACAGACTGTCCGGTTATATTGCCAAATTGGTAGAATTGCGTGCCTCTAAAGGTATGACTACGGAACAAGCAACTGAGCTGTTGAAAGATGGGACTTATTTCGGAGCAATGATGCTGAAAATGGGCGATGTCGATGGCCTTGTGTCCGGAGCTTGCCACTCTACAGCTAATACACTGCGTCCGGGCTTGCAGATAATTAAAACAGCTCTGGGTGTGTCCGCTGTGTCCAGTTTCAATCTGATGATTTGTCCACCGCAAGGTAATCAATACTGTCCTGATGGATTGGTGGTTTTTGCCGATTGCGGGCTCAATCCCACATATACTGCGGAAGGGTTAGCCGATTGCGCAATATCTACGGCTCAATCAGCAAGAGCCATAGCGGGTATAGAACCGAGAGTGGCAATGCTGTCTTTTTCCTCCAAAGGAAGCGCGAAGCATGACAATGTAACATTGGTGCAGGAAGCGACGAGAATCGCTAAGGAGAAGGCTCCTGAATTAAAATTGGACGGAGAATTGCAGTTCGACGCAGCGATTGTCCCGTCTGTAGGTGAAATGAAAGCTAAAGGCAGTCCTGTGGCGGGACATGCGAATGTCTTTATTTTCCCGGATCTGCAAGCGGGCAATATAGGATACAAAATTGCCGAACGTCTCGGCGGTTTCATGGCAGTCGGACCGATCTGCCAAGGTTTTGCCAAACCATTGAACGATTTGTCGCGCGGATGCAAATCCGAGGATATTGTTGCCGCGGTGGCAATTACTGCATTGCAAACTGAGTTTTAGACAAGGAAGTGTAAGATATGAAAATTCTTGTAATAAATTCCGGTAGTTCTTCTTTGAAATATCAACTTATTGACATGCAAACAGAAAGCGTTTTGGCAAAAGGCGTCTGTGAGCGTATAGGTATAGCAAATTCAAATTTTGTCTACAAGGCAAAAGGACATACGCTTGAGCGGCAAATCGATATGCCGGACCACAAAGTTGCGGTCAAGCTGGTGTTGGATACTCTTACGGATAAAAACATTGGCGTTATCGCCTCAATGGACGAGATAGATGGAGTAGGGCATAGAGTGGTGGCGTCCGGAGAAGCATTCAAAAAGCCCACATTGGTCACTCCTGAGGCAATGGAATTGATGGAAGAAATAAAAGACCTGGCACCATTGCACAATCCTGCGGCAATTGTCGGTGTGAATGCATGTCTTGCCCAGATGCCCCATACACCCATGGTGTTGGTTTTTGATACAGGATTCCATTTCACAATGCCGGATTACGCGTATATGTACGCCGTTGATTATTCGCACTACGAAAAATATAAAATTCGCAGATACGGCGCACACGGTACGAGTCATAAGTTTGTCGCCGAAGAAGCAGCCAAATATCTGGGTAAAGACATAGAAGAGTTGAAAATAATCACTTGTCACTTGGGCAACGGCTCGTCTATTACTGCTGTAAAGGGAGGTAAATGTATAGACACCTCCATGGGATTCACTCCGTTGGCAGGAGTGCCTATGGGAACGCGAAGCGGTGATATAGATTTTGCTGCTGCGGAGTATATCGCACGCAAGGAGAACATGGATATATCCGAAATGCTTACATACCTTAATAAAAAATGTGGTATGCTGGGCGTGTCCGGTGTGTCAAGCGATTTCAGAGATCTGACTGCCGCTGCAGATTCGGGTAATGACCGTGCAAGACTTGCATTGGATATGTTTGCATACGGTGTAAAAAAATATATCGGCGCATATGCTGCGGTGCTCAATGGCGTTGATGCAATCGTATTTACTGCCGGTATAGGCGAAAACGATGAACGTATTCGCTCGGCCTCATTGAAAGATCTGGACTATCTCGGCATCAAACTTGATGCTGATAAGAATGCTAATTATGCAAGAGGTACGATTGCCGAATTACAAACGGATGATTCTGCAGTTAAAATATTGGTTATTCCCACCAATGAAGAACTTGTAATTGCGAGGGAAACCGTTAAAGAAGCAAAGTTAGCGTAAATTGTTGACAAAACCACCCGGGTTTTGTATAATAACAAATGTGTCTGATAAGATTATTGTGGATTTGACGGACAATATTGCCAATATCGGTAAGCCGATCGAATTTCATTTCGATTTTTTGCCGACGCAAGGCTTGCTACCTTATCCGAACGCCCAGCTTGTTAATGTGGATGCCTCATTGACTGTGACATTCATGAAACCAAATGTGCACGTGTGCGGGACTTTGCATTGTTTTGTGCGTGGTTTCTGCGACAAGTGTTTGACCGAGATCGAAAGAGATATAGATGTTCTCATTGATCAAATATTTTATAAAGATATCGATGATGGTGAGGATGGATATGTTTATTTTGGCAGTAAATTGGATGCAACAAAAGCGATATGCGACGAAATAGTGCTTTCGGTTCCTACAAGTTTATTGTGTAAGCCCGATTGCAAAGGTTTGTGTCCAAAGTGCGGCGCAAATCTTAATGAAAAGCAGTGTAATTGCGACAAGTCGCACAGTAGTGCATTTGATGCACTCAAAAATCTAAAATTTTAACGGAGGTGCATTACTATGGCGGTACCCAAGAGAAAAACATCAAAGCAAAGAAAGCACAGCAGAGCGGCTAATTGGACGGCTAATGCTGCTTCTTTGGTGGAATGTCCTCAATGCCACGAGTTGAAGGTTGCCCATAAAGTTTGTGAAAACTGTGGTTACTACGACGGAAAGCAAGTGATGGAAGTTTCCACAGATAATAAATAATAATTTGATCCTGCTTGAGCCATCGGCGTATAGTCGATGGCTCATTTTATTGTGAAACAAATGGATATTTATGGTATATTTTGTGAAACAAAATCTGTTTTTACTTGTATATCATTGCAAAAAAAGTAATTATGAGTTATAATATTATTCACTATGCGGTGTGAGATAGGTCTTTTGTCATGAAAAAAAACATCATAGATAAGATCGAGGAAGTTGTGCAATATAGATTTTCGGATAAATCCCTTCTTGTACAGGCTTTCACTCATTCTTCTTATGCCAATATGGAAAATACAGCAGATAATGAGCGAATGGAATTTTTCGGTGATGCTATATTGGAATATCTTTCATCGGAATATCTATTCGACCATTATCGGACGTTGTCTGAAGGTGAGCTGTCTACTATTCGTGCGAAGATCGTCTCTGCAGAAGGGCTTTATCCTGTTGTGGAAAGGTTGGGGCTGATGCAATACTTGCAGGTGCTCACGGCGGAATTATCGCGTAAGACTGCGGCAAACTTGTACGAGGCTGTATTGTGTGCAATATATTTAGACGGCGGAATGAGTAAGGCAAGAGATTTTTTCTTGTATTCATTGCAAGATGAATTTGGGCGTGTCTCAATAGCTCAGACAAAGGACAGCAAAACTTTATTGCAGGAATATTGTCAGAAGAACAAGAAAACAGTGGTGTATAAATTTGCGGACAAGGAAGGTCCCGATAATAGACCTATATTCCGATGTGCACTGTATATTGATGATATAAAACAAACCGAAGGCGTCGGATCTAGTAAAAAAAGCGCGGAGCAGGACGCTGCAAGTAAATTAGTAAAAAAATGGAGAATTGATTAGTGCTTTATCTGAAAAAAATAGAAATGTATGGTTTCAAGAGTTTTGCCGACAAGGTAGAACTGCGATTTGATCAGCCCATTACAGGAATTGTTGGACCCAATGGTTGTGGAAAAAGCAATATTTCCGATGCTATACGTTGGGTCTTGGGCGAGCAAAGTACCAAAAACCTTCGCGGTAAACAGATGCAGGATCTTATATTCAACGGTACGGATAGTCGTAAATCTATGAGCTATTGTGAGGTATCGTTGTTTTTTGACAACACTACACGTTTGTTTGCCATACCGATGGACGAAATTATTATAAGCCGTAAACTTTATCGTAACAACGAAAGCGAGTATTTACTGAATCGTAATACTGTGCGCCTAAGAGACATATTAAGGCTGCTACGCAACGTAGGACTGGGTAAAGACGGATACTCCATAGTCGGACAGGGACGAATGGATTCGATTCTGAATGCTCGTCCGGAAGACAGGCGTGCTATTTTCGAGGAAGCATTGGGCATATCTTCGTTCAGAGTGCAAAAGGTCGAGACCGAACGCAAGTTGGATAAGACAAAAAGCAATATGGGTAGTATATCTATTCTTATGGATGAGATACAGAAGCATCTTCCCGATTTGAAGCGTCAATCAACTATTGCAAAAAAATATTTACAGTTTTATGATGAGTTGCGCTTGTTGGAAATAAATGCTTACATATATGGTTACGACAATGCAAGCAAAGAGAAGGAAGAAGGGAAAAAATTACTTGCCGGGCTTAAAGAAGAATATAACCTAAGAGAAGCGCAGTTCGCCGAAATAAACGAAAAACATGACGAGGCGTTTCATAGAAGGAACAATATAGATGAGGAAATCGCTGCTCTCAGAGACAGACAGGTCAAATTGGCGGTGGAAGTACAAAAGAATGCCGGCGAAAAAGACCTTATACAAGAGAGGATAAATGGCTGCGAGAGAGATATCCAGTCAAACGAAGAGTTGATCGCCGACGATGGGCGTGAAATAGAACGTTTGGAACAGCAGAATCGTGAACTAACTGCCCTTTTAGCTCGTCGCAATGAAGAGCGTATCGCACTTGAGCAAGAAATAAGTGAGACCACAGAGCAATTTGTCGATGTGAATAAGCGTGTCGATGATGTCGGCGAACGTTCCGAAACGATCAGGAAAAAGTTGGAAGAAGCCATACATGCTGTAGCGGATGCAAATAACAAATTGGTTGCGCTGCAAGCAGAAAGGGATACTCTGCAAGAGCGTTTGGAGCAAATTGCACGTAATGAAGAGGAGCTAACGCAAAAACTGCGTCAAAGTGCAGGCGAAGAGGGAGGATTGCTGGAGCGTTACGACAGCTTGCGCAAGCAAAGAGACGAGCAGGAGACAGTACTTCGTCAAGTCAAACAACAGATCAAAGAAGCTGAGTATAAGCAGTTTAATTTGAACAAAGAATTGACAAAAAAGCAACAGGCATATTCCGGTGAAAAAGGCGGAATAGATATGCTCAACGACTTTGCGACTAATTATCGCGGATATCAAGCCTCCATACAGTATCTGATGCAAGACGCGAAAAAGGATCGTGAACTTGCGTCACATATTTGTGGTTCAGTTGCCGATATTATTAAAGTGGAACCGCGTTTGCAAGTAGCGATAGAGGCCGCTTTGGGGGGCAGACTGCAGAATATAGTGACAGAAACGGAAGACGATGTCAAATACTTGATCAATTATCTTAAAATAAATGATTGTGGCAGAGCGACGTTTTTGCCAGTATCGTCGATGAAACCACACGGAATAGAGCATGCGGAGGTTCTGAAGGAGAAAGGTGTGCTCGGTATAGCTTCGGAACTGATTTCCTACGATAAGCATTATGACAACGTTATCGAGTCATTGTTGGGTGGCGTAGTTGTGGTGGATTCGTTCGACAATGCCGTAGCGATCGGCCGTAAATATCGTTACGCGCATCGAATGGTCACACTTACAGGCGAACGTATATCCAACGATGGTTCACTTGAAGGAGGTAGCAACAAAAAACAATCCGGATACAGCATTTTATCTTATGAGACTGAGTTGGAAGAACGGAATCGGAAACTTGCTGTGTTACTCAAGGATTTGCAAAAAACCGAAGCGGAAAAAACTGAGTTGGACGCTCAACTTGACGAGCTACGCGGTGCAGCCAATAAACTCACCGACAATCTAAATTCTCTCAAGGTGGATATCGCCACTGCAAAAGAAAAAATCGAGTCTTCCAACACGTTGAGCAACTCCGATAAGAATAACGTGCTGAGGCTTTCAACCGAAAAAGAAAAAATAACTACACGATTGGAACAAATAGATATCGCAGTCAAGAAACTGGAGCTACGTTTGAAGGAATTGAATGGGGCTGAAAAACAGCTGAGAGAAAAATCAGAACACATAAGAGAAATAACGCAGATGGAGATGTCTGCCAAAGATGCCATCTCCACAAGTTTGTCGGACAAACGTTACCGACTGGCTGTACTTACCTCCAATATAGAAGCGGCGGGTAAAGATATTAAGAACAACAACGAATCTATTGTTTCGCTAAAAGACAGTATTCAATCTCGCAAAACTTATATCGCTCAAGTTCGCCTCGCAGTCGACGGTATGTATGCTACAATGAACGAAAGCGTTACCGATAGCAACTTACAAGAGGAGATGGCGCAGCTACTTGAGCAAATAAAGCAGACCGATTTACTTAAAACGCAGTTGGAAGAAGAGTTCAAAACCTTGACGGATGAAAGAATGCGACTTGGCAACGAACTTGCAGAACTGAATGGTACAATCGACAAACAAGAGTACATAATCAATAAGATTGACGACGATTTGCTTGAGTTGCAGCAAAGGGTTCAGGAAGAATATGGTATAACGTATTCTGCGGCAATGCAATACAAAGACGAAAACTTTGACAGAGATGTCGGCAAAGAAAGAATCTCCGAACTAAAGCAGGAGATTTTGAAGCTCGGGCATGTCAACGTCACAGCTATAGAGCAATTAAGAGTGGAACAGGAACGTTTCGACGAACTGACCGCGCAGATGGATGATTTGCAAAAGGCTGAAACAGATCTCAAAAATGCTCTTGCCGAACTGGAGAGCAACATACAAGGTCGTTTCACTGAAGGAATGACTCAAATCAACGATAATTTCAAATTGATTTTCCGTGAACTGTTTAACGGCGGTAATGCTCGACTGTACATAGACAATGATCCTGCCGTGGCGGCACTTGATCAAGGTATAGAAATAGAAGCACAGCCGCCGGGAAAGAAACTGCAAAATATATCTTTGTTGTCAGGTGGCGAAAGAACAATGACGGCAGCGGCGATATTGTTTGCAATACTCAAGTTCAATCCTATGCCATTCTGCGTATTGGACGAGATCGAGGCAGCATTGGACGACGCAAATGCCGAGAGAATTTCGCTTTATCTGCGTAAGTTCTCCGCGTCGACGCAATTTATTGTAATAACGCACAAGAAGCCTACGATGGAACATTCCGACGTATTGTACGGCGTTACAATGGAGGAAAAAGGTGTGTCTAAGATTGTATCAGTCAAATTGACCGATGCAATTAAACAAGCAATGTAGAGGTTATAATGGGATTTTTCAAAAAAATTATAGACGGACTAAGAAAAACCAAAGAAAAAATCGGATTCAAGCTCAATCAATTATTCAAGCGCGGAATATTCGATGATGATTTTTACGACGAATTGGAATTTATTCTTCTTTCTGCTGATATTGGGGAAGAGACTACTACGGATATAATTGATGAACTGCGAGTCCGCATGGGCAAGGATCATGCGTCTGATCCCGAGAAAGCTAATAAATATCTTCACGACGTATTGACGGATATGCTTGGAGATGAAAAACTCAGCGTTTCGACTCCTTGCGTTATATTGGTTTCCGGTGTAAACGGTGTAGGTAAAACGACTACGATAGGTAAATTGGCGAACATATTTACAAAACAAGGAAAGTCGGTAGTTATAGCTGCGGCAGACACTTTTCGCGCTGCTGCAGGTGAGCAACTTGAGATATGGGCAAATCGCGCCAAAGTACGTATAATAAAGCATGAAGAAGGCAGTGATCCTGCGGCAGTTGTGTATGATGCCGTGTCATCTGCGAAGAGCCGCGGCACAGATATCGTGCTTGTGGATACTGCAGGCAGGTTACACAACAAGAAAAACTTGATGGAAGAGCTAAAAAAAATCGACCGCGTCATCGACAGAGAGTTTCCTGAAGCCGATCGTAAAAATCTAATAGTATTGGATGCCACTACCGGGCAAAACGCGATCCAGCAAGTAGATATATTTAACGAGGCGATAGATATCGATGGTATAGTGCTTACAAAACTTGACGGGACGGCCAAGGGAGGAGTGGTATTGGCTATCAAGCACGACATGGATATTCCGGTCTATTTTGTCGGAGTAGGTGAAGGTATAGATGACCTGATACCGTTCGATTCGGAAAGTTATGTCGATGGCATTATTTAATTTTGATAATAATATTTCACACGGAAAAGCCGCATATTTATATACGGCTTTTCATTTGCAAACAAATTGAATTTTACACATTAAATTCGTTGACAAAATGCAAATGAAATTGTAAAATAAACAATGTAAAGCAAAAATACTTTACAAGGCAAGAGGAAAAATGGCATTTACTAAGATACAGTTATCCCAATTATTGGCTGTATATGGGGGGTTGCTCACAGACAAGCAACGCGATGCTATGAAAATGTATTGCGATTGCGATTGCTCGCTTGCCGAAATAGCCGAAGAGGTTGGCATATCCAGACAGGGTGTGCGCGATGCAATAGTGAAGGGTGAAAACACTCTGACCAAGTTGGAAAGTGAACTGGCTTTGTGTCGTCTTCATTCGGTTCTTGCCGTCGCTGTTGCGCAAAATGATAAAGATGAAGTTTTCGAAGTGGTAAAACACTTTATTTCAAAGGAGTAGAAATTGGCTGCATTTGCAAATCTCACCGATCGAATCAATCACGTTTTTGCCAAACTGAAAAATCGAGGTGCCTTGACAGAACTGGAAATAAAACAGGCAATGCGAGAGGTGCGCGTAGCATTACTTGAGGCGGATGTCAACTATACTGTCGCCAAAGACTTTATAAATAAAGTAACTGAGTTGGCGGTCGGAGAAGAGATCTTGAAAAGTTTGACTCCCGGTCAGCAGGTTATAAAGATTGTCCATGAACAATTGATAGAATTGTTGGGCTCCACTCAAAGTAAGTTGGGCGTGAGTCCCAAATTGCCCACGATTATCATGATGTGCGGTTTGCAAGGTGCCGGCAAAACCACCATGTGCGGTAAGTTGGCAGTGTATTTGCAGAAACAAGGCAAGCATGTATTACTTTGCGCGGATGATATCTATCGACCTGCTGCCATCAAGCAATTGGAGATCGTAGCAAGTAAAGCGAAATCAGGTTTCTTTGAAATGGGACAGGGAAATCCGACCAAGATTGCGCAAGCAGCGGTCGCCTATGCAGATAAGAACGGCTATGATACAGTTATAATAGATACAGCAGGACGTCTCCATATTAACGAGACGTTGATGGACGAGCTTAAGGCGATCAAGCGTGCTGTGAATGTATACGAGACATTGCTTGTTGTTGATGCTATGACCGGACAGGATGCTGTAAACGTTGCAAAGACATTCGATGAACAGCTAGATATCTCCGGCGTCATCATGACCAAGCTTGATGGCGATACACGTGGTGGAGCGACATTGTCAATAAAAGCCGTAACCGGTAAACCAATCAAATTTGTTGGAATCGGCGAAAAAATGGAAGACTTGGAACCTTTTCATCCGGACAGGATGGCATCCCGAATATTGGGCATGGGCGACGTCCTTACCTTGATAGAAAAAGCCCAGACGGCCATAGACGAGGAACAAGCGCAAAAACTGGCAAAAAAGCTAAGAGACTCGAATTTTGATTTGAATGATTATCTTGAGCAATTTGAACAGGTGGCCAAGATGGGTGATATCAATGATATTGTTGGTATGATCCCTGGTGCAGGCAGACTTAAATTGGGTGACAAAAAGGTCGACGAAGCACAATTAAAACGCAATAAGGCGATAATTCAGTCAATGACCAAAGAGGAAAGATCCAATCCCAAAATTCTGAATTATTCACGTAGAAAGCGTATCGCAAAAGGTTGCGGACTGCAAGTGCAGGATGTCAATCGTCTAATAAAACAATTTGAGCAAACCTGCGATATGATGAAAAAGATGGCAAAATCGAAAAGATTGCCTTTCTGACGGAAAAGACAGATAAATCTATCTTTTATATAATTAAAACAAAACAAATTGGAGGAAAAAAAGATGGCAGTAAAAATGAGATTGACAAGAATGGGCGACAAAAAGAATCCGTTCTACCGTGTAGTCGTGATAGATAGTCACAAGGCGCGCGACGGACAATATGTTGATTTGGTTGGAACGTATGACCCCATCAATGAAAAAATCAATATTGACGTTGAAAAAGCACGTAAATGGGTTTCTTGCGGAGTGCAACCTACAGAGACGGTGCGTACGCTTCTTGTTCGCGAAAATATACTTGAACCGAAGAAATCTCACAAAGCGTAATTGAGGTTCGAAAATGCTGGAACTTGTTACTTATATTGTAAAAGAGTTGGTGGACAACAAAGAGGCTGTAAATATCACATCAGAAGAATCTGACGGAGTGGTCACTCTTACCATACACGTCGCCGAAGACGATATAGGCAAGGTGATAGGTAAACAAGGTAAGATAGCAATGAGTATCCGTGCATTGGCAAAAGCCGTCGGTGCACGCGAAGGTAAGAGATATAATATCGAGATCGCAGACTGATATCCGCGTATACCTCTATTTCTCTAAACACCGTAAATTCATGAAAATAGAAGTTGGCAAAGTGCTGAAGGCCCACGGGATAAAAGGCGAACTGAAACTGGACTGTTATCTTGATGATGCGTCTATGCTTGTCGGGCAAAAACAATTGTACATAGGGTCAAAGACTTATTCTGTAGAGTATATACGTGCAGATAAGCGATTCTGTTATGTAAAATTGACGGATGTTTGCGATAGAAATGCCGCAGAGGCTCTTTGTGATTGGACGGTATTAGCTGATAAGGAAAACATCTCACTACCCTCCGACAGATACTTCGTAGAAGATCTGATTGGCTGTTCTGTTATCAAGGATGATGGAGAGGCAGTAGGAACTGTTAAAGACGTATTGCAGTATGGTGCGGCTGATGTGTTTGTATGTGACAGGAGTGACGGGACGGTTTCTTTTCCTTTTGTGAAAGAAATCGTGTCTGTCAATCTGCAACTAAAATGCATTGTCGTATCGAGCAAGCGTTTTGACGAGGTGGCTGTATATGAGGATTGATGTATTGACGCTTTTCCCCGAGATGTTCGACACGTTGAACTGTTCGCTTACAGGTAAAGCGAGGGAAAAGGGATTGTACGAACTTCATTGTCACAATATCCGAGATTATTCTAAAGACAAGCACAAAAAATGCGACGATACGCCTTTTGGCGGCGGTGCCGGCATGGTTATGACTCCGCAACCAATACATGATTGTATAGACAGTGTGGATCCTACTCATTTATTCAAACGGATCTATATGTCCCCTCGGGGCAAAGTGCTCAATCAATCATTGGTAAAAGAATTGTCCAAGGAAAAAAATCTTTTGATTTTATGCGGACACTATGAAGGTGTGGATCAGCGTGTTATCGATATGGATATAGATATGGAAATATCTATAGGCGACTATGTGTTGTCCGGCGGGGAAATACCGGCAATGGTATTGATTGACAGCATTTTGAGATATGTGCCGGATGTGTTGGGGAACAGCGAATCTACGGCAGACGAATCATTTTCGGAATCATTGCTGGAATATCCTCAATTTACTCGTCCGCAGGAGTTTTGCGGGAGGTGCGTGCCGGCTGTATTGATCAGCGGAGACCATGCCAAAGTAGATGCATGGCGTCGTGCACAAGCGTTGGAAATTACCAGGAAAAATCGCCCCGATTTATTAAAAGACGAATGAATATACAGTGGTTCCCGGGTCACATGACCAAAGCTCTCCGAATGATGGAGGAAAATATAAAACTTGTGGACGCGATAGGGTACGTGTTGGATGCACGCGCCCCTTTATGTTGTCTTAATCCGCAACTTGACAAGTTGATAGGTAATAAACCGTGTGTATTCATTTTGAATAAATGTGATCTCGCCGATGAGGAAAAGATACGGCTATGGAGAGATTATTTCCGGATAAGAGGTCTGCCTTGCGTGGAGATCACCGCCACAGCTTCTGCCCAGGCAAATAGGGTCGTGGCGATATTTGAGCAAGTAACAGAGACGTTGCGAAAAAAATATGCCGACAAAGGAGTGTTCAGACCCACGCGTTATATGATCGTCGGCGTTCCGAACTGTGGCAAATCCACTATAATAAATTGTCTTGTTGGGAAAAAAACAGTAATTTCCGGGGACAAGCCTGGTGTAACCAAAGGTAAACAATGGGTCAGGTTGACTCGCGGCTTGGAATTGCTGGACACCCCCGGTACATTATGGCCCAAAATAGACGATGAAAATGTCGCTGTAAGATTGTGTTTCATAGGCAGTATTAAAGATGATATAGTTGATTTGTATGAGGTGGCGATTTCGTTACTAGAGCAATTGAACGAGTTGTATCCTAATCGAATAGATGACAGATATGGTATAACATGCGCGGAAAAGTCACCAACAGATATTTTCAGCGAAATTTGCCTTAAGCGTGGATATATGCTCCGTGGCGCAGAGCTGGATACTGAGCGTTGCGCCAAGGCCGTGCTGGAGGATTTCAGAAAGGGGAAATTTGGTAGGATCACATTCGACTTGCCTCCAGTATTAAATTGATAATCAAGAGATTATATTGCGGGTCGGTTTGGGGACTTTGTATGAAAGATTTTATGTTGCAGTATGAAAAAGAGTTGATATCCAATGGGTATGGACTTATAGGCGGAATCGATGAGGCCGGCAGAGGGCCTTTGGCAGGTCCTGTAGTTGTGGCGGGAGTCGTGATGCCACTGGACGAGCTGATCGAGGGCGTGGACGACAGCAAAAAACTTTCCCCCAAAAAGCGAGATACCCTTTTTGATAAAATAATGGAAAAGGCCATCGACGTGACCGTAGCTATAATCGACAATCGGACAATAGACAAAATAAATATATTAAACGCAACAAAGCAGGGAATGGTGCAATGTGTCAGGACATTTAAGAAAGTCGATGCGGTGTTGATAGATGCAGTTAAACTAGCTGTTGATGTCCCGACATATTCCATTGTGCATGGCGATGCTTTGAGCTATAGCATCGCTGCGGCAAGTATCGTGGCGAAAGTAACCAGAGACAGAATCATGCTGGATTATGACAAGGAATTTCCGCAATATAATTTTGCCAAACACAAAGGTTACGGGACCAAAGAACACATAATGTTGCTGAAGCAATATGGTCCGTGCGCCATTCATAGAAAAACTTTTATAGGAAATTTTGTGTAACAATGAACACACGAGCAATTGGCCGTCGCGGAGAGGATCTGGCGGTTGGATATTTGGTTGAGCATAAATATAAAATTGTCGATCGTAACTACCAGTGTTACTTCGGAGAAATAGACTTGGTGGCTCTTGATGGACGTACTTATGTTTTTATAGAAGTGAAGATGCGATCGGACACTAAATTTGGATGGCCACGTGAGTCCGTGAACAGAAGCAAACAGCTGACGATCATTAAATGTGCCAAGTCGTGGCTTTATCAAAAAAAACACTACGGAGCCAATGTTCGCTTTGATGTTATAGAAGTAATAGGGGAAGACGTCATTCATTTGATTGATGCTTTCCGTCCTTGATTTTATTGGACCACTTCTATAACGTCTCTATTCGTATAGTACTATGCCAGACATATATTTGTTTTTTGCGAAAAAACATGTTTTTGTGATATATATCGTTACGGATGTTAAGCATGTGGTGCAAATTTCAAAAAAAGAGCAGCTTGCATAGAAAACTATTGGTGTATGAATTCGTAAATTTTGCTCTGTCGAACTGCTGTAAAATAGTTGTCAAAATCGTATCATTGTGGTAATATATAATAGACTTCGGGCGTTCCTCTGGCTTGATCAAGTGTATGAACGCTTAGTTAACAATATTTTTGGAGGAAAAGTCAAATGGACATCATCAAACAAATCGAATCTGAATCATTGAGAGAAGTGCCTTCATTCAACGTCGGCGATACTGTCCGCGTAAACTTTAAGGTCATCGAAGGCAACAAGGAAAGAATCCAGGCATACGAAGGAATTGTTATTGCTCGTAAACACGGTGGTCTTCGTGAAACTTTCACTGTTAGACGCATCTCAAGCGGTATCGGTGTGGAAAGAACTTTCCCTGTTCACAGCCCTAAAATCGAAAGCATTGTTGTTGTGCGTAAGGGCGAAGTCAGGCGTGCTAAATTGTATTACCTGCGTGAGCGTACAGGCAAGGCTGCAAAAGTTAAATCTTCTAAATAATTCAATTCATACGACCCGTAAGGGTCGTTTTTTTTAGCACTTTATTGTAATTTTCAGTGCAACTTGCAAAACCATACTTCGGATTCGGTAAAGTCGGTACAATCGGATCTTGTTTCTTGTGAGGAAAAATTCGATCTTTTGTATTGTGAATAGATGACGGAAAATCGTCTTATTGCCGACATTTTTTAAAGTGTAAAGAAATATTTATATATTTTACATATTTCTCTTTACTATTTTGCTTTTGAAATGTATACTTATATTTAGAATTTTTACAATGGAGAATGCCATGCTTGCTTTGATTAAGAGCTATGGTCTGAACGGATTGGACGGTTTCCCTGTACAGGCAGAAATAGATATGCATACAGGTCTTCCGTCTTATGATATAGTAGGACTTGGAGATACTGCAGTCAAGGAATCCAAAGAGCGCGTGCGTTCTGCAATGAAAAACAGCGGATTCTTTTATCCCGTTGCTGCCACTGTAGTCAATCTTGCACCTGCAAATATAAGAAAAGAAGGCAGTCTGTATGACTTGCCCATTGCTATCGGAATGCTTATTGCAAGCCAGCAAATATCGGATGTGGATATAAAAAAACCGGTCATACTCGGAGAACTTTCACTGAATGGCGAGGTTCGCAAAGTTAACGGCTTGTTGCCCATGCTCATTACTGCTGTTCAGAATGGGGAAAAAACGTTTGTCATTCCGGAAGGGAATGCCGACGAAGTGGCGTTTATCGAAGGTGCAACTATTTATCCTGTGCAAACGCTGCGTCAGACGGTAGATTTTTTGACGGGGCACATCGAGATATCTCCGGTGCAAATCCGCAACTGGGAAAGTGACGTAGAGTTCAAACACTCCGATGATCACGACTTCAAACATATCAAGGGACAATTTGCCGCTAAGCGTGCAATAGAAATTGCTGTGGCAGGTGGACATAATATAATAATGATAGGTCCACCCGGAGCTGGTAAGACTATGTTGGCGAGGGCAGTTCCATCAATTATGCCCAATCTTACTTTCGAAGAAGCACTGGAAGTGGCAAAGATACATAGCGTCACGGGGCAACTCGAAGGTTTTATATATGAACGTCCGTTCAGAACTCCGCATCATTCTTCAACTATGGTTGCTATGACGGGAGGCGGCAATAAGGCAAGGCCTGGCGAAATCAGTCTGGCGCATAACGGCGTACTTTTTTTGGATGAGTTGCCGGAATACAATCGTCAGACACTGGAAACATTGCGTCAACCATTGGAAGACGGAACAATTACTGTATCGCGAAATGCCGTATCGGTAACTTATCCTGCGGACTTTATGCTCATTGCCAGTATGAACCCATGTCCTTGTGGAAATTACGGCAGTCATACTGCAGAATGCAAATGTTCTGCGTCGCAAATACACAGGTATCTGAACAAATTATCGGGACCTTTGCTTGACAGAATTGATATCCATATAGAAGTG
Source organism: uncultured Clostridia bacterium (assembly GCA_947623225.1). Classification (GTDB taxonomy): domain Bacteria; phylum Bacillota; class Clostridia; order Christensenellales; family CAG-314; genus Fimimonas. The sequence goes on along the minus strand of CANQGO010000008.1, from coordinate 39,643 downwards.
GCAAGCGTATCGTACGATGATTTGCACGAGGATCGCTTTGCCGAGTCATCCGCTGTAATCCGAGAACGTGTCAATAAGGCGCGCGAAATCCAGCGTACACGTCTCGCTGCTTACGGCAGACGATGCAATGCTCAGATGACTTCTTCGGATATCAAGAAATTCTGCATATTGGACAGAGCGAGCACGCTGTTGCTCGAGGATTCATTCCATAAACTAAACTTGACAGCACGTGCATATACTCGTGTATTGAAAGTGGCCCGTACGATAGCGGATCTGGACGGATCCGAGACTATAGGCGAAAGACATTTGGCAGAATCATTGCAATATCGACAATTGGATAGGAAGTATAGGGTATAAATGTATAGCACTGAAGAGAAAATTTGTATATTGTTTGGCGAAAAATGCGCTACGTCATATCAATTTTTCCAGACGTTGAAAATGTTTGAGGGTGTAGATGATCTGATAGCGAATTTGGCGCGAAACAGAGAAGCCGAAAAAATACTTGAAAGTTGTTATTTGCCCATTCTTCGGGGATTAAAAAATAATGAGGCTGATAGAATAATCGAGTCTATGACAAGAAACGAGGTCGTGGCTGTTACTTACTTTTCTTCGAGTTTTCCCGATCGATTGAGAAATATAGACGATCCTCCTTACGTATTTTTCTGTAAGGGTAATGTCAGACTTCTGTACACGGAGTGTCTTTCCATAATAGGTACGCGCAAAACGTCTTCTTACGGTAGGCGTATAGCGAAAGATTTTACGGCGGTATTATCCGAGTACTTTACAATTGTCAGCGGTTTGGCATTTGGAATAGATTCAATTGCGCACGAGACAACGTTGCAACATGGCGGTAATACCATAGCTGTTCTTGGAGGCGGCGTGCTGAACATATATCCGGCTGAGAATAAAGGATTAGCCGACTCTATAGTGGCTAAGAACGGGCTTCTTATCTCTGAGTATGGCCTGTATTCTGATCCTAGCGCGTACAGGTTCCCGTATCGCAACAGAGTCGTCTCCGGTTTGTCGAGAGGCGTACTTGTATGCCAGGCTCCGTATAAAAGTGGCACCAATTCCACTGTAGATTTGGCATTGGATCAAGGTAAGGACTTGTTCGTAGTGCCGGGAGAGATATATGATTACGGGTTTGTAGGGAATAATCGGTTGATAAGAACCATGCAAGGTTCATGCGTTCTATCCCCGAAAGACATATTGGAATACTACGGCTATGACAGAGAAGAAAAACCGAAAGAAACTTACCAAATCAGTATAGAAGAGCAAGTAATAGTGAATGCTTTGGCTTTCGGACCACTTTCTTTTGATGAACTTGTCGTAACTACCGGCGTTTCTCCTGCCGAATTGAATTTTTTGTTGGCAAATTTGGAATTAAGGAGTATAATTGCTAAGTTGGCAGGCAACGTATACAAACTTTATGGAGGACTTGAATGAAACTTGTCATTGTAGAATCACCTGCAAAGGCAAAAACCATTGGAAAATATCTCGGTCCCGATTATCGCGTGGATGCATCACGCGGTCATATCTGGGATTTGCCGGATAAGGAAATGGGTATAGATTTTGAACATAATTACGAACCGTCGCTTCAGGCACGAAAACCTGAACAGGTTGAAACAATTGAACGTCTGAAAAAAGAAGTGGCTCGGGCAGAAAAGGTTTTTTTGGCTACCGACCCGGATCGTGAAGGAGAAGCTATATCGTACCATTTACAATGTGCATTGGATTTGGACCCTTCCGAAAAAAACAGGATCATGTTCAACGAAATATCCAAAAAGGCAGTCAATAATGCTATCGCCCATCCTGACTATATAAACAAAGGACTGGTGGACGCTCAGCAGGCCAGACGCGTGTTGGACAGATTGGTGGGTTACACATTGTCTCCGGTGTTGTGCAAAAAGATAGCGGGCAAATTGTCTGCAGGTAGAGTGCAATCCGCCGCTCTCAGGATAATAGTAGATCGCGAGAAGGAGATAAAGAAATTTAAGCCGGAAGAATATTGGCATGTAGCTGTACAGCTGGACAAGCCCAAGAGCAAGCCGCAATTCAAGGCGGTTTTGACTGAAATAGACGGCAAAAAAATCAAGATAAAGAATAAAGAAGAGTGCGATTCGGCACTGGCAATTTTGCAGAATAACGAATATATTGTTTCTTCTGTAAAAAAGGCTGTCACGCAATCGCGACCTCAACCGCCTTTTACTACGAGCACGATGCAGCAGGATGCTGTAAACAAGTTGCGCATGTCATCCAGTGTCGTCATGTCTGTAGCGCAGCAATTGTATGAAGGTTTTGATATTGCCGATATGGGGCATGTAGCGCTTGTTACATATATCCGTACGGATTCCGTTCGCGTTTCCACAGAGGCAATCGGTGCCGCCAGAGAATTTATTGCCAAGAAGTACGGCGCAGAATATGTTCCGGAGAAACCGATATTCTATGCTTCCAAGAAGCAGGCACAAGATGCACATGAGGCTATTCGCCCTATAAATCTTGACTTGACTCCCGAGTCTATCAAGGATAAGGTTCAACGTAATCAATATCTGCTTTACAAACTCATATATGAAAGATTTCTTGCCAGTCAAGCGACACCCGCCAAATTCAACAGTATATCAGTGAATGTGCGCTGCGGGCGTTGCGGGCTTACGGCAACAGGGAAAACGCCTGTTTTCAACGGCTATCTGGCCATCTATGGCGAAACTAAAGTGAAGGATCAGGAGGACGATGAAAACGCCATATTGCCGCCTCTTGAATCCGGCGACGTTCTTAATAAAATCCAAATAACTCCTGATCAACGGTTCACAAAACCGCCTGCGCGTTATACGGAAGCGAGCATCATCAAGGCTATGGAGGAAAAGGGTATCGGGCGTCCGAGTACGTATGCTACGATCATGCAGACATTGTATAAGCGTGATTATGTTACCAAAGACGGCAAGATGCTCGTCCCGAGTAATCTCGGTATACAAGTCACGGAGTATTTGCAACAGTATTTCAGTGAAGTCGTAGACGTTCAATTTACCGCAGAGATGGAGGACAGGCTGGACGCAATAGAGGACAACGGCGAAGCCTGGTATAAAGTGGTGGACAGTTTTTACCGTCCCATGCTCAAGGAAGTGGACGTCGCAATGCGTTCGCATAAAGTTGCCGTTCAAGATGAGTTGTCGGACGTAATATGCGAGAAATGCGGTGCCCCGATGGTTATACGTACCGGCAAATACGGCAAATACCTTGCCTGTAGCAATTATCCGGCTTGTTCCAATATGAGAAGTATAAAGGAGAAAACTCCGCCCAAAGAAACGGATATTGTTTGCGAACTATGTGGTGCCAAAATGCTGGAACGGCAAGGCAGATACGGCAAATATCTGTCATGTAGCAATTATCCTGCCTGCCGCAATACCAAACCTTTGAATGAAACTGTATCCAAGTGTCCCAAGTGTGGTAGAGACGTTGTAAAACGAGTATCCAAGAGAGGAAAGACTTTTTACGGTTGCAGTGGCTATCCAAATTGCGATTTTATGTCGTGGGATGTGCCTACCGGTCAGCTTTGTCCCAAGTGTGGAGCGCATTTGGTTTACAAAGTTTTACGCGACAAAAAATTTATCCGTTGCTCTAACAAAAATTGTGATTATGACGGCGGTGAAGTAAGTGAAGGCTAAAGTAATAGGTGGAGGTTTCGCGGGTTGCGAGGCATGCTATCAATTGTTAAAACGCGGGGTGGACGTTACGTTGGTGGAAATGAAACCGATCAAGAAGTCGCCTGCGCATCACCTTGATACGCTATGTGAAGTGGTATGTTCCAATTCTTTTAAGAGCGACGCGCCTGACACCTCCAGTGGATTGCTGAAAGCGGAAATGCGTTTGCTGGATAGTCTTGTGATAAGGATTGCCGAACAAACTCGCGTGCCTGCCGGAAATGCTTTGGCTGTGGATAGGTATGAGTTCTCTTCTCTTATAACGCGTACATTGGAAGACTTTGAAAACTTTCATCGCATCGATAAGTTGGAAACAAGTCTGGACGTGGAAAACTTTGACTTCGTCATAGTAGCGACCGGTCCATTGACTGATGATGCAATCATTCCTGCATTCGAAGAATTATTCGGAAATGAATTTCTGTATTTCTTTGATGCGGTCGCCCCAATAGTCACAGCCGACAGTATTGATTTTGACAGTGCATTTGTTGCAAGCAGATATGGAAAGGGCGATGCCGACTATGTCAACTGTCCGATGAATAAAACAGAGTATAAAGCGTTTTATGAGAACTTGGTTGCCGCAGAGACTGTCGAACTACAAGATTTCGAATACAACGTTTTTGAAGGGTGTATGCCGATAGAGGTCATGGCAAAACGCGGTATAGATACTATGCGTTTTGGGCCGTTGAAACCGATAGGTCTGAAAGATGAACGTAAAGATGAGAAGCCGTATGCGGTTTTACAATTGCGTAAGGAGAATGAAGAAGGGACCCGTTACAATCTTGTCGGATTTCAAACCAATTTGAAGTTCGGAGAGCAGAAACGCGTCTTTACTATGATCCCGGCTTTACTTAATGCCGAATTTGTGCGTTACGGAGTCATGCATAGAAATACGTATATCAACGCTCCGAAGTTTCTGAACAATTATTTTCAGCTTAAGAGCAATCCTCGGTTGTTTTTTGCGGGACAATTGGTGGGGGTCGAAGGTTATCTCGAATCTGCAGTCAGCGGTTTGGTCGCGGCATTGCAGGCGTATAGATTGTTTTCCGGAGTACAGCCGATCAACTTCGATGATAGAACAATAACCGGTGCTCTTGTCAAGCATGTATCTTACGATTTCGGTGAATATTCGCCGATGAATAGCAGTTTCGGCATTCTTGCGCCGTTAGAAGAGAAGATCCGTGACAAGTTGCAAAGAAAACGTGTATATGCAGACAGAGCGATACAAACAATGAAGCAAATAGTATTGAATATTTAAGGAGAAATATATGTCAGAAGTTTTTGCCGATTCGATAAAGGGTACAACTATATGTGCAGTTAAACGTGATGGTAAAATAGCCGTTGCCGGTGATGGACAAGTCACACAAGGACAGAATGTCATAATGAAAGGCAATGCAGTAAAAGTGCGTCGTATATATGACGGTAAAATCGTTACCGGCTTTGCCGGTTCCGTTGCGGACGCATTTACTTTGTCGGAAAAATTCGAAGAAATGCTGCAGAAATTCAGTGGGAATCTTCTTCGTGCGGCAGTTGAAGTCGCGCAACTGTGGCGCAGGGACAATGTCATGCGAAAACTTGAAGCAATGATGATCGTCGCAGATAAAGAAAATATTTTCTTGCTCTCGGGCTCCGGTGATGTCATAGAACCTGATGACGGCGTTTGCGCTATAGGCAGTGGCGGAAATTATGCGCTTGCTGCTGCTAAGGCTTTGATACGCAATACGAAGTTGTCCGCCAAGGAGATCGCCTCGAAGGCTTTGGAGATCGCAAGCGAGATATGTGTATTTACTAACGGTCATATCACCGTTGAGGAGGCTTAAAATGACGCCAAAACAAATTGTAAGTGAACTTGATAGGTATATAGTTGGACAATTTAATGCCAAAAAGGCAGTTGCAATTGCGTTGCGTAACAGATATCGCCGTAGCCAATTGCCTTTGGCCGATCGAGAAGAGATCACGCCCAAAAACATAATAATGAAAGGTCCGACAGGCGTCGGAAAAACAGAGATCGCCCGTAGGCTTGCCAAGCTCGTAAAAGCACCGTTTTTGAAGGTCGAAGCGACCAAATACACAGAAGTGGGCTATGTAGGCAGGGACGTTGAGAGCATGATACGCGATTTGGTAGAAGTATCAATTCGCTTGGTCAAGGATGAACGTTACAAAGAGGTGGAGTCGCGTGCTTTTGAACGTGCCGTTGATAGAGTGGCTGATCTGCTCATGAAACAGTCCAAAGAGTTGCCCGAGGGTATTACCAAAGTCGCCGTCATTGATGAGGTCTCCAAACACAATCTCGATCAGATGCAGGTCGAAATCGCTGTTGCCGATACGCCTAAGCCGGTAGAAATACAGCCGGGCGCAGGTGAGATCAATCTGGGAAGCATATTCGGCGATATAATGCCCAAGAAGATGAAGAAACGTACTGTCTCTGTCGAAGAAGCATTGAGAATATTGTCTGCAGAGGAAAGCGAAAAACTGATCGATCTGGATAGTGTGGAAAGTGAGGCACTCAAGCGCGCCGAAAATGATGGCGTGATATTTATCGACGAAATGGATAAAATTGCCGGAAAGTCTTCTCAAAACGGTCCAGATGTCTCGCGTGAGGGTGTACAGAGAGATATATTGCCTATTGTCGAGGGCTGTACTGTCTCCACCAAGTATGGCAATATAAAGACGGACTATATTCTGTTTATAGCCAGCGGAGCGTTCCATGTCAGCAAAGTATCCGATCTCATTCCTGAGTTGCAGGGTAGATTCCCCGTATTGGTGGAACTTGACAGTCTTGGAGTGGATGATTTTATAAAAATCCTTACCGAGCCGGAGAACGCTATCACCGAGCAATATAAGAAATTGTTGGCTGTCGATAATATCGAATTGAGTTTTACAGATGATGGAATAGCCGAAATCGCAAACGTTGCCTTTGACCAAAATAATACGCTTGAAGATATCGGCGCACGTAGATTGCAGAGTATCATGGAGCATATCGTAGAGGATATTTCTTACGATATAGGTGAAGACGGGGAGTCTAAACATGTTGTGATCGACAGAGAATATGTATTGGAAAATTTCCGTACAGAATCCAGAAATCTAAAAAAATACGTTTTGTAAACACAGGAGAAAAAATAATGGCAGAGCTATTGAATGGACAACGCCGCAGTCTTATGTGCGGAGAAGTGTCGACGGAACATATAGGTAAAGAATTGACGTTGATGGGCTGGGTCCACAGGCGTCGCGACCTTGGAGGTTTGATATTTTTGCAGTTGCGCGACAGAAGCGGGATCGTGCAGATAGTATTCGATACGGATGTATGTGACCAGTCATTATTGGATAAAGCATCTACGCTCAAGTTGGAATATGTCATTTCAGTCACCGGACGGGTACGTCATCGTGTAGGAAACAATGTGAATCCCAATATGAAAACGGGTGAAATCGAACTTGTGGCTGAGCGGTTGAAAATTCTGTCAGAAGCAGATACCACACCTTTTTCGGTGGGAGACGATGGCGCGAACGAAACGTTGCGCCTGAAGCACAGGTATCTTGATCTGAGAAGAGAAGATCTGCAACAGAATTTAATAACAAGGAGCAGAATCTGCCAAATAACTCGCAATTATCTGACAGATCATGGCTTTATAGAGGTGGAAACGCCTATGCTTGGCAAGTCGACCCCCGAGGGAGCACGCGACTATCTTGTTCCAAGCCGTATCAGACGCGGTAGTTTCTATGCATTACCGCAGTCTCCACAACTTTACAAGCAGTTATTGATGATAGGCGGATTGGACAGATATTTCCAGATTGCCAAATGTTTTCGTGATGAAGATCTCCGCGCCAATCGTCAACCGGAATTTACGCAAATTGATCTTGAGATGAGTTTCGTCGATCAGGAAGAAGAAGTGATGACTCTTACCGAAGCACTTTTGGTTAAGATATTCCGCGAAGTTCGCGGCGTGGAACTTCCCGAACACTTTCTGCGTCTGTCCTGGACGGAATGTATGAATCGTTTCGGCTCCGACAAACCGGATTTGCGATTCGGCATGGAAATACAGAATCTTGACGCAACAGTACAGGACAGCACCTTTGCCGTATTTGCAAATGCTTTGCAGCAGGGCGGCACAGTCCGCGCCATAGTATTTAAGCAGGGTGCAGATAAACTTTCGCGGAAAGAGTTGGATAGACTTGTGGAATTTGTCAAGACGTACAAGGCAAAGGGCTTGGCATGGTATGGACTGGGCAAGGACGGAATCAAATGCAGTTTCTCCAAAGCTGTTTCCCAGGATGAATTGGACGCAATTGCACATGCACTTGATATGGAACAGGGAGATATTGCTTTGATAGTAGCGGATCCCGATTGGCAAACTGCAGTCGTGGCCTTGGGCGCATTGCGTTGCCATCTTGCTGCAATATTTGATTTTTACAAAAAAGGAGACTTCGCTGCTTTGTGGGTTGTTGACTTCCCACTTTTCGAATACTCTGAGGAAGAAGGCCGTTATGTAGCCATGCATCATCCGTTTACAAGTCCAAAGAACGAAGACGTGCAATATATGCGTACCAACCCTGCGCAAGTGCGCGCAAAGGCGTATGACGTTGTGATCAATGGCGACGAAATGGGCGGCGGCTCTATGCGTATCTATAACAGGGATATTCAGAAAATGATGTTTGAAACGCTCGGTTTTACAGATGAGCAAATTCAAGAACGTTTCGGATTCTTTGTGGATGCCTTCAAATACGGCACACCTCCTCACGGCGGTTTGGCACTGGGACTAGATCGTTTAGTCATGGTATTGACTGATACGAACAATATTAAGGACGTTATTGCTTTCCCGAAAATGCAAAACGCCAGCGATATGATGAGCGAAGCACCTTCCGAGGTGGATGACAAACAGCTTAAGGAACTGGGCATCAAGTGCGAGGAAGATGATGACTGAGCAAGGTGTAGTGCTGTCTGTAAAAAATGAATTTGCCATGGTTCGAGTTGGCCGTAATTCGGCGTGTGCTTCTTGCGGTAAATGTGGAATGACGGAAAAGCAGAAGCATGTGGATTTCTATGCGCGCAATTCCATTAACGCGCAAATCGGTGATTCTGTCATGCTTGAAATACCGGAGACCAACAGTGCAAGATTGGCCCTTGTCGGATATTTTATTCCTGTTATACCTGCACTTTGTCTACTGCTTTTGGCATTGGGATTGCATTGGGCAGATTGGCTGGCAGGCGTACTGTTTTTAGCCGGACTTGCGATAGGGTTTGCGGTGGTGGCGATCATCGACAAGTTGCGGCGGCATAAGTGGATGGAAACGCCTCAAATTATTCAAATAATTCATTATGCTACTGCGACACAACCTAAAGAATGTTCGGAAGACATACAAGACGAAAATGAGGCGGAAAACACCGATAACAATGCCATACAAATAGACGAATATCAGTCAGATAAAGAAGGAGAAAACGATAATGAGTAAATTAACCGATATTGCAGAAAATTTTGATGAATTTATAGCCGACGGAACGACTGTGGTGGATTTTTGGGCAACGTGGTGCGGCCCTTGCAAGATGCTGGCTCCGATTCTGGATGAAGTAGCAGATCAAATGCCATCCGTTAAATTCGGAAAAGTAGACGTGGACAATGCTATGGAGCTTGCTAAACGTTTTCAGGTGTTCTCTATACCTAATGTGTGCATTTTCAAAAACGGCGAACTTGTGGATCGTCTGATAGGATTGTGCGACGAAACGGAATTGACGGAAACCATCTCAAAGCATATATAGAAAAAGTTGACAAGCAATGTCGTGATCGTTAAGCTTCATCACAAAACGGGATCGCATTGTTCTCTCCCGGTAGAGGTATATTGTTCACTTAACAATCTTTACTTGGGAAAAAATACGTTATTTTTACTTTTAAATGATCTTAGAGAATAAGATATAGCAGTGTGAAAAATGAAATAGAGAGATTTATTTCGTATTGCTTTTTTGATTTTTACAAACATATAAACATTATTAGATAAAAGAGCGACTTTGATTTGAACTCAAAAAATGGATGGTCGGAAAGTCGTTTTTTTTGTTTATTCTACACTTTGTTTTTTGTTGTGGCCTTAATCTTACACTTTATTGCCATGTTGAGATTATAGTGTAATGTCGTTATATTTTTGAGCAATATTTTATTAAGGCATGCCTAAAACATTTGACTTGTAGGCATAATAGTAGTAAACTATTCATAGCAAAATGGTAGGAATTTAACATGAAGATGTCATCAAAAGCAAGATACGGCTTATATGTGGCGGTAGAACTTGCGAAAAGTTACGACAGTGGCGATGTCGTAAACGTATCGTCATTATCGCAATATACAGGTGTCAGCGAAAAGTACCTCGAGCATATAATTGCTTTGATGAAGAAAAGCGACATTGTATTGTCTACGCGGGGTGCAAACGGCGGTTACAAACTGTCGGATAGCCCGGATAACATAACTGTCGGACAGATACTGCGCGCGGTAGAGGACAATTTGGAAATAGTGGATTGTTTGCATTCGGAGTGCGCACAACGCGGCAAGTGCGTGGCACATAATTTTTGGAGCAAACTTTATGAAAATATAAATTCCTATCTGGATACGATTACTTTGAAACAACTTGCGGAGGATAAAATATGAAAGTATATGCGGATTGCGCCGCTTCAACTCCATGCGATGAGGCAGTTTTGCAGGCAATGTTGCCGTATTTTACAAAAGAATTCGGGAATGCTCATAGTCAGCATGCATTCGGCAGAGAGTCCGCTTGCGCATTGGATACAGCTCGGGATACGGTCGCTCGAATATTGGGCTGCAAGTCCAACGAGGTGTATTTTACAAGTGGCGGTACCGAGTCGGACAACTGGGCACTTAAAGGTACTGCATTGCATAGAAAAAACAAGGGAAAGCATGTTATTATCTCTTCAATAGAGCATCACGGTATCCTTACGCCTGCCGAATGGTTGGAACAGAGCGGATTTCGTGTGACACGTCTGCCTGTGGATAATACCGGATTGGTGCACGTAGAAGATTTGGAAAAGTATATCGACGATCAGACAACGATCGTGTCGGTGATGTACGCTAACAATGAGGTAGGTACAATACAACCGATAAAAGAACTTGCCGAAGTTGCACACAGGCATGGAGCACTTTTTCATACTGATTGCGTGCAGGCAATTCCTTATATGAACATCAATGTTTCGGAATTGAACGTGGATTTGCTGACTATATCGGCGCATAAGTTTTACGGGCCCAAGGGTGCGGGTGTTCTTTATGTGAGAAACGGTGTGAAGTTGGACAAGTTGATTTGTGGCGGCGGACAAGAGCGTTCTCAGCGCGCGGGAACAGTCAATGTGCCGGCTATGGTCGGTTTGGCGAAAGCATTAGAACTGTCACGGGAAAATCTCGAAAAAAATAATGCGTATATTGCATCATTGAGAGATCACTTTGAACAACGTGTGGAAAAGGAAATTCCGTATATACGGCAAAACGGTAACAAGAACCATCGTATCCCAAGTATTGCCAATTACAGTTTTGAGTTTGTCGAGGGTGAGGGCATTCTGATGCTACTGGATTTCAATGGTATTGCCGTATCCAGTGGTTCGGCTTGCAGTAGTGGCAGTCTTGATCCGTCTCATGTGTTGTTGGCTATGGGTGTACCTATTGAGGTATCGCATGGTTCAATTCGATTTAGCTTCGGAAAGCACAATACTATGGAAGAAGTGGACTACATAGTAGATAAGTTAAAGGAAACGATTACGCGACTGCGTGAAATGTCGCCTTTGTTTGATCTGAAGAAAGGAGGAACGTATAATGTATAATCAAAAGGTACTGGAAGCATTTGCAAACCCCAAGAATGTCGGCGAAATAGAAAACCCCGATGGCGAAGGGACGGTGGGTAATGCCACATGTGGAGATATCATGCGCATCACACTCAGAATAGAGAATGATGTAATTGTCGATGCGAAATTTCAGACATTCGGGTGCGCTGCAGCCATAGCGACAAGTTCTACGGCAACGCAAATGGTTATAGGTATGACTGTCGATGAGGCACTTCAACTTACTAATGCGCGCGTAGTGGAAGAGCTCGAGGGACTTCCTCCTCAGAAAATCCACTGTTCTGTACTGGCGGAAGAAGCCATAAAAAAAGCCATAGAGGATTATAGGGCAAAGAAAGAGAATAAACCCATTGACAAGTCTCACATAGACTATGTGTAGTAGTGTCGCAGTACGATTTTGCTTGTTCTGTATAATACTTTGTCACACATAGTATGGATTTTTTAGTGTTTTTTGCATAATTTTTCTGTTCCTCTGCAAACTAAGGACAGTAACGTTTATGGAGGAATTATGAAAAAACTTTTGATTGGATTGGCTCTGGGAGCGGCTGCGGGCATGATCGCAAGTGAGATGCCTCAAGTTCAAAAACTGCTCAACAAGGGTAAAAAGAAAGTAAAAGAAATGACAAAGTAACGTTAGACAAGAAGGTCGCCTTGTGCGATCTTTTTGTTTCATCTTTTTATCGAAATAGGGTTGTCAACAAGTCGATATTTGTGTTACAATACAATAGAAATGGGAAGAATTATGGCATTGGACGTGGGTAACGTCCGTATAGGTATAGCGGTTTCCGACCCTATGGGCATAATTGCCAATCCGTTGGAAACATATACACGCAAAGGCTCAACGTCTGCAGACGCAGAATATATTTGTCAACTGGTCAAAAGCCACGAGGTGACAAAGCTCGTTTCGGGGATGCCGTATGATTTGAAGGGCAGAGAAAACGAGCAAGCGATCAGGACCAGAGAATTTATTGATGCGCTTTCGTCGGTGTGCGATATTCCAATTGAGTATCTGGACGAACGATTTACCACGTTGTCCGCAGAGCGCGTATTGATTGACGGAAATGTCCGTCGCCAGGATAGAAAAAGGGTAATTGACAAAGTTGCGGCGACGATAATTTTGCAAAATTATTTAGATAGACAAAGATAAATTGGAGGAATTTATGAGCGAAGAAAAAAAGAACAAATGTGATTGCGAACACGATGAACACTGCGACTGCGGTTGCGAAAACACCGATGAAGACGTCATCATGTTGGAAGACGAAGAGGGCAATCAATATCCCTACTATCATGTAGCTACTATAGATTATGATGGTAAGGAATATGCTTGCCTGCAGGAAGCGGATGATGTTGATGATCCGGCGATAGAGTTTTTCGAATTGGAAGAAGTAGAACAGGACGGTGAATTTTATTACAACTTATTGCCGGTTGACGAGGAGCTTTACGATGTTCTCGAGCAGAAACTTGCTGATCTTGTGAATGAACAAAGCGATGAATGTGATGACCCTGATTGTGATTGTCACCATCATCACGAAGACAAGTAATTTATCATTACCTGGCCCTCTCATATTTTGAGAGGGCATTTTGATGCTCTATAATCACGACAAGTCTCCGCCTTTTATTTCATGCGTCGAAAATGAAGCGGTATTTGTAATATTTCTTTATACAAAGTAATTGCATTTGATTGCAAAAAGCATTTGCTTGTGCTATAATCTATAAGGTTTAATTCGCATTTACGTAAGATTTGTTCGTTGTGCCGAGTTTGCCGCTCGGTTGCGTTCAGAGTTGACGGCGTAAAGAGGTTAAAAACAAAAAAACAAGGAGAAAGAAAAAATGGCAGTTGTATCAATGAAGCAGCTTCTGGAAGCAGGCGTGCATTTCGGACACCAGACCAGAAGATGGAACCCCAAAATGAAGAAGTATATCTATACCGAACGTAATGATATACACATTATCGACCTTCAGCAAACGGTCGCCCAAGCAGAGATCGCATATAAGTTTGTTCGCGATATCGCTGCGGAAGGCAAACCTATATTGTTCGTAGGCACCAAAAAGCAGGCGCAGGACGCCATCAAAACAGAAGCCGAGCGTTGCGGAATGTACTATGTTAACAACCGTTGGCTGGGCGGAACATTGACTAATTACAAGACAATAAAATCCCGTATCGAGCGTCTTCATCAGATCAATCAGATGGAAAAACTCGGTGAGTTGGAAGTTTTGCCCAAGAAAGAAGTTGCCAAACTTCTCGAAGAACGCGATAAGTTGGAAGCCAATCTCGGCGGCATCAAGGATATGCGCGGTATGCCCGGTTGCATATTCATTGTTGACCCCAAAATGGAAGCAATTGCCGTGGCGGAAGCTCACGCATTGAATATTCCCATCGTTGCAATCGTGGATACGAACTGTGACCCGGATCAAGTGGACGTAGTTATCCCCGCAAATGATGATGCAATTGGTGCTATAAAGATCATTGCTTCCATAATCAGCGGTGCTGTAATCGAAGCAAAAGAGGGTATAGTGATGAGTGCTCCCGAGGATGATGAGGAGCCTACGACAATAGAAGAGGGTAAAACCGACGAGGAGACAGACAATGGCTAATTTTACTAACCAAGACGTAATGAAATTGCGCGAGCAAACCGGCGTAGGAATGATGGATTGCAAAAAGGCACTCGTTGCTACTGATGGTAACTTCGATGAGGCAGTGAAATATCTGCGTGAAAAGGGTATGGCTTCCGCTGCTAAAAAGGCAAGCCGTGTAGCTGCGGAAGGACTTGTGAAGTGCGTTGTATCTGAGGATAAGAAGTCTGCCGTTGCAGTGGAGATCAACTGTGAAACGGACTTCGTTGCGCGTAGCGATCAATTTATAGATTTGACCAGTAAAATAGCGCAGCACCTTTTGACTTCAAGTGCGACGACGGTAGAGCAGGCATTGGAGGAAGTATGTTGCCAAGAATGCGGAAAAACCGTCAATGTTTTGATTGCCGAAGCTACAGCGGCAATTGGAGAAAAGATCTCATTGCGTAGATTTACCAGATTCCACCTCGATGGTAATGGGCTCATTTCGAGTTATGTGCACATGGGCGGAAAAATCGGCGTTTTGTGCGAGATCAAGAGCAATGCCCGCCAAGAGGATCTTGCAGAACTTGCGTTCAATATTTGCATGCAGATCGCGGCAAGCAAACCTCAAGTGGTCGGGATCGCCGATGTCGATTCTTCTCAACTCGAGCAGGAGAAGGAAATACTCACTGTTCAGGCAAGAAACGAAGGCAAACCGGAAGCGATCATCGGCAAGATGGTCGAGGGACGTATTCATAAGTTTTATAAGGAAGTATGCCTTGTTGAACAAGAATATGTGCGTGATTCGGCGCTCTCTGTAAAACAAGTCATTGCCGATGTCGCCAAGAAAGTCGGCGAAGATATCACTGTGACAAGATTTGTCCGTTATGAAATGGGCGAAGGCATTGAAAAGCGTGTTGACAACTTTGTTGATGAGATTGCAGAACAACTTAAAAGCATTAAGTAACTTAATTTGAGTGATAAAGGGAACAACATGAAAATTGTTCCCTTTTTTACAAAATTGTGAGGCGTTATGTCGAAATATAGGCGTATTTTACTTAAAATCAGCGGTGAAGCACTTTCTGACGGAAATATGAATATTTGCGGTGAGAGTGCAAACAAGTTGGCGGAGCAGGTCAAGCAGATAGTATCTACCGGTGTGGAACTCGGTATCGTGGTCGGAGGAGGTAATATTTGGCGCGGGCGTTCGAGCGCGTCGATGGATAGAACCACTGCAGACTATATTGGCATGCTTGCGACAGTCATGAATGGGTTGGCTTTGGGGGAGGCATTGAGTTCTCTGGGCGTAGGTAACAGGGTCGTTTCGTCATTTGCCATTGACAAGGTGACAGAGACATACTTTTTACCCAATGTAAACAGATATTTGAGTGAGGGTAAAGTCGTTATCTTTGTCGGCGGTACGGGATCTCCGTACTTCTCTACAGATTCGGCGGCCTCATTGAGGGCATGTGAGATCCACGCAGACGCTCTTATATGCCTCAAAGCAGTAGACGGTTTGTATGATAGTGACCCGAAAGTGAATCCTTCGGCGCGCAAATATGATGAGATCACATATGACAAGGTAATTGCTGATAATCTGAAAGCGTTGGATCTGACGGCAATTGCAATGTGCAGAGAATTCGGCGTACGTATCGTTGTGTTGGGCAAAGACGAGCCTGACGGCGTAATGCGTGCATTGCGCGGAGAAAAAGTGGGAACAATTATAAAATAGTTATTGAAAAAAAACTCTACTTATTGTAAAATATATACAATATATCTATATGGAGGGTGTTATGAATTACGCTACACCGCAAATCGAAGAGATCTTTTTGAATTTTGATATGGATTGTGAGAAAGCAATCGAATATATGAAAAATGAATATAACCTGATGCGTGCCGGACGTGCCAATCCGAAACTGGTGGAGAATATACGAGTGGATTACTACGGTACTCCTACGGCTATCAAGATGATGGGCAATATCTCTATACCGGAGCCTCGGTGTTTGGTCATTACTCCGTGGGATAAATCCACATTGAAAGACATTGAGAAGGCAATTCTTGCTGCGAATATAGGAGTCACTCCGCAAAATGATGGAACATTGATTCGCTTGACTTTTCCCATCTTGACAGAGGAACGTCGTAGGGATCTTGTCAAGCAGGTGAAGAAACTTGCCGAAGATACAAAAGTTGTATTGCGCAACGCTCGCAGAGACGCCATGGACGGACTTAAGCGGGAGAAGAATGCCAAAACCGTATCCGAGGACATAATAGCAGACTGCGAAGAGGAAATAGATAAAAACCTGGCTAAGCAAATAGAACTGGTCGACAAACTTGCCAAAGAAAAAGAGATGGATGTAATGTCCGTATAGTACAGAATGAACTATAACGACTTGATTGGACTTGAAGTTTGTGAAGCCGAATCTGTTTTGCGCAAATCAGGTATAACAAACTTCAAGTTTGTTTATTATGTAGACAGAAAGCAAAAAGAATATGACAAGGAGTTGGTGACGGCAGTTCGCGAGGAAGGCGGAATGCTCATACTGGTAGTGTGCCGTTATAAATTTTCATTTTGATGAATATTCCCAATCATGTAGCGATAATTATGGATGGCAATGGCAGATGGGCGAAGTCGCGAGGCTTGGCACGCGCACATGGGCACAAACGTGGGTTAGACGTAGCAGAGCGAATTATCGACCATTCGCTTGAGATAGGAATCAACTATTTGTCGTTGTATGTTTTTTCTACAGAGAATTGGAAACGTCCCGACAAGGAAGTCAATAATTTGTTTGCCTTGGCAGGTAAATATCTGAGCCGTTTTGAAAAATTTTGCCAAGATAGGGTTCGTGTAGTTGTCTCCGGAGAAAAGGAAGGGTTGCCGACCAATTTGGTAAATGAAATAGAATATATTGAACAAAACACAAAAGATTTTGACGCGATCTGCGTGAATCTTTGTATAAATTATGGCGGTCAAAGGGAAATCGTAGAAGCGGTAAAGAGACTGAATCGACAGAATAAGGAAATTACCATCGAAGGCATCAAGGAAAATTTATATCATGATTTGCCTGCTCCCGATTTGATTGTGCGTACCGGAGGTCAACAAAGACTTTCCAATTTTTTGCTTTTTCAAAGTGCATACTCGGAACTGGTATTCACAGATACGCTATGGCCTGACTTTACTAATGAAGAATATGATGCCATATTGTCGGAATATTCAAAGCGAATCAGGAATTTCGGAGGATTAAATGGCTCTAAATAAAAAATCATTGCGCAATCGCGTGCTTGTTGGTATGGCTATATTTGTAGTCATGATAGGCATGATATTGCTCAATATATATTTCGTCAATTATACTCACAGCGGTGCAAAGGACACGATCGTGAGTGGACGGGCAATAAATTCAATAATAATAGCCGTACTTATTCTTTTATCTGTTATAGAGATGCGACGCGCATTGGGTACGGAACGTATACCTGATTGCTTCAGTTGGTTGCTGTGGCTTTATGGTTTTGGTCTTATGCCCGCATACGTTCTGTTCGGATTTGTCGGGATACTATTTTTCTCGTTGATAGTGTTCATTACTTCTGTGATCACTGCACTTGTGAGAAATCGTGTAGACAGTCTGATTTATATTGCATTTATGTTGGTGTATCCGGGGCTATTTATGGCAACGCTTTTATACCTGAACAGAAGTGCTACGACTCATGTCTATACAATGGAAACCGATCCGTTGATGTACAAATACCTTGAAAACGATATTTGGATCTACATAAATAAACTTTTGGGAGAACACCATACTACACGTGAAAGTTATTTGTTACCGCTGAACGCTATTGCGTTGTCTTTTGTATTTGCGGTGTCTACTTTTACGGATATGTTCGCCTATTTTATAGGAAGTATATTCGGCAAGCACAAATTGTGCCCGCAGATTTCCCCGAATAAGACAATCGAAGGAGCTATCGGCGGTATTGTAGGCGGTGCGCTCGGATCCTTTATTGTGTTCGTCTTGTTTGACTGGGTTAAACTTTTCGGACCACAGTTTGGATTGACTTTCGATGGATTGAAACTATCTACAACCAACACTGTATTTACATACGTAATAATAGGATTACTCGGATCTATTGCGACGCAAATCGGTGATTTGCTTGCAAGCATGGTTAAGCGTTACTGTGGTAAAAAGGATTACAGCAGAATCTTGGGCGAACATGGCGGCATTGTAGACCGATTCGATGGAATAATGTTTAATTCGGTCTTGGTGTCATTTGTGTTTATGTTTATTTTATAATGAAAAAAATAGCATTACTCGGTAGTACCGGTTCCATAGGTACTCAAACATTGGATATTATTCGTGCTAATTCCGACACCCTTTGTGTTCATTCGCTTGTCGCATACTCCAACGAAAAAATCTATGCACAAGCGTCGGAGTTTTCTCCGGAATACTGTGCATTGATAAACAAGGATGGTATAGATTGCTTGACAGAAGCAGTCAAAGGTGCAGATATTGCCGTGGTCGCCACAAGCGGGATATCGGCAATCGGATCCGTACTTTATTGTTTGGACAACGGTATAGACGTGGCACTTGCAAACAAGGAAGCGTTGGTTTGTGCCGGCGAATTGATAATGAGTAAAGTCGGCAAAGCAAAACTCTATCCGATAGATAGCGAGCATTGCGCAATAAGCAGATGTCTGGCAGGACACGACAGAAAGACTATTGATAAGATCTTGCTTACCGCCAGCGGGGGGCCATTCAGAGATTTGCCGAAAAAGCAACTCGGAAATGTCAATGCACAGCAAGCATTAAATCATCCAAACTGGCGTATGGGGGCAAAAATAACCATTGACAGTGCTACAATGATGAATAAAGCACTGGAAGTTATAGAAGCGAGTTTTCTTTTCGGAGTACCTGCAGAAGATGTCGAGATATTGATCCATCGCCAGAGCATAGTCCATTCTATGGTCAGATATTCAAATGGAGAAATAATAGCACAACTCGCATCGCCCGACATGCGACTTCCAATACAACTTGCCTTGCTCGGCGAGGGCGGTAATTATTCATGCGACAGCCCTGATTTCGCACGATTACTTGATTTAAGTTTCGAGAAATGTGACTTTGATAAATTCCCGTGCGCACGGCTTGGGTATCAAATTTTCGAATATCCTGCGATATGCAGGACGGTAATGAATGCTGCAAATGACGTTTGTGTTGAGCGTTTTTTGCAGGGTAAGTTTTCTTTTGCGCAGTTTTATAATATAATAATTGCAGCGGTCGATCATTTCTGCAATAAAGCGCGAAACGCAGAACTTACTTCGCGAAATATTTTCGAATTTGACGCAGCGACAAAATCTTATGTAAACGAATTGATAGACGGAGAACAATGCTGACTCTATTGTGTGATTTCGCATCGGTCATGAAAACAATCGGATATGTCGTATTGGCATTTGTTGTTTTGATGTTCATGGTGCTTATACATGAAACCGGACACTATACCGCCGGTAAGATACTGGGTTTTCAAATAAACGAATTCGCTATAGGTATGGGTCCCAAAATCTTTTCCACGAAGAAAAAAAATGGGGAGATATTTTCTTTGCGTATTTTGCCGCTTGGTGGATTCTGTGCATTTGAAGGGGAAAATGATGAAAATAAGAATCCCAAAGCATTTAATTCGCAGAAACCGTGGAAGAGACTGATTGTTTTGTTCTCGGGGGCGTTTTTTAATTTCGTCTCGGCAATACTGATATGCATAATTGTTTTTGCCGCTTACGGCGAGACGGTTGTGGCGGTGAATAATGTATACGGATATGCACCGCAAGCAAATCAGGCATTGCAGAAAGGTGACTTGATTTACAAGGTCGATGGTAAGCGTGTGTATATGTTGGATAGTCTGGGTAGATATCTTTCCGATGACACGATGGAGGTAGTCGTATTACGTCCGCATAAGGATGCGAATGGTGTTACCGTTTATTCGAAAACGACGTTGAACGGTATAAAACAAAATAAATTTTATACTTCCGTATTGACTAAGGTGGATGGCAGTTACAAGTCAGGTACCCGTGACTTACAGGTGGGAGATACTATATATAAACTTAATGGTGAGTATCTGGACAGCGAAGGAGAATTGGAAAGATTACTACGCGTGTCTGCCGACGAAATTACGCTTACGGTTACTGATGGTACGGAATTTTATGATTACCGTATAGAAAAAAACGCATTTGGTGGTTCGTTGGCCGCGGAAGAGCAGTCTTATACCGGACTTGGGATGTCTGTTCACTATGAAAAATATAAGTTTGGTTTTGGAGAAGTTTTGCTCAGAGTTGTGCCGTATTGTTTCGAAGTGGGTATGTTGGTGCTACGCACGTTGGGCGGCTTGTTGACCGGTATCGTTGGAATTGACCAGATAAGTGGTCCGATTTCCACGATCGCGATGACAAGCGAGATCATATCGACCGGTTTTGCAAATGTTCTGATGCTAATAGTGCTTATTTCAGTGAACTTAGCGGTATTCAATTTGTTGCCTGTTCCTGCACTTGATGGATGTCAAATGGTGTTTGTTTTGATCGAGTGGATCGCGAGGCGACCGATAAACAGAAAAGTGCAGAGTTACATTAATGGCATAGGGTTGATAGTGCTTATAGTACTAATGTTGCTTGTGGATATATTGAAATTATGAGAAATAATACAAGGGAAGTAAAAATCCGTGATATCGTTATTGGTGGCAGCAACCCCGTGACGATACAGTCTATGACCAATCTATCCGTAGAGGATATAGATGGAACTATCCGACAGATTGAAGAATGTCGTCGTGCCGGTTGTCAAATCATGCGGATCGCTGTACCAAACGCCAATGCCGCTAAATCATTTGCCGTTGTTCGTAAACAGATCGACATGCCGCTCGTAGCGGACATTCACTTTGATTATCGTCTCGCCATTGCATCAATGGAAGCCGGTGCAGACAAGATACGAATAAATCCCGGCAACATGACGTTGCCGCAGTTGGATAGTGTAATAGATTGTGCCAAGCAGCACAACGTTCCGATCAGAGTTGGTGTCAATAGCGGTTCTGTCAATAAGGAAGCGTTGGCGAAATCAAACGGAGATAAATTGCGTGCGTTGTTTGACAGTCTGCGCTCATATGTGGAATACTTTGAGAAAAGAAATTTCTTTGATTTGGTTTTATCGGTAAAAAGTTCCGATGTGAGAGATACGATCAATCTTTGTCGTATGGTCGCGCAATTGGGGTATCCTATGCACTTGGGCGTGACGGAAGCGGGATTGCTTGAACAGGGATTGGTCAAAAATTCCATCGGAATAGGCGCATTGCTTCTGGATGGTATTGGCGACACCGTGCGCGTATCTTTGACTGCGGACCCGGTGCGTGAAGTATATGCAGCCAAAGATATTCTGATCGCCCTTGGTTTACGGCAAGGCGTTACATTTGTATCCTGTCCTAAATGCGGTCGCTGTTCCATCGATCTCGAAAAAGCAGCCGACGAAATTTACAGATACGTAAGGGATTTAAATAAGAAGCTAAAAATTGCCGTAATGGGTTGTGAAGTAAACGGACCCGGCGAGTGTGCCGATGCAGATCTCGGACTTGCAGGCGCAAAAGGAAATTGTGTATTTTTTAAGCACGGACAGCGTTATAAAACAGTCTCAGCCACAGAGGCAATAGAACAATTCAAAAAGGAAATAGACCTGATTGCAAATGATAATTGATCAACTACACCAACTTTATCCGAATTTAATAGATTTGAGAATGAGAGAAATTCGCGTGGACAGAATGCAACGCAAGGTGACATGCAATTTGTCCTATCCTTTTTCGCCCGTTTTTGATGAAAATGTCAAGTATCAAATAACTGATTTTATACGCAGACAGATGCCTGCAGGATATTCCTGTCAAGTAAAGTTTGCAGATGACACTTTTACGGAAAGCAGTTTTTCGCGCAATTTGGTGGATTATTTGCGCGAATGTTTTCCGATTTTCTCTAATATAACGCGAAACAATATAAAAGTACATATATTGGGCAGAAATATAACGGTAGAAATCACAGTAGATGCCTTTACCAAACAAAATATTGAGTCATCAGACTTCGTACAGAAAATATCGGAGCATTATGCCGAATATACATGTTATACTGTATCTTTACTTATAAGTGAAGAAGAAATCGACGACCACAGAGCGGGAGTGAAAGAACAGGAAAAACTTGTTCAGTTGGCGATCAACAAGGAATTGTTACGCCCATCCAGGTATTTCCATATAGATTCCGTCCATATGCTTTACGGAAAAAATATAACAGGTATGCCTATGTATATAACCGATCTGCGTAATCCGCTGGATAGTTGTATACTATGCGGTAAAGTAAGCAATAAGCGTTGCAGGAGATCTAAGACCAATGCTCTGTTGCAGATAGCGTCCTTTAGCCTGGGGGACGGAACGTCTTCTATCCAATGCGTAGTATTTGTTCGATTGCAGGTGACGGATGTACAGGCGATCATGGATCAGACCGGGCAGGGTGAAGCGGAAGCCAAAACTCTTGCGGAAAAGCGGCAACTGTCAAACGATAAAAAGTTGAAGGGACTGTTTTGGCTGGCGGACGGAATGTCTGTGGTGGTGCGCGGTAAATTGGTCATGGGGCAAAGGGGAATGCTCGAGATGCACGTCTATGATCTTGGCACTTGCAGAATTTCTCCGGTCGATCCGGCACGGGAATTCAATCGGGAGCCGTCGACTGATTATTTGCTTATCCAACCGGAACGGTTCAGTGAATACAGACAAGAAAATTTTGTCGAACAGGTACGCAAGGAATCTATGATCGACGGCAAGAAGTATGCAGTCTTGCATGTCAATGGTACCGGATTCATAAGTGTAGCCGAGGATAAAATTTTTGCAGTGTGTGCCACGAAAGTCTACAACGGCAATATGACGGAGAGATTTTTTACATATGTCAACCCGGAGAGACATATTCGCGAAGAAAGAATTTTGTCCCAATGTAAAACGGAGAATGCTCAGTTGATATTCCATCCGACGCTTACGGAAATAATAGGGGATTTGTATAAATTCCTGCATGGATGCATATTGGTCGGTAACGATCTCGAACAAATCATTCGGTTGCTGAATTATTATGCTGCGCCACTGAATTATCAATTTACAAATGAAACGGTCGAGCAAACGGACTTTCTTGAAACGCTTGCTTCCAACAGTACATTTGATACGCATGTCAATTATTCAAAACCCGACGATATAGCCAAAAAGTGCAAAATACCTTATCAAAAGTCGGCATTTTGTTTTGATAATTCTACGTTGATTGCACGTTGCATGTGCTTTCTGGCAAATCGTGCGAAGTGACACGATAGCCAAGCGATTCGGTGGCACGATATATCTTAAATATCGCAAATTCAACCGCATTTTCGTATAACTGTAGTGCAGTAAAAAACATAATGAATTTCTTCCGAAATTCAACGTATTTCGATTGATAGCGATTATACATTGATTGTACTATAATATATATTTCTATAAATATAGTTGTCAAATGTGATTTTGTGTGATATACTATAACTAACAAATTGAGTAAATTTGTTGCGTGTTGCTTGTAAAATACTTTTTGTTATTTGTCAAGCAATCCTTTTTCGCCAAATAAGATTTTACTTGGTGAGAGTGGAGTTTTCTCCACTCTCAACTTTGTGTAAGGAGGGCTTATGGGGAAGGTTGCTGATGCCGTATATGAATTGGTCGCACCTATTGCCGAAAGCATGGGACTTGAGGTAGTAGAAATACAATTCGGCAAACAGGCAGGCGGACAGGTGCTTACTATCGTCATCGATAAAGAGGGCGGTGTGACACTGAATGACTGCTCCAGATTGCACCGGGCAATAGATGAGCCGTTGGATGAGTTGGATCCCATAGACACGTCGTATACATTGAACGTATCGTCGCCAGGCTTGGACAGACCGTTGACTACGCCGAGAGATTACAAACGAAATCTGAACAAAAAAATATCCGTCAAACTATTCTGCCCGTACGAGGGAAAGAAAAATTTCGAAGGGGTATTGATCGATTTCGATGAGGCTACATTTACTTTGGCGACGGAAAAAAAACAAATAATATTTAACAAGAAAGATGCGGCGAAAGTGTCGCCGATAATCGAATTTTAGGAGGAAAAATCATGATCAGCAAAGAATTTTTTCTTGCCCTTGATGAGCTTGAAGAAACGAAGGGTATAAGCAAAGAGAGAGTCATTGAGTCTCTGGAAACTGCATTGACGATCGCTTGCAAGAAACACTACGGCGAAGCGTCCAATATTGTAGTGAAAATCAACCCCGAGAAAAATACTATTAAAATATATATTTCCAAGATCGTCGTCGAAGCTGTTGAAACGCCCGAGAAGGAAATCTCTTTGGAAGATGCTCAGCAAATCAAAAAGAGTTATAAACTCGGCGACGAAGTATTGACGGAAATCAATCCTCGTGATTTCAGCCGTATTGCTGCGCAAAATGCCGTGCAGGTGATAAAGAATAGTCTTCACCAGGCGGAAAAAGACGTGACGTACAGCCAATTCTCCGATAAAGAAAACGAATTGATTATCGGTATAGTTTCTCGCGTCAAAGATGACGGGACTATTTATGTTGAAATAGGCAAAAACCAGATGGAAGGTGTCCTGACGGTACAGGACCAGATCCCCGGTGAAAAATTTCATGCCGGCGACCGCATAAAGGTGCTCATCAAGCGTGTGCGTGATGGACTTGGCGGTACGCAAGTCATGTTGTCTCGCGCAAGTTACATGTTTATTCGCCGCTTGTTCGAAAATGAAGTTCCGGAGATACGCGCAGATATAGTTCAGATCAAGAGCATAGTACGCGAGGCGGGTTTCCGTACTAAGATGGCTGTATACTCCACGGATCCCGAGGTGGATGCCGTCGGTGCCTGCGTCGGAAACAAGGGCGTGCGCGTTAATGCGATCGTTGAGGAAATAGGCGGAGAAAAAATAGATATTATTCCTTGGAGCAGTGATATCCTGGACTATATCGCCAGAGCATTGTCACCTGCCAAGGTACTTATAGTACAAGCGGATGAAGATACAAAAGAGGCGAAAGTAGTTGTCCCTGACGAAAAGCTTTCTTTGGCAATCGGCAAAGAAGGACAAAATGCTCGCCTTGCTGCTCGACTGACGGGCTGGAAGATAGACGTGAAGTCATACTCCGACGCCTTGGCAAGCGGTATGTTTGATGATGGAGAGGACAACTGACCATGCAGAAAAAGATTCCGGAGAGAATGTGCGTGATTTGCCGTCAGATGAAACCGAAAAGTTCTTTGATCCGAATCGTGAATACAACCGACGGGATCGTTGTGGACAAGACCGGTAAACTAAACGGCAGAGGCATATATCTGTGTCGTTGCAGAGACTGTGTAGAAAAAGCACTTAAAAGTAAATCTTTTGTCAAACAGTTTGGGTTTACACTGGAATCGGTTGCGGAAATACTGGAGAGTGCAATTGAACAGTAAAGTTGAAACATACATCGGGTTCGCAATACGAAAAGGTTCGGTTGTATTTGGTTGTGACATGATAAAACGTTGTAAAAAGAGAATGTATATAATTCTTTATACGACAACTTTATCGGAAAATTCATTGTCCCAACTGGATTCAATCAGTCGGCGTATAGGTGTGCCGCTTATAAAAACGGACGACTATGAAGTATTGAAAAAGAAAAATTGCAAGGCAATTGCCATTTGTGATAAATCATTGGCAGATGCCATAGCGGAAAATTTGATGTAGATGCCGTAGGAGGAGAAATAATGGCAAATACAACCAATAGTCAAAAAGCGAAAAGTTACGATAATATCAAAAACGTAAAGGCTACGGTTTTGAATGTCGCACGTGCTTTGCAACAAACAATTGCGTCGGTCAGACAACGCGCCAATGCTATATCCGAGACTATACAGCAGCGCAAGATCGAATTCCGTCAGATGGAGGCGGAAGCATTGGCAGAAGAATTGGCTCAGCATGATGTTGTCGCGGACGAGCAACCTGTCGAGCAGCAATTGCAACAGGAGGAAGTCACGGAAGAAACGTCGGAAGAGGCTGTAATCGAGGAGCCTGTCGCGGAGTCCGACCAGACTGCGCCCCAACCCAAGGTGGATATCACAATAGAAAACGGAAGGGAAATTAAGCGATACACCGACGAGAAGGGCAACGTAAAAATACGTAAGTTCCTGGATGTGTCATCCAAGCCGACAACCACCGGAGGGACGACGCGCCGTAGTGCTCAAGGCGGTACTAAAACTCGCGCGGCCGGTGACGCGCAATCCTCGCGCGGTACAAGTACTCAACAACGTACCGGTACCCAAGCAAAAAAATACGCAACGGCACCTGCTGTGGATATTCCGCGTAGTGAACCGTCAAAGGCGCACGGCAATAAAAATAAAACCAAAGAGCACTCTGACGAGAAACGTCCGAGCAATTTGAAAAGATTGCTTACGCGTGACTATACTGCTGATTACGATGAGGACAGAGTCGTAAGACGCGCTCGTACCAAGAAGAGCGATTCCGCAAATACTCATGTCGCTCCGAAGATCACGCAAGCGGTGGTCAATGACAAAGAAGTGCCCATTAAAGTTCTGAGTGAGAGGATCGGTGTATCTGCGTCGGAAATTGTCAAACAACTCTTCAAAGAAGGCATAATGAAAACGATCAATGACACCGTTGATTTCGATTATGCCGCTTATATCGCCGGAATGTATGGCGTGACATTGGAGTTGAAACAAGAACTAACTGCCGAGGAAATTATCGTGGAGGCAGAGTCTGATGACGGTTTGGAAAATAACGTAAAACGTCCGCCGATCGTGACAGTCATGGGACACGTCGATCACGGTAAAACATCATTGTTGGATGCTATAAGAAATACCAACGTCACAAGCGGTGAGGCGGGCGGAATAACGCAGCATATAGGTGCATATACGGTTACCGCAAAGGGGGAAACGATTACATTTATCGATACGCCCGGCCACGCGGCGTTTACGGCTATGCGTGCGCGCGGAGCCAAAATAACAGACGTGGCGATCATAGTGGTCGCTGCCGATGACGGTGTAATGCCGCAGACCATAGAAGCGATCAACCACGCAAAGGCTGCAGGTGTTTCCATAGTAGTGGCGATCAATAAAATGGACAAACCGCATGTCGATCCGGATAGAGTCAAACAGCAATTGACAGAGTATGAACTTGTACCAGAAGAATGGGGCGGAGATACTATCATGGTGCCTGTATCTGCTAAAACGGGTATGGGACTCGATAAACTTCTTGAAAGCCTGCTCCTGGTGACGGAGATAAAAGAACTCAAAGCCAATCCGCAAAAACGCGCTACGGGTACGATCATCGAGGCTAAGTTGGACAAAGGAAGAGGTCCTGTCGCTACTATTCTTATAAGCAACGGAACCTTGCACGTGGGTGACAGCTTGATCGCCGGTTCGGCTACAGGCAAGATACGAGCCATGTTTGATGACAAGGGAAAGAAAGTCACGAGTGCTGGTCCCTCCATGCCTGTCGAGGTGCTGGGATTCTCCGAGGTACCGCAGGCGGGCGACTATATGTATGTGGCTGACGAGAAACTTGTCAAGAAGGCAGCAGAAGAGCGTAAGAATAAAATCAAACTTGAAAATGCTCGTCAAGCACCGTCGATCAATCTGGTCGATTTGTTCGGCAAGATCTCTGAAGGTCAACTCAAAACGCTTAATCTTATAATCAAGACGGACGTACAGGGTAGTCTTGAGGCGCTCAAGGGAAGCCTCGAGAAGATATCCAATGACGAGGTAAAGGTCAGTGCAATACACGGCGGAGTAGGCGGAATAACGGAAACGGACGTGATGCTTGCCAAAGCGTCCGAGGCAATCATCATCGGATTCAATGTGCGTGCCGATAACAATGCCAAGATCCTTGCGGAGAAAGAGGGGGTAGATATCCGTCTGTACAATGTAATATATGATGCAGTTGATGATATAACCGCTGCGATGAAGGGCATGCTTGCACCCAAGTTCCGTGAAAATATTCTCGGCAGCGCAGAGGTCAGAGAGGTATTCAAAATCTCCGGAGTCGGTTCCGTTGCAGGATGCTATGTCACTAACGGTAAAGTGGTACGTAGCGGTAAGGTACGTATATATCGTAACGACGTGAGTATATACGACGGCACTATACTCGCGCTGAAGCGTTTCAAGGACGACGTCAAAGAAGTTGCCGCAGGATACGAGTGCGGTATATCTGTAGAAAACTACAATGATATTAAAGTAGGCGATATATTCGAAATATATCAGATGGAAGAGATACAGCAATGAATACGCGCACGGATAAATTAAACGCAGAATTTAAGCGGCTTATAGCGGAAATTCTTACCAAGAAAGTCAAAGATCCACGTATAACCGAAATGTTTACAGTGGTGGACGTTGATTGCGACAGGGAGCTGTCTACCGCCAAGGTATATATAAGTATATACTCAAAGGATGAATCAAAAGCATCGGCAACATTCTCCGCGATAAAAGAAAATGGATCGTTGGTCAGGAGAGAAATATCCAGAGTTATGCATATACGCAAAGTTCCCGAATTCAAATTTTTGCCGGATACGTCGATGGAGTATGGGCAAAAAATAGACGAATTACTCTATGAACTCAGTAAAAAGAACAGTAACGATTAGCCAAGCGGCAAATATAATTGCGCAAAAGCAACGCGTTGCTCTTTTTGCACATACCAATCCCGACGGCGATACGATAGGTGCCACAGTAGCACTCTATCTTGCGTTGACGAAACTCGGCAAAACAGTTGCAATGTTTTGTGATATGCCTGTCGGAGACAAAGTAACGACGAATTTCGACGAGACTCGACTTATATCCGATACTTACGACAATAATAAATACGACCTGTTTGTCGCGGTAGATTGCGGCGATCTGAATCGACTGGGTACTTTTGGCAATCTCTACCGTAATTTTGCCGAAAGCATGACGATCGACCATCACGGAGGGGACTATTTTTCGAGATATAACCTTGTGGTCGATAGCCCAAGCACATGCCAATTGATACACGGCATCGTAACGCAATTATTGTCACAGTTAGACAGTGAAATTTCCACGTATTTGTACATGGGATTGTGTACGGACACGGGAAATTTTTCTCATAACAATACCAATAGTGATTGTTTCCTGACGGCAGCCAAATTGTGCCAGTCCGGTGCAGATATTGAGAAGGTCAACAGAGTGTTCTTCAAGGATCGCTCTTTGACGGAAATGAAGCTGTTGGGTAGAGCTATCAGCCATATGAGAACATATTACGACGGCCAAATGGTTCTTATGTATCTTACACTTGCGGACTTGAAAGAGTTGAATGCCGATATGATAGCCACCTCAGGAATAGTTCAGAGTGCTATCGATATAGACGTCGCCAAGGTGGGCGTAATGCTCACTGAAGCGTCGCCGAACGCATACAAAGTAAGTATGCGCGGCAAAGGTTTCAATGTAAAGGAAGTGTGCCGTCAGTTCGGCGGTGGCGGGCATATGTACGCTTCGGGATGCATGCTGAGCGGTTTTCTGGAGGATGTTATAGAAAAAATAGTGCGTGTGGTAGGGTTTGATTTATGAACGGATTTATAAATGTTCTTAAACCTGTAAGCGCGACAGCAAGCGATGTGGTTGTCTGTTTGAAAAAAATTCTCGGCGAGAAGAAGATCGGTCATCTCGGAACACTGGATCCGGGGGCAGCAGGAGTATTGCCTGTCGCAGTAGGAAAAGGTACGAAACTTTTCAACTACCTTACGGACAAAACAAAATACTATCGTGCATTTTTTACATTCGGTAAGACCACTGATACATTGGATGCTTATGGTACCGTAACCGATATACAGCAGAAAATCCCCACAGCAAAGGAATTGGAAAAGGTGCTCGACGCTTTTGTGGGAGAGATAGAACAAGTTCCCCCGGCGTATTCCGCTATCTCTGTTGGAGGTGTTCGCTCATATAAACTTGCACGGATGGGCGAATGTGTTGTCCTAAAATCCAGAAAAATCACGGTTTTCGCCATAAAAGTAATATCCCAAATCAGTACAGATACGTTTGTGCTGGATATCAAGTGTAGCGGAGGTACGTATATACGTTCTCTTGCCAGGGACATTGCTTATGCATGTGATACGGTGGGGTATATGAGCGGTTTGATACGACTTGCTTCCGGTTGCTTCGATATATCACGATCGTTCACTGTGGATCAGATACGTGAACAAAAGGAAAAGTGTTTGTTGGATATAATGTATCCGTTGAGGGATGTGGAATGCTTTGAGTTGGATCCCGAAATGTACTCCGATTTGGATCACGGAAGGCGTATATACGTGGAGGAATTTGACGGCTATCGAAAGGTGTATTGCAACGGCGAATTTTTCGGTCTTGGTAAATGCGAGGAAGGCATACTTAAATTGGAATATTATCTTAAAGACGTTGATTAGGTGAATGTTATGCAACTGTCTAAGTTCGGCGAACAATTGAATACTCCGATAGTACTCTGTCTCGGTTATTTCGGATGCATGCATCTGGGACATGTAGAATTGGTCAATGTCGCCAAAATTCGGGCGGATCGGTGCAATGCAAAGGTCGCTTTATTTACATTTACCGACAATACTTTTGAGTCGATCGGCAAACCGGATAAGGCAATATATACTTTCGAAGAAAGGCTATCGCTATATGCTTTGCAGGGAATCGACTATGTATTGAGTGCCGAATTCGACGAAGAATTTCGTAACAATACCGGTGCACAATTTGCAGAACGCTTGAAGCAATACGAATTGAAGGGCGTGGTGTGCGGATTTGATTACAGTTACGGTCGCGATAAGTGTGATCCCGCTACGCTACGTGAGCAGATGGCAAATGTATGTGGCGTGGACGTAGTGGCACCCGTGTGTCGTAATGGTATAAAGGTAAGCACTACATATATTAGAAAATTGCTTGGCGACAATGACATATTGACTGTCAACGAATTACTTTCCGAACCATATTTTGTAATGGGTGAAGTTGTGCACGGGAGAGGAGTAGGAACTACTATCGGATTCCCGACCGCCAATATTGCTGTGTCAGCAGATAAGTTTTTGCCTTGCGGTGTGTATGCCGGCAGGACAAAAGTGGATGATACGGAATATTCCGCAATTGTAAATATCGGTCAGCGTCCGACGTTTGAGTTGAGCGAGCCGTGTGTGGAGGCACACTTGTCGGGGTTTGACGGAAATTTGTACGGGCGGTGTATCAAGGTAAATTTGACAAAATTTTTACGACCGATTCGAAAATTTTCCGATGAGCAGGAGCTTGCGAGGCAGTTGCAAGCGGATAAAGAAGGTGTAAAATGATAAGATTTGGTCCCAGCGGAAATTGTAAAAGATTTTATGACGAAGGACATGTATCCAGCGTTGACGCTCCTAAATGGCTTGCGGAACAAGGACTTAACGCGTACGAATACTCTTTTGGACGGGGGATAAATATAAGCAACGAAAAGGCCAACGCCATAGGTGAACTTGGGAAAAATTTCGACGTGGCAATTTCCGTACATGCGCCTTATTATATAAATTTTGCCAATCCGTCGGACGAAATGGCAGAAAAATCTTTCGGTTATGTGTTGCGCAGTTGTGAAAAAGCGCGTGCTTTCTATGGAAACAGGATAGTGTTTCATCCATCGACCGTAGGTAAAATGACGCGCAAGGACGCATTCGAATTGACGATGAAGCGTATGCATACGCTTGCGCAACTTATCATTGAAAACAAAATGGATGACTGTATATTTTGCCCGGAAACAATGGGCAAAATCAACCAGATCGGTGACGTGGAAGAAGTGACCGAATTGTGCAAGATTGCAGACTTTTATATACCGACAGTGGATTTCGGTCATATAAATGCAAGAACATACGGTAGCCTGAAAATCGAAGAAGATTACGATAAGATCATCGAATATATAATCGACAATCTTGGATCTGAACGAGCGAATCGCTTGCATATACATTTTTCCAAAATAGAATATTCTGCAGGCGGTGAAGTGAAACATCTTACATTTGCAGATAAAGACTTCGGACCGGAGTTTGAGCCGCTCGCGAGAGTCCTGAAAAAGCACGATCTCCAGCCTGTAGTTATATGTGAATCTGACGGCACACAGGCGGATGACGCTATATATATGAAAAAATATTATGAAAGTATCTGATCGGGAGGAAGTTTATGAAAAATACGGACAGATTGTTTGAATTGACAAAATCCGAAGCCGTGTTGGTAATCAGCGAAAAGAACCGAATGTATTTCACCGGGTTCGCGTCCACATTTGGCTACCTGGTGCTTATGCGCGATAACAGGAATATTTTTATAACCGATCCGCGTTATTACGAGATGGCACAGTCACTTGTGCAGGATGGCGTCGAGGTCATGCAAATTCCAAACGGCAGTGCCGTAACGGATACTTTATTGGATGTATTTCATCAAAACGGTCTCACTGCAGTCGGGTATGAAGATACGGAATTGACTGTCAAGGAATTTGCCGAGCTTAAACATCAACTCAGTGGTATCAAATTTGTTCCTGCAGGGAATGAGATATGTCGCGTGCGCAGTTACAAAACCGATACGGAAATAGAGTATATAAAGAAAGCGCAATCCATCACGGATGCGGCATTCACGGAGATACTGAATGTGATCAAACCGGGATTGCGCGAACGCGATGTGCAAATCGAATTGGAATATCAGATGGCGAAGAACGGAGCGGAGGGGTTGGCTTTTGATACGATCATCGCTTCCGGAATAAATTCTTCCAAGCCGCACGCTCATCCGACGGAAAAGATAATAGAACTCGGAGATCCCGTTACAATGGATTTTGGCGCAAGATATCACGGCTATTGTTCGGATATGACTCGAACAGTTTTCGTCGGCCAGCCCAGCGAAGAATTGCACAAAATCTATAACATTGTACTTCTTGCTCAAAAAATGGGTATAAACAATGCATATTGCGGTATGGGAGGGAAAGAATTGGATTCCTTCTGCCGCGAGGTGATAAAGTCCAACGGCTATGAGAAGTACTTCGTGCATAGTACGGGGCACAGTCTCGGAATAGATATCCATGAGATGCCTAGTGCCTCGCCTCGTTCTACGGATATTTTGTCCGCGCGTCAATTTATTACGTGCGAACCCGGAATATATATACCCGGAATAGGTGGTGTCCGCATAGAAGATTTGCTGCTTATAGAAGAAGATGGAATTACCGACTTGACAACTTCGGAAAAAACCATTATAATATTATAGAAAAACTAAGGAGACTGTATTTTTATGATTTTAGCAGGCGATTTCAGAAAAGGCGTTACGTTTGTTTACAATGGCGGCATATACGTGATAGTTGACTTCCAACACGTCAAACCGGGCAAGGGCGCGGCATTCGTCAGAACGAAGATAAAGAACGTTGTGACCGGTGCCGTCCGCGAAGAGACATTTAATCCTTCGGAAAAATTTGAATTGGCACACATTGAAAACAAAGAAATGGAGTATTTGTACAGCGACGGTGACTTGTATTACTTTATGGACAATGAAACATACGAGCAAGTTCCGCTTAACAAAGGTCAAGTAGAGGACGCGTTGCAGTTCCTGAAAGAAAATATGACTGCTACTATCAAGTTCTATAAAGGTGAAGCATTTTCCGTTGAGCCGCCCAACTTCGTAGTACTTCAGGTCATCAATTGCGAACCTGCCGTTGCCGGAAACACTGCCACCAACGCTACTAAACCGGCTACTGTCGAGACAGGATATACGCTTATGGTTCCTATGTTCGTCAATGAGGGTGATATGATCCGTATCGACACGCGTACGGGCGAATATATGGAGCGTGCGAAATAATTTAATTCGAAGTATATTCTGACGAACAGCCAACGAAATATACGCTGGCTGTTCATTTTGTCTTTTATTATGTTTTGATTTAATTTTTCATTTATTATTAACTGATCGTGACATCCTTTGTTTGTGTTCTTTATCACATATAATTAAGCTCAACACAGAGACTGGGGGCTTATAGTGTTTTATCAATTAGAATCAATCGATCTTTGATCGTATAATTGTTGCATAATTTTTGTGCTTGTCCAATATGGTATGGTATGAAAATGTGGGAGTGTTTGCCCTTCGTGATTTCCGATAGACTTCGCTGCCATAAAGATGTGCGTGAAATCAGAATACGCGATGGTAAACCTATACAAGTGAATATCGGAGGAAAGTGGTATAAGCTGGGACAAAAAGGATTGCAAACTTTTGAAGTCGGAGCAATCACTTCTGATGAATCTTGCGACGAAATTGTAAGGAAGGCATGCAATCACTCGGTGTATGCTTACGAGAAGATGCTTGCAAAAGGTTTTTTTACGCTGGAAGACGGCGTGCGCGTTGGCGTATGCGGTGAAGTATGCGGTGGTGCTGAGCCGATATTCCGTCAGTACACTTCCTTATGCTTTAGGATCCCGCATCCGCTCGAAGTTGTAGAACCTGAGATGCTGTCGAGTTGCGAGGCGGGAAATGTCGTGGTGATCGGTCCGCCGGGAAGCGGCAAAACAACCTTTTTGCGAGATCTGGCAATAAAACTTTCCAATAAATACAATGTATTGGTGGAGGATGAGCGCGGCGAAATATTGTACGACAGTGTATCGTTGCCGAATAATAACTGTGATGTGCTGAAATGGTGTGATAAAAAATACGCCTTTGAAGTAGGAGTTCGTTCCATGTCTCCGAATTGGCTTGTCTGCGACGAAATTCTTGTTGAGGATGAGCCTTGCATTCGAAATGCAACGAACAGCGGCGTGAAACTTGCATGCAGCGTACACGGGAGTGGCGTGAGTGATTTCTTGAACAAATTTGCCGTGGGCAATATATTTACAACGGCAATAGTGCTTGGCACCGTAGGTGATAAACCGAAAGTAGTCTCCCTGCAACACGCTTGAATATATGAATTGATAAAATTACAGAATAATATGTTACGCATAGTAATTCTTATAATTTGCGCTATCTGTGGTTTTTTGTTCGGAATGTTTTTCAAAAGACGTGCTCTAAACAGGAATTTCTTTTGGACTGACCTGACCAGATATATAGCGCAGTTTCAAATAAATATGAATGGACGACAGATGGAGGTCATGAAACTTAATGAGGAATTTACCGCAAATTGCAGTTCTGTTTTTGCTGGATACCTGTCGGACAGAAAAACCGCCTGTTATATGACAAAACGGGAAAGGACAGAAGTAGATCAATTTTTCAATGGTCTCAATGCCGTAAGTAGTGATGAACTGAAAAATCATTTGGAATATCATGCATACATATTTTCTGAGGAATGTAAAGTTGTTTCCGATCAGATGAAGAAATCGGCAGTCTATCCAAAGTTGGGCGCATTGCTCGGGGTTATGGTGGGGATTGTGCTTATATAGTGCGGTGAAGTATGGATATTGCAATTATTCTGAAAATCGCGGCGGTTGGTATAATAACTGCAATCGCCAATATGATACTGAAGCGTTCCGGCAAGGATGAGATCGCCACCGTCGTGTCGGTAGTCGGGCTTGTAGTTGCACTTGTAATGATGCTGGATGTAATCGTACAATTGTACGATACGTTGCAATCCTTGTTCGATTTATAGCGATGGACTTCTATAAGATCGCGTTGCTTGCGCTCATATCCTTGGTGGGAATATTCGTGGTGAGGCA
This sequence comes from uncultured Clostridia bacterium, assembly GCA_947623225.1. Lineage (GTDB taxonomy): Bacteria > Bacillota > Clostridia > Christensenellales > CAG-314 > Fimimonas. The sequence continues at coordinate 3,878 of CANQGO010000008.1, read as the reverse complement.
ATTGAAGCCGGAATTCGCCGTGCCGCTTACAGTCGGAGTGTCTGTTGTACTGTTGCTGATGATTTGCGATGCGCTGTATGACGTGGTATATACATTTTACGATCTTGCAGAAAAAACGAATGTCGACGGTGAGGCAATAGGGTGCGTTATAAAAGTTGTAGGGATCGGTTATCTGGCGGAGTTCAGCAACAATATATGCGTAGATGTCAATTGCAAAAGTATCGGCGACAAGGTGTTGCTTGCCTCAAAAATCGCCATATTGTTTTGTGCAATGCCCATAGTCAGACGTCTGCTGGAGACAATCATTGGCATGGTGTTATGAAATGGCGACTGATTCTGGTAATTGTTTTGATCGCGATCATAGCGTATCCTGTTTCGGCGTATGCGGATGTTGCAGATGAGCTTGAAGATAATATCGATATAGGATTGGACAATATCGATTTCTCCGCAGTTGATGAGGTTGCAGGAGACTATCTCGGCAGCGTAGTTGAAAAGGTGAAAAATATCATCAACGGTGAATTCGACAGTATGGAAAGCTTCGGAGAAGTACTTCTGTCATTGTTCGGAGAGGGCATCAAAGATCTTTTGCCCGAATTGATATCGATCTTTGTAGTGTTGGTGCTACTCGGTTTGATCCGAAAAATGAATGGAGGACTCATATCCGACTGTACAGATAGCGTTGTCTCATTTGTGGGCGTTACGGTAGTACTCGTCTCGGTGTTGTCCATGATAGTGGGTGTATACAGACAGATATATGCAATGTTGACACGCGTGGCAACACTTGCCGAGGTGTCGTCTCCCATTCTATTGACGTTGTTGATTGCCAACGGAGCTAATTCTTCTTCCGCGGTATGCCGTCCGTCGATGGTTATATTTTCCACAACGATAATAGAACTCGTGCGCGCGGTTATTTTACCGTTGACGGTATTTTCTTTGGTTTTCTCGGCGGTCAATCATATATCGTCGAATGTGCGAGTAGGTAAAGCATCGGCATTTTTTACTAACGCTGCCGGATGGTTGTTGGGAGTTTTGTTTATGCTGTTTTCCGCTGTCACGACGGTTCAGGGAATATCCGCCGCCACTATAGACGGTGTGTCATACCGTGCTGCCAAATTCGCCGCAAAAAGTTATATCCCTATACTTGGCGGATATCTTGCCGACGGATTCGATATAGTCGCCGCGAGTACTACATTGATTAAAAATGCATTTGGTGCCGTTACGCTGTTAATATTGTTTTTTATAGCGGCAAAGCCGTTGATCAGCACTCTTTGTCTTAATCTCGGGTTGCAGACGGTAGCGGCGATCAGCGAGCCGATGGTGGACGAACGATATGTTAAGATATTAGGCGGAATAAGTAAAACACTTACATTTCTATGTGTATTGATAATTGCAGTATGCTTTATGTTCAGTATTCTGATGTTGATAGCGATCTGCACGGCAAACGGAGTATGATATGGGACAATGGGTAGTTACAGTAGCGGGAATAGCCATCTTGTCAGTGTTGTGTGACGTGATCCTGCCTGAAGGACAAACACGTAAGTATATACGCACCGTATTCGGAGTCGTGGTGACGTTTGTTATTGTCCAACCTCTTGTGGGATTGCTCGGCGGGCAATTGTCTATCGACAATAATACGGATACCGATATACAGCAGCAATACATTCAAAGTGTGGATGAGAGAGGACAGTCGAATGCTATTAGTGACTTTACCAGGACATTGATCGCTAACGGTGTGGAAGTGGCGAATGCGGATCTCACAGAAGATGAATTGCATGTGACTGTCAGAAGCGTACCTTCGGCAGAGAAAAGAGCGAAGATCTGTACCGTCGCAGAGAGATTTTTCGGCGAATGTACAGTTGAAATCGTCTGGGTATGAATTCAAACAAAAAAGACGAGGTTTGGTAATGGGAAAACTGAGACAATTTGTCACTAAAATAAAAACAATAAAAAATATCGAGCTATACGTGGCGTTAATTTTGGGTTTGGCTGTTGTGGCGATCATCTTCATGAGCAGTTCGAAAACAGATAAAGAAAAAAACACTGTCGATGATACATATATAGGTCAGATGGAGCATAAAATCTGTAGTGTAGTTGAGAAAGTCGCCGGTTGCGGCAAGGCTTCCGTCGCAATATCATATGCCAGCAATGAAGAAAAGGTGTATGCCTATGAAACGGAAATAACTTCGTCCAATGGGGTCGTAAAGCAGACTGAAAGTCTTGTCTCGTTTAAAGGAGAACCGCTTGTGACTACTGTCTTGCCGCCTAAGATACTTGGTGTAGTTGTGGTCGCCGAGGGTGCAGATGATCCTATTGTCCGATTTCGCATAGTTAATGTGGTGGTAACATTACTAAACGTCCGTGAAAAAGACGTGCAAGTGTTAACATATAAAAGTTAGGGAGGAATAAACATGTCAAAAGGAAAGAAAATTGCGCTGATAGTATCTATGGTCGCAGTGTTGGTCGTGGCGGCGGTCCTCAACGTAACGTTGCTTACCAACAAAAAAAACAATACACCGGAGGACACGGTGCAAACGAGTTTCTTCACCTCGTCACGTCTCGACAGGCAGTCCGCTCGCGATTATGAGATCTCCGAGTTGAATGCCATACTTGAAATGGAAGGAGACGAGTATGCGGAGGCCAGACAAAATGCTCTTGCGCAAAAACAGCAGATCGTCAATGCTATGGAGACGGAGATGCTGCTTGAGACGCTTCTGAAGGCACAGGGATTTGAAGAGGCACTCGTGACGGTCAATGCCGGTATGGACAACGTCAGCGTCATAGTCGACAAGGATGAATTGACTCGCGACGATACGGTACGTATATACAATATCATAGCGACGGAAGCGGCAATTGAGCCTGAATACGTAAGAATACTGTCTGTATAGTCTTGTAATTTTTACAAAAGCGTGCTATAATACTAAAAGCAGGTCGCATTGTATGGTGTAGACCGATGCTCAAGAGAAAACAGGAGTAGTCTATGAAAGTAGTAAATAGATTTGACGAATCCGGCAGATTGGTATACAGCAGTGAGATCATACGTGACATAGTGGATTGTGCCTTGAGTGAAGTGGACGGAGTTGTGAAGTATCCCGCCAATTCCAAGCAGGCGCGCGATTCCATAAAAATCGAATACGTCGAGGATGAAGTATTTGTTGACGTTTTCGTCAAACTTGCTTTCAATGTCGAAGTGAGCGACGTGGCGAGCACGATACAGAGTACCGTCAAAAATACCATAGAAAGTATGACGGAATTCAAAGTGAAAGACGTTAACGTTCATGTCACGGAAGTGGAGTTCGAAGAAAATTGACGCGTAACCCTTTGGTAATCAAAGGGTTTTCTGCGTATGAAGGATGCGGAGAAATATATGCGAAGTTACGCAAGAGAGGTTGCTTTTTGCAAAATATATGCCTATCTTATAGGCGGTCGAATCGATGATGATTATTCTCAATTCGACGCGGACAAGCTTACACAAGAAGACTTGGAGTTTGTCTCTGCACTTACTAACGGAGTATCGGAGCATCGCGCCGAATTGGACGCGACTGTGGCGGAATTCTCCCATTCTTTTAAGTTGTCGCGCATATATCGTCCCGATCTGGCTGCGATGGAATTGGCAATATGGGAAATAAAAAGCGGCATGACTCCATATCCGGTTGCCATAAATGAAGCGGTATCTATTGTCAAAAAGTATTCCACGGAGAAAAGCGTTGGCTATGTAAACGGTATACTCGCCGCGTATGCGAGGAGTTTGCAGTGAGTGCGCAATTGCTGCTCGGAAAACCGTGTGTAGAATCGATACGGGAAAGTATCCTCTCGATATGCGGCGAAAAACGGCCATGTGTATGCGCTATAGGATTTGATGACCCCAAATGGACGCAATA
>CANQGO010000007.1 GCA_947623225.1 uncultured Clostridia bacterium | reverse complement strand
AAAAAGAGATTGCAACTACGCTAAACGATACAAATACTGTAAATTTGAGTTCGTACAAATTAATGTCTGTTCTACCACATGGATGTGCCCTTTTGTGGGCGCAACGAAAAAGGAAGAGCAACAAGTGCACTTCCTTTTTTCATTGCTTTTGGGCCGGGCACATCCATATCGGTGTCGACAGTAGGAAGTCGCAATAATGTAGCACTCCGCAACTTCTGTGAAGTTGCTCCGCTTATGGATGCAAGTGACAGATCTTGCAAAATATTTCAAGAAAGTTTGTAAAAAAAGTGGACTTTTATGAAATTCAATATATTTATATAGTAGAAGGAATTTTTTATAAAATATTCAAAATGTCACAGTATAATACACTTGATTGCTTGAAAAATGTCCCATTGCTATAGGTAGATGCTGTAAACAAGGTTCGAAAAGAAGTAAAAAATACAAAAGAAAAGGAGCAAGGTTTTAATGACAAGTGTAGAATTTTTGGAAGAATCGTTACTATTTCATATGTCTTTGGGTTCAAAAGAACTTTATCATTCCAATGTGTGGGCTTGGCTGATCGAAAATGACAGCAATTTTGCAAAAGCCTTCTTCCCATATTTTGAAAGTGCTGAATGGGTGGTAAACGACGTACGCAGAGAGTGGCATAACAGGGACTTGATCATAACACTCAGAAGAGCAACAGCCAAAGAACCAAGTTGTTATTTGGTAATTGAAAATAAGATAAAATCAATGCATGATCGTGAACAGTTGATGCGATATAGTGAGGACCTGGATGGCTTAAAATTGATTTCAGGAACGTTTACAGGTATACGCAATACACTGGGAGAAGATAAAATTGAATTTCCCAAGAAAAACAATCCATCGGAAACAGTACAATGGGAGTTCGTTTGTTATAAAGATATCGCCGACTGTATAAGGACGGTGGCACAAAAAAGTCGAAATAGCGTAGTGATTAAGCACATGGCTCAGATATTGGAGTATAGCGAGATAATAGATGCGATTGAAGAAGTAATAAGCGATAATTTGAAACAATATGAAAACATGTTGCAATTTGACTGCGAACAAGCGGGAGATTTGCAAAAGATACGATTTTTGAGTGTGTTCCATAATCTGAAGGGAGCGGACTTTTTGGGATATGTAAACAGACGCCGGTCAGAGTTGGAACAATTGTGTCCGGAAGGTTTTCATTTGGATATTCATCAAAGTTTCAACAATGGAAACGTGACTCTGGACTTCAGAATCACCGATGAAAATGATGATAGTAAGGATAAAGAGTTCCTTTCTATTGGAATTCAAATACAAGGATCGCAATATCGATATGTGGCAGTAAGAAAATGCAATCATAGTGTACAGGAGATTTTTGATGAATTTGCCGGCGTGTGGTTTGACGGCAATTTTGTAAAAGGCAAAAAAATACATGGTCGACAAACTGTTCAGAGCCAACTGTTTAATACATACAAGAAGGATAATTATACATTTGTATACCAGTATAACAACCTGATTGGGCATGGTGTTTTGTCTTATGAAAATATTTTTAGAGATATAAAATCGGATCTAGCTATCATAAAGCAGCTCTTAAGCGGCGTTGAGCAGGAGATGCCAATCATAGTACAAGAACGTTCGAACGAAATTGAAACTCACTATGCCGAAAGCACAATTGCGACAGGTGCATATGGCACGGTCAAAATAATCATTAAAAATAGAGAAATATATTATGATTGGAACAATAATATAATTTCTTCGCCCAAAGGGAAAGTAATGACTGATCGAAAAAATGGTTTTCAGGCTTATGATAGCGATGGCAATTTTATAGGGGTGGTATATAATTTGGCAGACGACGAAGGTAAAACCAAGTATCCGAGTTTCGCGGAGATAATGTTTGCGAAGAAATTTAATGACAAGTTTGGCAGGTGGCATAGGATAAAGATCGATGGAGAGAATTTGCCGTATGAGAAGTTGGCTGCCATACTGGAGAAAAAAGGAAAAATGGAATTATATATAAGTCCGCGGCCGCGAATGGCGAAGAATGGGTAAGCGCATAGGATGGTATCTGCGCGATTCGGTTGTAGTCAGAGGCCGGCGCGTCAAATGTATATAATGACAAGGTGCAGCAGCATCGGTCGCGTCGTCGGTACAAGCCCGCCATATGGCGGGCTTGTATGTATGTACGGCAAGGGCGATAACGCGAATAAGTTTATTTACAAATGAGTGCGTTTGTGGTAGGATAGAGTTATCATCCGAGCGGGAGAGAGAATATGAGGCAATTGGACGAGTTTATCAAAGAAGTCGAGTCGGAAGGGCTGTATGTGGAAGGTATCGCGGTGGCAGACGGAGACAGTGTGCTCGCAGAGCATCATTTTGTTCCGAACAGGCGTCCGCGTTGTATATATTCTCATACTAAGAGTTACACGTCCGTGGCAATAGGCATGGCTATAGACGATATGCAATTGACAATATTCGTATAATCGGGTAAAATCTATTTGTCTTAGTAAGTTGTATCGTATTTAGGCTCGATATGGCTTAAAATCCAAATGATTTTTATAGCTTTGCAGGAGGTGCCCATGACCGGAGAAAAATTTACCTTGATGCAATATTCTATAAGTGCAATATTGGGGCTTATTGAAATTGATGATTTTGTTATTCCTGAAATACAACGACCTTTTGTATGGAAACGCAGTCAAGTCAGAGACTTAATTGACTCACTTTATAACGGTTATCCTACGGGTTATATTATAACTTGGAAAAATCCAGATGTTCGTACAAAAGATGGCGGCATCGCAAACGGTAAGAAAATACTCATAGATGGGCAACAGCGAATTACTGCGCTTATGGCTGCTATCGCGGGAATTGAAGTTCTTGATCAAGATTTCAATAAAGATCGTATTCGCATAGCATTTAATCCAATAGCAGATGATGAAACCAAGCGTTTTGCTGTTCAAGATGCCTCACATTTAAGAGATAAACGCTGGATACCGGATATATCCTTAGTTTTTTCTACAGGGTTTAAGCAACGTACATTTGAAAATGAATACTTAAACAACAATCCTACCGTTGATCCGGAAGAGTTATCCGAAACAATATTGAAGTTGAAATCGATAGCAAACAGGCAAATTGGGGTTATCGAACTTGACCATGGCTTGGATATTGACGAGGTGACGGAGATTTTTATCCGGATCAATTCAAAAGGCACAGAATTGAGTCAATCTGATTTTGTAATGTCGAAAATGGCAGCAGATACTGTACATGGTGGCGGATTGATGAGAAAAGCAGTAGATTACTTTTGTCATCTTGCCGTAAAACCGGAGTTTTATCCGCAAATAACGCATGATACGGAATTTCAAGCGTCTCCTTATGCGGATAAGATTAAATGGCTTGCGAATGATTACGATGATATCTTTGACCCCGATTACGGTGACATGTTAAGAGTTTCATTTATGCATCAATTTCGTCGCGGAAAACTTGCAGATCTTGTAAGTTTGCTTTCCGGTCGTGATTTCAAGACCAAAGAATTCCGTGAGGATATTGTGCAAGATTCCTATGCAAAATTGGGCGCGGGAATAATGAATTTTGTTAATCAATACAATTTTGCTCAATTTATCATGGCAATTAAGGGCGCAGGATTTGTGTCTAGCAAACTGCTGAACTCAACAATGACACTGGACTTCGCATATACATTGTATTTGATTCTTTTACAGGACAAATCGATCCCAAATGTGCAGATAAAACGTTACGTTCAAAAATGGTTTGTTTTGGCGACTCTGACTTCGCGTTATATCGGATCTCCCGAGACCATGATGGATCGGGATATGCGGAGCATACAAGAAAAAGGATTTTTGAATTTCATCGACGATGCAGAGGCAGCAAATCTATCGGATACATTTTGGAATGTCACACTTCCACAAAATCTTGAAACCTCTTCAGTTAATAGCCCGGCATTTAATGTCTTTTTGGCGGCGCAGATCAATTTGAATTGCAATTCTATGCTTATGAATGGAACTAAAATTTCCGATCTTATAAGTATTTCTGGCGACGTTCATCACATATTCCCACGCGCTTATCTTAAGAATAACGGAGTAGATTCGAAAACCAAATATAATCAAGTCGCCAACTATATATATCTTGATACACAAGTAAACAAGGCTATAAGTGATGATGCTCCATGCGTATATTTCTCAAAAGTTATTCACCAATGCAAAACAAGAAAAATCATTTTGGGAAATATTTCAGACCTAAATGTTTATAAGAAAAACTTGGAAGAGAATTGTATCCCTGATGGAGTAGAGAATATGGCGGTTGAAAACTATGATGATTTTCTTGCCAAGAGACGTTTTCTTATGGCGAAACTAATAGAGAGATATTATAAAAGTCTTTGATAATGTCTAATCAAAATGATACTTTGATAAAATAAGCGACACTCAACTTACTGCAATACAAAGCAAGTAGTGCGGCAATGGAGTGCGCTTTTTTGTTATATTCCCGGGCATTTGTGGTTGAAAAGTCCGGTTAGATTTGGAAAATTTTAAATTTTTTGGATAAGTTTAGGGGGATTTTCCGCAGAACTTTATATTTATACATTGAAGGGCTCGGGGCGCAAAGCCCGACAAGCGGAAAAGGTCGAGTTATTGTGTGCAGGCGGCAGCAAAAAATACCCCGGATATTCAACTACAATTTGTAGTATACGCAAGAGAAGTTATTTGCTATTATTGTGATGCAAAGGTGACGTTTGGCAGAGGTGTATCTATCGCTGTGCGCTGTCTATGCAATACGATACAGGAGCGAAGAGAAATGAAACGAAAGAAGATCGTAGAGGGTCTGTTGCTGACTTTGGCGGTTATATTTTGTATTGTGTGCCTTTCCGCTTGCGGTGATGACACAGAGGATAACAACTATCCCGTCGTCGGCAGCTGGCGTGCGGTCGCCATATGGCGGGCTTGTATGTATGTACGGCAAGGGCGATAACGCGAATAAGTTTATTTACAAATGAGTGCGTTTGTGGTAGGATAGAGTTATCATCCGAGCGGGAGAGAGAATATGAGGCAATTGGACGAGTTTATCAAAGAAGTCGAGTCGGAAGGGCTGTATGTGGAAGGTATCGCGGTGGCAGACGGAGACAGTGTGCTCGCAGAGCATCATTTTGTTCCGAACAGGCGTCCGCGTTGTATATATTCTCATACTAAGAGTTACACGTCCGTGGCAATAGGCATGGCTATAGACGATGGGAGTATGTCGCTGAACGACAAAGTAGTGGATTATTTTCCGGATAAGCTGCCTGCATCGCCGCCCGAAGGAGTGGAGAATATCACTCTGAGACATTTGCTTACCATGTCCAGCGGCTACGGCGCATTTTATCTGGGTGAGGATGAGCGCAGGCGGGGCGAAGGATATCCCGATTATCTCAGATATATCCTGTCGCGCGAGCTGAAATATCCGTCCGGGGAGAGATTTTGCTACAACAACGGAGACACATATCTCGCGGCGAGAATGTTTGCCAAAGCTACCGGGTGCAGCATGCGCAACTATCTGTATGAGCGTCTTTTCAAACCTGCAGGAATGCCATATCCATTGTGGGAGACAGACCCCGACGGATACGAATTCGGCGCGAGCGGCCTGTATATGACGCTGACGGACATGATGCGCCTATGTCAGATCACGCTCAACGGCGGCAAGTGGCGGGATGAGCAATTGATCCCGCAGTGGTACGTAAAAGAAGCTACGACCAAGAGAATAGAGACAGACGGCGACCCGGCAGACGCCTGGTCGTGCGGATACGGCTACCAATTCTGGATGTCCCCGTTTGACGGCGGCAAATCTTACCGCGCCGACGGGGCATACGGGCAGATCACAAACGTATTGACGGAGAGCGGATTGGTCGTGGCGGTGCAGTGTCCGGAGTATGGCGATATAGGCAGAGTGAAACCGGTTCTGAGTAAGTTCATCCATTCTCTGGAGAAGTAGTGTGCGTGGAATATGCCGCAAGGGCATATTTTCGTATCTTTGCAATATAATCTAATTTGTAGTAAAATATAAAACACAATTGTTAGTCGGTGACGAATAAATGGATATTCGACAAATACTAATTGTACATAACCAACAGCACCTTTTGCCAGTATATGACGGGCTGACAGGCGAGCGGCGTCGCTCATTCGAACGGCAGATATCCGATATCCATTGGCGGATGATAGAGTCGGGCGATACCGCGCTTGAAAACAAAAGTGATATACGTCCGATACGGGGGCTTTCTTTGTCGGAGATACGCCGCGATAACGCCGCTTTTCAAGGGGTGGGCATCGATACTCTGCGTGCGGGCAAAGTGGGCGCGGTGCTCCTGGCAGGAGGTCAGGGAACGCGTTTGGGTTTTGATGGACCGAAGGGGTGCTACGATATAGGTATATCGCGGCATATGACCGTTTTTGAGAGGCTGTTTGCCAATCTGACGGGTGTTTGCAAGAGAGTCGGTTGCTGGGTCGCGCTGTTCATCATGACTTGCAGCGGCAACGACAGTGCCACTCGTGAATTTTTGCAAAAGAATAACTATTTCGGTTATCCCGAACAATATGTGAAATTTTTCGTCCAGCATGATGCGCCTGTCACGGATCTGCAGGGCAGATTGATATATGACGGTAACGGCGGCGTGGTATGTTCTCCCGACGGTAACGGCGGTTGGTTCGACTCGCTGAAGGAAAGCGGACAGTTGGACCTGTTTCCGGAGATAGAGTGGCTCAATGTGTTCGCCGTGGACAATGTTCTGCAGCGTATCGCAGATCCGCTATTTGTCGGGGCGACGGTCCTGTCCGGGAGGGATTGCGGAGCGAAATTCGTGCGCAAACGCTATCCGGAAGAGAAGGTCGGGGTGTTGTGCTTGGAGAATGGCGCGCCCTCGGTCATAGAGTACTACGAACTGACGGCGCAAATGGCGAATGAGCGAGACGCGGAAGGCAACCTTGTGTATGGCTTCGGAGTGATATTGAATTACCTCTTCAAGGCGGACAGACTACGTCGGATCTCGGCGGCACGGCTGCCTGTGCACAGAGTAAAGAAAACGATGAACCTGTCCGTCGGGACAGAAGGCAAGCCGGTACCCAAAGAAGTGTATAAATATGAAACGCTCATATTGGACGCCGTCCGACTGTCAGGAAGTTGTCTGCCGTTTGAGGTGGTACGCGAGAGGGAATTCGCACCTATCAAGAATGCGACGGGGCCTGACAGCGTCCAGTCTGCGCGGGAATTGCTCAAGTTTAACAATATAGAATTGTAATTTTGCACACCGATTCGCCGTCGGTGTGTTTATTTTCGTATTTTGGGAAAACTTCTATTGACAAATACGATTCCAAGTATTACAATTATTTTAGAAATTATGTTCTATTTTTGTCGCGGAGGTATAAATGGACAAGCAATATGTGTCTATAGATCTGAAGTCCTTCTATGCCTCAGTGGAGTGCCGAGAGCGCGGACTGGATCCGCTGAATACCAATCTGGTGGTGGCAGATGAAAGCCGTACGGAGAAAACCATATGTCTTGCGGTATCGCCTGCGCTCAAGGAGTACGGTCTGCCAGGACGGGCGCGATTGTTTGAGGTGGTGCAGGCTATAGAAAAGATAAATGCCAAGCGTGCCGCCCGTGCGCCGGGACACAAATTGGAGGGCAACTCCGCTCAGGCGGATGAACTTGCTGCCGACCCGACGTTGGCATTGGACTGTATAGTAGCACCGCCCCGCATGGGACTGTATATGGAGTACAGCACTCGTATATACAAGATATACACCAAGTACGTATCGCCCGAAGATATACATGTGTACTCTGTAGACGAAGTTTTTATGGATATAACGGCATATCTCCGTACTTGTCGTCTGACGGCACACGAATTCGTTGCTCGGATCGTCAAGGATGTGCTGGATAGTACCGGGATCACGGCGACGGCAGGTATAGGCACCAATATGTATCTTGCCAAGGTGGCTATGGATATAGTCGCCAAGCATGTAGAACCGGACGAGAACGGAGTGCGCATCGCGGAACTGAACGAGAAGAGTTACCGCCGCAGTCTCTGGTCACACACGCCGCTCACCGACTTCTGGCGAGTGGGCGAGGGCTATGCGCAGAAACTTGACCGAGCGGGGCTGCACACTATGGGGGATATAGCCCGTTGCTCGTTGTGCGATGAGGCACTGCTTTACAAGTTGTTCGGCGTCAATGCCGAGTTGCTTATAGACCATGCATGGGGCTATGAACCTGTCACTATCGCGGATGTCAAGGCGTACAAGCCGCAGACCAATAGCGTAAGTAACGGGCAGGTGTTGAGTCGTCCGTATTCCTTCGAAAAGGGCAAGTTGGTAGTCCGTGAGATGGCGGAAGTGTTGGTGTTGGATCTTGTGGAAAAGGGATTGAAAACGGACCAGATCGTATTGACGGTGGGGTACGACGTGGAGAATGCGATAAGCACGAACTCGTCGGAGAGTGCAGCCCAAGCGCATATGGATCACTGGGGGCGTAAAGTGCCCAAGCATGCGCACGGCACGGTCAATCTGAGAGGGTATACCGACTCGACTGCGGAGATAGCGGACGCCGTTTCGCGACTGTATGACAGTATAGTGAGCAAGGATATGTTGGTAAGGCGTATGTATGTCGTAGCCAATCATGTCCAAAGCGACATAGGCGTAACTTCGCCGCAGTATGAGCAGGCAGACATATTTACGTATCAGGCGGTACACAGCGGAATATGCACCGCAAAAGAGACAGATATGCAAAATATCCTGCTCTCCATACACGATCGCTATGGCAAGAACGCCCTTATAAAGGGAAGCGATATGAAAGAGGGCGCGACCACGGTGGAGCGCAACGGACAAATAGGCGGACATAGGAAATGAAACATAAGGACAACTATAAAGACATAATAGATTTGCCGCGGCATGTCTCTGCAAACAGGGCGCATATGTCCGTCGGCGATCGTGCCGCTCAGTTCAGTCCGTTTGCCGCGCTGAAAGGCTTTGACGACGAAATAGACGAGGCGGCGCGTATCACGGAAGAACGTATCGAGTTGGACGACGCGCGAGTGGAAGAGTTGAACGAAACCCTCCTGCTGCTTGAGGAGCAAAACGGGGAGTTCCCCTCTGTCAAAATTACTTATTTTTGTCCCGACGGCAAAAAGAGCGGAGGCAAATATCTTGTCGCGTCTGGCAGATTGAAAAAATTGGACGCGTACGATCGCACTTTGACATTGGAAAGCGGTATTTGTGTGCCTTTCGAGGACATATACGACCTCGAATTGCGTTGAGGGGCAGTTTTACGGAAAATAAAGACAACAAAAAAATACGCACCCGAAAACAGAGGTGCGTATTTGCGTGACATGGTGGAGGTGACGGGAATTGCACCCGTGTACCAACGTAAGACTACCTGACTTTCTTCGCGCACAGTTTACTTTCAATGTCGTCGCCGTAAGAGAGCAAACCAACTTACGGAGACCCGCACCGAAAAAGATTTCGACTCCGAGCGTCTCGGTGTCACCGCTCGGGATCTATTTGCGTATTCTTACGCAGGTAGTTCGACTACGCAACAAGCCGAAGCCTACGTGCCGGTATTAACTAAGCGGCAAATGCCAATCTTGTGGATTGACGAGAAGTGCTATTGTTGTTAGCATTTAATTTTAGTTTTGCCTTGATGACGCAGCGGCACTGCGACGCGCTTATCAAGTCTCCTTCAACGCCGGGCGAATCTGAAAACACCCCCATATCAAAAGACCGGCTTGTTTATCAGTATACACCAAATATGGGTAAAAGTAAACAACATTTTGCTCGTGTGCCCACATAAAAATCCCGTCAGGATATTGTACCTGACGGGATCTGTATCGGGTGGGAAAATGATCGTCTACTTCTTGGAAGCGAAACGTCCCTTTGACTCTTTCACTTTGATGAATCCGTCGCGTATGAGCGAATCGGTGGATCTTGTGCGTATCTTGTAGTTGACGTTTTCCGCTGTGCCGTGTTCTGCGCCGAGACGCTCCATCATCAGAGCGATCAATTGCTTAGCGTACAGTAGCGAACGCTTGCCGCTTACTTTGACCAGGGTGGGTACGCTCTTGAAACGAGCCTTGTCCGAAACGTCCTTGGCGTGATACTTGGGAGCCAGTTCTTGCGCGTCGAGAGCGAGGTACAGGCTGAGTTTCTTGCCGCGTATCAGCACGATAGCGCACTTATTGCGTCCTTTGTAGAAGGAGTCGAACTTCCAACTTGTACGCGAGCGTATCTTCTTGTAGGAGAGCAATTCGTTCTTGATAGCGGAGTAGGCTTCCTTCAAGGACTCATCTGCCTGGCACAGGCGCGCGGTGAAACTTCTGTCAAGCGTCGTGCCTTGTGTCGCTACGAACGGATCTATGATGGGTGTGTTGTCGGCAGGCTCTGCGGGAACAGTATCTTCTACGGGAGCCGCGTCTTCTGTAATAGTAGTGGGCTCCGGTACAGGTTGTTCTTCTTGCGGTTGCTCTTCCTGAGTCGGCTCCTCCTGAGGCTGTTGTTCTTGCGGTTCTTCCTGAGGTTGTTCTTCTTGAGTCTCTTCCTGCGGCTGTTCTTCTGTCGCTGCAGTATCGTCGGAGGCTTCCTGCGGCTCGTCTGGTTCGGAGTCGTCTTTTCTGCGCAGGAGCAACAGGAGTATGATGACTATATTCAGAACGATGACTATCGCAAGCAGTACCCAGATCCACCAAGTGTCTACGCCTTCTTCTGCGACGGCATTGGACAATATGGCGAAACTTGAGAAGTTATTGACGGTAAAGGTGATACTGCCGTTCGCCACATTGGCGGTGAGCAGGGTCTGTGCATTTTTGTGAATGTGTATGACTATCAGGTTTTGTTGCGATACGGAACCGAACAATTCCGCATTCATCAAAGTCACTTCGAAGGTGCCTTCTGCGTCATATTCTTTGCCGTCCTTGTCCAGGAACTTCAAGTCAAGCAGTTGGATGATGGTGGCGTTGAGATTTTTGTTGTTTTGGGTGAGAACTTCCTTGAAGTAACCAATACCATAGTTGGTCTTGGAACCGGTCACGGTGAAACTCTTGTTCACGGCACCCGTGACGTCCTTGATCTGAATGGTGGTGCCGTCGATCACGAGAGCGTTTCCGCTTTGGTCTTGTACAGTGAATACATGTCCCTTTTCACCGTCGGGATTTGCCGGGGCGTTGGGGTCCGTCTGTACTTTGACGATCTCCCATTCCTGATGGATATCCAATTCATAGTTGTCTGCCATCGCGCTGTCTGTAAGGGTGACGCGTGCAGTGTAAGTGCCCTCATCTATTGCGGAATTGTTTTCCAGCTGCCACTTGGGCCCGAATTCGTTGTTCAGTGCGGCCTTGGCTTCAGCAGTCAGGTCTATGGACAACGTCTTGCCTGTGTATGTCAGAGGCTGAGTGTAGTCCCAGGCGTCTGCCAGCGTGAAGGACTTGGGCGCGATATCTATGCTCACCTCGTCGGTGTTGTAAGCAAAGTCATCGGACAGATCGGATGTAATGCGGCAGTAGTATATGCCGCTGTCGGAGACATTGCTGCCCTTCAACGAAGAGGCGGTCGCGTTCTCTATGGGTTCGAAGTGGGTAGGATCGGCTATGCTCGCTCTGTACCATTGATATGTATATCCGGGGTGACCTTCGCCGCTGATCACATCGGCGGAGAGAGTGAAGTCTTTGCGGTCGTAATCTTTTTGATAGATGCCGTCGGCACCCTCTATACCGTCCACGCCGATAGCGACGTCGAATTCCGTCACGGCGGTGTAGGTAGCGTCGCCGTTTACTTTGTCAATCACTTCGTCGTTGCACAGCCAGGCTATGATATCCTTGCCGTCTTTGCCCGCATCGGGTCCGAAGTCGGCGACATTGACACCGTTGGGAAGCAAACCGGTTACAGTCTTGCCGTTGTAACTGTACGTTACTTTGCTGATCTGAGGTATGCTTGCATGGAGCGAGAGAGCAACGTCCTTATAATTTATATTGTTATCTAACCAAGTCACGAAACTGTCTACGGTCGCTCTGTCGGCGATGCCGAAGAAGTCGGAAACAGCGCGTGCGATCCTGGTAAGCACTACGTCGTAGTCCTTGGCGATGATATCCACTTTACCGCTCCAAGACAGGTTGCCGCCGGAGACGATATTGGTGAGTTTGCCTTCTTTTATGAAGCCAAATGTGTAATCGCGCAGTTCTTTGAAGAAGTTTTTGACGTGGTTACAGAGAGGTTCCAGACCGTTTTGACTTTGGACCTCGTCCAGTATCCTGTTGATGGAGGCGTGGAATCCGTCTCTCAGATAGTCTCTGAACTCTTCTTCCGTCCAATCTGCAGCACCGAGCGCATGCATCTCATCCAATGCGGCATCTACGAAGCACCTGAGATCCTTGTGCAGTCCGTTGAAGCCTTTGTCGCGCAGCCAACTTTCCACTTCGTCCAAATCGGACTTGGAAGCAAACGCCTTAATGAAGTCGTGGAAGAGATCTACGACGAGGTCGGTACCTACTATGTCTCTGTCGAGCAATGCACCGAAGGCTGCGTCATAGTTTATTCCCTTGAACAGTTCCAGAGTCTGCTCGGTGGTGTAGCCGTCTATGAAATCGAATATCTCGCCGCCCGTCTTGTCGCTCAACTCGAACAGGTCGCGCTGTGCGCTTGCGGGCAGGTACTCGAACAGTGCAAGAACGTTGACACTATCGGGCACATTTACATTCAGGGTCCATACGCCGTCGATCTTTCTGAAACTGAGGTTGTCCTGGAAGAAGCGGATGACGGTCTGTATATCCGAGCCGTCATAGTTGCCAATCTCTAACCGGATGGTGATATTAGCCTCGCCGAAAGCGGTGGTGATGACTATATCGTAACTGATCGTTAGTTCCTTGTCTGCGCGGGATATCTGCTCGAACAGGTCACCTATCAGGTTTTTGATCCCTTCCGCTTGCCAACCGTCATCACGTATGGTGTTGTCTCCTACGGTCAATTTTTCGATGGCATTCAGCAAGTCTGCAAGAGTCAAAGAATCTTCTTTGCCGTCTACTATATCCTGTATCGTTTCTGCCAACTCGTTGACCTTTGCCCGATTTCTTTCCTGCAGTTCTTCTATCTTGTTCGTGTCGCCAGAGTATTGATCATTTATCGCTTCGTTGACGATATCGTGAACTTCCTGTACGAACTTGACGATGTCATCAGGGGGCATCTCGTGAGTTTTGTTGTACTCTGCAGCAGCCTGTTTGATAAGGATATCATATCCGCCTTCGAGATATTTGTCCAGTTGCCCCGGTTCTTTGAGCTTGTCTGTCAATGTGTCGCGATACTCGCCCAACATGGAAGAGTCGACTCCGCCTTCCTCATCGATCGCGGCGGCGACAGGGGATCCATCGGAAATAAATTGGTCAAAGATGATAGCCTTGACCGCTTCGACTATCTCATCTCCCGCATCGGAGAGGGTAGTCTTGCTTATGTCGCCCAAACGCAATGCGTCCAGAGTGACAGTCAAAGTCTTGTTGTCTGTGTCATGCGTGACCGTGATGGGGCCGCTTGTCTGTTGCGGCTCTGCCACGGCGATGGAGGCAAAAGCCAAACTGAATACGAGTGCCATGCACAGCAGCGCAAGCAGCACCGTTTTTAATTTGCCGTAGGTTCTTTTCATAAGAGTCTCCTTCGTCAGAATTTTCGTCATACGCGCGCGCGTACGCACGCCTATACTAACTAATATTTTATTCTTCATAAAAAACATTGTCAATAGGTAAACAAAAAAAACGTCCGTAAAAAGAACGTTTTTTTATAGTTTTCGACGTATATCCGGTCGGGTAATCACTCTTTGGCTCCCGCGTCGGACTTGGACTCGGCAGCGGCCTTCGCGCGAGACGCTTTTCTGCGTCGGCGGACAAGGATCACGGGCAATCCAACTGCGAGAAATAGCACCGCAACGCCTATCACAGATACTCCGGCGATAGCCCACTTGAGCTGCTTGGACATGTCCGTTGCGATCTTCTCCATAGGCACGGCTTCGAATACCGCATTGTATACGGCGTCGGCGTATACGACGGATATGTCCGAGTCCCAACCGATGAAGTTGTAAGAGTATTCTCCGTCCGGAGCCTTGAAGGGAGTGATGGGGGATTCGGGAATATCTCCGTACTTGTAAGTACGCGTACTGATGACTTTTCCGTCCGATCTGAACCGAACGGTATAGTATCTGTCCGCCAATACGGCAAAGACGGTCACGTCGTCGGAGGGAACGGAGAAGCGGTTGTCGATGACGGCAATCTCGTTACCGGACACGTCAATAGCGACGAGACGTTGGATATATTTGCCTTCGGGAATATCTCCAATGGATATACTTACCGTGTCATTGTGTATGAGGCCGCTTTCGGCGTTTACAAAAACATATTCCGCGCAGGTACCGGACACAAAGACATTGTATCTGGTGACTACTATGTATTCTTGTCCGTCCCGCACGGAAAAGTTTGTCTTGCCGTCCGCTACGCTCAGGCGCAACGGGTGTGACGTGTCATCGGCGGCGTATAACTTTGAGTTGGCGGAATTCATAGCGTCGGATACCGTCACGGCTATGTCGCAATCGCAGCGTATTTCATTGCTTTGCTCGTCATACAGGTGCAGGGCATAGCGATATTCGCGGAAGCCCGTCTGCTCACGTTCGAAACGTAAGTAGGCGACGCCGTTTTGTACCAATCTATATATATCCGCGCTGTCTATATCCAACACGGTCGGACCGTTGCGGTTCACCAGATAGACGCCCGAGTCGCGTGTATACGCTATATCGAGCAATCGACGTATGTACAGGGCGTCGGACTCGCCGGAGGTGAACTCCGCAATGCATCTGTCGGTCTCGTACCTGATCAGTGCGGGGCGTCCGCCTCCCATGAGTACGGTAAGCGGTGTGAATATCGCGCGATACACGCTGTCGCCCTGCGCGTCTGTCGGAGTATGGTCCCAGCCGTCAAATATGTACTCGTAGTATCCGAACGGAGGCTTGGTGGGGGTACCGTATGGATATACGGGCACCTCGCCCTTCCAGCAGGACGTCACAGTCTGAGAGTCCTCCGTGATCCAGGTGATGAGGCAACTTGGTTCAAATCTCGCTTCGTAAGTGACGGGAAGGTCCGTCATGGGTACTATATCCCTATCCCAACCGACAAAGCGGTACTGCCTTCCGTCGGCGTCGGCTGTCTTGGTCGGGGTGCCGTCGTAGTGCGGATAGCTGTCGTAAGCGGCATATTGTGTGTGTGCCGTGCCGTCTATGATCCAGGTGACGGGATATTCGTTGGGTATTTCTTGGAATCGAGGGTATACGTGCAGTTCCGTGCCCTCGCGCGGTTCGTTCCAGTCCACAGCCTCGCCATCGGAGTACGTCCACCCGTCAAAGACGCATACGTAGCCCGTTTTTTGCTCGGTGGGCAAGTGTGTCGGCTGCTCTACGAAACTTCCGCGTTCCGCATCGGAAATGAAGTATGGCTCCTTCGCGTCCCGGGACTCGTAGAAAAATACTTCGACCGTCTGTTGGTTGCGGAAATATTTCTTTATCTGCGTATGGACGGTCAACATATATCCGTCCGTGCGCGGCTCGCGCGGAGTCATCCCTGCGTCAAACGTCTGCTGTAGAGACTGCTCTTCCGGAGACAACTGCAACGGAAGCGGAGGCGATACCTCTTCGGGCAATTGCGGCTCCGGTACGCGTTGCGGTTCCGGTCCCGCCTCGGGTACGGGAATGGGCGCGATGGGCTGCTGTGGACGGGAAGGGGGCAATGGCTTGGTGACCTCATCTGGTCGGACAGGCTCTTGGGGGATATACGGTACTCCGTATTCCGACGGACGCGCAGAATCGGTGTCCTCTATAACGCACTCGCCCAATATGTCCGCAGGCGTCTTGCCGCTTATGGTATAGTTTTCGTCGAAATACCCTCTGTCGGAAGAACGTTTGTTGAAATATTCTTCGTAGTTGGCGACCGTCTCGTCGTCTAAGGCGACGGTCAACTCGTACAGTTGGGCTATAGTGATCTCGAAAATTCTGGTTTTGTTGTTATTTTTTATATAGTTTTTGATGAAGTCCGTCCGATAGAAGTAGTCCAGACATCGTAGCATATTGGCACAGTTGAGGCTCAAATCGTCGTAGCAGGTGATATAAAACGCATATTTTTCCTCATCCGTCTTGCAAAGTTCATATTTTTTCAGCAAATCGCGCAGGTTGCGTATCGCTCTGTCCGCGCGGTTGACTGCCTCCGTATCCCGTCCCTCCATGACCAGTGCCATCTTCAGCTCTTCCTTTTTGCCGAATATCTGCGTCACCAGATCGCCGGAGAGAGTGGCATACAGGGAACATTTTTCACATTTGGCGTATATGTATGCAAGTATCGACAGCTGAGTGCGGTATTTCAGGACCTCCGGATCGTTCATACTTGTGAGATATTGGGCGTATAGTTGCTCATACAGTTCCATATCGGCAAGATATTGCTGGTAGAGTTGCATGTCGGCCTCGTACTGTGCCTGCGCCTCGATCGGGTCGTAGTGGTCATAGGCGCCTTGCTCCGCAAGATACCGTGCGTATTCATTCTCATACGCGATATATTTGTCGTTTGCGCGTTTCCATACGGCATAGTCGCGGAGATATTGCTCGTATTGCGGTACAAGCAATTCGTTGTACGTCTCCAATGCCGCCACGTAAGCGGCATAGTCGGCAACGGCTCTGTTGTGGGCGGCCAATCTGTCGGATTGCTGCTTGGCAGCGTCGTAGTAGTAAGTCAGCAATACATTAAGCTCATCGGCGTCTATGGGTAATTGCGCCGTATAGTCCACCGTCACGTAGTCCCTTTGCCCTGCTGTGACCTGTGCCACACCGTCTGTCATCTCCGCACCGTCCACATGCGTCGGCGTCCACACGATGGTCTTGCCGTTGG
Source organism: uncultured Clostridia bacterium (assembly GCA_947623225.1). Classification (GTDB taxonomy): domain Bacteria; phylum Bacillota; class Clostridia; order Christensenellales; family CAG-314; genus Fimimonas. The sequence goes on along the minus strand of CANQGO010000007.1, from coordinate 49,145 downwards.
CAGCGGTATACGAATACTCTGTCGGACGAACGGAAACGGTATCGTCGGACGGCTCGTAGGATATGCCTACCGCGCTCGACAGTATGTGATCGCTGTACCTTATGTCCAGTTCGGGATGCGTGAGCAGGTATTCTTCTTCCCCTGCATAGAAGTCGGCGTGGAGTTGTCTGAGTACTTCCGCTGCGGATACGGTACTGAAGGAATATCCTTTCTGCGAATAGTCCGTCACGGCTTCGGCTCCGGCAGACAGGCATGCGAAAGCCATCGCCATGCTCAGGGCGATGCACATGGATATCAATATCGTTTTTTTGACTATCGCGGTCATATTTTACTTCCGTTTGCCGAATACAGATGGTTTATTTATAAATATACCACATATATAAGATTTTCGCAATATGGACAGGAAGAATAAATCATTGTATGTCTGAAGAAATTTTATTTCAAAGTGCTTGTGTATTTTGGTAAAATATTGTAAAATAAACGCGTATGGGCACTAAAGAGCCTAATATGTGTAAACTATTTTTTGGAGGAATAAAACGTGGCAAAAAAATTTATCTATTTGTTCAGCGAAGGCAACGCGAACATGCGTGAAATTCTCGGCGGTAAGGGAGCCAACCTTGCGGAAATGACCAATATCGGTCTGCCCGTACCTCAGGGATTTACCATCTCCACCGAAGCGTGCACGCAGTACTATGAAGACGGCAGACGTATCAATGACGAAATCAAAGCCGACATTCTTCGTTATATCAAGAAGTTGGAAAAGATCACCGGCAAAAAGTTCGGCGACAAGAAGAATCCCCTGCTTGTATCCGTACGCTCCGGCGCACGTGCGTCCATGCCCGGTATGATGGATACCATCCTCAACCTCGGTCTGAACGATGAAGTGGTGGAAGTACTCGCAGAGCAGAGCGGCAATCCCCGTTGGGCATGGGACTGCTACAGACGTTTCATTCAGATGTTCTCCGACGTCGTCATGGAAGTCGGCAAGAAATATTTCGAAGCACTCATCGATGAGATGAAGGCAAAGCGCGGCATTCAGTTCGACGTAGAGATGACTGCCGATGACCTCAAGGAACTCGCCGGACAGTTCAAGGCGGAGTATCAGGCAAAGATAGGCAAGCCCTTCCCGCAGGACGCGACGGAGCAGCTGTTCGCGGCGGTGGAAGCGGTGTTCCGCAGCTGGGATAACCCTCGCGCCAACGTGTACCGTATGGACCACGATATACCCTACAGCTGGGGTACCGCAGTCAATGTACAGATGATGGCATTCGGCAACATGGGTGACGATTGCGGCACGGGCGTTGCGTTCACGCGTAATCCCGCCACAGGCGAAAAGGGACTCATGGGTGAATTCCTGATGAATGCGCAAGGCGAAGACGTGGTCGCCGGCGTACGTACGCCGATGCCCATCAGTCAGATGGCCGAAGTGCTGCCTGACGTCTACAACCAATTCCTCCAAGTATGCGAGACTTTGGAACACCATTACAAAGATATGCAGGATATGGAGTTCACCATCGAACGTGGCAAACTGTATATGTTGCAGACGCGTAACGGCAAGCGTACAGCTGCCGCCGCTATCAAGATCGCTTGCGACCTTATAGACGAAGGAATGATCACGGAGCAAGAGGCACTCATGCAGATAGACGCCAAGTCGCTGGATATGCTGCTGCACCCGACATTCGACGCGGACGCTCTTGCAAAGGCCCAGAGCAATGTGGTCGGCAAAGGTATCGCTGCAAGTCCCGGTGCTGCAACTGGTACGGTAGTATTCACTCCGGAGGACGCCGTAATACTGGGCAAACAGAAGAAGAAAGTGGTGCTTGTACGTCTGGAGACCAGCCCCGAAGATATCGAAGGTATGAAGTATGCGCAGGGCATACTGACCGTTCGCGGCGGACAGACCTCTCACGCTGCAGTTGTCGCTCGCGGTATGGGTACATGCTGCGTGTCCGGTTGCGGTGACATCAAGATGGACGAAGCCAATAAGCAATTCGAACTGGGCGGCAAGATCTTCCATGAAGGCGATCCCATCTCGCTGGACGGCTCTACAGGTCTGATCTACGACATACAGATCAAGACCGTTCCCGCCGATCCCAACAGCGGATATTTCGGACGCATCATGCGCCTTGCGGACAAATACAAGGCGTTGGAAGTTCGTACCAATGCGGATACTCCGCAAGATGCTCAGCGTGCATTTGAACTGGGCGCACAAGGTATCGGTCTGTGCCGTACGGAGCATATGTTCTTCGGCGAAGGACGTATAGATAAGTTCCGCGAGATGATAGTCTCCGAGACCAAGGAGGAAAGAGAAGTCGCCTTGGCGAAGATCGAACCTCTCCAACAGGCCGACTTTGAAGGACTTATGGAAGCACTGCACGGACAGGCCGTCATCATCCGCTTCCTGGATCCGCCCCTTCACGAATTCGTCCCCACAGATGAGCGTGATATAGAAGAACTGGCAAAGGCTCAGCACAAGAGCGTCGCTCAAATCAAGCAAATATGCAACGCTTTGCACGAATTCAACCCCATGATGGGTCACCGCGGATGCCGTCTGGCAGTCACATATCCGGAGATCGCCGTCATGCAGACCCGTGCGGTGATCAAAGCCGCTCTGAATGTGCAGAAGCGTCATCCCGATTGGCATGTGGTGCCCGAGATCATGATCCCGCTGGTGGGCGAAGTCAAAGAGTTGGCATATGTCAAGAAGACGGTAGTCGCTACAGCCGACAGCGTGATAGCGGAAAGCGGTGCGACACTCACCTATCAGGTAGGTACCATGATCGAGATACCTCGTGCTGCACTCACGGCAGACGAGATCGCCAAGGAAGCGGAATTCTTCTCCTTCGGCACCAACGACCTGACTCAGATGACTTTCGGATTCAGCCGTGACGACGCAAGTAAGTTCTTGCCCAGCTACTATGCAAGCAAGATCTACGAGTCCGATCCGTTTGCACGTCTGGATACAATAGGCGTGGGCAAATTGATGAAGATGGCTGTCGAACTCGGTCGCGGCACTCGTCCCGAATTGCAGTGCGGTATCTGCGGCGAACACGGCGGCGATCCCAGCAGCATAGAGTTCGCTCACAATATCAACCTGACATACGTGTCCTGCTCGCCTTACCGCGTGCCCATCGCTCGCCTTGCAGCAGCGCAAGCGAATATCAAGAACCCCCGCAAATAAGGCGAATCCGCCACATGGGGTAGAAAGATCCAATATTCGTTAAATAACATTGATGACCTGCTCCGTTATTCGGGGCAGGTCTTTTTTGCTCCATGTTTGCACATTGGGGCTTATTTCTTAACGAGATAGCCATTTTTTGTGAGCCCAAAAGGGTAAAAAAACGAATAAAATATTTCTTTTCAGGCAAGTTACACTTGATTTGAAAACAAGGAATTGTATGGCAAAAGAGCCTAATGATTTATGAATAAATGTATTTCATAGATTTTGATGATAGCATGTCAGATACTTGAAATATGTTGTTATAAAGGGTATAATATTATTATCGATATGGCGATAGTGATAAGAACGGAAAAGCATGCGTATACTTTCTCCAAAAGTCATGTTTGGTTTGATGAAGCGATATATGTCAATATCGACAAAGACATCGAGAATATTTGCCCGGTATTGTCCGATTTGAGTCTTTGGGACAATGATGGGGAGTGGAGTGTAACAATCGAAAGATCTGTTAGAAAGATATAAAAGTATTTCAAAACAATAGACACAATAACCTCCATACCTGATCATGCGACTGGTCAACGTCGATCTCATATGGGGATTCAACTTCCTGCTCGGTTCGCTGCTCGCTCTGGTGACGCGCCAGATACTCAATCTGCTCGGAAGAAAGAAGATCATCCATCGCGAGCTGACCAACAACTTCCTGCTCGATCGTATCAGCGGATTTATGTTCGACATGATGATCATCGCCGGCGTTGCGGCTATAGACTGGAACCAATTTTCTTCTATGTGGTGGCAGTTGCTCATCATATGCACGGTGGGAGCCGTAGCGACATTTGCGTACATTCGCCTTGTGTCCAACCACATATACAAAGGGTACGAACACGAAGGGTTTATATCCATGTTCGGAATGCTGACTGGCACGGCAAGCAACGGCATGATACTGCTGCGCGAGATCGACCCGAAACTCGAAACGCCCGCCGCGTCGAATATGGTGTATTCGGGACTGCCCGCTATAGCATTCGGCGGAGGATTGCTTCTGCTGCTGGGGTACTGTCCGAAGGGACTTGTCCAATCCATCGTGACATTCGCTATTTTGTTGGTCGCATTTGTTGTCTTTACCCTTATTCTATTTCGCAATAAGATATTCCGTCGAAAAAAGCGAGGCGCGGCTGCTCCGTCGGACGTAGATACTTCGCAGACTGTAGAGGAAACGGCAGAGAGTGCGGATACTCCCGAGGCGCAGTGACGGACAGCGAATGAGCCGAGCGGAAAAATAACAAACGGCAATAGTGGACCTGCTTCTTGAAAAGAGCGGGTCCGCATTTGCTTGGTGGGTGAAAAAAATCGTCAACGTATAGCGTATCGACAGTTGCTATCGGACGGATAAGGTGGTACAATATAATCATCATACAAAGCAGGAGGCATATATGTCCAAAAAATCAAGCGAAACAGCAAGCAACTACGGCATAGTCAAGGCTACCGCATTCTGGGGGATCATCATCTCCGGTATCGCTGGGATCATCACCTTCATAATACAATGCCTTATCAAGTGGAACGTGATAGGCAGTGCAGGTTCGGTGATGAATACGGTACTGAGCGTTCTCAATCTCATTGCCAATCTCGCGCTCTTCATAAGCGTATTTCTTGCCGCTTATGCTCATTCCAAAAGCAAAGGAAGGACTTTCAGAATACTGTTCTGGATCTTCGCCGTGCTGGCGTTGCTGTCCATATTGGGTTTCAACGTGCTCGGCATGATCGCATGACAGAGCGTGGAAATACAGTGGATCGGGTGAAAACATGGCAAAACAGGTAATTTTCGGCTCACCTATGGACACGGGCGCACTGGTCAGAGACGCGGAAAGCGCAGAGACGTTGCGCTATTGGCAGGTGGAAGAGAAGGAAAACGAATTGGTATTTGTGTACGAACTTGCCGAGCGGGACATAGTATACGGGCTGGGGGAGCAGGTGCGCGGTATCAACAAGCGGGGCGGCAGATATGTCAGTTACAATACGGACAATCCGCACCATACCGACGATATGCCCTCTCTGTACGGCTCGCACAATCTGCTGCTCATAGACGGCGACGGCTGCGTCGGGACATTCTTCGACACTCCGGCAAAGGCTATATTCGAGGTGGACTATCATGGCAGCGGCAAGATCGTGGTGCGCTGTGACAAAAACGTAAAAGTAGTGGAGATGGACGGGGCCAATGCCTACGCAGTAACGCGGGAATTTTTGTCGTTGATAGGGCGCAGTTTCATTCCGCCGCTGTGGGCGTTCGGTTTCGGACAGAGCCGCTGGGGGTACAAGCGGCAAAAGGACATAGACGCGGTGGCGGACGGATATCGCAATGCAGATATTCCGTTGGACTGGATATGCCTGGATATAGACTATATGGACAGGTATATCGACTTCACTGTTAACAAAAAACGCTTTCCCGACCTGAAAGAATATGCGGAGAGTATGCGCAGCAGGGGACTGAGGCTGGTGCCCATCATAGACGCCGGAGTCAAGGTCGAGCCGGGCAATGAGACGTACGAAGAAGGCGTCAAGCGCGGATACTTCTGTACCAATCACGAAGGCGGACTGTTCAAGGCGGCAGTATGGCCGGGCATGACGCACTTTCCCGACTTTTTCCAACCGAAGTGCAGGGAGTGGTTCGGCAACGAGTATCGCAAACTGACGGATATGGGTATAGAAGGTTTCTGGAACGACATGAACGAACCGGCTATATTCTACAGCGAGTATACGGGCGTGCTCAACGCGCTCACGCCGTCGCCCTCGACAGAGAGCGAGAAGGAGACCAACGCATACAAAGACTATCGCAATTTTTACCACAATATAGATGGCAAGAGGGTATTGCACGACAAGGTGCACAATCTTTTCGGCGCATTGATGACGCGTGCGGCGAGCGAGCAGCTGGACAAGATGCTGCCCGGCAGATTTTTGCTCTTCAGCCGCTCTTCGTACGTCGGAGCGCACCGTTACGGCGGTATATGGACGGGAGACAACGCCTCGGCGTGGGATCATCTTGTGAGAAACGTCAAGATGATGCCTTCGCTGAATATGGTGGGATTTCTGTACAGCGGAGCGGACACGGGAGGTTTCGGAGGCAACTGCGGCAGGGAACTGATGCTCAGATGGCTGGCGTTTTCCGCGTTCACGCCGCTGATGCGCAACCACTCTGCTATACTGACAAGAAAACAGGAGTGCTACAGATACAGCGGTACCGACGACTTCAGAAGTATAGTGTCGTTGCGTTACAAACTGCTGCCATATATCTACTCCGAGTATGTGAAAGCCGCTCTGCACGGGGATATGTATATCAAACCGCTGGGCTTCGAGTACGCAGACGAACGCTCCCGCAATATAGAAGATCAATTGCTGGTGGGCGATAGCATTATGATCGCTCCCATCATTGAAAAGGGAGCCAAGGACAGAGTGGTGTGGCTACCGGAAGAGATGACGGAAGTGAGGTATGACGGCAACGGCTTCGAGTGCGAGCAAATACCCAAAGGGCTGCGCAGGATACAGGTGGGACTCAACGAGGTCGTATTCTATATCCGTAAGGGCAGATGCGTTCCGGTGTGCAAGGGCGGTCCTTGCACGGCTAAAACGGATATGCGTGACGTGGTACTGCTCGGAGACGGAGAGGAATATAGGCAATACATAGACGACGGCTTCACCAAAGACGTCCGCGAGGAAAATATAATAACCGTCAAAAAGGCTTAGAGCGTAAAAAAACAGCGTCGCTTGTGCAAATGCGACGCTGATTTTTTTGTACCTATGAGTAGGCGTTACGTATCCGTCCCGTCGGGCGGAGCATCCGTAGGAGAATCATCTGCGTGCCGTCTCTTGCGGTGCAGTTCGGGGACGAGTTCCACCAATACAACGGCACATATCACCAGCAAGCCGCCCGCAATAGTCTGCCAGGCGAAGGGTTCCATCCCTATCAACATGGAGATGAAGGCTCCTATGGGAGACTCGCAGGAAAGAATAAGGGAGGTCTCGGAAGGGCTGAGGTGTATCTGAGCAAACGTCTGCGCGTAGTAGGCAAATGCCGTACCGCCCAGAATGACGATGGCGAGTCGCCAGAGTTCCGTCCCGGCGTCGAAGTGCATAGCGGCATAGTGCTTGCTTTCGAAGATGAGGGTATAGCCCAGAAACAGCACCGCAGCGAATGCTATTTGCCAGAAGGTGAGCTGTATATAGTCGGTTTTGCCCTTTTTCAGCAGGTAGTCTGCCCAGACTATCTGTAAGGCGAAGCAGAGCGCGCCTGCCAATGTGAGCAGGTCGCCTTGAAGGGAGAAACCCGTCTCTTCATTGTTGAAATTGAGCACGGTCAGTCCCGCTATAGCCACAGCCGCACCGACGAAGATGCTCCAATGCGGATGTTTGCGGTAGACGATCCAGGCTATGAAGGGCACCGCTATGACATAGGAAGCGGTGAAGAATCCGCTGTGGGAGGGGGTGGTGTATTTCATCCCTATAAGTTGCAACAGAAAGCCTGCCCACAGCAATGCTCCGCCTACCGCGCCATAGAGCAATATGTGCTTGTCCAGGTGTATCTTTTTGTTGAAGATCGCCAGCAGACAGAGCGCGGATATGACGAAACGCAATGCATTGAGCAGCTGAGGAGCATCGCCGAAGCCGAGAGAAAGCAATTGCGCATTCAGCACAAAGCCCGCACCCCACAATACGGCTACCGCTATGAGCATACACAGCCCTAAAACATGTCTTCTTTCTGCACTCATTTTCAAATAAAAACGGCAAACTAAAATATTAGTCTGTCGTTGCATTACCGAGGCGAATGGACAAGGGATTTCTCCCACATTTCCTTCGGTTATTTATTTTTGCTAATAGTATATTCACTTCGTTTCGATTTGTCAACCGAACAGCAAAAAAATAGCGGAAGTACGAAAAAAATATTGTGATTTTTTTGAACGGGTATATTTCAAATAATTGCTTTTGTAGTCAATAAATGGTAAAATATATTTTGTGTGGGAGTATGCCCTCAGGGGTACTGCCGTATCTAAACTTTTTTGAAAGAGGAAACTATGAGATCGAGCGGAATATTGATGCACATAACGTCGCTGCCCTCATCGAGCGGAGTTGGAACGCTGGCGGAGGCGGACAAGTTTATTGAATTTTTGCGGGAAGCGAGACAGGAATATTGGCAGATACTTCCCATCACACCTACCGACTTTGTAAATTCTCCATATGCCTCGCCGTCTGCGTTTGCCGGTAATACGCTGGTGATAGACGCGGAGGAACTGTGCCGTGAGGGGCTTGTAAGTCCGGAGACGCTGTCCGAGTCCAAGCATGCGCGGGGCAATGACTATGGCTATGCCATCTCTCACAAGGATATCATACTGCGTGAGGCGTTTGCCCGGTTCATCAAAAACGATCCGCCTGCAGACTATAACGAGTTTTGCGAACATAACAAATTCTGGCTCAGGGACTACGCTCTTTTCTGTGCGGTGAAGAAGCACTTCGATGGCAAGTCCTGGCTGGAGTGGGATGACGAGGACATACGCATGCGCAAGCCCGAGGCTCTGGACAAGTATGCCCAATTGCTCTCGGACGAGGTGGACTACGTTGTATTTTGTCAGTATATTTTCGACAAGCAATGGAAAACATTTCGCAACAAACTCCGCTCGGCCGGTATCAAACTCATCGGAGATATACCCATATATGTCGCTTACGATTCCGCCGACGTATGGGCGCACCCGGAGTTGTTCGACCTGACGGCGGATCGCCGTCCCAACTGGGTGGCGGGAGTGCCGCCCGACTACTTCTCCGAGGACGGTCAGCTGTGGGGCAATCCCCTCTACGACTGGGACGCGATGAAGAAGCAGAACTTCGACTGGTGGACGCGCCGTGTGGGCAAGTGCGGCGAGTTGTTCGACGTGTTGCGTATAGACCATTTCCGTGCGTTTGACAGCTACTATGCCGTCAAGTACGGTGAGAAGACCGCGCGCAAAGGACACTGGATCAAGGGTATCGGCTACGACTTCTTGCGGCATATACAGACAACGTTCCCCGATCTCACCATCATAGCCGAGGACCTGGGAGATATACCGGACAGCGTTCTCGAACTGCGCGACAGATGCGGACTTGCCGGTATGAAAATAGTGCAATTCGGTTGCGACGGCAATCCGTCCAATCCGTTTTTGCCTGCCAATTTCAATGAGCACTGCGTGGCTTATCTCGGTACTCACGACAACGATACTACCGTAGGCTGGTGGCAGAGTCTGGAAGAGTGGCAGCAGAGCAAAGCGTTGGAGATCACCGGACTGAAAGACGGCGAGCATATAGCGCGCGATCTGATCAAACTTCTCGCCGAAAGCAAAGCGGAATTGGTCATATACAGTATGCAGGATATAGTAGAAGCGGATACGGCTTCCCGTATGAATATACCGGGAACGCTGGGCTGCTGGAAATATATGGCTAAGAGGGGAGATCTCTCCCTGAAGAATGCAAAGTGGCTGCGGGCACTGACTGTGGCGACGGAGCGCACGGAGGGTTAGAATGAACAGATTTACGGATTTTTACAACGGCGACAGTACCGACGCGTATGAACTGCTGGGCTGTCACAAGGTGGCGGACGGACAGTATCACTTCGCCGTATGGGCACCTAACGCCAAAGAGGTCTGCATAGTGGGCGACTTCAACAATTGGTTGTTTGCGCACGACAAGATGGTACTCGAGGACGGTATCTGGCAGATAACCGTCGAAGCGCGCAACGGGGACTGCTATAAATATGCTATCACGACGCAGTACGGCGGCATACTCTATAAAGCGGATCCGTACGCGCGGTACTCGGAAGTGCGTCCCAAGACGGCGAGCATCATATACGATCCGGAGGAACCCTTCGTCTGGTCGGACGAGCAATGGATAGAGAAACAGAGGAAAAAGGACATCTACAAGAGTCCCGTGAATATCTATGAGGTACATGCGGGCAGTTGGCGGCGTCACTACGACGGAAGAATGTACACTTACCGCGACCTTGCCAAGTATCTGGTGCCCTACGTCAAGAAGATGGGGTACACGTACGTGGAATTCATGCCATTGTCGGAGCATCCGTATGACGGCAGTTGGGGATATCAGTCGACGGGATTCTATTCGCCGACGAGTCGGTACGGTACGCCGGACGATCTGAAATTCCTCATAAATAAATTTCACAAGGCGGGCATAGGCGTCATTCTCGACTGGGTGCCGGCGCATTTCTGCAAGGACGCGCACGGATTGATAGAGTTCGACGGCACATGCTGTTACGAGAGTGCCGACGAGTTCAAAAAGGAGCACAAGAACTGGGGCACGAGGATATTCGACTATTCGCGCTACGAAGTGCAGAGCTTTCTGGTGTCCAACGCGCTGTATTGGCTGAAAGAATTCCACTTCGACGGGCTGAGAGTAGACGCCGTGGCGAGCATGCTGTATCTCGACTATGACAGGCGCGACGGCGAATGGCGTCCCAACAAGTGGGGCGGCAAGGAAAACCTCGAAGCGATAGACTTCCTGCGCAAACTCTCCTGCAAGGTATTCGAAGCGTGTCCGTACGCGCTGTTTGTGGCGGAAGAGTCGACAGCCTTCCCGAAAGTGACTCATCCCACATACGTGGGCGGTCTGGGCTTCAACTACAAGTGGAATATGGGCTGGATGAACGACGTGCTGTCCTATATGAAAACGGACACGTTGTGGCGTGCGGAGCATCACAACCAACTCACCTTCTCCATGTGCTATGCCTATTCCGAAAACTTCATATTGCCCCTCTCGCATGACGAGGTCGTGCACCTGAAGGGCAGCCTCATAAACAAAATGTTCGGCGACTACGACAGCAAATTCGCTCAACTGAAGGCGTTGCTCGGTTTCCAATATGCACACCCGGGCAAGAAACTGAACTTCATGGGTGTGGAATTGGCGCAATGGAACGAGTGGTCGGAGAGCAAGGAGCTGGACTGGATGCTGCTGACATACCCAAAGCACGACAGCCACAAACTATTCGTACAGACGCTGAACGGTATATACAAAAAGTATAAGCCGTTGTATCAGAACGACTCGGACTGGTCGGGATTCAAGTGGCTGCTTGCCGACGACAGCGCAAACAATGTGTTGGCATTCGAGAGAATGGACAATCGCGGTAATACGGTGCTGGTCATCATCAATTTCAGCATATACGACTACCGCAAGTACGGTTTCTATATGGACAAGGGCGACTATCAACTCATACTGGACAGCGACGAATCCCGCTTCGGCGGCAGAGGAGTGGACGTGGTGACGGATATCCATACCAATGATGAAGGATATGCAGAGTTCACGATGCCTGCGGCGAGCGTGCTGTACTATTACAAACCTTCGACAAAACGTAAAAAAATACAGGGAGAAAATAAATGACGACGACAAATGTACTCACAAAAGCGCGCATCAAAGACATGATAGAGAGCGCGTCCAACAAGGCGTATGGTATCTCCGCGAGCGAATTGACCAACGCGCAGCTGTATAAGTGCGTAGCCAGCGTAGTGCGGGATATGCTACTGGAGAAGCGTACCGCTTTCAACAGACAGCACAAGGCTCGCGACAGGAAGAGAGTCCACTACCTGTCGATGGAATTTCTGATGGGGCGCAGTCTGAAAAACAACCTTTTCAATATGGAAATGGAAGAACTGTTCGCCGATACCCTGAAGAAGTACTACTACGTGGATATCAACGACATATACGATTGCGAACCGGACGCAGGTCTGGGCAACGGCGGTCTGGGCAGACTCGCCGCGTGCTATCTCGACTGTCTTGCCAAGGAGAACTATCCCGTCATGGGGCACTCGTTGCGCTTTGAGTACGGATTCTTCCAACAAAAAATAGTGGACGGTTGGCAGACGGAACTGCCGGAGAACTGGCTGCCCGGCGGCGAAGTGTGGCTGAAAGAACGCGCCGACAAGACGCAGATAGTGCGTTTCGGCGGAGAGGTCAAGGAAATATGGACGGATCAGGGCCCCGTGTATCAGCAGGTGAACTGTCAGGAAGTCAAGGCATTCCCCTACGATATGGTGGTGGAAGGCTATGACGCGACGGCTGTGGGCGTGCTGAGACTATGGGCTGCGAGAACGAATAAGCCATTCGACTTCCGCACATTCGGACAGGGCGAATATCTGAGAGCCTTGGAGGAGCAGTCTCAGGCGGAGATGATCACAAAGGTGCTGTATCCCAACGACGACCACGAAGAAGGCAAGACGCTGCGGCTCAAGCAGGAGTACTTCCTCGTATCCGCCGCCATGCAGAATATAGTCTCGGACCACTACAAGCGGTACGGCAACTTTGACAAATTCACCGACCTTGTGGCGGTGCATATCAACGACACGCACCCGGCTCTGTGCGGACCGGAACTCATGCGTATCTTCATAGACGAGTATCATATGGACTGGGACAAGGCGTGGTCTATGGTCAAGTCGGTGACAGCCTATACCAATCACACCGTCATGGCGGAGGCGTTGGAGTGCTGGCCGGAGTATATATTCCAGAGACTGCTGCCGCGCATATACCAGATCATAGTAGAGATCAACGAACGCGCGTGCAAGGACTTCTTCGACAGGACTCAGGACTTCAAGAAGGTATCCGACCTCGCCATCATGGCATACGGTCAGATACGTATGGCGAACCTGTCCATCATATCTTCGCACAGCGTCAACGGCGTGTCCGAACTGCACAGTGAGATATTGAAAAAGAACCTGTTCCGTGACTTTTACGAACTGGAACCGCAGTTGTTCACCAATGTCACCAACGGTATCGCTCATCGCAGATGGCTGTGCCAAGCCAATCCCGGACTCACGGGGTTGCTCAAGGATCTTATCGGCGACGGCTTTGTATCCGACGCAAGTCAGCTGACCAAACTCAACGCATACCTCGACGACGCAAGCGTGCATGAGCGTATGACGCAGATCAAACTTGCGAACAAGCAACGTTTTGCCCAGCGTGCCATGCAGCGGCTGGGAGTCAGGATCGATCCCGATACGCGATTCGACGTACAGATAAAGAGGTTGCACGAGTATAAGCGGCAGCTGCTCAACGTATTGAAGATCATCTCCCTCTATCACGACCTGAAGGAGAACCCGGATCTGGACGTCACTCCGCAGACATTTATCTTCGGAGCGAAGGCGGCACCGAGCTACTATGCGGCGAAAGAGGTCATCAAGCTCATATGCTGCATACAGAAGGAGTTGGAGACCAAGCCGAAGATCCGTCAAAAACTCAATGTCGTATTCATGGAAAACTACAGCGTGACGATGGCGGAGGACCTCATACCCGCAGCGGAGATATCCGAGCAGATCTCGTTGGCAGGCAAAGAAGCCAGCGGCACCAGCAATATGAAGTTCATGATCAACGGAGCCATCACGCTGGGTACGATGGACGGTGCCAACGTGGAGATACACGACAGCGTAGGCGACGAAAATATATTCATATTCGGAATGAACGCGCAGGAAGTGGCGGAGTTGTGGGAGACGGGCTACAACAGCACCTCTTACTACTTCAAGATACCCAAGCTGCGTATCATCATAGAGGAGTTGAACAACGGCTTTGCCGGAGAGACATTCGAAAACATAAGCAACTATCTGCTGCGTAACTACCCTGTGGCGGATCCGTATATGTGCTTTGCCGACTTTGCCGACTATATGGCGGTATATGATAAGATGGACTCCGCATACAAAGACATGCGGCACTGGAACAGGATGTCCCTCAAAAATATCGCCGAGAGCGGACGCTTCGCCGCAGACAGAGCGGTGCGTGAGTACGCTACGCGTATCTGGAGAATGTAATGGACTACGTCAAGTATAATCCCACAGACGAATTCTACAAGTCCGTCGTCGGAGCGGTAGACGAAGGCGTGCGTTTCGGCATAAGGATCCAGATCCATCAGCTGGTCAACCCCGAGAAGGTCACGCTGGTGGTATATGGCGACGACAAAGTATTTCGCAGCGAATACGTCATGTACAAAGACGTCAGCGGCGACGGATACGACAACTATCTGGCGGACATACAGCTGAAAAGAGGACTGTATTGGTACTACTTCGTTATGGACGGAGTACGGTACGAGCGGTATATAGGCATAGGCGCGGATCAACGCGCGCAAATGTTTTTCAGCGACGTCGTACCTTACCAACTGTCCGTGTACAAAAAGCAGTATTCTACGCCCACCTGGCTGAACAAGGGCGTAATGTACCAGATCATGGTGGACAGGTTCTGCGCTACAGGCGAGACTGTCGCCACCGAGGACAAGGTCATGCGTCACTGGGGAGAGCAGCCCTTCTACAGAGAAGAGGACGGAGTGGTGCGCAACCGCGACTTCTTCGGGGGCAATCTGAGAGGCGTTATAGCCAAGTTGGACTATCTCAAGTCTCTCAACGTCACGACGCTGTATCTCAATCCCATATTCAAGGCATACTCCAATCACAAGTACGATACTGAGGACTATGAGCAGATAGATCCCATGTTCGGTACGGCGGATGACTTCCGCGAACTGTGCGACAAAGCAGGGCAACTGGGCATGCGTATCATACTGGACGGCGTATTCAACCACGTCGGCAGCAGTTCCAGATACTTCAATCTGGGCAAAAAGTACGGCGAAGGCGGCGCATACAACGACCCATCTTCGCCCTATCGCGACTGGTTCAGGATATATCCGGACGGGAGCTACGAGTGCTGGTGGAACTTCCGCAGTCTGCCTCGTATCAACGCGGAGAGCAAGGGCGCGCAGCGGTTCTTCACTTCCCAAAACGGTATAGTGCCGCGCTGGCTTAGAGAGGGTGCATCCGGTTGGCGGCTGGACGTGGTGGACGAGGTCGCCGACTGTATGCTGGACAAGATAGTCTCCGCCGCCAAGAAGGAAAAACCCGACGCCGTCATCATCGGCGAGGTGTGGGAGGACGCTTCCAACAAGGTGGACTATGGCGTACGCCGTCACTATCTGGACGGAAGTCAGCTGGATAGTGTGATGAACTATCCGTTGATGAATGGCATAATCTCCTTTGTACGGGACGGCAACGAGCAGGCTCTGTCGCATGTCGTATTCGATATCGTCAACAACTATCCGAGATTCGTGCGCAACAACCTGATGAATATATTGGGCACGCACGATACGGCGCGTATACTCACCAATCTCGCGGGAAACAGGCTGGACAACGCCCCGAAGGAGGCTATGGCGCGCACTAAACTCAACGACTACCAATACAAAGAGGGTTGCAAGTTGCTGAAGATCGCGGCGGTGCTGCAATATACCATGTTCGGCTTCCCGTGCGTGTTCTATGGAGACGAGGTGGCTGTAGAGGGATACAAGGATCCGTTTTGCCGGGCGTGCTATCCGTGGGGCGAGGAAAACAAACTAATGCTGGACTTCTATCGCCGACTCGGTCAGCTCAGGAAACTGTCCGTGTTCGCCGACGGAGACTTTCACCAACTGGCGGCGGAACGCGGAGTGTATGCCTTCGAACGGGTGGATACGGAAGCGGATCAGCATGTAATGGTCGCCGTCAATCGCGGTCATGACATATACAAACTGTATCTCGGCGATACCTACGAGGATGTGCTCACGGGGCGCAAGTACTCGGGCAGTTGCGATCTGCAGCATAACGGCTACGTCATATTGAAAAAACTGACGGCGAAGTTCTGACAAATTTTGCGCAAATTCCGTCAAATAATTGACAGAAATCTACGTTGGCGTTATATTTATTCATAGAGATTTTGTATTATGCTATTGTACAAAATCTCTTTTGTTGCAAGGGGATACTGTAGTGAAAAGACCGACGGCAAGATCATTTGCTATCAAACTGAAAGAGTATGTATGGATGACGGTGGCAGGAGTGCTCAATGCCGTCACGTTGTACGTATTTCTCAACCCTACCAAGTTGATCGCCGGCGGTTTCAGCGGACTCAGCTCCGCGCTCACGTATATACTCAAGTTGTTCGTGGACAGCGTAGGCTACGATCAACTCATGTCATTGGTTTACTTTATCATCAATATTCCGCTGCTTATATGTTCGGTCGTATTTCTGCGCGGAGACTACACCATCAAGACGATATATGCCACATTTGTATGCACGGGTGCGCTGGCGGTGTTCCCGTATATGCGTATACCGCAATTCACCGAGTCGCGTACGATAGGGGTGATATTCGCGGCGGTGTGCATAGGCTTTTCCATGTATATTGCCAGCGAGTACAACGGCTCCAACGGCGGCACGGAAGTCATCGCGCGTATAGTGCACAAATTCCACCCGGAGATAGACCTGTCCAAGGTGATCATGATATCCAACTTTTTGATAGCCGTAGTGGGCAGCGTGATAGTCATAGTCATAGAGCATGAGAATCTGACCATAGTGTTTTATTCGCTGGCGTATGTCGTGCTGGGGTCTACATTCATGGGAATGTTCAAGCGCGGACTCAACCACCCGCAGAAGTTCATGATAGTCACCACCGAATACGAGCAACTCGTACAGGACATAACGGACTATTTTAAGCGAGGGTGCAGCTGCGTGGACGTGGAAAAAACGGATCCAGAGGAGCCGCAGCGCAAGATAGTCATGGTCGTGGTGCAATATCGTCAGCGTCAGTATCTGAAGCAGCTCATCAAGGCGCGCGATCCGCATGCGTTCGTATTCATCAAGGACGTGTATGATGTGTTCAGCAGGCCGACCTTCAACAGGAGTTACAAAACCAAATGAAAAGGACATTCGTCTATAATCTGAAACAATACCTTATAATATTCTGCGCAAGTCTCGCGACTGCGGTGGCGGTGGAAGTATTTTTGCTGCCGTCAAACGCCATCGTAGGCGGTGTGCTGGGTATATCTTCCATTCTCGACATACTGCTGTCGGGGCTATCCGCGTCTAAGTGGTACTTCTCTGCCGGTCTGTGGCTCATCGCGCTGAATATACCCATACTCATATACTGCTTTTGCAGATACCGTACGCGCTTCGCGCTCAAGACGACCGTCTATCTGCTCATGCTGGCGACGGAACTGGTGGTATTCCGCGTGCTGAACGTGGCGGAGTTGGTCAAGTCCGTGATGACGGATGAAGCCGGCAACTACGACAATGTACTGTATGTGGTGCTGGGCGGCGCGCTGCACGGCATATCGCTGCCTCTGCTCCTGTCCGTCAACGCGTCTACGGGCGGTACCGATATAGTCGGGCTGATAGTGCAGAAGTATTCCAAGAAAAGCAGCAGCGACGCGCTCAGATTCATACTGCTTGCAAACGCCATAGTCATAACCGTAGCGTCCGTCGTGTACGGGATAGTCAATCATACCGTCGGCGAGGCACTGAATATGTTCATATACTCCATCGCGGCACTGTTTGTGTGCCAGATAGTGCAAGAAAGCATATTCAAGGGCTTTTCTTCGGCAATAGAGTTGGAGATCACCACCGAGAAGCCGGAAGAAATGGCGCAAGCCCTGTCGGCGCAGCTGAAGCACGGAATCACGCAGGTGAAGGTGGTAGGCGGATACTCTCACCGCGAGAAGGAGATGCTGCTGTGCGTTATATACAAGTCGCAGCTGGTCAAGGCACGCCGCGTCATCAACCAGGTAGACCCGACCGCATTTGCCTACGTGGAAAACGTGAAAGAGGTCATAGGCAAAGGCTTTGCCAACAAGGAAATAGAGTTGGAGCAGGACGGTGACCTGCCGCAAACAAAATAAAACGTCTGCAGGACGCAATATGGAGGGCTGCCCGAGTACGGGGCAGCCCTTTTTGTCATTGGCTATGTACAAGAGAGTATCGAGAGGACGCGCTATTTGCAGCCGTGACCTACGGAGATCCCGCCCGTGCAGAACAGCAACGCCGTCAGCAGGATAAGGCAGCAAGGATTGACGTTCAGGCTGAAATTTTTGAGCTTTCCGCCGCAGCAGCACAAAAACAGGATGATGAGCAATATCCAGGTGCAGTTGCAGCCGCCGAGAGTCATTCCGCCTCCGCAGCCTCCTGTGCAGCCGCCGCCGGTGCCGTCATAGCCGCCTTCGTTGAACAAACCGTTAAACATATATACCTCCATTCGCCGAGATGCTCGGCTTTCGTATTCGACTAGATCTTAGTCTGTTGTAGGATATGATTTGGTGCGCAAAAGTGTTACAGAGGGCTGCTTTGTTTGACAATGAACGAATAATGATATAATATGATACAAGTCGGCTCCCGTAGTGCGGACTATCGGGCGCGTAAGAAAAACTGCTTTGGTGAGTATGAAGATACAACTCTCGGACAACTTTACATACGGCAGACTGCTTCGCTTCTGCCTCGGACCGATACTTATGATGATATTCACGTCCATCTACTCGGTAGTGGACGGCATCTTCGTGTCCAACTTCGCAGGAGACATACCCTTCAAGGCGATAAACTATATTTTCCCCGTCATCATGATACTGGGTGCGGTGGGGTTCATGTTCGGCGCGGGCGGTACGGCTGTGGTGTCCAAGACGCTGGGCGAGAAGGACGGACCGAGCGCGAACAGGTACTTCACTCTCATAGTGACGGTCACGTTTGTATTGGGCGTGATCTTTGCCGCGGGATTTTTCTTTATGCTGCGGCCCATAGGCGCGATGATAGGTGCGACGGGGGCGGTGCTGGACGACGCGGTGGTGTATTCGCAGATACTTATATTGGCGTTGCCCTTCTTCATGCTGCAGAATCTGTTTCAGAGCTTCTTCATCACGGCGGAAAAGCCCAGATTGGGATTTGTGTTCACGCTGGTGAGCGGAGTGACCAATATGGTATTCGACGCGGTATTCATTATAGGGTGCAAGATGGGGGTGGCAGGGGCTGCGATAGGCACAGCCATGTCACAAGCGGTAGGCGGGATATTGCCGCTCATATACTTCTTTTGTCCCAACAGCAGTCTGCTGCGCTTCGTGCCATTTCGTCTGAACCTGCGCGTGATAGGCAAGGTGTGCGTCAACGGCTCGAGCGAGTTGCTGGGGAATATAGCCATGTCGCTGGTGTCCATCATCTACAATTGGCAACTCACGCGTACCGTTGGGGACGACGGAGTGGCGGCATACGGCGTGATAATGTACGTACAATTCGTATTCGTTGCCATATTCATAGGCTACTGTCTGGGCGTGGCACCGATAGTGGGGTACAACTACGGCGCGCAAAACCGAGCGCAACTGCAGAACGTATTCAAAAAGTCCATGATAATCCTCACGGTCACGAGCGTGGCAATGGCGGCATTTGCCATATCCCTTGCCGACGTCATAGCGCGGATATTCGTGAGCTACAGCGAAGTGTTGCTGCAGATGACGGCGCGAGGAATGAGGCTATACTCTATCTGCTACCTGTTTTGCGGATATTGCATGTTTTGCTCGTCCTTCTTCACGGCGTTGAGCAACGGGCTGATATCTGCCATAGTGTCCTTTGGACGCACGCTGGTGTTTCAGCTGGTGTGCATTTTCGTGTTGCCGCTGTGGCTGGGGTTGGACGGTATATGGCTGTCCACTCCGGTGGCGGAGTTGGTAGCCCTGCTGCTATGTCTGGTCATGTTCGCCGTCAACAATAAACGCTACGGGTATATTGCAATCGGGCGCAAAATGTAGTATAATTCAGTAAGCAACAAGGTGGTGTATATAGGATGGGACACTACAACGGATTCGCGCCGGTATACGACGCGGACAGCCGCATACTCATATTGGGCAGCTTCCCGAGCGTCAAGTCTCGCGAGCAGGCGTTTTACTACGGCAACAAGCAAAACAGATTCTGGCAGGTGCTTGCAGAAGCGTATGGCGAGCAAGTGCCCGTCGCCGTAGAGGACAAGAAGCGGCTGTGCCTCAGTCACGGAGTCGCGCTATGGGATATAGTGGACAGTTGCGACACGGAAGGCTCTATGGACGCCGAATTGCGCAACGTACGCATGGTGGACCTGTCCATATTGCTGTCGCGGTGCCCCATATGTAAGATATTGTGCAACGGCAGCACCGCGTACCGACTGACTGCGAGCGTATACACGGGAGCGTTGCCGCTGGTGCGGCTGCCCTCTACCAGTCCTGCCAATGTGAGATTCGATAAGTCCTTGTGGCTGGAACAATTGAAAAACAACTAAAGGAGAACATACAATGATCGACGTCAATAGTGCAAAAGAGGAATTCATAAGTATATTCAAGGCAAATATCCATCGCGACGGTGCGGACAAGTTGCTGGAGTATCTGACCAACAGCGACTTTTTCACCACGCCGGCATCGGCACGCTATCATCTTGCCGAGTACGGCGGACTGTGTCAGCACTCCATCAACGTATACAAGCGGCTGAAGCGGCTGATGGAATACGAGTACGGCGCAAACTACGGCGAAGAGTTCGGCGAGGAAACGCTGGCCATATGCGGACTGATGCATGACGTATGCAAAGTCAACTACTATGTGACGGAGATGCGCAATGTCAAAGAGGGTACCGAGTGGGTCAAGAAGCCCTACTTCAAGGTGGAGGAGAAGTTCCCGTACGGGCACGGAGAGAAGTCGGTATTCATTGTGTCGCAGTTCGTCAAGCTGACGCCGGAGGAGGCGATGGCTATCAACTGGCACATGGGCGGCTTCGACGAGCGCGTCAAAGGGGGTAGCTTCTCCCTGTCGGAGGCACTTGCCAAGTACAAACTCGTACTGTTGCTGCACATAGCCGATCTGCAAGCCACGTACCTGGACGAGGACAGGGCATACAACGGTATGGCGTAGGGTCGATCGAGGTGGAACATGAACGAAAAGTTACTGAAAAGGTTTATAAAATATGTGGGAATAGACACCGAGTCTGTGCCCGACGTGGAGCAATTTCCCAGCAGTGACAAGCAAAAAGTCCTGCTGCGTATGCTCCGTGACGAGCTGACGGACATGGGCATACAAGCGGACATGGACGAATACGGATATGTCTACGCCACCATCCCCGCCAATGTGAAGAGCGGCGGATACAAGTTGGGCTTCATAGCCCATGTGGATACCTCCTCAGCCGTCAGCGGCAAGGACGTACATGCGGTGGTGACGGAGAACTACAACGGCAAAGACATACGCCTTGCCGACGGGTATGTGCTCTCGCCCAAGCAATTCCCCGATCTGCTCCGTCATGTGGGACAGACCGTCATCAGCTCGGACGGAAGGACGCTGCTGGGCGCGGATGACAAGGCGGGAGTAGCAGCCATAATGACGCTTGCCGAGATACTCGCCTCCAACACGATCGAGCACGGCACCATACGCATAGCCTTCACTCCCGACGAGGAAGTGGGACGGGGCACGGACTTCTTCGACGTGGCGCGTTTCGACGCTGACGGAGCATACACCGTGGACGGTGGCGGACTGGGCGAGTTGGAATACGAGAACTTCAACGCGGCGTCTGCCAAGGTGAAGGTCAAGGGCATGTCCGTGCATCCCGGCTCTGCCAAGGATATAATGGTGAATGCCAACCTCATATTGATGGAATTGCAGGGTATGCTGCCGGTAGAGCAGAATCCCCGCTATACGAGCGGATATGAAGGCTTTTTCCATCTGGACAGTATGCAGGGCACCTGCGACGGCGCGACGGCGTACTATATCATCCGCGATCACGACAAGGGCAAGTTCGAGCAAAAGAAGGAACTTTTCCGTCGGATAGTCGCTTTTCTGAATGACAAGTACGGCGATGGCACCGTGTCGGCGGATATAGAGGACAGTTACTACAACATGAAGGAAAAGATACTGCCGCATATCCATCTGGTGGAAAATGCCGAGAAGGCTATGGAGCGCGCAGGCGTCGCGCCAAAAGTGGTGCCCATACGCGGCGGTACCGACGGCGCGAGACTGAGCTACGAGGGATTGCCCTGTCCCAATCTCTTCACGGGCGGATACAACTGCCACGGCAGGTACGAGTACGCCATAGGGGAAGAAATGGACAAGTGTCTCGAGGTGCTGCTGCAGCTGGTGGAGTTGTACAGGGAGTTCAGATAACTTATCCGCAGTCGTAGATGAACAGGATATATCTGCCGATATGCTCGCGGAGTGATTCGGCAGGTATTTTTGACGGGAGAAAACCGTCGAAGTTTACTTTATTTTGACAATGGGAGTGTATCATAGACGAGTCGGAATGACGGGCAAAATGCAATAGGGCAGATCCCGTCGGGAAGGCAAACTCGACAAAGGAAAAAGCACACAGGTAGATAATATGGAACAAAAACCGCGCATACTCGTCACGTACATAGAGTCCGGATTCGGGCATATCATGTCCGCGCAGGCTATAGCCGACGGCTTGAAGAACAGGTACGGTGACGAGATGGAGATCGTCGAATCGAAGATAATGGAGGACGACCACGATCAGACGCTTATCAAATTCGAACGATTTCTCATCAATCAGACAAAGGCAACCAATAAATACTGGCACTACGGCGATATGATATTCGCCGTGATGAATCTCGGCAAGAGGCCGTTTATGAACCTCGTCCATCACGTATTCTTCCGCAAGGCGGTCAATGAACTGGTAGAGGCGTTCCATGCACGGCAGCCGGACGTGATCATATCCACGCACTACTTCGTGACGTTTTGCGCGATGGAGTACAAGCGTCGCTATGCCTCGGAGAGGGAAGTGACGGTCATCAGTTACAACCCGGACAACAACGTCCACGTATGGTGGGACAGACGCTGCGACGTATTCATCACCAACAATAGTCTCGCCAGCACGGAGGCTATACGCAAGCGCAAATTCGACTACTCCAAGGTGCGGCAAGTGTACTTCACGGTGCGTAAGTGCGTACGTGAATTCTCTATGACCAAGCAGCAATGCCGCGAGAAGTACGGCATACCGCAGGACAAGTTCTGTATCATGATAGCCGACGGGGCGTACGCGCTGTCCAAGTCTGCGAAGTATTGCAGATATCTGGTCAAGCATGTCCGTCAGCCGCTGACGATAGTATTCCTCGCGGGGAAAAACGAGAAGTTGTACGAGAAAACGGCGCGTCTGGCGGAGCAGGTACCGAGCAATATCACGCTCATACCTATCCGCTTCACGGAGAAGATATACGAGTACTATGCCGCGTGCGATCTGTTCGTGACCAAAGCAGGACCCAACGCCATACTGGACAGTCTGTTCGTGGGGACGCCCGTCATGGTGGACTTCTGTCCTCATCCCATAGAACGCGCCACATGCAGGCTGTTCGTAAATCATTACGGGTGCGGAGTCACGGCTTTTCACCGAAAAACGGCATTGAAACTCATCAACGAATATATAGCGGATCCTTCCGCGCTGGACGGCTGTCGACAAGCCATAGCCGAGCATATCAACAAGACGGTGGACGGCGGCGAGCAGATCGCGGATATAGTATACGAGCAGGTCAAGCACAAAATTGAGAAAGAAGAAACGCAATCGGTTAATTAGCAGGCTGGAGGCGGAGGGAGCCTTCGACGTGGACTATCTGCCGCAAGGCAAGCGGTATATAATGCCCGACGGCGACTACAAGTACGTACGGACGAACTTTTTCTATCGTATGTCCTGCCTGTTTTGCCGTACGGTGACATTCCTTTTCGGTCCGGTACTCTGTCTCTTTCGCTACGGGCTGAGGATACGCGGCAGGAAAAATATCAAGGGTATCGACGGAGCGATATGCGTATGCAATCACATATCCGTGTTGGATACGCTCTTCGTCAAGCAGGCGATAGGGCACTATCGGAGTTACCACACCGGCGCACCGCACAACAACAAAAAGGGGTTGGGCGGTTTTATCCTGCGCCGTGCCGGATTCCTGTCCCTCGGCGGCGGATATGCCGCACAGAAAAAGTTGTCCGAGACTCTCCGTACCCTGCTGGACAACGGTGCGGTAGTCAACTTCTATCCCGAAGAGGCACTGTGGCAGCATTACGAAAAGCCGCGTCCCCTCAAGACGGGCGCGTTTCGCTATGCGGCGAAGTTCCATGTGCCCGTCATACCACTATTCGTGACGTTTGAGGGCAGGTGCAAGCACGCCGTTGTAAATATATTGGAGCCTATCTACCCGACAGAGGGAGAGACGGACAAGCAAAACGCCGAAGATATGTGCAACGAGTGCTATGCCAAGTGGGTAGAGGTCTACGAGCGGGTATACGGCAAGCCGTTGGTGTACGACGTGGAGGCTGCAGACAAATACACGAACGACCGTTGACAACGACGGCGTAATATGTAATAATTATAACACAAGTGCCGCAGTTGCCGTGAGGGTATGCCCTTACATACGGAAACGTGCGGCAGTGAAGGAGGATATCTGTCATGGACGCATACAAGGACGACTACAGCAAGTATTCGGGAAATCCCAAAAAGAGCATAGAGGAGCTGACGCCCAAAGCGGAAGCGGGAGACGGCAACGCCGCCTGGCTGCTGTACAGGCTGTATGACTCTCTGTCGGGAATAGGGGAGTACGACGCGCAGCGTGAGTATCGCAGCAAGTCCCGTTCCTGGTTGGCGCGTGCGGTGAGTATGAAGAACGCGCTCGCCATGCTGAGGCAGGCGGAGATATGGACTACGGAGCAGCAACCGTATGATTGGATAACCAAGTTGTACGAGGAATTGGCTCAGATGGGCGTGGCAGAGGGGCAGTACCGTCTCGGACTGCGGCTGGAGAAGGACTTTCCGCTGGCAGCCATAGCCTGGTACAAGAAAGCCGCCGACCAGAACTACATATATGCCATATCCCGTCTGGCGAATATATATCTGGAAGGCAAGATAGTGCCGCGCGACGAAAATCTCGGGCTGTTCTACTGCAACAAGGGAGCCGCGCTGAACTATCCGGGCGCATATCATCGTCTGGGCGACTACTATATGAGCAGAGACAAAGACAAAGCCATAGCATACTATCGCCGTGCAAGAGACGCGGGCGATACGCTGGCGAAGGAAAAATTGTGGAAGTTAGGCATCATAGACTGACGCGCCGATATATACAGGAGCAGTGACGATGGAATATTATACGACCAAGGCATTTTACTCATTTCCGGTAAGTGACGACAGTACAAGGGAACTGCTGCAAAAGATAGACGCGCTCGAGCAGAAGGTGGAAAGCAGTGACGATCCCGAGACAAAGTACGAATTGGCATTGCTGTATCAGAAGTTATACTACAGACTGCCGTATTTCGAACAATTGACGTGCGCACAACTTGGAGGCAGATGGCTGAGCGGTGCCGCTGGCGGTAACTATATGCCCGCTTTGCTGATGATGGGCTCGGCGTATGACCGCGGCGACAAGACATTTCAAATGTCTCAAAACAGGGAATTTGCCATACGGTATTACAAAAAAGCCGCCGAACTCGGCAATGTGGAGGCCATGTACCAACTGGGCGTGATCTATGAAAAGTACAGCGCGTCCATATTGCTCGGCAAGTACAGGACGCAACTGGAATGGTATCCGGACGAGCGGGATTCGAGGGACGCGGTGAGAGCACTCGAGTGGTACGAAAAGGCGGCGGCAAAGGGTCACGAGAAGGCAAGGGAAGCGG
Source organism: uncultured Clostridia bacterium (assembly GCA_947623225.1). Taxonomy (GTDB): domain Bacteria; phylum Bacillota; class Clostridia; order Christensenellales; family CAG-314; genus Fimimonas. The sequence goes on along the minus strand of CANQGO010000007.1, from coordinate 23,526 downwards.
CGGACAGGCTCAGACGTCTGCCCAAGAAGTATTACCCCAGTCCGCTGTGACAGAGTATACGAAAAACATATCTAAAAACGACTTGAAACACGCAGTATCAAGTCGTTTTTCGTTTGAACAATTTTTGCACCGCTTGGTCGAGCGGTGGGGGCCTCTTATATGCAGGACGTCATGCCTTGTCCGCACTGCCCAGCACGTCGGTGATCTTGTGCTTGACCATCTCTTTCATCATGGCGCGGGCGTCGCCCAGGTACTGTCTGGGGTCGAAGTGAGAGGGGTTCTCGGCGAAGTGCTTGCGTACTGCGGCGGTGAAGCTCACACGCAGGTCGCTGTCTATATTGATCTTGCATACTGCCATACGTGCGGCCTTGCGCAGTTCGCTCTCGGGGATACCGATGGCGTTGGGCATATCGCCGCCGTACTTGTTGACCAATGCCACCTTGTCCTGTGGCACGCTGCTGGCTCCGTGCAGTACGATGGGGAAGCCGGGCAGGCGTCTGCCTACCTCTTCCAGAATATCCAGGCGCAGTTTGGGATCCTGACCGGGCTTGAACTTGTATGCTCCGTGGCTGGTGCCGATGGCTATGGCGAGGCTGTCTATGCCGGTGCGGGCGGTGAACTCTTCCACCTCGTCGGGGCTGGTGAACAGTGCGTCGGCAGCCTCTACATGTACGTCGTCCTCTACGCCTGCGAGCTTACCCAACTCTGCCTCGACGACTACACCGTGCGCATGCGCGTACTCCACGACGCTACGCGTGACGGCTATATTTTCCTCCCAGGGCTTGGAACTGGCGTCTATCATGACGGAGGTGAAGCCGCCGTCTATGGACGCTTTGCAGATATCGAAATCCGCGCCGTGATCCAGGTGCAGAGCGATGGGGATATCCGTCGTCTCCACGGCTGCCTGCACGAGGTGCCTGAGGTAGACGGGATTGGCGTACTTGCGCGCGCCTGCGGATACCTGCAGTATCACGGGAGAGTGACATTCGTTGGCTGCCTCGACGATGGCCTGGACCATCTCCATGTCGTTGACATTGAACGCGCCTATGGCGTAGCCTCCTGCATACGCCTTTTTGAACATTTCTGTGGTTGTAACGAGTGGCATAGTGATTCCTCCGACATAAATATATTCTATACAAAGTGAAACGGAATTTTATGGCAAAAAAATATCGATAGGATATTGTCAAAGTTTTTGCCTTGTGCTATAATTTGAAATGGTGGATCTGGACACCTAAGGGCATATTCCGTTAAGGATATTGTACCACAATACGTATTTTTAGTAAAGAAGTATTGCAAAACCAACTAAAAATTTTTTGGAGGAATCTCACAATGGCACAGAAAAAAGTAAGAGTTGCAATCAACGGCTTTGGACGGATAGGACGTCTTGCATTTCGTCAGATGTTCGGAGCGAAGGGATATGAGATCGTCGCCATCAACGACCTGACCAGCCCCAAGATGCTCGCGCATCTGCTGAAGTACGACACGGCTCAGAAGCGTTACGAGTTGGCTGACACCGTCAGCAGCACCGAGCCGGTAATGTCCGAGGACGGCAAGAAGGTGATCACTCCCGGTACGCTCACCGTCAACGGCAAGACCATCAATATCTACGCCGAGGCTAAGGCGGAGAAACTGCCCTGGAGAAGGCTCAGAGTAGACGTAGTGCTGGAGTGCACGGGCTTCTACACCAGCAAAGCCAAAGCGCAGGCTCATATAGACGCAGGTGCGAAGAGAGTCATCATCTCCGCTCCCGCAGGCAACGATCTGCCCACAGTCGTATACGGCGTGAACGAAGGTATCCTGACTCCCTCCGATACGATCATATCCGCGGCAAGCTGCACGACCAACTGCCTGGCTCCCATGGCAAAGGCTCTGAACGACTATGCTCCCATCGTCTCCGGTATCATGACTACGGTACACGCATACACGGGCGATCAGATGGTGCTGGACGGTCCGCATCGTAAGGGCGACCTTCGCCGTGCGCGTGCAGCCGCTTGCAATATCGTTCCCAACTCCACAGGCGCAGCCAAGGCTATCGGTCTGGTCATTCCCGAACTGGACAAGAAACTCATCGGCAGTGCGCAGCGCGTTCCCGTCTGCACCGGCAGCACGACCATCCTCGTGGCGGTAGTGAAGGGTCACGATATCACGAAGGAGAGCATTAACGCCTTCATGAAGAGCAGAGAGAGCGAGAGCTTCGGATACAATGAGGATCAGATCGTCAGCAGCGACGTGATCGGCGATACTCACGGTTCCATCTTCGACGCTACGCAGACCATGGTGCAGAAGCTGGACGACGACACATATCAGGTGCAGGTAGTCTCCTGGTACGACAACGAAAACAGCTACACTTCTCAGATGGTCCGCACCATCAAGTACTTCGCTCAACTTTGCGAGTAAGCTACTATCGTTACAGCGTAACTACATTCCCGTCGGTCCCTTCCGGCGGGAATTCTTGTATGCAGAGCCGTCGGCACTTAAACGGCGAACGCTGTAATTAAATTGACACATTTGTGTATAATTTGTTATAATTACGGTATGACGCCAACACACGGCAAGGAGAGGGATATGAAGATCCAGGAGGAATTCGATAAAATTTTCGCCAAAGAGGGCAGTTTCAATGTGCAATCGAGCACCGACGGCGTGATAGCGGTGAGGCTGAGCGCGCAAAGTGCCCAATTCGTCGCTACGCCGGACAATACGGTGAGTATCAACGGCGGTTGCTGCGCGGGGTCTGCGCTGAAGTGCGTGCTGCTGAACAGCGGGCTGAACAGTATAGGCACGAGGGCGTTTGCCGGGTGCAAAGAGCTGTGCGCAATATGGATACCCGCGAGCGTGGAGAGTATCGAAAAGGACGCATTCTATGGCTGCGAGAAGTTGGAAATATTCTGCGAAGGCGAGCCGACAGCGGGCTGGGTGAACGAGAAAAGGTATGTACAGAAGATCGTCCGAGACGCGCACAGCTTCTACAGCGGCGGCGGAGACGAATATACCATGGTGACTCTGCCCGAGACGGAAAAGTACAATCCGCTTGACCGTCCGGTGCATACGCATGTGTCGATGGAGGAGTTCCTTGCCAAGCATGCGAGCGCGTGCTGAGCGGCAAAAAATTGAAAAAAACGTGTAAGAAGTGCAAATTCGGGTAAAATACAATACAAACAGGAGTAGAAAACGGAATGAACTTTATAATGTTGATGGTCTTAGTGTTCACGGTGTTGCCCGTTGTGATAGGCTTACTGGTAGGCTTGATACGCGGGTTCAAACGCTCGCTGGCGCGTACCGTCGTGACGGTGGTGTGTATAATTCTGGCGGGGTTGCTGTGCGGACCGTTGGGCAACGCCCTCACCAATATGAAGATGCCGGGCACCGATATGACTGGGATGGAGTATCTGTGCAATACGTTGACGGAGGCGATGCAGGGCGTGGATCTCAGCGAGATACTCGTACCTCTGGTGCAGAGCATAGTCAAGGTGGTGAGTTATATCTTACTTTTCTTGTTGCTCTTGCTGCTCACCTGGATCATCGTCTCGCCCATATGCAATGCCATATTCCGCCACGGCGAGAAGCGCAAGGAAAAGGTGCGTAGACACAGGCTGTTCGGCGGGCTGATAGGCTTGGTGCAGGGAGCGGCGGTAGCTGTCGCGCTGTGCATGGCGGTGTCGGGGCTGCTCACGCAGGTGGGCAAGGTCGCCGTTATGGCAAATGATCTGTCAAGTGAGACGACGGAAGGTTCCGAGCAGGGAGCAGACGAACAGTTCAGTATCATGCAGACACTGACGGGGTATCCCGAGAGCGGCATTGCCGTATTCTACGACAAGCTGACGGGCAAGCCATTTGAGTGGATATCCACAGTGCCCATGTCGGAGGGGAAGAATACCAACCTGCCGGCATTGGTGGATTCGCTGAGCGGTGCGGTGCAGATGGCGAAGGAAATGATCAAGCTGAGCAATATGGACTTTGCGGATATCATCCTGTCGGGGAACTTTGAGGATCTGCAGGAGATATTGAAGAATCTGGACGATATCAAGTCGGGCATGTCCGACGACGCGCTTGCCACGTTGAACATTCTTATAAACTCGCTCAGCCAAACCAACGATCTGCCCGTCGACTTGTCCGGGTTGGATATAAGCGAGGTGGAGTTCCTCAAAGAGGGCAGTATCATCAGCGACCTGTATGACTACACCCGTCAGGACGTACTCACGGAGGAGCAAGCGGACGAGATAGTAGGCAAGATAGGCGAGAGCAGTCTGGCGTTGCCCATCATAGAGGGTTGCGCGTCCGACATATCCGACAATCTCACGGAGGAGCAGACGCAGAGTATCCGGGACGCGATAGATCGCATAGAGGACAACGGCACGCTGTCGGAGGACAAGATAGAACGCCTGCGCAATATATTCGGCTGATAAAGTAGCACATACGCCTCTCGGGAAGGGATCTCGGGAGGCGTATTTCATATCCGGACCGTGCAGAGCGGGGCTTTGGTTGCAAAAATGCGCAAAAAGGCTATTGAATGAGGGGAAAATGTATGGTATAATTAAAAAAGACGCAGGTAACTGCGGCAAAGAGGAAAAGCGAGGAGCGAAGGAATGAATATCATAGATATCATAGAGAAGAAGAAGGTAGGCGGCGAGTTGACTGCCGAGCAGATAAAATTCTTTGTAGACGGATTCACCGACGGGACCATTCCCGACTATCAAATGTCTGCGCTGCTGATGGCCATCCTGCTCAACGGGATGACGGACGAGGAGACATTTGCCATGACGGACGCCATGCTGCACAGCGGCGAGGTGGTGGACATGTCGGCACTGGGCGGTATCGTGGTGGACAAGCACTCCACCGGCGGCATAGGGGACAGCACGACGCTGGCTCTCGCGCCCATACTGGCATGCTGCGGAGTGTACGTAGCCAAGATGAGCGGCAGAGGACTGGGCTTCACCGGCGGGACCATAGACAAACTGGAGAGCATACCCGGCTTTGACACGGCACTGAGCGAAGAGGAATTCTTCGAAGTGGTCAAGCGCGTCGGCTGTGCGGTGATAGGGCAGACTGCCAATCTCGCGCCGGCGGACAAGAAGATATACGCGCTGCGTGACGTGACGGGTACGGTCAATTCCATTCCGCTCATATGCGCAAGTATAATGAGCAAAAAGTTGGCAAGCGGCTCGGACACCATACTGCTGGACGTCAAGTACGGCAGCGGCGCGTTCATGCCGGATCCCGAGAGTGCGTTGGAACTTGCCAAAAAGATGGTAGCCATAGGCACCATAGCCGGCAAGCGTATAGGCGCGCTCATCACGGATATGCAGCAGCCGCTATCCGATCACGTGGGCAATTCGCTGGAGATCATAGGCATCGTAGACGTGCTGAAGGGCAAAAAGAACCGTCTGTACCGCGAGATACGGGAAGTGGCTCTCAGGCTGTTGGCATTGACGGGCAAGTATACATTGCAGAGTGCGGAGGAAGCCTTCGACTCGGCGATAGACAGCGGAAGAGCGTTGGCGAAGTTCGCCGAGATGGTGCGTGCGCAGCACGGTGACGAAAACTACATACTGCACCCCGAGCGGTTCGAGATAGGCACGCGGGACGTCGTGGTATCGCCCTGCGACGGGTATGTCACATCTATGGTGGCGGCGGATATAGGCAGAGCGGTAACGCGACTGGGCGGCGGACGCATGACCAAGAGCGACGAGATAGACTTCTCCGTCGGAGTCATCATGCATGTTGCCATAGGCAGCAAGGTACGCCGCGGCGACGTGCTGTGCGAAGTATTCCACCGTGACGGCAAGGGACTGGACGAGGCGAAGACGCTCATATCCGACGCCATAGTCATAGGCAGCGAGCAGCCTGCCGAGCACAAGATAGCGTATGCCTACGTGGGCAAAGACGGAGTGGAAATGTACTGATGGCGAAGGCAAATATATTGCTCAACTATTACAACTTCGACGGTGAGTGGGCGCGCGTGCACCTGGAGGGTCTGCTGAGAGATCGTCCGCGCGTGCTCATACTGCCGCTGGCTTACCGTCCGACGCAGGCGTGGGACGAGGACAGCTGGCGGAGCATATACGGCGAAGGGGGCGAGAAATACGAGAATATAGTGAGACCTTTCCTCGCCTACGGGTACGAGCGTAAGGATCTACAGTGGCTGGATCCCTATTCGCACGAGGATCACCTTGTGCAGTTGTCTGACGCCGAGATGCTCTTCTTCACGGGAGGTATGCCTGAAAGAGCCATAGCGCGGCTGGAGGATATGGGGCTGACGGAGGCGGTAGTACGCTTCGGCGGGATAGTCGCGGGGGCTTCGGCGGGAGCCATGCTGCAACTGGGCACCTACCATATCACGCCGGACGAGGACTATGCCGAGTACAGTATGCAGCGCGGCTTGGGACTGGTGAACGGGCTGGATCTGGAGGTGCACTATCTGGGCACCGAATTGCAGGACGCATGTGCGGCGCGAGCGCATAGAGAGCACGGCATGCCGGTATACAAGATGAGGCACGAGGGCGGTCTGCTGATAGAAAACGGCAATATCACCGTGATGGGACAGGTGGGATCGTAGCACAACAAAGCACTTTGCAAGCGTACAATGACGCATACGCGGCAAAAAGTGCTTTTTTTGTCTTGTCGTATTATTTACAATTATTTTTTTATGTGATATACTGTATAAATGTGGTGCGCAATGCACGCAAAATCCTATCAAAGGAGTAGTTTAGTATATGAGAACTTTCAGAGGTGGTTTTCATGTGCCGGACAACAAGGATCTGACGGCGACGGTCGCGATAGAGCAGATGCCCATCGTGACCGACTACTATGTCCCGCTGTCCCAGCACATAGGAAAACCTGCACAACCTGTCGTGAACGTCGGCGACCGTGTGATCGAGGGTCAATTGATCGCGGAAGCGTCCGCCTTCGTTTCGGCAAATATCCATTCGCCCGTCTGCGGTGAAGTGGCGGAGATCGTCAAGCGCAAGAATGCGCAGGGCGTTGCCGTGGACTGCATACATATCAAGTCCAACGGCGAGCAGGACAAGTTCACCCTGCCGCCCCTGACCGATCCCACGCCGGAGCAGATAGTGGAGCGCGTGCGCGAAGCCGGTATAGTAGGTATGGGCGGAGCGGGATTTCCCACGGCGGTCAAGTTGCAGCCGCAGGACCCCGTAGACACGCTCATCATCAATGCCGCCGAGTGCGAGCCATATCTCAACTGCGACAATCGCCTGATGATAGAGCGCACGGAGCAATTCCTCGCCGGTGTGCGGTTGATAGCCAAAGCCATCAACGTGAGCAACATATATATCGGCATAGAGGACAACAAGCCCGAAGCCTACGCCGCGCTGCTGGCTCAGGACGGAGTCATCCCCGACACCAAGGAAGCCCTGCAGAGCCGTAAAGAGGGCGACATAGTGGTGGTATTGCTCAAGAAGAAGTATCCGCAAGGCGCGGAGAAAACCATCATCAAGGCCTGCGTGGGTCGTGAAGTACCCATAGGCGGACTGCCTGCCGCGGTAGGTTGCATAGTGGACAATGTAGGCACTGCCTACGCCGTATGGGACGCCGTTGTCAACGGCACGACGCTGCACAAGCGGCTGATGACGGTGAGCGGCAGAGGCATACGCAATCCCAAGAATATAGAAGTTGCCATAGGCACTCCCCTGTCGCAGATAGTGGAGTTGTGCGGCGGACTCACGGACGACGCCGTCAAGTTGGTGAGCGGCGGTCCCATGATGGGATACAGCCTCATCAACCTGGACGTGGCTACCACCAAGACGGACAGCGGTCTGCTCGCGCTGACGGACAAGGAAGCCTCTACGGTGCTGCCCACGCCCTGTATCAACTGCGGACGCTGCGCGAGCGTGTGCCCGATGAGACTTATGCCCATGTACATAGACTTCTACACGACGGTGGGCGACACGGAAAATGCCGTCAAGTACGGCGCGCTCAACTGTTTCGAGTGCGGCACGTGCGCGTATGTGTGCCCTGCCAAGCGGCCTATAGTGCAGAGCGTGCGTCTGACCAAAATCAAAGCAAAGGAGAAGAAATAATATGGCTAACTACGTATATTCAAGTTCTCCGCATATCAAATCTCCGCGTACGACCCGTCGCATAATGATAGACGTCTGCATTGCGTTGCTGCCGGCATGCATAGCAGGGTGTATCCTGATGGGTACGGCAAATGCGGCATATCCCACGCTGGGATTGCTTGCATTCACGCATCTCGCCATATGCTGTATCACTTCCGTAGCCGCAGAGTGGATATATCTGCTGTGCTGCAAGAAGCCGTTCAAGCAGATAATAGCGGAATTCGACTTCACGTCGCTGGTGACGGGCATGCTCATAGGAATGAACCTGTATCCCACCTCCAAGTGGTATGTAGGTATATTCGCCAGCATATTCGCCGTCATAGTAGTCAAGATGCTATTCGGCGGAACGGGCAAAAATATCGTCAACCCCGCCATCGCAGGCAGGATATTTGCCTTCATCGCATTCGGCGCGGCATTCGGCGGAGCGATGGGCTATGCTACTCCGGCAGGGGAAATCAAACAATTTTCTTCTCCCATCAGTCACGGTTCGGTGACGGCGGGAGCCACGCCGCTGCAGGTGCTGCTGGGCGGTGCCACGGAAGCCACGAGCACGCTGACCAATCTGGATCTGTTCCTCGGCACGGGCGTTGCGGGCTGTATCGGCGAGACGTGCAAACTCGCGCTGATAGCGGGCGGTATATACCTTGTAGTCAGGGGCGTTCTGAACTTCCGCTGGCCGCTGGTGTACATACTCTCTACGGGACTTGTGTCCGTACTGATCGCCTGGATAGACGGCTGCTACAACGCCAACGGCAAATTCGTCTCCGCTCTGCTTGGGACCAAGTTCGTGGACGCGTGGGAGGTATTTCTGCCCAGTATACTGAGCGGCGGACTCATGCTCGGTGCCATATTCATGGCGACGGACTATGTGACCACTCCCAATACAAAACTCGGCAACTACATATACTTCGCATTCCTCGGCATTCTGACCGCTGTACTGCGCAAGGCTATCAAGGGTGAAGCGGTGTCCTTTGCCATTCTGTTGGGCAATATATTGGTGCCCCTGTTCGATATGTACATTCGCCGCAAGCCCTTTGGCTATGTCAAGCCGGAGAGAAAGCGTGTGAAGAAGGCAGCGCAAGAGGCTACCGCAGCAAAGGAGGGTGAGTGATATGGAAAAGACCAAAAAACCCGCAAATCCCGCGCTCATAGCCGCTGTCAAGGCGGTAGCGGTACTGGTGATCATATGCCTGGTATGCGTCATACTGCTCGCGCTCTGCAACGACTTGCTGTATGTCAGCGATGAAGAGAAGCTGGCTCACTCCATGAGCAAGATATATCCCGACTACGGCGAGGGAGACAAAGAATTCAACGAAACATTCAAGTTAGACAGTTCCAACGCCACCAACAGCTACGGCTCCGTCGTAGACGTCAAGAAGGCGGCGGACGGCGCGTACGTGCTCACCGCAAAGGGCGGTGGCGGATACAAGGGTACCGTGACGGTGTATCTGGTGGTCAAGGAAGAGGGCGAAGGCTCCTCCAAGGACGCCAAGATCAAGGCATGGACCATCAAGGAGTCCGACGGCGAGACATTGCTGGCGAACATAACCAACACGCACAGAAGTACCTGGTACGTCGGCAAGAGCATCACGGAATACACCTCCGAGTCCTTCTCGGTGGACAACAACAAGGTATCCAATACCACCATGTCCAGTAAGGCGATCAACAATGCCGTCAAGGCGGCTTGCGAGTACTGCATAAGCGTACTGGAACTGGTGACCACGCCGGAGAGCGAAGCCATCAAGGCGGTAAGCGCGCTGGCGGAAGGGTATACGTTCACGATCGTCACCGACTCCGACGGATACGAAGCGTACACGGTGGGTGAGAATAAACTGTCCTTCTATCTCGAAGGCACCAAGGCGGACGCCGACACACTCGAGGCGTACGTATACGGCACCGACGAGAACCGTCAGATCGTCATCGTCAAGTCCGGACTCACTCATGACGAGTTGCTGGCTGCGGAGCCTGTAGCCAAGAGCGAAAACGCCACGGCAGAGGTCGTGGACAAGGTGAAGAGCCTGAGCCACTTCGAGTATGTGATAGGCAAGATGCACGAAGGCTTCCAATACACCGGAACAGCCGAGTTGGACGCGGGGCTTGCCTCGGACAGCAAGTACGGCACGGTCAACAAGGTGTACAACGGCGCGGACGGCGCGGTAGTCATAGAAGCCACCGGCAATGGCGGATTCGAGAGCGGCACCGTCACCATCAACGTGGTCATCGGCACCGACGGCAAAGTGGAAGGCTGGTATATCCTGTCCAGCGAGAAACAATCCTTCATCGACAATATCACCTCCGCCTGGGATACGGTGAGCAGTTGGTATGTCGGTACGGAGGCAAGCGAAGCGGAAATAGCACTGGGAGACAACAAAGTGAACGGAACTACATATTCCAGCACGGCTATCAACCATGCGATGAATATGGCATGTCACTACTACGTCAAGTGCATTGCCGCCGCGGCGTAAAGGAGGGCAAACTGATATGAAATTACAAAGATTCAAGGAAATAGCACTGGACGGAACGGTGCGTCAGAATCCGACATTCCGTCTTGTGCTGGGCACCTGCCCGACGCTGGCACTCACGACGGCGGCTATAAGCTGTCTCGGCATGGGCGCGGCGGTCACGTTCGTACTCATCTGCAGCAATATCATCATATCGCTGCTGCGCAATATCATACCGGACAAGGTACGTATACCCTGCTTCATCGTGATCATCGCTACATTCGTCACGCTGGTCAGAATGTTCATGGAAGCGTTCCTGCCCGATCTGTATGACGTGCTGGGATTGTTCCTGCCGCTGATAGTCGTCAACTGTATCATTCTGGGACGCGCGGAAAGTTTCGCCAGTCACAATCCCGTGCTGGACTCCGCGTGCGACGGACTGTTCATGGGGCTGGGCTTCACCTGCGCCATAACGCTGATGGCTATAGTACGCGAGGTACTAGGCAGCGGCAAACTGTTCGGTATCACGCTGTGGGAGGGCTTCTCCATAGCCTTCTTCGCCAATCAAGCGGGAGCGTTCCTGACATTTGCACTGTTCATTGCCATATTCAACGTGTGCTACAACGCGGTAGAGCGCAAACTCAAACACAGAGCGGCTCACAAGGCTGTCGAAGCCGAAAACAAAGCGGCTGCTGAGGAGGCATAGACATGGATATATTCGCTATAATCGTCGCTGCGCTGTTCGCAGACAACTTTGTGCTCTCACGCTTCTTGGGAATATGCCCCTTCCTCGGGGTGTCCAAGAAGGTCAACTCGGCGGTGGGAATGGGTATCGCCGTGACGGCAGTCATGGTCATCACCTGTGCCGTATGCTATCCGTTGTACGTGTACCTGCTGGTACCGCTCGGGCTGGAGTATCTGGAGATATTGGTATTCATCCTGGTCATCGCCTCGCTGGTGCAGATACTGGAGATGGTGCTCAAGAAGTTCAGTCCCGGTCTGTACTCGGCTATGGGTATCTACCTGCCCCTCGTTACGACGAACTGCGCCATACTGGGTGTGGCTGAGTTGGTCATCGGCACCGTCGCCGAGAACACGGAAGGCGCGTTCCACATGGTGGACGTCATCTTCGGTCACAGGGTGAATATGTGGTACGCTTACAGCTACGGCAGTGCCGTGGTGAGCGGACTGTTCTACGGAATAGGCTTCACCCTTGCCATAGTGCTGCTCGCGGGACTCCGTCAGAAGGCGGACAAACTGCATGTAGCCAAGGCACTGAAGGGATTCCCCATCACTATGCTTGCCGCTTGCTTCATGGCAATGGCATTCTATGTATTCACATTGGTATAAGGAGGATCTGCTATGACAGCATTGTATCTTATAGGTCAAGCCATCAACTGGGCAGGCATCGCCATCGCGGCAGCCATCGTCGTCATAGTATCCCTCGTGCTGGGAGTGATGATACTGCTTATAAACAAGTACACACAGGTCAAGGAAGATCCGCGTATCAAGGAAGTGGAGCACTGCCTCGCGGGAGCCAACTGCGGTGCGTGCGGATATCCCGGCTGTTCGGGATTTGCCAAGGCACTGGTAGAGGGCAAAGCCAAGCTGGACAGTTGCGGACAAACTCCCACTGACAAGCGTATCGAGATAAGCAACATACTCGGTATAGCGGTAGAGGGCAACACCGAGCCGACTATAGCCGTAGTGGGCTGCAACGGAGGCGTGCGCTGCCGTGACAAGTACGACTATCAAGGGTACGGCGACTGCGTGAGCCAGAACCTGCTCGCCGGCGGACGCAAAGCGTGCGAAGTGGGCTGTATGGGCGCGGGAAGTTGCGCGGACGCGTGTCCCTACCACGCCATAGAGTGTGCCGACGGCTATGCGCATGTGGATCCCGATCTGTGCCGCAGTTGCGGACTGTGCATACAGACCTGTCCCAAGAAACTCATCAAGCGTATCCCCGCCTCGGCTAAGGTATATGTCGCGTGCAGTACCCAGTGCCGCGGCAAGGACGTTATGAACAGTTGCCAAGCGGGCTGTATCGCCTGTGGCAAGTGCGAACGCAGTTGTCCTGCCGGAGCCATACACCTTGTGAACAACGTTCCCATCATCGACTACAGCAAGTGTATACATTGCTACAAGTGTCTCGAGGGTTGTCCGCGCAAGTGTATCAAGTATGTGCACCACGAGGACGAACCGCAGCCGGTACAGGCAGAGCCTGCCGAGCAGAAATAAAACCTATAGTGTGATGCAGCCGCGTCTTGCGGCTGCATTTTTTGTTGTTATTTGCAAAAATATGTGGTACAATAGTACAAAATACGAGACCTGCCGGAACTGGCTATGAGGCAAGCGCGGAGATATGCTTGTCCGGTGCCGACAGCAGGTCGGTCGGAGGGAGTATGTACAAGTTTTTCGCCTATCTTAACCGAATGAAGTATATCAACCGCTGGGGGCTGATGCACTCCAATATGATGGAGAATATAATGGAGCACAGTCAGCAGGTGGCGGTCATCGCGCATGCGCTGGCTACCATATCCAACGTGTACTTCGGCGGGCACCTGAATGCCGACAGCATAGCCGTCAAGGCACTCTTCCACGAGACCAGCGAGGTGCTGACGGGGGACCTGCCAACGCCCATCAAGTATTTCAATCCCGAGATACGCGACGCGTACAAGCGACTGGAGCGTTACAGCAACGAGCGGCTGTTGACGCACCTGCCGGAGGAACTCGCCACGGAGTATTCGCGTATCATAGAGGACAGTGACAGCGTGGAGCACCGCTTTGTCAAGTATGCGGACAAACTGTGCGCGTATATCAAGTGCATAGACGAGGTGAAAATGTCCAATTCCGAATTTTCCAAAGCGGAAAAGACCATTCTCGAAGAGATACGCGCCTACAACAGTCCCGAGGTGGACTACTTTGTAGACAACTTCATCGGGGCGTACAAGCTGACGCTGGACGAGCTGGAAGGATGATAGAATTTCGCGAGGTGCGTCTGCGGTATCCATATGACGAGTACGAACTGTTCAAGGGGTTGAGCTTCACGCTGGATGAGGGCGTCAACACCCTGCTCATAGACACGCAGAGCGGCAAGACGTCGCTGTGTCGGCTGCTGGTCAAGGATATAACCGCCACGGACGGAGGGATATATGTAGACGGACGGGAACTTGGCGGTATCACAAATGCCGATTTGGATATACTTTACTTGCCGGGCAAGCCTGCCTTGTTCGACAGGAAGAGCATATTGTACAATATCGAATATCCGCTGAAGGTGCGCAAGGTACCGCGCCGCGAGCGGAGGGAGATCGCGCTGCGCTGTGCCGAGATGACTGGCGTGGACGTGACGGCAAAGACGAAAGACCTTGACCCAAGCCTACGCAAACGCGTCGCGCTGGCACGAGGGCTGACGGTGCCGCGCAAGTGGGTGCTGTGGGACGACTACTTCGACAGCGACGAGGAAATAGAGCGGACGATGACGCTATTCGGCGAAGCGTCGCATATACTTGTGACGTCGGACAGCCGACAGGCTCGGGGCAATACCGTCCTGCTGGACGGAGGAGTGTCGGTGTATCAGGGAGACGCGGAAGGCGCGCGAGAGGCTGCGGAGCGGCTGGAATGGCTCACCGACAGACTAAGGAGTGAATAATGGCAGACTTTTTCGACGACGAATATGAAAAACAAAAGCAAAAAGAGGAGCAGGCGAAGCCTACGCCCCCGTCGGACTGGTACACGCGACCCGAACCGGACAAGGTGAGTTCCGGCAAAAAGCCGCTGTATATCGTTCTTCTCTGCTTCATACTGGTGGCATGTATCGGGCTGGGGTGGCTGCTGTGCTATATCTTCCAGTCGGTGGCGCGCAATTCGGATGACGAATCGAGCCAAATACTGGACGAAGTGATGAAGTATCTCCGCGAGAACTACTATCAGGACATATCCGACGAGGAGTGGACGGAGGCTATAGAAAGTTCGGGAACGGCACTCATGCAGACGGCAGGGGACAGATTCTGTCAACTGATGTCGCCGCAGACGTATTATGACTTTTGCAATCCTACCGCGACGGTGGTGGGCGGCGGCGATCAGATATTCGGAGTGTCCTTCTCCATACTGCAGGGCGTGGGAATGACGGTGTCCACGGTGGTGTCCGACTCGCCTGCCTACGGCAGGTTGCAGGAAGGGGACCTCGTGGTGCTCATAGACGACGCGCGTACCCGCTCGGGCGGTGCGCCCACTCTGAACGGGAAAACGTACAGCGAGATACCCCTCGACCAACTCACGAGCGACGAGATAAGAAGCGTACTGGAACTCACGTACTCGGCGACATTTCACGTACTGCGCAGGGACGAAAGCGATCCCACCGGCTACACAATGGTGGCGGAGCGGCTGACTCGCGGAACGATCATGCAGCTGTATCCCAACTACAACTACCACTTTGTGGAGTTCTACTTCGGCAGGAACTGTACCAATGTATCTACCGCATTGCGTAAGCCCCTGGGCGCGAGCACGACTACGGAGGAGATGAGGCACCTGGACGAACTGCCTGCGGATACGGGGTATGTGCGTATAACGGAATTCATGGACGTGGTGGACTCCAACGGCGAAACGGTGTCGGCATCCGGCGAATTCATCGAGGTGATGCAACTCTTCGCTTCGCGCGGACTGAAGCACCTCGTGCTGGATCTGAAGGGCAATCCCGGAGGCAATGTGAACTATGTGAGCGACGTGGCGGCGCAACTCATCACGGCTGCCAAGCTGACGGAGGTGCAGAAGGAGAGCGTGAGCAATGCAAGCGGCGAACTGCTGGTGACCACTCTCGACATGCCCAAGCCTGCGCATATGAGTGTGCCCACGTACAAGGCGAGCAACTACAACGCGTACTTCCCGACTCCCACAGACAAGTGCGATATCGTGGTGTGGACGGATGGAAACAGTGCCAGTGCAAGCGAATTGCTGACGGGCTGTCTGCTGGACTATCAAACGGCGGTGCAGATGGGCACTACCACCTACGGCAAGGGCATAGCGCAGACCTGGCAGGATCTGCCCTTCACCGGCAAGGTGACGGATATCCACGGCGATACCATAGACTACCCTTGGGCGGTGTACTACACCTGCGCCAGTTACTACTCGCCGCTGGGCGTCAATATCCACGGCAAAGGCTATACTCCCACAGTCGAAGGGTACAACGGACTGAGAGACTACGCCTCGCTCATATCGGCGACGGCCGCATACTGGGCGTGAGTGTCGCGTAAACAAAACGGAATAGTAAAACGGCTTGAAAATAAGTGTTTCAAGCCGTTTTTGTATGTATTTTGCGTGTAAGATCGCCTTTCGTGACGTTTTGCCACGGAGCAGGTGCCTCTACTTGGTGTACCAATGGTCGTAGAACCAGTAGAGTTTGTGCTTGACCTCGCTGTCCGCTATGTCATCTATGGGGCGGAAGAACTCGCGCGACGCCTCGGAGGGAGTCTCGAAGCGGTAGCCTTCGCTGTTCACGTCGGGGTCGGGCGATGGTGATGATGGCGGCGGTGATGGTTCGGACTGCGGTGAGGAAGCAGGTTGCTGTGAGGGCGCGAACACTCTGCCGGCTATGTTCTGCAGGGCGGGGTTGGACATTATCTCGAATATGGCTCCTGCGCGTTCCTCTTCGGAACAGTGCTTGTCGGACAGTTTGCGCGCGCTGTCTATGACGCGGCGGACGTCCTCAGACAGCATATCCGTCCAGCCGTGCGCGGAAGGCTTGGGTGCCTTGTCGGAAAGCAGGTGCCAAGCCAGCAATATAAGCGCGACGGTGGACAAATTCATGCGGCGGTCTCCTTTTTGTAATCATTACATTATATGCCGACATATAATTTATAGTAACAACTAAATCGATAAGGAGAAGATATGCCATACGACAGTAACGACCCTCGCAATATATTCGTCAACCAACGCAACGGCTACAGCGAGCAGCCCTCGCCTGCTACGGACTCGGGCAAGACGCCGCAGGAAGAGTACGAAAGCAAACTGGAACAGATGAAACGCCTCGCCGCCAAGTACGAGCGGGAGGGGGAAGGGCAGCTGGTGCGGGATATAGTCGCCAACGTGCTGGAGCAGAAGGCGCGCGGTCAGCTATCCAACGAGCAGCTGACGGCGTTTGCCAACAGGATCCGTCCCTTGCTCAACGCCGAGCAGAGAGCAAGGCTGGACGGGCTGCTGCAGGAATTGCTGAAGATAGGGTGAAAAAAAGTGTCGGGGAATGACCTCGACACATTTTTTATTTACGTGAGTGTATGCCCTGCTCAGGCGTCGACGTTCTCGCCGGAGGCTATGTCCTCCTGCTTGTCGCCATCGTCCTCGAGCGGTTCCTCTGTCGGCGCGTCCTCTGTGGGAGCGGTAGGCTCTTCCGTCGGAGCGGGATCTGTTGTATCGTCGTCTGTCGTCTGTTGATCGTCGGACACGTAGCCGGGCGTCTGCTTGGCTTGCTCCACGAGGGTGTCGGCGGGAGCGTACTTCTTGGAGAGCTTGACCACTTCGAAGTTGACGGCGTTCAGTTTCAGACCTATTGCCTCGGCGAAACTTCTCTCCAGCAGGCACTTGAGCTTGGGAATGTATATGGCGATATCCTCTGCCACAAGGGACTCGAGATAGATATTGGCTATCAAGCCCATCTTGTCGTCTACGCGGAATACCGTCCGCTTGATCTTCAGCTGAGGGAACTCCTTACCGCAGCCGCGAACGATATTGTTGACTACCTTCTGGCTGGCGCGGGTGGTGGTGTCGGCGTCGTAAAAGAGCAAAATCCGCTTGACATTGATGGCTTCGGAGAAGTTCACGATGAGCAGATACGCGGACAGTCCCGCATACAGCACGGACAACACGCACAGCACGACTATGGCGACGCTGTTCTCGGAGATCTCTTTCTGGGGGATGACATTCGTGGCGTAGAGCACCGCCAGCAGCACGAATACGAACGTGATGCATACCAGCGCGACCAGAGCCACTTTCTCTGCTAACTTTTTCATAAATATACCTCTATATATTTGGTTTGACATAAGTATACTACTTTACAACTGCGCCGTCAATTACCTTATCGGCGGTTTTACGCAAAAGAATATTTCATATTTGTGAAATATTTTGCCAAAATACTTGCACGGGGCAGAGTAAAATGGTATGATATGGGGGTGCATTTGCCGTATAGTAACGGCAGCATACGGGGGAAGTGAAATATGCCACAGCACAAGTTCTGGGTGGGATTTGCCTCTACGCCCGAGGAGATGGAGAGGATATACCGCCTGCGCTACAATGATATGATATTGGAATACCGCTCGGACAATACCAACGCCGAGCAGCGGGACGTCAATGAGTACGACGGCTACGCCCGTCACCTCATAGTCAAGGAAGAGGACACCGGCGAAGTGGTGGGCTACTATCGCATGATAGAGAGCGACAGCCTCACCGACGGCAGACGCTTTGTATGTGAAGAGGAGTACGACCTGGATGAACTCAAGCGGCGTGGCGACAAGATATGCGAATTCAGCCGAGCCGTGGTCAAGAAGGAGTACCGCGGCGGTGCGGTGATGCTGCTGCTATGGAAATTCATTCTCAGATACATGCAGGACAACGGCGTCAGGTATCTGGTGGGAGACGCCAGCTTCTTCGGAACGGACCGCGACAGGTATGCCAAGGAAATATCCTATATGGTGCACAACTATGTCGTAGATGAGGATCTGCGCATACGCTCACGCGACACGTTGGGACCGATGACGCTGCCCGAGCCGTCGGAGTACGACGAGAAGGAAGTATTTGCGGCACTGCCGCCGCTATTCAAAGCGTATCTGACGCTGGGTGCCAGGGTGTCCGCTCAACCCTTCGTGGATACCGTATTCGGCAGCGTGGATATGTTCGTGATAGTGGACATGCAACACTGCAACGGACCCTTCGTGGAAAAATTGCTCAGGCACTGACGGAATTTTCCGGAAAAACTCTTGACAACTTTATATGGATAGGATAAAATAACAATTGTTATCAATAACAGTTGTTATTTTTCATGCAGGAAGGTGGAATATGGCGGCGAAGAAGCAGATAGAAGCGGAGAGGATAGTGCAGGCGGCATGTGAGATAGTGGAGGAGCGGGGAATGGACGCGCTCAACGTGCGGGACGTGGCGGCGAGGTGCGAATGCTCGACGCAGCCTATATACCTGTGCTTCGGCGGGCTGGGCGCGCTGAAGAGGGAGGTGTGCGAGCGGATACGCGGCTGCTATGACGAGTATATCGCGGCGGAGATAGGCAGCGGAAGGTATCCGGAGTACAAAGCCAGCGGTATGGGGTACATACGCTTTGCCAAGGAGCGGCCGAACTACTTCAAGTACATGTTCATGCGGGACACGACCGCAGACAGCGTCGAGGCGGACGAGATTCGTTTCCGACGGGAAGCGGAGCGGGCGATGAGTTACGGAATAGACGAGGAAGCGGCTATACGCATGCACACGCACATGTGGGTATACGTACACGGGATAGCGACCATGTACGCCACGGGGTATCTGGACTGGGAATGGGAGACGGTGAGCAACCTGCTCACGGAGGAATTCTTTGCCATCAAGGAGAAACTATTCGGAGGGGACAATGGTAATAGAGATTGAAGATCTTTGCAAAGCGTACAAGAACGTGCAGGCGGTGGACGGGCTGTCCTTTCGCGTGAGTGAAGGGGAGCTATTTGCCTTCCTGGGAGTGAACGGCGCGGGCAAATCCACGACCATCAATATAATAAGCGGCATATTGCCCAAGGACAGCGGCGTAGTCAAGGTATGCGGCGAGGACATAGAGACGAGGGCGCAGAGCGTCAAGAGCAAAGTGGGAGTGGTATTTCAGAACTCCGTACTGGACAAGCGGCTGACGGTGCGGGACAATCTCGAGTGCAGGGCGGCACTGTACGGGATATACGGCAAACGTTACCGGCAGAGGCTGGAAGAGATGGATAGCCTGTTGGGGTTGTCGGACATACTGAAGAGACCGCTTGTCAAGCTGAGCGGAGGGCAGAGGCGGCGTGCGGACATAGCGCGTGCGCTCATACACGATCCCGAGCTACTGATACTGGACGAGCCGACCACGGGGCTGGATCCGCAGACGCGGCAGACGGTGTGGAGGGTGATAGAGCAACTGCGGACAAAGCAGGGGCTGACGGTATTTCTCACCACGCACTATATGGAAGAGGCGTCGGTAGCCGACCACGTCATCATACTGCACGGCGGCAGGAAGGCGGCGGAGGGCACTCCGCACGAGCTGAAAACGCTGTACGCCAAGGACACGCTGAGGGTGTATTCGCACCTCGATGAGATAGCGGCGTACCTGGCGGAGCGCGGATACGGAATAAGCAGAGAAAAGGACTGCATAGACATACAGGTCAAGGGCACGGCGGAGGCTACGGGGCTGATAGCGGCGCGTCCGGAACTTTTCGACGACTACGAAGTGCTCAAGGGAGACATGGACAGCGTATTTCTGAACGTGACGGACAGGGAGATAACGGAGGAGTGAATATGACGGAATTGCGAAAATTTTGGGCGTTGACCTTGCGCAATATAAAATGCTACTTCAAGGACAAATTTCTTTTCTTTGTCTCGCTGATCACGCCGATGATACTATTGGTACTCTTCGCTACATTTTTGCGGACGGTATACATAGATAGTTTCAAGGGGATACTGGGGCTGTTCGGAATGGAGGCGGAGGAGCGCGTCATCAACGGGCTGGCGGGCAGTTGGCTGTTTTCCAGCGTAATGTCGGTATGCTCGGTGACGGTGGCGGTGTGTTCCAATGCCGTGATGATACAGGACAAGATAGATGGCACGGTCAACGACCTCAGGATCGCGCCGGTAGAGAGTGCGACGTTGTCGCTGAGCTACTTCGTGGGCAACTTCATCGTGACGCTTATAGTCATGCTGGCGGCACTGGCGGTGGGATTTGTATATCTGGCTGTAGTGGGCTGGTACATAACGGTGACGGGAGTATTGCTCATATTGGCGGATACGCTGTGCTGTGTGCTCTTCGGCACGCTGCTGGCGGGTGTGGTGGAGAGTTTCATATCCCAGCAGGGCGCGTTGTCGGCGTTTTCCAGTCTGGTGAGCAGTCTGTACGGCTTCATCTGCGGAGCGTACATGCCGCTGTCGCAGTTCTCCGTCGGCATGCGCAACGTGATAGGCGTACTGCCGGGCACCTACGGCGTGGGGATCATGCGCAAGCACTTCATGCAGGGGTATGTGGAAGAGCTGAGCAGGCAGGGACTGTCGGAGGAGGGCGTGAAGGCGTTTATGGACGGCTTCGACGGGAACCTGTACGTAGGCGGCAGGCAGATACCTACCTGGGCAATGTATACGATACTCTTGGGCACCTGCGCGGTGCTGCTCGCGGCGTACATAGTCATAGTGGTATGCCAGAGCAGGCGGCGGACGCATAAGTGACGCGGAAGTACTAATAATCATTGCAATTTGAACGGTAATGTGGTATACTCAATACAACAAAACGTACAGACAGAGGAAAATATGACTGCATTGGCTATTGATTCGCCGTTTGCCAAGACGGGCATCGGCTTTGAAACGGGATTTTGGATATTCATCGCGCTGTATGCGGCGGTGGTGGTAGCGCACCTGGTATTTTGCTTTCTGATGATACCGTTCTGGCGCAAGCTGACCAAGCCGCTGTGCATGGTGATGCTGGGAGCGGCGATGGCGTTCTTCGTGCCGGACCATCCGCTGGTATACATATCCTGCTGGATATCCGCTATAGGAGATATCCTGCTCATCAACAACAAAGTACCCAAGTATTTCCTGAGCGGTGCGGCGGTATTTGCCGTGGCGCACACGCTGAACGTTGTCAATCAGACAAAACTGCTCAGCTACCACGTCGCCTGGTACGTGTGGCTCATACTCGCGCTGGTGGTGGTGCTGGCAGGTATCATAGGCTACTGCATGCGCGGCAAGGGCAGCGCGGCTATATCCACCGTCAGCCCGGCGTACGCCTGCTTCCACTTCATCAATATAGCATTCGCCATACTGCTGATAGTGGACGGCGGATTCGTTCCCTATGAGATAATGATATTGCTGGGCTACCTTATATACGTGGTCAGCGACCTCATCGTCAATTACGTGACCAACAAGCAGGATATCAACCGCCGCGACTTCTATATAATGATCACCTACCTGTCGGGACAGACGCTCATCTACTTCGGTCTGGCTCTCGCCCTGCTCGCGTAGATATTTGAAAAAAAACAGGGACTAAATTGCCCTATAATCTTTGACAATTCGCGAATTGTTTGCTATACTATGTAAGCAATACAATTGCTGGTGTGGCTCAGTCGGTAGAGCGAGTGATTCGTAATTATTTGGTTGAATGGTGCGGACAGTAGCAAATCGCCTGAAAACCACCTAAAACTCGTGGAAATCGCCTGAAAATCGAGGATTGCGACGCTAACGGCAAAGAAACTGTAAAAAATCTGTAAAAAACACCTGCAAAAACAGGTAAAAATGCTACTGTGGCTCAGTCGGTAGAGCAGTTGATTCGTAATCAACAGGTCGTCGGTTCAAGTCCGACCAGTAGCTCCAAAACAAAGAAAAAGGCTATCGGAAGATAGTCTTTTTCCTTTCCTCGGATTCTTTTTTCTTTACTGTGGCGAAAGGTAAGTATCGAACTTTGCGGCGGCTCGTCTATCTTCCTCTTGCAGTAGGTGCGTGTAGATATTAAGCGTTATCGCCTCGTTAGCGTGTCCTGCTCGTTGTGATACGGCTTTTATGGGGATACCCGCCATTACTTGTAAGGTTATGCTCGTATGTCGGAGCGCATGGGGAGAAACGTGGGCTAGCCCGTGTTCTGCCTGAAACTTTTCAAGCCAGTTGCTCGGCGTGGAAGGGTGTATCGGTTTCCCGTTGTCGTTGAGGAACAGCCGCTTGCTCTCTTGCCATAGGTCGCCGTGCTGTTCCTTTTGGTCGTCCCACCATTCCTTATACTCGTGCAGTAACTCTATCAGCTTCGGCGGCATTGATACCGTCCTCGCCGAGTTTTGCGTTTTGGGTGCTTTCGTGCAAACGCCGAAGTCGGAAAAGTAAATCGAATTGCGCGATACGGTGAGAGTGCCTTGTTCAAAGTCTATATCCTGCCATTCAAGCCCGCATAGTTCGGCGTTGCGTAAGCCCAAATAGAGGAATAGCGAAAAGACGGTTTTCTTTCGGATGTCTTTCTCTTCCATTGTCAATTGGAGAAATCGCCGTGCCTCGCTGTCGCTGTAAAAACGCTTGCCCTTTTCCGTCCCCTTGATAGGCTCGGTATATTCCTTTGTGGCGTAGTTGTACTCGATGAGCTGTTGCTTCCGTGCGGAGTTGAGTATCATAACGAGAAGTGTCCGTATGCCCCTGTTCGTGGCGACGGAGTATTTCTCCCGCACGGTTTCGACGGTAAAATAACGGTCTATCGGGATTTTGAAATACCCGCATATCTTTTGAGCCGTCTGCAAACTGACTTTCCTGCCTATAACCGTAGCCGCCGCAAAAGTGGGCTTTCCAATGCCGCAGGCTTTTGCCGCCGTGGTCTTGTTTAACTTATGCTCCCGTAAGAGGTCTTGGATTGACTTCTTGACGGTTACGGTGCTTTTCGTGTATGTGCGTGTGGTAAGGTAGTTGTAGAAGGACTGTATCATTCGCGGAGTGATATTGCGTAACAGGCAATTCCCGAAATGTGCTTTCAGTATCGGGAGATGAGTTTTTGCGGATTCATAACTCGAATAGCCGCTGTCGCTTCTCAATTTCACGGTTTCAAGCCATTGGTCGGCAAAGTCGCCGAAAAGGACATTGGTGTCGGGGATATATGTTCCGAGCGATTTCTTCTCCGCTTCTTGGATAAAAGCGATTTCAGCCGCTCTGCGCTCCCGCTCGATTTCCTTTGCGGTCAAGCCCGTGGGGACTTTCCAACACTTGGTAAATTGCTTTGGCGCACCGCTTAAAGGGTCTTTGCCCGTATAGAAAAAGCGGTATGAAATCAGAACGCCGTT
>CANQGO010000006.1 GCA_947623225.1 uncultured Clostridia bacterium | reverse complement strand
CCACGACTTCGATGGTTCGAATCCATCTCCTCCCACCAAAGCCTCTCGATTACACAAGTTTGTAGTTGGGGGACTTTTTTTATGCCAGATCGACTGTTGCAAATGCCTTCGCTATGTGATATAATATTGTCATAAGGAGGAAAGCGCAGATGAATGTCCCCGTAGATATATCCCATATCACGCTGAGTACGGACAGGCTCACCTTGCGCGCCTGGACGCTCGAGGATCTGGACGACTTTCACGAGTACGCCTCGGAGGACGGCGTGGGTCAGGCGGCAGGCTGGATACCTCACTTCAGTCGGGATATCTCCCTGACGGTGCTGCGCAAGTTCATAGAGGGCAAGAACGTCTTTGCCATAGAGTCCGACGGCAAGGTCATAGGCTCCGTGGGCATAGAAGAGTACGACGAGAAGTTGTTCCCCGAGCGGAGAGACGAGCGCGGCAGGGAGTTGGGCTACGTGCTGTCCAAGAAGTACTGGGGACAGGGACTTATGACCGAGGCGATCCGCGTAGTCATAGATTACCTGTTCGACGCGCTTCGGCTGGATTTTATCGTGTGCGGTTACTTTCCGGACAATGTCCGATCTATGCGAGTGCAGCAAAAGTGCGGCTTCAGACCCTGTGGACTGACCGAGATAGCCACCGAGTTGGGAAAGAGAGAATGCGTGATGACATTGCTCGAGCGCGAGGAGAGAGTATGCGAAGACTGATAAGACCGGACTGGACCAACAACATTCTTAATATTTCCGCGACGCTCGCCGAGTGGCTGGGCGCGCCCAACGACAACGCCGTATTGCCTGAGTTGCAGGCTATGCTCGAGCGCGATCCGCGCAACGTCGTGTATATCTGCATGGACGGCATGGGGATGAACCCGCTGGAGTGCAACCTGCCGTCGGACAACTTTCTGCGCACGCACGTGACGCGGGTGCTGACCTCTACATTTCCGTCTACCACGACCAACGCCACGACCTCGCTGTGCACCAACAAACTTCCGCTGGAGCACGGCTGGCTGGGTTGGAGCCTGCACTTCGACCAAATAGGGCGCAACGTGGACATATACACCGGACGGGACTCCCAGACGGGCGAAGAGGTGCAGTTCGACAGCGGACTGTACGACGACGGTGATTGCTACTTCTATCACGGGACGCGCACCGACTATTCCGTACATACGGTATTCCCCAAGTACGTGACCTGCGACCCGTCGCGCAATACGGTTATAGGCAGTGTGGACGAGTTTTTCGACGCCGTCACCGCTCTGTGCAGGAGCGAGGGCAAACATTTTATATATGCCTACTGCCCTGAGCCGGACGGGACCATGCACGAATACGGCGTCACCTGTCCTGCCACAAGCAAACTGCTGAGGCATATCTCGGCGAAGTTGCGCGCTCTGGCACAGGAGATGACGGATACGTTGCTCATCGTCTCCGCCGACCACGGTCAGGTGGACGTGACGGGCTATGTGGAGTGGGGCGAGGACAACGAGTTGAACGAGCTGTTGGAGTGTCCGCCTTATCTGGACAGCCGCTCCCCCTGTTTCAAGGTGAAAAAGGGACAAAAAGCCCGTTTTGCACGGCTTTTCCGCGAGAAATACGGCGAGGACTTCGTACTTTTCCGCACGCGTGACCTCATCGCTCGCAATTACTTCGGCGACAGAGGCGGTTATGCCTATATGCTCGGCGACTTCGTGGCGTCCGGCACCTATACCAACAAGATAATGATACTGCCCAAGAAGGATCCGCATTACCACAAGGGTCATCATACAGCCCTTACCAAGGAGATGCTCGTCCCCCTCATTCTGATAGACTGCGACAGGGAGCATAAGCCCAAGCGCAACGCAAAAATAAAATAAATTCGGAGGTTTTTATATGAAAATAAGCCATAGCGAAGTTATCAAGTTCATCAAGGAACTGGAAAACAGAAAAGGTATCCTGCTGCGCCAAGAGCGTAGCAACAGCACTTTCATATACCAGACGGAGGAGAGCAAGATAGTCCCGACGTACAGTTACGAAGAGACGCGTAGAGAGGTGGATGCGCTGGACGAGAAGATCCGCCGTCTCCGTCACGCGCTGGCAGTGGCAAACTGCACGGTGAAGGTGGAAGGCTTCGGCGTGACCATAGGCGAGGCGTTGGTCATGCTGGCTCAGTTGCAGAACAAGGCGGAGATACTCTCCGAGATGGCTGCCCGTCAGCAAAAGGTGCAGCAGAGCAGTTTCGCCGGCAAGATGGAGATCACCGAGTGCAACTACGACGTCAAGCAGGCGGCAAGAGACTACGAGCAACTGCGCCTGACCATCAACAGCCTGCAAGTGGCTATAGACAGAGCCAATCTGCTGAATACGGTAGAAGTGGACCTGTAAGGTTCTTCCTTTACACGAGCACTGCCCTGTTAAGGCAACTGATCTTTCGGATCACCGTGGTTAAAAACGTTACGGTTCATAGTTGACGTTATTGCTCATAAGTATAGTCGGTAGTGTGTTAATTGTTTACTGTTATATTCGAGTAAGAACTCAATTTTTTACGCTCGTGTAGAAAACTTTCCGTCGGGTGAAGTATAAGGTTTCAACCCGACACTTTTTTATACGCATTTCCCGCCTTTTTTATTTGTCTGTTCTCTCATTCTCGAGAAAACAGAGGATACTATTTCAAACATAATATGTTTTTTATGGGCAAAATCGCCTTGTCTTGCATAAAAGAGGAAGATATAACCAAACTAACTCCGATGATAGTTGTAACCGCAACGCTGGTGTTCCTATTGCTGGTATTTGCGCCGATACGGCTGAAAATGAGCGTTTCGCTCGTCTATGAACAGTTGAGCGCGCACATTCTGGTGCGCCTGGGAGTACTGCGGGTATTCGACGAGAGCGTCAGGCTCGAGGGCGGCTCGCTGTGCTGTGACGGCACGATAGATGCGCAGGTACGCTTGCAGTCCATCGACAGACAGGGCGGCGTGGAACTGCTGAGATGCGTTACATTCGAGAAGGTGTATGTGAGCGCATACAGCGATATGGCCCGCTCCGTTTACGGACCGCTCGCAGTCAATGTCATATTCGCTGCGGCGACGGCGGTGGCGTGCAGTCTGTGCCGTTGTCAGGTGTGTACCGATTGCAACGGGACGACGGGCAAGAGCCGTCTGGAGATACGCGCTCTTATCAGCCTGAGCGTTGCGGAACTGTCATTTTGTTTGCTTAGACAAGGAGTGAGAAAATGGAAAACACGCAGATCAGAGAGATAGTGGAGACAGCCGTGACCAACCTGAGCAAGATCGCGGAAGTGAATACCATCATAGGTCAGCCCCTCGTCACCATGGACGGTACGACCATATTGCCTGTGTCGCAGGTGACGTTTGCATTCATGGCGGGCGGCGGCGAGTATGGTAACAAGGCAGCCAAGCGCGGCTTCGGCAGCGGCACCGACGCCAACTTTGCCGGCGGCTCGGGCGGAGGAGCCACATTGACGCCGGTGTGCTTTTTGGTGGTGGACGACAAGGGCGTACAGGTCATCGACGCGGACAAGGCAAATACCGTCGAGAAGATCTTCGACGTGGCTAAGGACCTGGTGGGAGCGTTCAAGGCATAGCGTATGAGACGTTCTTTGCTGTATGTCATGCTGGTCGCCGCCTTTTGTATATGTCTCGGACTGGCAACGGTGGGCGCGTTTGCCCACGCCGACGCTTTCGAAACAAGCGCGCGTGCGGCGGTGGTGATGGAACGCTCTTCGCGGCGGGTGCTGTATGCCAAGAACGCCGACGAGCGTCTGCCCATGGCGAGCACGACCAAGATAGTTACCGCGCTGACGGTGCTGGAGCATGCCGATACGGACGAGATCGTGCAGGTGGACTCCCGCGCGGTGGGTATAGAAGGTTCCTCCGTGTACCTGCGCGAAGGAGAGAGGCTGACCGTTGGCGAACTGCTGCTGGGACTCATGCTGCGCAGCGGCAACGACTGCGCCGTAGCCCTTGCCCTGCACGTGAGCGGAAGCGTGGAGGGCTTCGCGGAACTTATGAATGAGGCGGCGCGTAAGTACGGCTGTACGGACAGTCATTTCGTCAATCCGCACGGCTTGCACGACGACGAGCATTATACAACGGCGCGCGACCTGGCGGTATTGACCTGCGCAGCCTTGGAAAACGAGCAATTCCGCGAGATAGTCTCCGCCAAGTCGGCGCGTATCTCCAACGACGGTATGGAATACGATCGGGTATTGCTCAACAAAAACAAAATGCTTTCTTCTCTCGACGGGGCCGACGGAGTCAAGACGGGCTATACCAAGAAGGCGGGTCGCTGCTTTGTGGGAAGTGCCACGCGCGACGGCATGCAGGTGGTCGCGGTAGTGCTGAATTGCGGACCTATGTTCGAGGAGACGGCGGACATGCTGAGCAGGGCTTTTGACCTGTACACGTTGCAGACCGTCATTCCGGAGAACAAGATCTGCCTATCGTCGCAGGAAAAAGGCGAAAAAACGTATCTCTACTGTCCCGAACGCTTCTCCTATCCCGTCAAGGCGGGCGAGCGGTTGGACTACGAAACGGACGTGGAGCACAGGCAACTGTATGTCACGCTGGACGGCGTGCGTATATGGGAGTGCGCCCTGCTCGAGCGTGCTTTCTGAGAGATATCTCCGATATTCTGTAATACGAAAAAGGCAAGAACTCTTCTTGCTTTTTTTTATGATATTTCCCTCGAGTTTTGCCGGCAGAACGCAATTTCCGGCTCGGCTACCGGCATGCGGGAATATTTGCAAAAACTCTTTTTGGTTTTATCAGACTGCCACTTCCGGCAATGACTTCACTGTCACTTTGATTCCCCTCGAGTTCTGTCGGCAGATAGATCTCTTGGTCGGCTGCCATCCTCTGTGAATTTTGCAAAACCCATCCTTTTTAGTTTTTATTATTTTTTTTTCGTATGTACCCATCCGAGACGTGCTCTTTTGGTCTGCGATCGTCTCGTTGCGTGCGGATATTTTAAGCCCGAGTGCTTGCTGCGGCGGGCTGTTTTGCTCAAAGGCTTGATTTTTTCCGAAAAAGAATGTAATATATATTTAACTATAATTGGGAGTATGTGCATTTGCGCCCGGACGGGGCGGAGCACCTGCTCGTTCGGGATGGAAATATGGTCAGATTGAACAAGTTTTTGGCGGATTGCGGCGTGGGCAGCAGACGCGAATGCGACAGGCTGATAGCCGACGGAGCCGTACAGGTCAACGGCAAGCGCGTGCAGCCGGGCACGCTTGTAGAGGATAGCGACAAGGTGACGGTCAACGGCAAGCGGATAGCCCTTCAGAGAAAGTACTATATCATGCTGCACAAGCCGAAGGGCTACGTGACCACCGTCAAGGACGACTTGGGGCGCAAGACGGTGCTGGACCTTATAGACATTCCCGCGCGGATATATCCCGTGGGACGTCTGGACTACGATACGGAAGGCCTGCTCCTGCTCACCAACGACGGCGATCTTGCCAACAGGCTCACTCATCCGCGCAACGAGATCAACAAAACCTACGTCGCGCGTATCAGCGGCATGCTGACGGAGGCGGAGCGTATCACGATGGAAAAGGGCGTGACGATAGACGGCGTCAAGACCGCTCCCGCACGTGTGAGGATCCTGCAGCAGGACAAGCACCATACCCGTTGCGAAGTGACCATACACGAAGGCAGAAATCATCAAGTGAAGAAAATGTTCGAAGCGGTAGGCAAGGAAGTGGAGTTTCTGAAGCGCGTGGCTGTGGGCGATCTGCGGCTGGGCGGACTGGCGCGCGGCGGATACAGATATCTGTCGGATGACGAAGTGGAGTATTTGAAAAATCTGTGATGAATATACTTTTGACGAACGATGACAGCCATCGCAGCGCGGGATTGCAGTTGCTGTGCGGCGAATTGGCAAAGTTGGGACACAACGTGTACCTGATCGCTCCCGACGGGCAACGCTCCGGTTCCTCGCACTCGATGAACTACAACAAGGAGATCAGTCTGACGCCGCTCGGGGACTACTTCGGCGCAAAGGAGGCTTTCGGCTGTTCCGGAACGCCTGCCGACTGCGTGCGTATAGCCATATTGCGCTTCGGCGTGCACTTTGACTTGCTCATATCCGGTCCCAACAACGCCGCTAATTTCGGCAGGGCACTTATGTGCTCGGGCACCGTCGGCGCGGCGGAGGAAGGCACCTTGTGCGGTGTGCGCAGTATCGCGCTGTCCCGATTGGAGCATTGCGACTACTACCGGGGTGCGGTGGACTACGTGACCAAGAACCTGCAACAGTTGGCGGACAGCATCCGACCGAATATGTTTTTGAATATCAACGTGCCCAATCTGCCTCCAGAGCAGATACTCGGCGTGCGCGTCTGTCCGCAGAGCACGGCTCAGCCCCTGTTTGAGGACGGTTGCGAACCGATGAACGTGAACACATTGAAGATCGTAGGCAAGCGCAAGCCCGTCGTCGAAGAGGCGGCGGACGTGTATCTCGCGGAGTCGGGCTATATCACCGTCACTCCCCTGTCCATAGACAGGACGGACTATTCCGCTATCGACGCGCTCAAGGCGGTGGAGAGATGACTGTAGCGGTAGTGGGCGGCGGACCTGCCGGCATGATGGCGGCGATCGCGGCAGCGCAGGCGGGAGCAGGGGTCACGCTCTTTGAGAAAAACGAGAAATTGGGCAAGAAACTTTACATAAGCGGCAAAGGACGGTGCAATCTGACCAATGACTGTACGCCCCGCGAATTCATCGCCAATGTAGTAACCAATCCCAAGTTTCTGTACGGCGCGATCAATAAGTTCTCGCCCGAGGATACCGTGGACTTTTGCAGACAGCGCGGTCTCGCGCTCAAGACGGAACGGGGCAGAAGGGTGTTTCCCGTCTCGGACAAGTCCTCCGACGTTATTAGACTCTTCGCCCGCGAATTGGACGGTTTGGGCGTAAAAGTACGCCTTAATACCCCGATTTCCGCATTAGAATATCAGGAAAATGGCTTTTTATTGCATACTATTTCAGACATACTATCGTTTGACCGAGTTATTCTGGCTACCGGCGGCGTAAGCTATAGTGCCACTGGCAGCACGGGCGACGGGTATGTATTTGCCCGTTCTATGGGGCATGGCGTAGTCCCGGCAAGACCCGCGCTCTGCCGTATTTTGTGCAAGGGCACGGCGCATCTGGACGGGCTGTCGCTAAAAAATGTGTGCGTGCATGTACGTGCAGGCGACTTCTCGGACAGCGAATTCGGTGAGATGACATTTGACCGCGACGGGATAGACGGTCCTGTAGTGCTCACGCTGTCGTCGAGGATCAACAAGCACGATATACACGGCGCGAAGGTATATATAGACCTAAAGCCCGCGCTGGACGCGGACAAGTTGGACGCGCGGATCGTGCGAGATTTTTCCACCCGGCAAAATCGGGATATCATTCACGCATTGGACGGGTTGCTGCCTGAGCGGCTGGTGGAGACGGTGGTGTTGCAGAGCGGGATACCCTTTGACAAAAAGGTTCATTCCGTCACCGTCGCCGAGCGCGCGAGATTGGTGCATACGCTCAAGGGCTTGAGTTTCGACTGCAAGGGGCTGGACGACGTCGAGCATGGCATAGTGACCTGCGGAGGCGTAGAGGTGAGCGGCGTCGATCCATCCACGATGGAGAGCAAACTGTGCAAAGGTCTGTACTTTGCGGGGGAGTTGCTGGACGTGGACGCCTACACGGGCGGATACAATATACAGATAGCCCTGTCCACGGGGTATGTCGCAGGTTCGTCTGCGGCAAAAGGAGTGAAATGAGAGCGATACGAGGTGCTATATGCGCGGACAATACGGCAGAGGACATATCCGCGCGCGCGGTGGAGTTGGTCACGCAGATCATGCGGCGCAACATGCTCACGACCGAGCAGGTGAACGCCGTCATCTTCTCCGCCACGGCGGATCTGGACGCTTGCTATCCGGCGGCTGCGGTGCGTGAGACCCTCGCTCTGGACAAGGCGGCACTGATGTGCTTGCAGGAGATGAATGTGTCGGGCAGTCTCGACCATTGCATTCGCGTATGCGTACTGGCGGAGGGACTTACTCAATCGGAGTGCATACATTGCTATCTCGGAAGGGCGGCGGCTCTGCGCAGCGATCTCGATTGATCTTCGCCGTCGGTAGGTCCGTTTCTCGCCGAGCAAGCATATAATGGACAAGTTTTTATAAAAAAGGAGTTCAGATGAACAAATTCGTCAACTTTTTGGTCAGGTTCGCACGGTGCTTATGCAAGCCGCTGTTTCCCGTCAAGGTGATAGGCGAACGTGATATCCCCAACAAAAAAAGTTTGATAGTGGGCAATCATATATCCGGTTGGGATCCGCTTGTATATACTATGAGAATGAAAAATATCGTCTCATTTATGTATAAATCGGAATTCGACGACAACGCCTTTCTCAGATGGGTACTGCACGGACTGGATTGCGTACCGGTACATAGGGGCGAGGCGGATATGAGCGCGACCAAGCAGGTGCTGCGCCTGCTCAAGGAGGACAGGAGCGTATGCGTGTTTCCCGAGGGCACGCGCAATCCGCGAGTGGACTGCCTGCAGGAGTTCCATACCGGCGCGGCTCTCTTCGCCATCAAGACCCGCTCGCCCATACGTCCTTTTTATATCTGGGACAAGACAAAGGCGTTCGCCAAAAACTATATGATAGTGGGCGACGAGTTCACGTTGGAAGAGTTCTACGACAAGACATTGGACAAGAGCACTCTGGAGGAAGCCACCGCCGTCATATGGCGCAAGGTGGACGAGTTGCGTATCCGCCTGAACGAGATATTGGCGGAGAAGGGCGTACGTCGCCGCCGCCGTACCAAGAAGGAACAGGCAAAGTTGGACGCTTACGAGCGTTCGCTTGCCGAGACTACAGGGTCGCAGGAGGATGACGCATGAAGATATGGCTGCCCAAGGAAGTCGGGTTTTGCAACGGCGTTTCCTCCGCTATAGACAAGGCAATGTCCATAGGCGGCAGGGCATACTGTCTGGGGCAACTCGTGCACAACGAGCACGTGTCCGAGCAGCTACGCGAGAGGGGCTTGATCACCGTGGACAGCGTGGACGAGGTGCCGGACGGCGAGACTATGGTCATACGGGCGCACGGCGCGCCGGAAAGCGTGTACGAGAAGGCGGCTGCGCGGGGCATCAGGATAGTGGATGCCACCTGCCCGTCGGTACGAGCCATCCAGCAGAAGGCAAGACGCTATCACCGCGAAGGCTACAGGATAGTGCTCATAGGCGACGCCTCGCATCCGGAGATCATAGGTATCAACGGGTGGTGCGACAACTCGGCGATCGTCTTCGACGGAAAGGGCAAATTGGTGCTCGACGACGCCGAAAAGGTGCTGATCATGTTCCAAACCACCTTCGATACACGCTTTTTTGAAAAAAGTTTGCAAAATATTTCAACAGACCACGTCAAAACGCTTGAAATATTTAATACAATTTGTTATACTACTTCACAAAGGCAGTATTATGCCCGACTCCTATCCGCTCGATGCGACCTTGCCGTGGTGGTGGGCGACGCGAACAGTTCCAATACAAGACGGCTGTACGAGATCGCTTCCCAAAACTGCAGGACTGTATTGACGGACGGATCGGCGGATATTGACACTTCTAAATGTAAAAATGTCTGTGTAATATCAGGCGCATCAACTCCGACAGAGTTGATCAAGGGGGTTTTGAAAACAATGAGTGAAAATGCAAAAGATACCGTAGAAACGGTTGTATCCGAAGAGCCGGTCGAGACCGATCGCGAAGAAATCGTGACTGAGGACGTAGTGACAGATGACGCAGTGACTGTGGAAGAGCCTACGCCGACGGAAGAAAAGGTGATGGACAAGAATGAAGCCATGCTTGCCAAAGCCGTTTCCGAGATGAAGGAAGGCCACAGATATAAACTCGGTCAGAAAGTCAAGTGCCGTGTAGTGCTGGTGAGTGACGACGGCGTGTACGTCAGCATTCCCAGTTCCAAGAAGGAAGGCTTCATTCCCAACGACGAACTGTCCATGGACGGAGACTATCAGGCAGTGAAGGCGCAGCTGAAAGAGGCTATGGAAGCGGACGATACGGAAAAGACCACGCTGGACTGTGCCGTCATTTCGGTAGAGAAGGGTATAACTCTTTCTAAGAAGATCATAGACGAGAGATACAAGGACGACGCGCTTGTCGAGGGCATCAAGCAGGGCAACGAGTTCCAGGTCATGATGACTCGCGTAGGCAAGGAGTGCCTCACGGGCAAGCTGGGCAGCTACACCGTCATCGTGCATGCGTCTCAGATACGTATCGGCTACGTCAAGAATCTCAATGAGTATCTCGGTAAGACGCTGAGACTCGTGGTGAGCGGACCGGACAAGATCGACGATCGCAAACGCGTCATCTTCGCCAGCCAGAAGCAGATACTGCTCGCCGAGAAGAAAGCCAAAGAGGACGAGTTCTGGAACAATATAGAAGTCGGCGAGATCGTCGACGGCAAAGTGCTCAGATTCGCACCCTTCGGTGCCTTCGTGGACGTGCGCGGCTTCGACTGCCTTGCCCACTCGACGGATCTGTCCTGGGAGCGCATCTCCGGACCTGCCGAAGTGCTGGAGATAGGCAAGACCTATGAGTTCGTCGTGCTTGCACTGGACAGAGAGAAGAACAGAGTCTCTTTGGGATACAAGCAACTGCAACCGCAGCCCTGGGATATAGCGGAAGAGAAGTTCCCCGTGGGCGCACACGTAGTCGGCAGAGTCGCACGTATCATGCCCTTTGGCGCATTCGTGGAGTTGGACAAGCACATTGACGGCTTGCTCCACGTATCCAATGTATCCTGGGAGTGGCTGGACGATATCAATACCGCTCTGAAAGTAGGCGACGAGATCGAAGTGGAAGTGCTGGAGTTCGACAAAGAGAACAAGCGTATCACTCTGTCCCGCAAGGCACTGCTGCCCAGAGAGGACGTAGTCACCTCCGACAAAAAGGACGAGGAATAGTCATATAGTCAATATACCGATTCTCCGAAGCCAGACGACTCCGACTGCTTCGTAGATTGCGGCAAATATAAATAAGGAGAAAAGATAATGACAAAGCAAGAGATTATTGCCAGATATGGCAGAAAAGAAGGCGATACAGGTTCGCCGGAAGTCCAGATCGCACTGCTTACAGAGCGTATCAATCACTTGACCGAGCATTTGAGGACCCACCAGAAGGATCACCATTCCAGACGCGGCTTGCTGCAGATGGTTGGACGCAGAAAGGGTTTGTTGGATTACCTCAAGCAGACGGACATTGAAAAATACCGCAAGATCATTGCAGATTTGGGACTGAGAAAGTAATGTCGACAAGGGAGAAAGGGCAAAACGATCCTCGCCTTTTCTCCCTTTTTTCGCATTCACCTGCTGTGCACGGCATTTTCTGTGCCGTCGCTTGATTTTGACAAATTACGAAAAGCATATATGACGCTTTTCAAGGGAAATATAGAGTAAGGAGAAAGAGAAAAGATGCAAGAATTTAAGAGAATTGACGGGAAGATCGGTAATAGAGATTACCAGATATTCCAAATGGAGATCGGCGGAAGGACCGTCAGCGTAGAAGTCGGCAAGTATGCCGAGCAGGCAAACGGTTCCGTCATGGTGTCCTGCGGTGAGACGGTGGTCATGACCAATGTCACTCTGGCAGACAAGCCGCGTGACGGTATAGACTTCTTTCCGCTCGGAGTAGACTTCGAAGAGAAAATGTACTCCGTCGGCAAAATACCCGGCGGTTTCAAAAAGAGAGAAGGCAGAGCCAGCGACAAGGCCATACTTACCTCTCGTCTTATAGACAGACCCATACGTCCGCTGTTCCCGAAGGGATTCCTCAACGACGTATCCGTCATCGCTACCGCCATGTCGGTAGAGCCGGACATTCAGCCGGAAGTGTACGCCATGATGGGCAGCTCCATCGCGCTGACCATTTCAGATATCCCCTTCGCAGGCCCCACGGGCAGCGTAGTCGTAGGATATGTGGACGGCGAGTATATCATCAACCCCAACGCGGAGCAGCGTGAGAAGAGTCTGCTGAACCTTAACCTCGCCGGCACCAAGGACGCCATCATGATGGTGGAGGCTGGAGCCAACGAGATATCCGAGAAGGAGATGCTGGACGCTATCCTGTTCGGGCATGAAGCCATCAAGGAGCAGTGCGAATTCATCGAGTGGATCCGCGAGCAGGTGGGCAAGCCCAAGAAGGAAGTGCAACTGTATCTGCCTCCCGCAGAGCATGAAGCCATCATCCGTCCCTATGCGGACGAGATGCTGACGGAAGCACTCAAGACATTCGACAGATACGAGCGTCAAGCCAACCAGGACGAAGTGGAGCGCAAGGTCAGAGAGCATTTCGCCGAGACAAACCCCGAGGTACTGGACAGCATAGGCGACGTATTGTACAAGATGACCAAGGAAAAGGTGCGCGCGCGTATCCTGAACGAAGGCATTCGTCCCGACGGCAGAGCACTGACGGAGATCCGTCCCATATGGTGCGAAGCGGGCATATTGCCCAGAGTGCACGGCAGCGGCGTATTCACCCGCGGTATGACGCAGGTCATCACTACAGCGACGTTGGGCACCATATCCGAAGTGCAGAAGCTGGAAAACCTGGACGACAACGATACATTCAAACGCTACATGCATCATTACAACATGCCCGGTTATTCTACGGGCGAGGCTAAGCCCCTTCGTAGCCCCGGCAGACGCGAGATAGGTCACGGCGCACTTGCGGAGAGAGCGTTGGAACCCGTCATCCCCAGCGAAGAAGAATTCCCCTACGCCATCCGTACGGTCAGCGAAGTGGTCAGCAGCAACGGAAGCACGTCTCAGGCGAGCGTGTGCGGCTCGACGCTGGCACTCATGGACGCAGGCGTACCCATCAAGGCACCTGTCGCCGGTATCGCTATGGGCTTGATGAAGTCCGAAGACGGCAGCAAGGTGGCTATCCTGTCCGATATACAGGGTCTCGAGGACTTCCTCGGCGATATGGACTTCAAAGTCGCCGGTACGGCAAAGGGTATCACGGCTATACAGATGGATATCAAGATCAAGGGTATCGACGAATATATCCTGCGTACCGCTCTGGAGCAGGCTCGTCAGGGCAGACTGTTCATTCTGGACAAGATGCTCTCCGTACTGCCTGCACCGAGAGAAGAACTCTCCAAGTACGCGCCTAAGATCATTTCCTTCACCATCGACCCGGACAAGATCAGAGAGGTCATCGGCAGCGGCGGCAAGACTATCAATAAGATAATAGATATGACCGGCGTGAAGATAGATATCACCGACGACGGAACGGTATTCATTGCCACTCCCGACCGCGAGATGTCCGACAAGGCAAAGAAACTCATCCTGACCATCGCTCAGGATCCGGAAGTGGGCGACGAATATACCGGCGAAGTAGTGCGTATACTCAACTTCGGCGCGTTCGTGGAACTTGCTCCCGGCAAGGACGGAATGATACACATTTCCAAACTGTCCAAGGAGCACGTGGACAAGGTGACGGACGTCGTGAATATCGGCGACACTGTACATGTCAAGGTGATCAAGGTCAGCGACAAGGGTATCGACCTCAAATTGATCAAAAAACTGTAAAAGACGGCTCGAACACCCTGCTGTGCAATTCAGCGGGGTGTTTTTGCTGAAATAGAAAAGTAAATATTTATTTCACTATTCACTAATATAATGAATTGGCAACTTGTCTCGATCGTAGATCGACTCAGGCGGACTAATAGTTATAGCGGTGAAGATATGAAAGGTAAATTGTTTACTCACGTCGTGGCAAATGTCATTCTCGTAGCCCTCATTGCGGCGGTGGCGGCGATCGGATTCGTAGGCACGTCCACCAACGTATTCAGCAGCGGCGACGGCTCACCCATATACCGCGGCAGCGGCAGCAAGCAGGTGTCGTTGATGATGAACGTATATTGGGGCACGGAATATATCGATGACATTTTGGCAATATTTGACAAATACGGTATCAAAATAACCTTCTTTGTGGGCGGCAGTTGGGTGGCGCGCTATCCCGAGGTGCTGTGTCGGATGGTGGCGCACGGACACGAGATAGGCAATCACGGCTACTCGCACAAGGAGCACAGCAAGTTGGACTATGCGGAAAATGTCCGCGAGATCAACGCCTGCGGCAAACTCGTGCTGGAGTACAGCGGCGTGAACATGACGCTTTTCGCTCCGCCGGGCGGTGACTTCGGCACGGAGACGCTGCGCGCGGCTTCGGACAACGGCTACAAGACGGTCATGTGGTCGCGCGACACCATAGACTGGCGGGACAAGGACAGCGAGACTGTGTACTCCCGCGCCACCAAGAATACAAGCGACGGAGAATTGATACTTATGCACCCCACGGCACACACGCGGGACGCATTGGACAGGATCATAGCATATTATCGCGAGCACGGGTTTTCCGTCGTACCCGTCAGCGCGAATATAGGAGAAGTATGGACATCTACAAACAATATCCCAGCGGATTGAGACTGGTAGGCAAGCAAACGGACTGCTATACCGTATCCCTCGGCGTATTCGTCGACGTGGGCTGCGTGCGCGAGACCGCCGCAGACAACGGCTATTCTCACTTCATAGAGCACCTCGTATTCAAGGGCACCGACAGGCGTACATGCCTGCAGATATCCGAAGAGATAGACGATATGGGCGCGAATATCAACGCATATACGGCAAAAGATACGACATGTTTCTATACCAAGTCGGTAGCAAGCGACCTGGAACGGTGCATGGACATACTCGCGGATATGTACTTCAACGCGTCCGTACCGGAAGAGGAACTGGAAAGGGAAAAGGGCGTCGTCATCGAAGAGATCAAAATGTGCAACGACACACCCGACGACGTGAGTCAGGACCTCATATCCGAGGCACTGTTCTACGGACAGCCGTTGGGCAGGACCATTCTCGGCAGTATAGGCAATATCCGCAATGCCGACAGACATAGTATTCTCGCTTTCAAAAACAAGCACTATCTTCCCCGCGCTACGGTGGTGTCCGTCTGCGGCAAATTCGACCCCGACGAGGTGGACAGACTGGTAGACAGGTATTTCGAGCAATATTATACTCACTCGGAGCCGTATCCGGCAGAGCCGGAGGTGACCTATCGCGCAAGATCTCTGCATAGATTCAAGCATACCGAGCAGTCCCATATCCAACTTGCCTGGGGCGGTTTCCCTCTGGGTGCCGGGCAACGCTGTGCCAACAACATGCTGGCTTCCATTCTGGGCGGCGGACTGTCCAGTCGGCTGAATCAGGTAGTGCGCGAGCAGAACGGATTGGCTTATTCCGTATACGCTTATCCGTCCTATTACTCAAACTGCGGCACCTTCGAGATATATGCCGGTCTGAGTCCGGAGAACTGCGCCCGAGTATGTGAGCTGATAGGCGGAGAGATAGACAAATTGCTACGCGACGGTATCACCGAAAGGGAACTCAAGCGTGCGCGTATGCAGGCGATCAATTCGTTGTATATGAATGTCGAAAGCAATATGACGCTTATGCGCCTGTACGGCAGATCCATGCTGAAGATGAACGAGCGGTACGACGCGGACAAGGAAGTGGACAGTTACCGAGCGGTGACGGAGGCAGATATAGCGGAAGTGGCGAGGAAGATATTCTCTCAGCCGCACGCGTCTGCATATGTGGGACCGCGCAATGCCGACTATCGCGCCGTGGCGCAATTGGACTTACACGCCTTGCACGACTGAGCCGAGCGGCACGCAGAATAGTAAAAAAAATAGTCTATACTTTGATTTTCAACTGTTGATTATTTACCGACATTATAGTATAATAATTCTTATATAGTGTAATATCTGTGTCCTCGTGGACGAGATAGTGCAAGGAGGTGACGGTTTGAAGTCACGTACTGTTTCAAAAGGGAAAATGATTGCAAGCATAGTGGGCATATGTGTGGCTACTTTGCTTGTGATCTTCGCATTCAGCGGAAGATATGCGCAGGGCGGATTCCGCCACTTCGGTAACTTCTTCCTCGGCACATTCGGAATGTCTTTTTACGGCATGATGGCGGCGGTCATAGTCATATGCTCCTTCGTGCTGGCAGGCAAGAGTCTGAAGGTGCCCGTCAGGTATGCCGTATTCTTTGTACTGACTTTTGTGGCGATCGTGCTTTTCGTGCACACGCTGACCACGACGTACCTGATGAGCAATGAATTCCGCAACGATACGGGCACGGGCTATGTGCAACTTGTGTACAACTATTATGACAATGTCATGGGCGTTCCCACCTTCGGCGGTGTATTTTTCGGTTGCATATGCTGGGCACTCACACACGGACTGTCCGTATGGGGCGCGATGATCGTCATCGTCGCACTGCTGGGGGTATCCGTGTACTTCATCGGTGATTTCTTCTATTCCTACTTCACGGGCAAGTTGACCTTGCAGTCGGCACCCGTCCGTAGCGACATAGAACCGAGTCCCGATACCATATCCGTATCGCCCGTCACCGTATCTCCGGTAGACGACGACCGCGAAAGAGCGCGTGAGGTGCTGTTCGGCGATCGTCCTTTCCCGGACAGAGTTACAAGAGACGTGTACGACGTGGCACCTCAGTCTACACTGGACGATCCCTCGCCGAAGCCGACCACAACAAGCAGCGCGTCCGACATTCTGTTCGGCAGCGACGCCGAGCCTTCTCAGCCGACGGACAGACCGAGCGGCGGCAACAGTTTCTTCCGTCCCGTGCAGCAAGAGCCTCGACAGGAACAGCCGCGTGAGGAGGGATTCATTGTCCCGGATGGCTCCTATGGCTCGACTACGGAACAGCATGAGGAGGCTTCGGACTGGAAGATAACCTCAGATACACCTGCGGACGAGCCGCAGGACATGGCTGACGTGTCTCCGATCGTTGTGGATACCGTCGACGTTGATCCGTTGCCGCGATCCGACGATGCGGACTCCGACGACGTGGATATGGCGGATATAGCGGAAGAAGAGGACGATATGTCCTTTGTCGAGGACAGTTACACAGACGATACGTCCGACAACGTTGGGGAGTCTGAGGAGCACACCGAAGAACCGCAGCGGGCGGAGGAATCCGATTCGAGAGGTGATGAGTTGGTGCCTGTGGAGGGCGAGACCGTCATCGAGACGTCTGCCGGTACCGCCGTGCAGACCAAGATCGACCTGGTACCGCGCAAAGAGTTGGAAGAAAGTCAGGCAAAGATACACAAATATCCCAAGTACGTTCCGCCCGTTGTGGACCTGCTGAACGATATCACCATAGTGGAGGATACCGAGGCGGATTCGCGTGCACGTGCGGCGGAGGCTATCACCAATAAGCTGGCGGTATTCGGTATCAAGGTGGAACTTGCCGATACCATAGTGGGACCGTCGGTGACGAGGTATATGTTCAACGTGCTTTCCCAAAAGACGCGTATGAATATGTTCGCAAGTTATTCCGACGATATCAAGGCGTGCGTGGAGGCACAGGACGATATACGTATCGAGGCACCCGTGCAAGGTACCAATCAGGTGGGTATAGAGGTCGCCAACAAAGTGAAGCGTCCCGTAGTACTCAGAAGTATAATAGAGTCCGACGCCTTCAAGAAGGCAAAGGGCAAACTCGTATTTGCCATAGGTCAGGATATAACGGGCAAGGTCATCGTCTCCGACCTGGCAGAGATGCCGCACTTATTGATCGCAGGCGCGACCGGATCGGGCAAGAGCGTGGCTCTGAACTGCCTCATCGTCAGCCTTATGTACAGATACGGACCGGAATATCTTCGTTTCGTGATGGTGGACCCAAAGTTTGTCGAACTGTCACGCTACAACGGTATTCCGCACATGCTCACCAGCGA
Organism: uncultured Clostridia bacterium; assembly: GCA_947623225.1. Taxonomy (GTDB): domain Bacteria; phylum Bacillota; class Clostridia; order Christensenellales; family CAG-314; genus Fimimonas. The sequence goes on along the minus strand of CANQGO010000006.1, from coordinate 48,693 downwards.
GACCATCACGCAGCCCGCGGACGCGCTCGCGGGCATGGACTACCTCATCAATGAGATGGAAGCGCGCTATCAACTGTTCCGCAAAAACGGCGTAGGCAATATCGGCGAGTACAACGCCCGTATCAATCCGCGTCTGGCGCAGAAGATGCCTTATCTCGTATTCATCGTGGACGAGTTGGCAGACCTGATGGCGGCGAGCAAGCAGGCATTCGAGAGCAAACTGCAACGTCTGGCACAGAAATCCAGAGCGGCAGGTATCCATATCGTCTTGGCTACTCAGCGTCCCGACGTAAAGACCATCACCGGTACGATCAAGGCAAACCTTCCTTGCCGTATGGCACTCAAGGTCTCCTCGCCTGCCGACAGCGTGACCATCATCAACGGCGGCGGCGCGGAAAAGTTGCTGGGCAAGGGCGATATGCTGTTCATGTCTCCCGGCTCGGCGGAGTTGCTGCGCGTGCAGGGCGCGTACGTATCCAATGACGAGATTCGCGGAATGGTGGACTACACACGCGAGATGAACGAGTTGTACTACGACGAGAACATATCCGAAGAGATATTCGTCTCGCAGAAGCAGCAAGAAGAAGCCAAGGCTCAGGAAGAGGGCAAGGACGAAGGCAAAGACATAGACCCGTATTGCAAGAAAGCACTGCGTTTCTGGTTGGAAAAGCAGGGCGGCAGAGCGTCCATCGCGTCCATTCAACGCAGTCTCGGCATCGGCTTCAACCGTGCCGGACGTATCATGGATACATTGCAGAGAATGGGCTATGTAGAGACTTTGTCTCCCAGCGAGCCAAACTCAAAACCGTTGCGTGTACAAATCACGTTGGAAGAACTGGACAATATCTTCCCCGAGTTGGATGATGAGATATGAGCGTCAAGGTAGGAGTGGTGTCGCTCGGTTGTGACAAAAACCGTGTGGATACCGAAGTCATGTTGGCAAACCTCGTTCGCGGCGGATACGAGATAGTGTCCGACCCGAGCCTTGCCGACGTGATCATAGTGAACACATGTGCCTTTCTGGAATCGGCGCGCAAGGAAGCGATAGACACGGTGCTGGAGATGGCGCACTACAAGTCCGAGCACTGCAAAAAGATCATAGTGACGGGCTGTCTCGGGCAGAAGTTCGGGCAGGAATTGTACAAGGACCTGACCGAGGCGGACGCCATAGTGGGCACGTACGAATACGACGATATATGCCGTATCGTTTCCGATACGCTGGGCGGCTCGCGCAAGTTGTACAATACCTGCTCCGACGGACTGACGTTCGGTTCGCGTATCCTGACAACTCAGCCGCATGTCGCTTACTTGAAAATAGCCGACGGCTGTGACAATTTCTGTACATATTGCCTTATTCCTTATATACGCGGCAGATACCGCTCGGTACCGAGAGAACAGATACTCGGACAAGCACGCGAGTTGGCAGACAAGGGCGTCAGGGAATTGATACTTGTGGCGCAGGATACCACGCGTTATGGTGTGGACCTGTACGGTGAACCGCGATTGGCGCAATTGGTGCATGAATTGTCGGCGGTACAGGGGATAGAGTGGATAAGATTGCTGTATTGCTATCCCGAGTTGATGGACGACGCGCTTATAGACGAGATCGCTTCCAACGATAAAGTGGTCAATTACGTGGATATCCCGCTGCAGCACATAGACGACGGCATATTAAAGAAGATGAACAGGCGTTCCGACGGTGCAGCCGTTCGCTCGCTTTTGAAAAAACTCGCCGACAGGCAGATAGCGGTGCGTTCCACCTTTATATGCGGGTTCCCGGGAGAGACAGAGGATACATTGAAGGAACTGGACGAATTTCTGCGGGAATACCGTCTGCGCAATGTGGGATTTTTCCCGTATTCCCGAGAAGAGGGCACTGCCGCGGCGCGTTTCGATGCACAGGTGCCGGAGCGTACAAAAAAACGCTATGTCCGACAGTTGTACAAGACGCAGCGGCAGGTCGCCGCACAACTCAATCGTGAAGATATAGGCAGAGTATATCGCTGTATCGTGGACGAATACGAAGGCAGCGACGGCGAATGTCATTTCTATAGAGGCAGGACGTACTTCATGACGCCCGAGATAGACGGCAATGTGTACATTTCTTCGAGAGAGGCATTGTCGGTAGGCAGTTTTTGCGACGTGCGCATAGACGGTGCGCAGGAGTACGACCTTAGCGGAGAGGCAATATTATGAACTTACCCAACAAACTTTCCACGTTGAGAATATGTATGGTGCCGCTGTTTATCGTGGCGTATTTCCTGCCATATTGGTGGTGCGCACCCATCGCCGTCGGACTGTTTGTATTGGCGGCATTTACCGATTTTCTGGACGGTCATATAGCGCGCAAATACAATATGGTCACCGACCTGGGCAAGTTGCTGGACCCCATCGCGGACAAAATTCTCGTATGCGCGGCGTTGTTCTGCATAGTGGCTACAGATCCGCTGTCCGTGAATACCGGATCCTTCAACTGGTCCGTATGGGGCAGGATCATACTCGCCGTCGGCGGTATAGTCATTATAGCCCGGGAATTGCTTATCAGTGCCATGCGTCAGATAGCCGCGTCCAAGGGCGTGGTCGTGCAGGCAAATATGTACGGCAAGATCAAGACGGTATTTCAGGATATCTCTTTACCTGTTCTGATACTGCTGAACGCGGTCAACGCGGTAGACCCAATCACAGTCATCTCCGAGTACAAGGCGTTGTATATGGCAGGCAGATGGCTGGGCGTTATTTTGTTTGGGATAGCCGTTATACTCACTATTCTGTCCTGCATCATCTATCTGGTGCAGAACAAAAAGGTTTTTGAAGTCAGATGATCAAGATTTTAGCAAGAGAGCAAAGCCGTGCGCTGGAGTATCTGTGCGACAAGTTGAACGGCGAGATAGTGGAATACGACCTGTTTATATCCAAAAGCCATGATTCGTCGGAGGAATACCTGCGCGGCAGCATAGGTTGCGACGCCCTCATCATGCTGGGCACGGTAGGCGATATGAGCGCGCTGTTCGCCGAGACATTCGGGCTGTCGATGTTTTACGACAAGTTCGCCGAGCGCAATGTGAAAGAATATTGCAAACTTTCCAATCTCACATTGCCCGCTCAGCACGCAATGGACAAGTTATGTATCGCTCCCGAGACATTCAATCACTACGCCTGCTCGTATGGCTGCCAATGCACCTGCTACGGCGAGTACAAGAAAACGCATGTATATATGGTGCCGGACGAACTTCGCGAGTGTTCCGTTTCGTACGAGAACTACATATATACCGACTTATTCAAGAATACCGACGGCGTTCTGCGCCTTGTATATAAGGTATTCGGACTGAGCGCAGGCGCGGTGAGCGATAAACTCGAGCAGTTGGGCAAGTATGTTTCACGAAAGTGTGAAACAATCAATCTGGACACAAAGATCATTCTCACATTCCCGCCCAAGTGCAGCAAGAGTGCAGTCGCCGAGACGGACAGAAAGGTGAAGGAGCTGTTCGGCAGTTTTCTGTATGCCAACTCCGACTGCAGCCTGGCTCGCGCGGTAGTGGATCTGATGAAGAAGTTCGGCAAGCGGCTCTCTACGGCAGAATCCATGACGGGCGGACTGATCGCGTCTACAATTGTGGATATAGAGGGTGCGAGCAGCGTTCTGTACGAGGGAGTAGTCACCTATTCCGTTCCGTCCAAGTGCGCACGACTCGGGCTAAATCCGCACTTTATAGACGAGCACGGCGTGGTATCACAGCAGGTGGCGGAGAAGATGGCGCGCGGTCTCATCAAGAACGGCACGGACGTCGCGGTATCTGTCACAGGCTATGCCGGTCCCACAGCCACAGACAACATGCCTGTAGGACTTTGCTATATAGGCATAGCCACCGAAAACGGTGTATCGGTATACAGAAATATATTCTCGGGCAGCAGGAACAATATCCGCGCTCAGGCGACCAATATGGCACTTTATCTCGTGCTCAGGACCCTCACCAAGTAAATAAATTGCATATTATAAAGGAGAATCACTATGACTGACGATAAGAAAAAAGCATTAGAGCAAACTATCCTTCAGATCGAGAAAGAATTCGGCAAGGGATCCATAATGAAATTGGGCAGTTATGCCGCCACTCGCAATATAGAGGTCATTCCTACAGGCTGCTTGCCGCTGGACGTGGCACTCGGCGTGGGCGGACTGCCGAAGGGACGTATCATAGAGATATACGGACCGGAGGCTTCGGGTAAGACCACCGTCACGCTGCACGTGATAGCGCAAGTGCAGAAGATGGGCGGAACTGCCGCGTTCATAGACGCAGAGCAGGCACTCGATCCCGTGTATGCATCCAATCTGGGTATCAACCTCGACGAATTGTACATTTCTCAACCGGACAACGGCGAGCAGGCATTGGAAATACTCGATTACCTTGTGCGCAGCAACGCCATAGACCTGGTGGTAGTGGACTCCGTTGCCGCGTTGACCCCTCGCGCAGAATTGGAAGGCGAGATGGGCGACAGCCATATGGGCGTACAGGCAAGACTTATGTCCCAGGCTTTGCGCAAGATCGTAGCCGTGGGCAACAAGTCCAATACATGCATTATCTTCATCAACCAATTGCGCGACAAGATCGGCGTCATGTTCGGCAATCCCGAGACCACGACTGGCGGCAAGGCATTGAAGTTCTATTCCAGCGTGCGCCTCGACGTGCGCAAAGTGGACCAAGTCAAGGATGGTACTGAGATAGTGGGTAGCAAGACTCGCGTCAAGGTAGTAAAAAACAAGGTCGCTCCGCCCTTCAAGACAGCGGAATTCGAGATCATCTTCGGTAAGGGCATCTCCAACTCCGGCTGCGTGCTGGATATGGCAGTGGCAAACGGATTTATAGAAAAGAGCGGTTCCTGGTTCAGTTACAACGGCGAACGTATCGGTCAGGGACGCGAAAACGCCAAGAAGTATCTCGAAGAACACCCAGAGGTGATGGATCTTCTTTCCGATAAGATCAAAGCAAAACTCAATCCCGTTCCTACAGAGTCCGAGGACCCGGCGGAGTAAAACAAACTCATCAGCCTGATATATGATTATCACAAGAGCAGAAGTGCGTTTTCTGCTCTTTTTTATCGCAAGCCAGCAATGCTTGTAGTGTCCAGGCGGTTTAACTATGAACAAAGAAACCTTGTGGTGCAATTGCTTGAGCTGCTGCTGATAGCAACAGCGCGTAAACTTGCCGGGCAAGGGCGGTTTGTTTATGTTCTTCCGGTATCGCGCTATGTCCGCGTGACTATGGCAGTTCTGCTATGAAATATTTTAACGATGCGGTTGTTTTTGGGTCGGAATTATCTATTTATTTGCATGTGTGTGCGTCGAACTGCGAATGTGTTAGATACCGCTGTGTATAATATCTTGCTACTCCAGATCGATCAACTCCAATATTCGAAGTCTGTCTTCAAAAATGTCTGCAGTATGATATATACGGAACAATTTACTAGAAAACAATGGTTTTCCAGAAAATACGGTGTTGTTGGAGCAAAGCAGGTAAAAGTATTATAATTATAATAGTACGTCTGACATAGTATTCTATAATGATTCTATTTCCGCTATTGTAAACAAGATTTTATGCTGTTGGCATATAAATATCCGTTGAAAATACGATTTATCGGCGTTGAAAGTAGATTTGTATATGGGAGATAGAGACATTCTTGTTGACTTTTGTTTATTTTATGATATACTATCGACTGAAGATGCGTTGCGAAGTGGGCGCAGGCTATCAGCCGATCCCTGTTGCGGTTTAAGTACCGTCGGCGCGTCTTTTTTATTGTATTTTATAGAGTTCTGATGTTTTATAATAAATATTTATTTATATCTTGACATATTGGCATAAAATGGTTAAAATATTATTTAGTGATAGTATGTACTATCGCAATGAAATTTCAGGAGGAATCAATTATGCAATCATTGCTAACATTCTTCCTTGCCGAAAGTACTATTCCTTCTTGGATCTGGATCTTGTTGCCCGTAGTTGCGATCTTGTTCGCAGGAGCAGGTGTGGGCGCAGGGATCTGCATATATAGAAGATATAGAAATCGTAAGATCGGCTCCACTCAGGAGCAGGCAGATTCGATACTGGATTTTGCTCGCGAAGAAGCCAAATCGTTGAAAAATGATGCCATCAGAGAGGCAAGAGAAGAAACTCAGAGACAGAAAAACGAAGCAGAACGTCAGATAAGGGAACGCAGCGGCGAACTTGCCAAGCAAGAGAACCGTATGAGTCAGAAAGAGGAAGCATTGGACAAGAAAGAAGAGATGCTTCTCAAGAAACTCGACCAGATAGACGTTCAGCAAAAGCAACTTATCTCCCAGCAGGGCGAGTTGAACAAGCGTGCGCAGGAGTTGGACAAGTCCGAAGAGAAGATCCAGCAAGAGTTGGAGCGCGTTGCAGGACTTACCAAGGACGAAGCCAAGCAGTTGCTTATCGACGGTATGGTCTCGGATGCTCGCAGAGATGCTGCGGGACTTGTACGCAAGATAGAGGCGGAAGCCAAGCAAAACGGCGAGCAAAAAGCGCGTGAGATCATCGCTACCGCCATACAGCGTTGCGCAAGCGACCAAGTCAGCGAGATGACTGTCACTACGGTACCCCTTCCCAATGACGAGATGAAGGGACGGCTCATTGGCCGCGAGGGCAGAAACATTCGTGCCATCGAGAACGCCACAGGCGTAGAGTTGATCATCGATGACACTCCCGAGGTGGTCATTCTTTCGGGATTCGACCCGGTACGCAGACAGATAGCGCGTATCACGATAGAGAAGCTGATCTCCGACGGACGTATCCACCCGGCACGTATCGAGGAGATGGTGGAGAAGGTCAAGCGCGACATGGAGATCACCATCAAGGACGAAGGCGAAGCGGCGTCCTTCGACACGGGCGTATTCGGTCTGCATCCGGAATTGATCAAGTTGCTGGGTAGATTGAAGTTCCGCACCAGTTACGGTCAGAACGTACTTCGTCACTCTATAGAAGTAAGCTATATAGCCGGGATCATGGCGTCCGAGCTTGGACTGGACGTGGCTCTTGCCAAGAGAGGCGCATTGCTGCACGATATCGGCAAGGCAGTGGACCAGGAGATAGAGGGTACGCACATGCAGATCGGTGCCGACCTTGCCAAGAAGTACAAGGAGAGCAAGGAAGTTGTCAACTGTATTGCTTCCCATCACGGCGATGTCGAGCCGATGACGGTGGAGGCGGTCATAGTGGCGGCTGCAGACGCGGTCAGCGGTGCACGTCCCGGAGCAAGAAGAGAGTCGTTGGAAAACTACGTCAAGCGTCTGGAAAAACTGGAGGAGATAGCCAATTCCTTCAAGGGCGTACAGAAATCCTATGCTGTACAGGCAGGACGCGAGATCCGTATCATCGTCAAGCCTGAAGAGGTCAATGACGAATCCACCGTATTGCTTGCCAACGATATCGCTCGCCGCATAGAGAGCGAGTTGGAATATCCCGGACAGATCAAAGTGAATGTCATCCGCGAGACGCGTAGCGTGGACTACGCCAAGTGATGACGGTTATCGAGTAAGATCAAAGGGAGCAGGTCTCATATCCTGCTCCCTTTTAATATTTCCGCTAATTTTCACCCGCGCCGTCTGTTAATTTACGATAACGTTCTATTTCACTGCGCGCCAATTCGTCGCAGCGTTCATTCCATTCCACGTCCGCATGTCCCTTGACCTTGACGAATTGGACATTGTGCTTGTTCACTTCGTATATGAGTGCCTTCCATAGGTCTTGATTTTTCACTTCGCTCTTTGACGCGGTCTTCCAGCCGGCGGTTTGCCAAGCAGCGATCCAGCCCTTATTGAAGGCGTCGGCGATATATTGCGAATCCGTGCATATCTCCACCTCGCAGCGTTGATTCAGGCATCTCAGCCCCTGTATGACAGCGAATAGTTCCATTCTGTTGTTAGTGGTGCTTTTGTCGTAGCCGCTTATTTCTTTTTTGGCACTGTTGTAGAGGAGTACCGCCGCCCATCCGCCGATACCGGGATTGCCCGAGCAGGCTCCATCCGTGTAAATTGTAACTTTCTTCATAATTTCCAAACTATTTTTGCCGTATCAATTGACATAAAATTTCCTTTACATTATAATATTAAAGTACCCAAAGTTGCAAATGTTTTGCGACATAATTTTTTAGGGGAGTGGCTCAATGGTAGAGCAGCGGTCTCCAAAACCGCCGGTTGCGTGTTCGAATCGCGTCTCCCCTGCCATGCAAAGAGTAGAGCGTCGGCAATATTCCGACGCTTTTTTAATGCATGACGCGATTCAAACCCGCAACCTCGGTTGGCGTGTGACGGGATCGGCGCAAAGCGCAGCGATCCCTATTCCGTCGTGCAATAAGTTTCATTCACGACAACCGACTTGCGCACTCCTTACGAATCGCGTCTCCCCTGCCATGCAAAGAGTAGAGCGTCGGCAATATTCCGACGCTTTTATATTTGACTTCAAACTCGCAACAATAAAACAGCATTCGCGAAACCGATGCAAATGCTGTTTTGTATTGTAAGTTTTTCGATCAATATTGCTTGTATAGTACTTCGTATATGCCGATGAATGTGGGCACGAGGATCGCTACGCCAAGCGGTACCATTATGCTGCGAGAAGTCTGCTCGAAATTGCTGAACTCCACATTGCTCAGTGCGCTTATGCCTATCGAGGCAAGAATTATTATCACGCACACGGCACCTGCGATGATCATTGCGATCTTGAAATTAAATGCAGGCTTGTTTTTGCGAGTAGGATCTACGATGGCGTATATGGTGAAGCCGATGGGCACCAGCATCAGTATCGCAAGAGCAATGATGAAGGGTTGCCAATTGCCAACGGAGATGGAGCACAGCGCAAATACTCCGAAGTAGATGATCGCAACTATGTACGTGAGCCAGGAAGTCTCGCATAATACCTTCGCCTGAGGTATGAGCATCTTCGATTTGTATGTAGCGGTTGCATGGTTGTATATACGCAGGCGTATTCCTTCTTTGGCGAGATTGTCTGCGACGTCCTCCAATGCGGCATGCCTGTCCTCGTAATAAGTTGCAGCCGGTGCGTCTACGGTCGTTCTGTCCACGTCATCGAGTTGATCGCCGATGATATTATTCAGAATGTGCTGATAGTTCTCACCTTCGGCAGGCTGACGATCCGTAACTTCGCGCGCTCTCTCGTCGAAGTCCTGCATGAAGTCCTCTGCATTATCTTGATTGACTTCGAAGCGTGCCAGCGGATCTTCGACAGGTTCTTCCGCCACAGGCGCAGGTTCTTCCGCCAAGACGGGCGGCTCCGGCTCCGATACGGATTCCGGTGCAGGCTCGGGTTCTGCTGTCACAGGCTGCTCGACCGGTTCTGATGGCTCCTCGACAGTTTCTTCGACGGGCTGTTCGTCCGCTTCCTCGGTCGCGGCAGTGGTGTCATCTGCTCCCGTCAGCTCACGCAAGCGACGCGCGATCTCGTCCTGCTGATTCATTTCCTCCTGGAACTCGTTGCGCTTGTTCTTGCGAGGGCTGCGCCGTCCGAATAGCGGAGTGGCGTCCTCTTGCGATATCTCCACACCGGTAGCGGTGCCGTCCACCAACTCGCTCAATACGGAGCGTTGGTATTGCCATTCGGAGATAAATTGCTCACAATTGGTACGTCCCGTCTTGGTCAACGCGTAGTAGCGTCGACGACCGCCGTTGGAGTTCTCTCCCCAATACGATACGATCAGATCGTCCTCTTCCAATCTCTTCAGATAGGAGTAGAGCGTGGGTTGCTTGATCTCATAGCGATTGTTTGTACGCTCTTTTATCTCTTTTGCGATTTCGTAGCCGTACTTGTTGCCGTTGTACAGTGAGCACAAAATAATTGTTTCGATATTTCCCTTCAAAAAGGTAAAATCACCGCTCATGTTCAACCTCCTTGCGAATATTGTAGAATATATGCATAAAAAAGTCAATACCTTAAACTACTATTACTGACATAGATTGGCAAACTTGTTGAGAATTCGGCTCTTTTGACAATATTCCGCCGTATTATACAAAACATATAAATATGATCGGGCATGTCCGGTGTATCTTTTTACGTATGAAAGTGGAAGTCACTCGTACAGTCAAGCGAATAGTACAGATGCGTGTAGAGGACGGCGTGCTCAAAGTGGTTGCCAATATGTTCCTGTCCGACAGAAAACTCCGACAGATCATCAAACGTCACAGCGAATGGATAAGCGCGCACAGGGAGACGCGCGATCAACCATCTGCTGTAGAATCAGTTGCACAAAAGGAACATACCGACGAATGCGCTGACGGCGGGATGATCCGTGAGTTGTTTGCAGGCAAAAAGACGCTGATACTCGGCGTTACGGTGGATATTCGCCCGACGAAACGCAAGACCTATCTCGACGGGGAGACGCTGTATATCGCAGAGAAATATTACGAAACGCGGGAGTCCATAGCCAAAGCCGTCAAGGGTTTTCTCAAGCACATAGACAATACTCGTATTTCCGAAGAGGTGGCAAATTTCGGCAGCGAGGCGTCGCTGTGTCCCACCAGGATAGAATATAAAGACAATATCGATTTCTGGGTCAGTTGTTCTCTGGCGAGCAAGCGTGTACTTTGTTTTGATTTTCGTATAGCGCAGTTGCCCGAGCATCTGCGCAGGTATGTGATCGCTCACGGTTTTGCACACTTTTCTCACCCGCTGCATGATCGTGCGCATGCCTGCTTTATGGACAGATACGTTCGGAATGCGGGCGAATGTGCGCGCGAATTGGAGCGATACGGTATTTTGAAAAGTCTGATGAGTTAGAATTGTATAAAAAAGGCGGCACCTTATGGCACCGCCGTATCAAATCTGATCAGAATTTCTTTATGCAGCCGACTACCTTGCCCAAAATGGACGGTTCGTCGCTCGGTTCTATGACTATATCTTCCATGCTGCTGTTTTCCGGGTGAAGCACGAGATTGGGCGAAGTGGCGCGTAGCCTTTTGACCGTTGCTTTATCTTGCCACAGCGCAACGACGATCTCGCCTATCTCGGCACTCGATTGCGAATGGACTATCACATAGTCTCCGTCGGATATACCGACCTCCGTCATGCTGTCGCCCTCTACGCACAGGATAAACAGATCGCTCCCGTTGAACATATCTTGCGGCAGAGGAAATTCGCCTTCGATATTCTCCGTCGCCAGCATTCCCTTGCCTGCGCTGACGGTGCCTATCATGGGCACGAAGTTTGCGCGTCCTCTCGATTTGTTCGTTACGGTGAATGCGCGCCTTCTGCTTGTGTTCTGAGATATAAGCCCTTTGTTGCGCAATTTCTCAAGATAGTAGTGCACGGTGGACGTGGACTTCATGGAAAATTGCTCGCCTATCTCTCGCACCGAAGGCGGAAAACCGTTGTCGTCTATGAACTGTTTTATATAGTTGTATACTTCTTCTAAGCGAATGTCACCTTTTTTCATATGATCATTGTAACACGATCGTTCATATTATGCAAGCCCAAAAAGAAACTTTTGTTCTATTTTTTTAGAATTTAATGTATTTTGCTATCAATGGGACGTATCTTTTGGCAATTACCACTTGCATAGTGGCGGATCCCTCGCCGTACTCGACATCCCGACATTGCGCATTGTATGCGTGCAGCGTGGAGAGCAGGGCGGCGGTCTCCGCCAACGGGACGCACAATGTCATGACGGAATATTTGCTCATCAGATAACTTTGTATCTTTTCCAGCAATATATCCGTATTTTTACCTGTTTTGGCAGAGATGAATACGGACGGCGTATCGGAGTATATGGTGCTATCCGACAATTTCGTACGTGCGGCCTTGTCGCATTTGTTGTATACGCGGATGATGGGAGCGTAAGTACCCAATTCTGCCAACGTATTTTCCGTGACCTCTATATGCTTTTCGACGTTTTCGTCGGATATATCGCAGACATTCAACAGCAGATCCGCACGCGCGGCCTCATCCAGCGTAGATTTGAACGCGTCCAGCAGTGCATGTGGCAGATCCTTGATAAATCCCACGGTATCGCACAGCAGGATCTCTACGTTGTTCGGCATCTTCATTTTGCGTACGGTGGTGTCCAGCGTGGCGAAGAGTTTGTCGTCGGCATATACTTCGGAACGTGTCAGACGGTTGAACAGAGTAGACTTGCCCGCGTTGGTATATCCCACGAGCGACACGGTGAATATCCCGTTTTCTTCGCGCTGTTTGCGCGTGAGCATACGGTGTTTTTCTATTTCTTTCAGTTCCTGCCGCAGACGATATATCCTTTCACGCGCCGTGCGCTTGTTTGTTTCCAACTTCGTTTCTCCCGGACCGCGTGTACCTATACCTGCGCCCTGTCGGGAAAAGTCGCCTTCCGGTTTGGTGGCGAGATTGTACGATAGTTGCGCCAATTCCACCTGTTTTTTACCCTCGGCGGTGGTGGCTCGCAGTGCAAATATATCCAGGATCAGATCAATCTTGTCTATAACGTCACATTCCAGTTCCTTCTTCAGCGCGGCGCGTTGCGTGGACGTCAGCGGACAGGAAAATATAACCAGGTGAATATCCTCGTCGGACAACTCGATGGCTCTCTTCAATTCGTCCAATTTGCCCTTGCCTATGACCGTGGTCGGGTCAAGCGAATTTCTTTTCTGAGTGCATTGCAACCGCACTTCCCCCTGCGCCGTGTGGATAAGCTCCGTCAGCTCGTATATATCCTGCTCGGAGTTCGCCGACGGCAATTCCACATACATAAGGGCTACATTCTCTATTTTTATCTTGTTCTCAATCATCTTCGTCTCTTGGAGGTTTGCGCAGACTTACCTTTACCGACGCGTTGCGCCGTATATCGTCTGTGATCGCGGCGTAATGCCGCTTGGTCGTGTTGACATCCTTGTGCCCCAATACGTCCGCTACGACGTATATATCGCCTGTATTGCGGTAGAGTTGCGTGCCGAAAGTAGAGCGCAACTTGTGCGGCGTTATATGCTTCAGCGGCGTAGCGACGAGGCTGTATTTTTTGACAATATTCTCCACCGCACGGGTGGTGATACGCCTTTTTTGCAATGACAGGAATAGTGCAGGCTCGTTTTTCACCGACTCGTCCGCTGTTCTCATGTCGTAGTAGTCGCGCAGATACCCGGCGACCTCTTCGGAAAAGTACAATATAACGCGCGCCCCGCCCTTGCGCGTCACTACAAAACTCAGATCGTCGAAGTTCACGTCGGAGATGTCGATACCAACCAATTCGCTTACACGGATACCGGTACCGAGTAGCAAACTGACCATCGCCAGATCCCGTATGCGGGTGTTTTCCTGGTACTTTTGCTGACGCGCCGTCAGTCCGTCTCCCGTATCTACCACGTCCAGCATGGTCTCTATCTCGTCGCCATCCAACCTTATGATCTCCTTCTCGTGCAGTTTGGGCGTATCGACGGAGGCTGTAGGATTGTAGCGTATCAGCTGTTTCTTTTCGAAATATTTCACCATGGAGCGGATGGCGGCAAGTTTTCTGCTCTTGCCGCGCTCTCCGTTTTTTACGATATTGCCGTCTTTGCGATATATCTCTACGTAGCTGAGATATGCCTCTATCTCAAACGGCGATAGGGATTCTATATCCTCCGGCGTTATGTCCTTGGTACTTTTCCCGCGAAATCGCGCTATTTTGGCTACAAGGTACTTGAAAAATGTACGTATGTCGTATGCATAGTTCAGCCGCGTCAGCGGAGTTGTATTGGAAGATATGCCGACGAAGTATTCTCTGCAAAATTCCGGCAGATCCTCCTCCAGTATTCTATCCAATTTCTCGAGATTTTCGGCGTCTCTGCCGTTGAAATATGTCTGACTCATATCCGTCTCCCCATGTCGACTTGAATTTTATTTCTTGCAAATTCTGCAAAAAAAATAGGATCTGCCAATATTATAACGAATATCTATTCGTAAAGCAAATATTTTACGAATAATTATTGAACAATTTTTGCATATACGGAAGAGTAGTGCAATGGGATAGTTAAAAACAACAATGGAAACGCCGCAACAGTGGACGCGGTCAGCAGTGTAGTCTGAAAAATTCCAGCGCGTATTCGATCTCTGGAATATTAGGACTGAGCAAAACTTTCATTGAATTGATGGTCGCTTCGTCAAAAGAGCCTATGACCAATATGATATTGTCACGCGAGGCAGTTGAAAACAACTCGCGAACGGTACTGTTATCTATCACCAGCGTGAGAGCCTTTTCGTTTGTAAAATGTTCGTCCACGAGATATGAGAAAAACCGACCGGATCCTTCCGCCAGCAGTTCGATATCGTTGTCGTTGCTTATGGTCGGCTGTGTCAAATCCGCATATTTTACCTTCTCGCTACTGCAATAGTTGTAAAATTGGCGGTAGTCTATCTGATACGCATGGTAAGCAATACGAAAATAAGCGTATGCGTCCTGTACCGTATATTTCGTTTTTTCGCCTAAAATTTGCCTGATTTTGTCGGCAATTGCTTCAAATAATGTTTGATCGATGGTGTATGTCAGGCCCCATCTGTCATGCACCCATTTTCTGTCATAGAAGTTGTTTTTCTTGTTAAAAGCACCTGTAAACATTTTCAATCGTATTCATTCAGCGTATTTTGTCCAAGCAAGCAAAAAGGTGCATCGTGTGATGGCATGTAAGTGGTGTCAAGATCATTCCGCCTCCGGTCAGCCTTCCCCCAAACACCAACAGCCATACCGAGCGAAAATCCGTAGTGACGCCGCCTTCTTCGAGGATACGCATGACCCATTCTTCAGGTGCCATGATCGTATCTTCTCCATGGTCGGCGAGCGGATGATCTCTCTCGTATTTTTGCCTACGGCTATCATATAGTTGAGCAGTTCATCTGTGTTGATGGCTTTGCCGAACGCTATCGCTTCATTATATTCCAAAGCATTGCCGGTATCTGCAATAGGTGAGCCTATCCTACGCTGCCATTCAGAGTTAAATATCTGCGGCCTGTTTCCCAACAAGATATTGGTGACAAGATCCTCTATACGGTATGTGTGCCAAAACTGCCAAACAAGAGGCACGATAGCGGTACCGTCGTAGTGCATAGGCGTCGAAGTTTTTTCTCGGAACAAGTTCGTTTTGATTGCCTTGCATCATGTACTCCAGTACGTGATCGGCAATTGTTTTATCTGCTATGCCTGAAATCGCGGAAGGATGGACCAAAGCATGCATTTCCAGAGCGGTTTCTATTATTTTACTCAGATCTGCAGTGTTCAGTATCGCCTTTAGCTGTTCATACTTCGAATCGATTTCGTCGCATAGCGTTTCGATAGACATATTTCCTCCGTGCAATTGCTATTATATAGGCAAAAGTCAAACCAAGCCCGCTATTTGCACAATATTTTTTCTAAATATTCCTTTATCTGCGTGCTCCAACCTTTTTCGCCGAGGGTATCCGGATCTTCCTCATCCTCATAGTCAAGGGATGCAAACGCATTTACATATTGATAGTCTACGAGTTTCAGAGTGGGTGCTCCGTGACGTGGTATTCTCAATATGAAAATAAGCAAGACGTCCACATCCGGTCCGTACAGCGGATACTCGAGCGAGAATCGCCCGACGATATTTATCTGGTAAATCCCTTGTATCTTCCCGGTGTAGAAGTAGTCTTTGACAGGCTCTACAGAGGACAGGTTGTACGAAGCGTCATATGCGCCGAGCCTCTGCAGATCAAATAGTTCCACCTCATTTTCGTGCTCATCCCTGCAAAAAACTGTAGCGGCGCAGCATTTGCCGGTATTCTTTCTGTCAACGTCTCGAGTGTGCATGTAGAAGGCATACCCCAGATCCTCCAAGAACGGTGCCTTTGCAACGGAAAAAACGGAAGCGTTCAAGGACTCGGCTATCATACCCACGGACTTATTCACGTCATCGATATCGGAGACGTCGAGGAATTGGATGGTACTCAGCATCATCTCCAGTCCCGGCGGCAGCGTCGTTTTGCTCAGTATGACGGGCAGAATATTTTTGTTTTTGGCAAGCGCGTAGTTGATCTCCGAGAGTACATATTTCGACACGACAGAGTGGGGCGATATGAATACAAGAAATTGCGAGCAACCGACCAGATGCCGTGCAATATCATCGTTCCAGGATTCGCCCGGCGTCAGTCCGTCGTCATACCAGATCCTGCACATTTTTTGTTTGAGCAGAGTGATGAGCCTGAGTACCCGGTCGGTATCCTTGTGAGAATAAGAGGCAAAAACATAAGGCTCTTTCCCTTCATATGCGATCATTTGTCAATAACCTCCTTTGCGATTTGCAAGAATGGCGGTGCATTTACCGCGATGATCCGTTTTCTATGCTAGTTTACGCATAGTTTAATGTAGCAGTTTGTGATAGCCGCAGAGCAGTCGTGCGTCCGCCTTGGCATAACTATTACAATTATAACATACATATACCTTTTAATCAAGCGTAATGTGCTCTTTAGAACAGACCGCTTGGCGCGTCATGACAGCGGTGTTCATGGCAATTTCGCAAAATTTTCAGCTGTGTTATTCCCCGGGACGGCATTTCAACGACGCGCCGCGGTGGTGCGGATTATTTTGTGTGGAGACTTCACACAAGCACATATCTATTCGCAAAAGGCAACTTTTGCGAATAGATATGTGCAAAAAGAGCGGTTCCGGCAAAATTTTGCCCTTCAATAACTCCTTTTTTTTCCGTGACCGCCGGGCACATTCAGTCAGAACGTCATTTTGAAGGTCAGTTTTTTACTCAATATCCATAATGTGCCGGACTAATTTTGGATAATCAAAGCCATTATTAAATTGCTTTAAAACCTTATCCAGATAAGCACTGCTGAAATGTCCTAAAATTTTATCAAATAAAAAAATGAGCATTTCGAGACTTTCCTCGAATTGCCCAAATTCTCTTGTCGATCTTTAATGGTTCCGTATTAAAAAATTCTGCCACGTTATTTTTTATCCAAAAGCGACCCTCAATGATTTATTCTGTCTCTTCGACTTTGTCGCTTGCATCACGCTTTTGCTTAGGCTCGGAGAGGCACTCTATTGCCTTTTTGCAGCGTTGATACATTATGGCAGATATGATCAGCATCACCGCCGAGAAAACCGTTGCGGCACCTGCAAAGCAAAGCCCTGCAATGGTCAAAATGGATTTTACGGAAAGTGTCGATGAAAACGCCGAGCCGGAGGCGTCCTTGCCTAGTTCCAATGTGCTGTTTATTTCGCCTTGTGCATTGTCGGCAAGTAGGCATGCTGCCAAAATCGTCAAGGCGGCAAACACGATGCACATAACAATACTTATCACTAAAGACGTTTTCCAGATACCCAGATTGACTTCTATGCTGTTCGTTTTTTGTGCAGTCGCTTGCGTCTTGCCTTGAGTGTCCGAGTTTACCGTGGTCGATCCGTCGTCGGCCAAAAACAAGGCGTTCATGTCCACACCGAAAAAACGGCAGATTTGTGCAGCCATATTCACGTCGGGACTTACCTTGTCGTTTTCCCAATTGGAGATCGTTTGGCGGGAAACTCCCAACTGCTCTGCAAGTTGCTCTTGAGAAAGGCACTTGCCTTCTCTCAACTGTGCAAGTTTTTGCCCAAATTGAATCATTTTACCCTCTTTTTTAAGATAATTGCGACTACGATCGCGGCCAAATCCGCCAAAGCATACGGAATTGCAATCAAAAATGCCACCGAAGCCGGCGCACTTGAGGCTGAATTCAAAATGCTAATGTAAGCAATCGTAACATGTACGATGCACGCTACGGCGATCAGAATGGCCGCCAATACGGCAAGAACGTAATATCGTTTCACAGTAACCCTCCTAAACTATTTTTTGAGGATTATATTACATTCGTCCGTGATTTTCTACCAAAAAAGTTTTACGATCATGTCAAAATTGCTTTACAAAGCCGTATTTCGGCGTAAAAGTTGTACTCAGAGGCTCTCAAGCACCCGTTCGAGTGCCAAAATGCCGTGCTCGAGCGTCAAGCCGCCTTGTAAATATACCGTATAAGGTTCTCTGATGGGTCCGTCGCAACTAAGTTCTATGGACGCGCCTTCCACAAAGCAGCCCGCCGCCATGATCACTTTGTCCGAGTATCCTGCCTGAGTCCACGGCTCTGGCTTCACAAAGCCATCCACGGGCGATACCGACTGTATTGCCTGGCAAAATTTGACCATATTGTCGGCATTGCCGAGTTTTATCGAGCACACAATGTCTCCAAGCGTATCTCCGGGACGCGGCAACACGTCAAATCCCCGCTCAGTAAGGATATAGGAGAACAATGTGGATATTTTCAACGCCTGATTTACAACATGCGGAGCCATAAATATGCCTTGGTAAAAGAGCCTATAGCCTGATTGATAACTGCCGACCTCCATTCCGATGGAAGGTGCCGTCAGTCGACCTCCGACAAGTGATATAAGATCTGCGCGACCTGCCGCATATCCGCCCGTGGGAGCAAGCCCACCGCCGATATTTTTGATAAATGAACCGGCGCACAGATCCACGCCGACAGCCGTCGGTTCCTGTTTTTCGACGAATTCCCCGTAGCAATTGTCGCAGAAAATGAGCGTTTTAGGCGAAATTTTCTTCACAAAAGCGCAGATCTCACCGATTTGCTCTATAGAAAGCGCGTTTCGCCATGAGTATCCGCGTGAACGTTGGATATAGACCATCCGCACATTTTGTTCGTTCAGACGCCGTTTTACGGCGGGATAGTCCACCTTTCCGTTTTGCATATCGACGGATTCGAATGATATACCGAAGTCCGCCAGGCTACCAACGCCCTCCTTATATATAACGTCGGTCAGCGTGTCGTAAGGACGTCCCGTGACGGACAAGACCGTATCTCCGGGTCTCAATACGCCGAACAGAGCTATGGTTATGGCTGCCGTTCCTGACGCTATCAGCGGACTGACGATGGCACTATCCGTTTCGAATATGTCTGCCAGTACCGTTCCGAGCGTCTCCCGTCCCCGGTCGTCGGATCCATATCCGCTCGTTCCGCCGAAGTGTCTGAGTGCCACTTTATTTTTGCCGAAGGCCTCTATTACCTTCTTTTGATTGTACAGAGCGATTTCGTCCAGTTTTTCGAAAGTCTCCTTGGTGTTTGCCAATGCTTCTGCTATTTCCGCCTTCATTATTCCTCTTTGCAAATACTATTACTGACATAGTATTCTTTATTTTATCAATTTTTGTAGTAATTTCGTGGACAAATTATTTATATTTACGCAATAGATTTAATTCTTTCGTATATGTGATCCGCTATTTCTTCGGATGTCTTGCCGTCAACGTCGATATACTCGGCGACATTCATTCTTTTATAATAGGTTATTTGCTTTTTCGCATAGTGCCGTGTGTTTATTTTGACTTGTTCTATTGCTTCGGGTAGAGATATATCGTTTTTCAAAAAGGAGATCATCTCCTTGTAGCCTATTGCCTCGAATGCGGGCGTCTGTATATATCCGTATTTTGCCACCAATGAGCGCACTTCCTCTACGAGTCCGTTTTGCACCATTTCGTCCACCCGGTGTTCTATGTTACTATAGAGTTGTGCTCTGTTTCGTTGCAATACGAACAGTCGCATATCATACAACGGTCGAGTGTGCCCGTGTCCTTCGGCGCGGCTTTGACCGCTTTCTGCGATTTCTATCGCGCGAATCACTCGTTTGTAGTTGCGACAGTCCACTATTTTCGCCGACGCGGGATCCGCTTCGCACAGCATGCGCACCAGCGGTTCAAGTCCTTCCGTCTGGTATATCCGGCATAGTTCTGCGTGGCGTTCCGCCGTCGCGCAGCCGAATTCCGGTGGATACAATATACTGTCGAAGTAAAATCCCGTTCCGCCCGCCACGATGGGCAAGGAGGGCATTGCGTCTATGATCCGCGAAGCCTCCTGACGGTAGAGATACGCCGAAAAGTCTACAGTAGGCTCCACGATATCTATCATATGGTGCACGACGCCTTGCATCTGTTGCGGAGTGATCTTGGCTGTGCCTAAATCCATGCCTTTGTATACCTGCATGGAGTCTGCGGATATGATCTCCGTGCCAAGCCGCTTGGCAAGTTGCACCGCGACGGCGGATTTGCCGACGGAAGTCGTTCCCGTTATGCCTACGAACGTTCTCATCAGACTATCCTCTTGAACATTTTCTCCAGTTGCGACTTGGAAAATGTCACGAATACCGGTCTGCCGTGCGGACATTGGATTATTTTGTTGTCTCGTACTTGTGTGAGAATATATTTGATCTCATATTCATTCAGAGTATATCCCGCTTTGACGGCTGCCTTGCAGGCCTTTTTAGCCATTTTCTCCACGATCAGCGTGCGATCGTCCAGTCGGTATTCCTCTATCGACGCCAACAAAAACTCGACGAATTTCTTCATGTCCATGTCCGCCAACAGGGTATTGACTGCGACTATGCGGTATGTGTTCTCGCCGAATCGTTGCAACTCGATACCGGCGGCGAGAATATTTTGCATATTCTCTTCTATGAACTCCTTCTCCGCCTCCTGCACGTTGAATACATACGGCAAAAGCACCTGCTGCATGTTTTTGGAGGGATTTGCCATGAATTTATCAAACAATATGCGCTCATGTGCCGCGTGCTGATCTACGAGGATCAGTTTGTCATCCAGTTCCAGCAGCAAATAGGTAGTGAATGCCACTCCCAGGATCTTCGCCCTGTCGAACAGCATATCTTCTTCTGTCAACGAAGGGGTAATCGTCGTATCGGACGTCATCGGATTCAGCCATGTGGGCGGGGCTTGCTGCACTGAGGATACGGTCGGTTCGTCCATTCCGTACGCCATCCGCATTTTTTTGACGCTCATCTCCTGATCGTAGAAATCCAATAGTGCCTGATAGTTTGTTTGCATGTCGGCCTTTTCGGTAGACTTCTCCATCTGGTCCACTGCCGTTATTTGATCGCGGTTCATATACTCCAGATTGCCTTCGGACGCAAGCTGATTGATCACACCGAACAGATCTTCCTGAGTATAGTTATTTTGCTCGGATCCACCTTCCGTAGTATCGGCAAAGAATGTCTGTGCCGCGTGCGCTTGCACATACTCGCTCAGCGCATGCTCAACACAGTGATAAAACATTCCGCATATCATTTGCGGTTTGGCGAAGCGAACTTCGCTTTTCTTTGGATGGACATTGACGTCTACCAGGTCGCACGGTATAGTCAGATCCAAGACATATACGGGGAATTGATGCTTCATCAGGTAAGGCTTGTATGCCTGCATGATGGACGCAGTTATATTGGCATCCGTTATCATTCTGCCGTTTACGGACAAGCATTGATAGTTTCTGTTGGCTTTGGTATACTCCGGAGTGCCGATACGCCCTTCTATGACCATACCTTCGGAGATATTGCTTTTTATTTCCAGGCAATTGTTCAGATAGTTCGAGCCGAATACGGTGAAGATCGCTTCATCCAACCCCTCGCCGTTTGTGTGATATACCGTCTTGCCATCCAATATGTATGTTATCTCAAGCGTAGCGTTGGTAAGTATAAGTTTGGAAACGAATTTGGTTATCTCGCTACCTTCCGACGTGGGACTTTTGAGGAATTTTTTTCGAACGGGCATATTATAGAACAGATCGCGCACTTCTATCTTGGTGCCGACGTTGGCAGCGACGAACTTTCTGTCAATTATTTTGCCGTCCTCCACAGTGACCTGCACGCCCATTTCGTCGTCGCAAAAATGCGTCGTCATCGTCACTTTTGATACTGCCGCTATGCTGGACAACGCTTCTCCTCGAAAGCCCAACGTCTCTATAGCGGAAAGTTGCTCGACGCTGCGCAGTTTGCTTGTGGCATGTTTTACAAATGCCAATTCTATGTCATCCGACTGCATACCGCAGCCGTTGTCGGTGACGGATATCAGATCGAAGCCGCCATTGACGACTTCTATTACGATCTTGTTCGCGCCCGAGTCGATGCTGTTTTCAACGAGTTCTTTTACTGCTCCGACCGGTCTTTCCACTACTTCACCTGCAGATAATTTGTTGTATACAGATGAAGTAAGAAGTTTTATTTTACCCATTTTCTTTCACCTTTTTAACCAATGTATTAAGAATATCGAATGCCTCTATCGGTGAAATCCTGTTCATATCGAGATCTCTCAGGACAGAACTGACCTCGCGAGAAGTTTTGTTTACTTGCCGCGTCTCGCTTATATGTTCTATCTCGTCGAGATTCAGACTTACATTGCTATTTTCCAGCATCGTAACTATTTCTTTGGCTCTGGCGCACACTTCATCGGGCACACCGGCAAGTGCAGCCACTTCTATACCGAAACTCTTGTTGGCACCGCCACGAGCGATCTTGTGCAAGAATACCACCGTACCGTTCAGTTCTTTGACGGTGATGCGGTAGTTTTTCACTCCGTCCACACGTCCTTCGAGATCGGTCAATTCGTGATAGTGAGTAGAAAAGAGCGTTTTTGCACGGATATTTTTGGAGACATACTCCATGACTGCCCATGCTATAGACAGACCATCGAAGGTGGACGTTCCGCGTCCTACTTCGTCGAGGATGATGAGACTGTTTTTTGTGGCGTTGTTCAATATATTTGCCACTTCCACCATCTCCACCATGAAGGTGCTTTGATTGAAGGCAATGTCGTCATTTGCACCCACGCGGGTGAATATCTTGTCCACTATGGGAATGTCGGCACTCCTGGCAGGGACGAATGAGCCTATGTGCGCCATCAATGTGATCAGCGCGACTTGGCGCATATAGGTGCTCTTGCCCGCCATATTGGGTCCGGTGATGATCATTGTACGGTTTTCGTCCGTGTCCAGATTGACGTCGTTGGCGATGAAATTTTCACGTTTTATATAACACTCCACTATCGGGTGCCTGCCCTCGACTATGTTGAGCCGAGCGGAGGTGTTTATCTTGGGACGGCAATAATCATTGGTCTGTGCTACAGTCGCCAGCGAGACGAGGCAGTCCAGTGCGGCAATTGCTTTGGCAGTCTGTTGTATTGCCGGTATATACTGCAGCAACATGTTGCGCAACTCGTCAAACAACTTCTTTTGCAGTTTGACTTTGTTTTCCATTGCCGTCAACATTTTCTCTTCCAATTCTTTTAGTTCGGGGCTTACAAAGCGTTCGCCATTGGTCAGAGTCTGCTTACGAATAAAGTCGGCAGGTACCGCTCCCAGCATGGAATTGGTCACTTCGAAGTAGTAGCCGAATACTTTGTTGTAGCCCAGTTTCAGATTTTTGATACCGGTACGGTTACGCTCGTACTCTTCCAGTGCGGATATCCGCGCTCCGCCGTTTCTGGCGAGGTCGTATATCTCATCCAATTCGGCATTGTATCCGGGCAGAATATAGTCCGTAGTATCCTTAATCAACGCAGGTGCTTCGGGATTGATGGCTCGGGAGATCAGATCGACCACCTCGGGCAACAAGTGGATATTGCTATCTATGTCTCGCAGGATCTTGCTTTGTGCGCGGGCAAGCAGATTCTTGAATTGCGGCAAGATAGCCAGCGAATCCCTGAGAGCAATGCAGTCTTTGGGCGTGAGATTGTTATACGATATCTTGCCCGAAAGCCGCTCTATATCATTGAATCCGCGCAACTGCTTGGATATTTCCGAACGAACAAGATACCCTTTGTACAATTCCTCTACCCCGTCCAGTCGGGCGTTTATCTGAGCCGGCTTCTGCAGCGGACGGTCGATCCAGCTTGCAAGAGTGCGCGCCCCCATACCTGTTGCCGTTTTGTTCAAAAGCCACAGCAGATTGCCCTTCTTGGTCCCTTCGCGATAGCTTACCGTCAATTCGAGATTTCTGCGCGTCTTTATGTCGATGGACATATAGTTGCTTTTTTCTATATACTTTATCGGCTTCAGATGAGGCAGATCGCGTTTCTGAGTCTCTTGCAGATAACTCAACAAGGCACCGCACGCACACAGCGCGACGCCCTTTCCTTGCAGTCCGAAACCGTCCAGCGTGGCAACCTTGTAGTGTTGCAACAGTCTTTCTTTGGCAGCGCGCTTATCAAAACCTTCGTTGTAGTCGGAGAACCGCGGTATATAGCCCGCCTTGACGCATTCGAGTTCACTCGACAAGGCAATCGCGTCTGAATTTGCCAACACTTCGGCAGGTTTATAACTTACCAAGAATTCTTGCAGATCTTTAATATAGCCAGCGGCGGAAAATTCCGAAGCGAATACGTCACCGGTAGTTATATCGCACAGCGCGACGCCGATCTTTTCGGACATAAGGCATACCGTTGCAATGAAATTGCTCCTGCTGTCGTCCAGAATATTGCTGTCCATGACCGTTCCGGGAGTTATGACGCGCACTACGTCTCTGTCCACCAACTGCCTGCCGTTAGGCTCGCTCAGCTGTTCGCATATAGCCACTTTTTCGCCTGCGGCGATCAACTTGGCGATATATGTATCAACCGCATGATATGGCACTCCGCACATGGGCGCGCGTTCGTCCAATCCGCAATTTTTGCCCGTAAGAGTCAGATCGAGGATCCTGCTCGCCTTCTCCGCGTCCTCAAAAAACATTTCGTAGAAGTCGCCCAACCTGTACAACAAGATGCAGTCCTTGTACATTTCTTTGGTCTGCAAGTAGTTTTTCATCATTGGTGAAAGTTTATCGTTCATTTTTCCTCCGTAACTATACTGCCCCATAGCGTGGCAGAACTCGCGCGCTCTATCTTGACCGTGACAAATTCTCCTATACGAGACGGATCGCATTGAAAATTAACTAACCTGCCGCTCTCCGTCCTGCCGCACATTGTGTTCTTGTAGTGAAAGTTCTCGCCCTCCACCAACACCTCATATTGCTTGCCTACCATATATTGACTTATCTGCTTGGTGACTTCGTTCTGACAGGCGATCAGCTCGGTGATGCGTTTTTTCTTGACGGCATAAGGTATCTGCTCCATAGAGTATGCCGGAGTACCTTTTCGTCTCGAATATACGAAGCAAAATGCCGAGCTGAACTTTACCTTACGCACAAGGTCCAGCGTGTCTTCGAAATCCTGCTCCGTTTCACCGGGGAACCCCACCATTATGTCTGTAGTGATCCCCACGTCAGGCAATTTCGCGCGTATCTTATCCACAATGGCAAAATAATCGTCGCGGGTATAGTGCCTGTTCATTTTACGCAATATTTCCGTACTGCCGCTCTGCACCGGCAGATGGATATTGTCGCATATATTGGGATATTCCGCTATTGCGTCTATGACATCCTGAGACAGATCTTTTGGATGAGAGGTCATGAAACGCAGGCGGAACTTGCCGGGCATAGCCCCGAGCTTATGTAAAAGTTGAGCAAACGATATGTCGGAATCCAGATCGTGTCCGTAGGAATTTACATTCTGTCCGAGCAACGTGATCTCCTTGTATCCCTCTGACAACAAGTTGCGCACTTCCGCTATTATATCTTCGGACCGTCTGCTGCGTTCTCTTCCGCGCACGTAGGGTACTATACAATATGTGCAGAAATTGTTGCAGCCGTAGTTTATATTGACCCAAGCATTAGGGTAACTTGTGCGAGAGGTAAGGAAGTCCTCTTCCTTGTATTGCATGAAGTTCACGTCGACAAATTTTCTCTTTTTTTGCGCCGCGACTATGGCGTCTTGCAACAAATTCAGATTACCCGTGCCCAACACTATATCCACAAACGGATAGCTTTCCCGTATTTTTGCAGCCACGCCCTCCTGCTGAGACATGCAACCGCACACCACTGTGATGAGTTCGGGTTTTTCTCTCTTCAGTTTTTTGACAAGCCCTATATGTCCGTATATCTTTTGCTCTGCAGTTTCACGAATGCAACAGGTATTGAACACTATGATATCGGCGTCCTCCGCCTTGTCGCAGACCGTATATCCCATCGATTCCAATATCCCGGCGATTTTTTCCGAATCGTGGATATTCATCTGGCAACCGTATGTGTGTATGAAATATTTCACACGTCCCTCCAATGCGTAAACTCGCACTATACTTTCAATTATAATATATTTTACTCTATATTCAATATTTTTTCAAGAGAAATAAATATAAAAACACAAATAGCAAAAAATATCGGTATATGAAAGGAAAAATCATCAAAATTATTTTCGGGATCACCGCATGCGTTATGTTGTTTGCGGTACTTGCAGGCGTCATCTGCCTGAGATATTTTCGTAAGTCCGATGGCTTTGTCCAATTCGACAGCAGCAAGTTGAATCAAGTATATACCGCATTGACCGTGCTGGACGACGACGGTCAGGCTCTTGCCGAGCCGCTGTATATCAACAATTACAAGCAAATACCGCTTGCCGCGCTGCACGACTATACGTACAACGCCTTTGTCGCCGTTGAAGACAAACGCTTTTTCAGCCATCACGGTATAGACGAGCGACGGATAGTCGGCGCACTCCTGCATAACCTGCGCAGTCGCAGTTATAAAGAGGGCGCGTCTACAATAAGTCAGCAACTTATCAAAAACACTCACCTGGACAATTCCAAGACGATCCGTCGTAAAATAAACGAAATGATGCTGGCAAAGGAACTGGAGAAGGCTTACAGCAAAGAAGAAATTCTCGAAATGTATATCAATACAATATATTTCGGCAGAAACGCCTATGGCATAGAGAGCGCGGCAAATGTGTACTTCAACAAAAGTGCTTCCGAGTTGAGCCTGGCGGAGAGTGCCGTATTGGCAGGGATGATAAAAGCACCCAATGTCTATGCTCCCGACAAAAACACCGACAGATGCAAATCTCGCAGAGATACCGTTTTACGTCTCATGCTCGAGCAGGAATTCGTGGATTTCGATGAGTTTGACAGCGCATGCAAAGAAGAAATACATTATTGTCCGCAGACTCTTCGCCCCGAACGCAATTATATGTATCTCGTTATGCAAGAGGCATGCCGCCTACTCAATATGACCCCGCAACAACTTGCCAAATCGGACTTTGTGATAGAGACATATTACGATCCCGAGATACAGCGGCAATTGGTGGATATGGCACGAAGCGACTCCACTATGACTTCCGGCGGCGATCCTGCCGATCTGTCTGCCATTTTACTTGACAACTGCGGCGGGATCGAGGCGTGTATACTAAAAGGCGAAACGGCGGGGACTCGGCGTCAGGTGGGGAGCGCGTTGAAACCGATCGCAGTATATGCGCCCGCGCTCAATGAGAAAATAATCACCCAAGCGTCACCCATACTGGATGAAGAGACGGATTTCAACGGATACAGACCGACCAATGCGAGTGGATACAACGGCTGGACGACGGTGAAATATGCCGTAGCCAAGAGTCTGAATGTGCCTGCGGTCAAGACATTGAATGCTCTCACACTGCCAATATCCGAGCAATATCTTGAACAATTCGGCATATCCGGAAAACAGGACCTGTCGCTCGCGCTTGGTAACGCGCAAGGAGGAATGGATATATTCACCCTCGCCAAGTGCTATGCTACACTTGCCAACGATGGGCGTTGCAACGACATAGGCTTTATCAAGAATATATACAGCACACATGGTTTGATATACACACGCGAGCCGAAGAACAAGCGCATATTCCGTTCCGGTGCGAACTATTTGATGACGGATATGTTGGTCAATACCGTGAATGTAGGCACCGCCAAGGCATTGAAAAACGGAAAATATCAGATAGCGGCGAAAACGGGCACCGTCGGCGATCAAAAGGGCAACACGGACGCGCTGGTGGCCGGATACACTACCGAGCACACTTTTGTGTCATGGTACAGCGGCGACTTGCCCAACTCCGTCAACGGAGCCACCGCGCCGTGTGAATTTTCACAAAAATTACTGAAATATGTATACGCAAAACACACTCCCACAGATTTTCTTCCGCCCTCTTCCGTGGTGAGATTAGATATAGATAAAGACGATCTATACGACAATCAATTGGTCACAAAATGTGACAGCGGGGAAAAGTTCTGGTTCGATATCGGCAACCAACCCAAGCAAACAATTGTCAAGGAACGGTATGACTACGTACCAGATATTCATTCCGACTCAAACCGCATACAAGTGACATTGCCTCAAACTGACGGAGAATGGCGGCTGTATCGTCGGACGGAAAGCGGCAATGAACTATTGAGCATGGAAAAAGGCGAATATCGCTGTACGATAGACGCCGATACCACATTTTTCGCGGAGTTGTACAAGAAGAACAAACTTGTATACACCACTCCGCCGATAACAGTATATTTTTGCGAGTCCGACACGACTCCGCGGCATTTCCCCGATCTGACAGATTTTTGGTATTGGGGCTGAGGTCACTCGATGACCACAGATTCTATAGAGGACAGGGCATTTTCCACCAACGTATCCACGTCCAGCACGCTCTCCACCTTCAGCACATGCTCCAGCCTCGGTTTTGTGACCGGACGCTTTGGTAAAAAGATGGTACAGCAGTCCTCATACGGCAAGATAGACGTATCGAACGTTCCGATTTTTTGAGAAATCTCTATAATCTCGTCCTTATCAAAGCCGATCAAAGGGCGAAATACGGGAATTGACGCAACGGAATTCGTACTCGTGATGCTTTCCAGCGTCTGACTGGCGACCTGCCCGAGACTTTCCCCGGTAATGACAGCACCTGCTCCGTGCAGTTTCGCTATCCTTTCGGCAATACGCATCATGAATCTGCGCATTATTGTTATCATGTATTCTTCGGGGCACTGCTCATGGATCGCTGTCTGGATCTCGGTGAAACTGACCACGTCTACCGTCATGTGCAGAGTATATTTTTTTATGATCTTCGCCAGATCCAGTACCTTTTGACGTGCTTGGAGACTTGTATAAGGGAAACTGTGAAAATGAACGGCGCGGAGCGTCATTCCGCGTTTCGCCATCATATACGCCGCGACGGGACTGTCTATTCCGCCGGACAGCATCACTATACCCTTTCCTCCCGTTCCGACAGGCATGCCGTTGACAGCCTTGATCGTTTCGCTGTAGACAAAAGTCTTTCCGTTTTCCCGGATATCTATAGAGACGGTGTGCTCGGGATTATACAGGTCCACTTTCAGATTCGGATGTGCCTCGAGAATATCCCCACCGACTTCTGCCGATACTTCCATGGATCTAAGCGGGAAACGTTTGTCCGCACGGTTTGTATTGACCTTAAAAGTACCGCTTTGAGGGGCAAACAGCAACGCCGCACGAGATATCTCATTGAGGTCAGAGGAAACCTCTTCCGCTATGCTCAGAGAATGAACGCCAAATACATTCTTTATTGCGTCGACTATGTCATACAGACGCTCTTGGTCGAATTCACGAATGATATATCTGGCATTACTGCGCGCAAACTCATATCGAAAATCTTTCAAAACCGTCTTGATATTTGAGACGAGCGCGCTTTCGAAAAAGTCTCTGTTGTTGCCTTTGAGATGGATCTCCGAATATCTGATTATAATTACTTTCATATCTACCTCTTTATTTTCCCAGCATAGTCTTGCGTAGTTCCGTTACGCATATCGCCAATTTATCTCCGAGAAGTTGTACTTCATCCGGAGAATTGTATTTTGAGAAACTTATCCTTATCAATCCTTCTGAATAGTCCGGATCCAATCCTATAGCCTTTGCGATACGACTTTGCTTGTTCTTTGAACTGCATGCCGAGCCTGTTCCCACTATTATTTCGTATCTTTCCAGCATATGCAACAGCACTTCGCCGCGGATATTGGCAAATGCCATAGACATTATCGCGGGGGAAACTTCTCTCGTACAGTTTTCTTTCATATCCGAAATGTCTGACAATGCCGAGCGGATCACCTGTTTGAAGTTGAGAAACTTTTCCGTATTGCCCGACACAAGTTGTGCCGCTTTGGATACCGACGCGGCAAGCGCAACGATCCCGGCGACGAACTCCGTACCCGAGCGTAGGCCTTTTTCCTGCCCTCCTCCGTGCATGGAAGCAACAAGTCGCACGCCGTTTTTTACATAGAGTGCGCCAATGCCCTTTGTGCAGTGTATCTTGTGACCGGAGAAGGAATACATATCCACGCCCAGATCGCGTAGGTTGACGGGGATCTTGCCCACCGCCTGCACTCCGTCGGAGAATGTGACCGTTTTGGGATTTTTACCTTTGACCGATCTGTTTATAGCCTTTATATCGTTGACTGCCCCCGTTTCGTTGTTGACATGCATAAAGCATGCAAGGATAGTCTCGTCATCCACTTTGGAAAGGAAATCTTCTGTGTCTATATGCCCGTCGGTAAGTGTGGCGGCGCAGCGTATGTCATATCCTTTGCTGCCCAGTTCGGTCACAGCGTTGTATACGGCAGCGTGCTCCGATGCCGTGACAACTATATTGCCGCGCTTGGCTCGTAGCGCGCCTGTGATGGCAAGGTTATCCGATTCTGTGCCGCCCGAAGTGAAGAGAATCGAACCGTCTGTGGCATATAGTATTTTTGCTATTCGCTCTCTTGCGTCGGCAATATCGTTTGCCACTTCCAGGCTGTACGAACTACGCGCTGACGGATTGAAATATTTGTCAGAATTATACCTGACAATAAGTTCATTGATGTCGTCATCCACTCGTGTGGTCGCGCAATTGTCAAAATAATGTATCATAAATTTGTTTTGTCGCCTCTAAGATAGTATGTCTGAAATAGATATCTCTGTTTTCATTATTTTTTGCAGTAATTTATTTGAGTTTTAGCACTGTTACGCCGCTTTCACCCTCTCCGTAAGTACCGAGACGGAATTCTGCCACATTGGGATGATGGCGAAAATGTTCATGCAGCCCCGCTCTGAGGCGACCAGTTCCCATTCCGTGGATGATCCATACCTGCTTTAACCCCGCCATGACAGCCGCGTCTATAAATTCATCTACATTCATTATAGCGTCATCTACGGTCTGCCCTATCACATTTATTTCGTTGGAAAAACTGGAATTATTTATGGTGGCGCGTCCCGTTCCTCGAGACGTTTTTTGTTTCGTTTTTCTTTCCACCACACTTTCGTACAGGTCGTCCGCAGGCACTTCCGTAGTGATACTGCCGCATCTCACACGAATACGTGACTTATTGCGTTTATCCAATACAGTCACTTGCACTCCCAGTTTACGCGAATATAAACTATCGCCTATTTTGATGGAATCATATTTGACCCTATCTCCTGTAAAGATCGTCTCGTCGGAGTCGTCGTCCGACTCGATAGTCACAGCGTCAAGTCGCTTCGCGGCGTTGCGAGCAGCAAACAAGTCTTTATCGGAAACGGTTTCTTTCGCAAGTATTTCCTTTATCTCCGCCACGATCTCTGCCGCTTCTTGCTTGGCTTTGGCTACGATCTCCTTCGCGTCTTCCCTTGATTTTTTCAGCAATTTGTCTCGTTCGTTTTGCAGACTGCCGTTCAGCTGCGCCGTTTTTTCTCTTTCAGCCCGCAACTGCCTTCTCTCCTCGTCGAGCATTGCGGATTTTTCTTCATATTCCTTTCGGATCTTGTCAGCATTTTGCAAAACCTTCTCAAAGGCGAGTTTCTCCGAAGAAACATTTCTCCTTGCAAACTCAATGACGTCCTGCCTGAGTCCCAACTTTGACGCGATAGCTATTGCATTGGAACTGCCCGGCACACCCATTATCAGCCGGTATGTCGGGGCAAGTGTTTTCAAATCGAACTCCATCGAGGCATTTTCCACGCGTTCTGTAGTCAGAGAGTATTCTTTGAGCGCGCCGTAATGCGTCGTTATCACGCACTTTGCGCCGCTTTTGCGCAGAAAATCTGTTATGGCGAGAGCCAATGTCGCACCTTCATTCGGTTCCGTTCCCGCCCCCACCTCGTCTATAAGCACCAAGTGTCCGGTGCCGCACATATCGAGTATATCCCGCAGATTGGAGATATGCCCGGAGAAGGTGGACAGATTTTGCTCTATACTTTGCTCATCACCGATATCGCACAAGATATCCTCGAAAAAGGACACTTCGCTCTCCTCACGGCATGGAACGAACAGCCCTGCCATAGCCATTGCGCACATGAGTCCGATGGTTTTGAGAGTGACCGTTTTGCCGCCGGTATTTGGTCCGGTTATGACTATCACGTCATAGTTGGCTCCCAACCTGACGGAGATAGGCACTACTTTGCTCTTGTCTATAAGCGGATGCCGTGCTTGCTTGATGTCTATTATTCCGTTTCTGTTCAGCCGCGGCAGCGTGCACCTGTTTTCCAAGGCATACTTTACTTTGGCAAAAATCACGTCAATGTCACTCACCGTATCTACCGAGGTCGCGATCCGCGCCGCGATAGGCGTCACCCTGTCCGTATATGCTTGCAAAATTCTCTGCATCTCGGCTTTTTCTTCGAGCATAGCCTCTCTCAGTGAATTGTTGAGCTGGACTATCGCCATGGGTTCAATAAACAAAGTCGCCCCCGTAGACGATTGATCGTGTACAATGCCGGGCACAAAAGACTTGTATTCCTGCTTGACCGGAATGACAAAGCGATCGCTGCGCATCGTGACAATACTATCTTGCAAATACTTGGACAGCTCACTGCTTTTGGTATAACTCTGCAATTTTTGCTTGATATCGGCATTGATGGCTTTTATACGCTTGCGTACGGCGTACAGGTCATCCGATGCCTTGTCGTTCATTTCGTCGTCGGACAAGATGGCAAAGTCTATATCCTCTTCGAGTTGCTTGTCTGCGTATAGTGCGTATGCTCTGGCTTGCAACAAAGATATATCTATTCCGCGCTCTTCAAACAACGCTGTCTGCAAATGTCTGGAAGTACGCAATGCGCGCATGATTTGCAAAAGTTGCTTCATGGACAGGCAGGAGCCGACGCGCGCCAATTCGCATATCTCACTCACGTCGTCTACAGACAGATCAAAAGAGGTCTCATATTGAAATAGTCTGTACCCCTGATCCGTCTCCTCTATTATATTTCGAGCGGTTTCGAAGTCTGACGCAGGGCGCAGTTCTTGTATTTTGCGTTTGGCAATACTGCTTACGCAAAAAGTGCTTACAGCCTGCAATATGTCGTAATATTGAAGTTTATTGAGTGTTTTTTCATTTATCATACTGTTCCACCGTCGTTATTCACGCAAAACATTATTTCACACCGTCTGTCAGTCTGCCCTTGGTATACGGTTCCTTCTCAATGTAACCATCGTTTATTCCCTTATTGAGCATTGTATAATGTCGCAAGACCGCCTCGTTGTAGTCGATCATATATCGGCCGCCGACAGCCAGTCGTGAAGAAACCGAGAGCTTTTTGCCGTTTATCAGCTCAAATGTGCATCGCTTGTCCTTGCGACGCACTATCTCGAATCGATTTCCTTGCTCATCCGTGTATATCAGCTTTCGACCCGCCATGCATTTGTCGCAACGACTCCCCAGAGAGACCATATATGGACAGTGTACGAATTTCATCAATGTGATTGCCCCATCCACAAAAATAAGACCACCCTGGTTGGCAAATCGACGGATCTCGTTGAGTGAGAGTTCTGTCGAATACACAAAAGTGTCTGCGTCGGCAAATTGGGTTGCCATTCTGTCATTGTATATATTCAACCCGCTTCCTGCGATATAGTGAAGACCGAGTTTTCTCGACAATTGAACGTGTCCGAGATTATGACAAACCAATGCTGTCGGCGTTTCCTTCAGCAACCCATACAAATCCCCGCTATCCGTAAAAGAGGGAATGTCCAGGTATACGTTCGACTTTTGGGAAATTTCCAGTGTTTGCGAATTTATGTGTTCCGGTTTATATATTTTGTATATCGCGTCACTGACTTTGTCAAGTTGACAAGTATCGTAACAAATGACGCCCAGACAATTCTCCGCGATATTTTTAGGTATCTGAATAAGATTTTCATCGCAAAATCGCTTGATATCCACCTCATTACGCGCACGGAATTGGTCGTTGTACTTGTCTGAAATAGCCTTTGTCAGTTTTTCAATCACAGCGCGCCGCAATTCATTTATTTGAGACTTCGCAAGGAAGACCTCGTCGATTCCGATATCTATGTCTGAAATAGTATAGTATGAATTGCCTGTTTTTCGTAATTGTTTGTCGATTTCCTCCACAGTTGTGGGGATCTTTTGTGACTGCTGTACGAGGTAGTCCGATACAACTTCGGCAGAAATCTCCTCATACACCGCTTTCAGCCGGGCATGTTCTCCATGTCTTGCTACGAATTGCAATGATATGGACAATCTCTTTTTTACGGCATTTATTTCATCACATAGAGCAATCGAAGTGGTCCGCCTTACACTCATGCCGTTTTTGACGACTCCGCTGAATTCTGCGGCAATTCGTCCTCTTCCGCTTTCCAGTGCAACGCCTCCGCACACCTCGACGCCTTCGTTCATGATTTTGAAACCGTCGCCCTTGGTTATAGGCACCGTACTTTCTATGCCGCCATTACGCACGATCCCCACCGGTACTCCCGTATGGTTTTGCGAATCGGGCGAAATGATACGCTCTGCACCTCCGTGCAGATATGTCAATTCGCTCATATCGCGATTGTATATTTCTTTAAGTCTGACAATGTCATTGTCATTGTAATTGAACCCATTGTCAAACAATTTTCCGTATACTTCGGACGTGATACCGGCATACTCAGCCCGACGGTTTCTGCCTTCTATCTTGTAAGTGGTTACTCCCGCCTCATACAATTCCTTCGCAACGTCCAGTCCGCACAAGTCTCTCGCCGAAAGCAGATATTTATACTCGCCGCCGTTTGCCGAATATTTCTTTCGGCACGGTTGCGCGCAAAGGCCGCGATTGCCGCTATTGCCTCCCACCATCGATGAGAACAGACACTGTCCCGACTGACAAACGCATGTAGCACCATGTATAAAACATTCTGCTTTGATCCCGGTGGCAACGATATTGCGTATTGAATCTATATCCGATTCGCGTGCGCACACCACGGTCGTCGCACCGATATCCAGCAGAAACTCCGCACCATAAGCATCATGTATATTGAGTTGCGTGCTCGCTACGATATCAAAGGGCTTTGGCAATTTGGCGGCGATCTGTATCAGTGCAGTGTCTGTCAGAATGACTCCGTCGGCGTGCTTGTTATATACGTCCAGGAGCATCTCGACAGCATTGTCGAATTCGGAATTTTTCAGCGACGTATTGATTGCGACATATACCTTTACGCCGAATACATGACAGTAGTCTATCCACTCGGCAATATTGTCTGAGGTGAAGTTAGGAGCCTTCATTCGAGCATTAAAACTTGCCAAACCGAGATATACCGAATCGCAACCGTTGTTCACGGCCGCAATCAGTTGCTCTGTACTTCCGGCAGGCGCAAGTATTTCAACGTCTCGTTTCTTCGTCAATCTGAATGCTCCTTATGGCTTTTACTGCTCACGCAAGACTACGTTGTATTTTTCTTTAAGGGTACGGAGTGCCTTGCCGCTTTGTTTTTCTATATCGCTGTCTTGCAACGTTTTGTTTCTGTCGCGGAATATTACCGTGATGGCAAGGCTCTTTTTTCCTACACCGAGTTTTTCGTCGCGATACACGTCGAATAGCTCTGCACTCTCCACCAGCGGCAATGTCATAAATTCATTGAGAACGTCCTGCGCAGCCACTTCTTCGTCACACAGCAAAGCGAAGTCCCTGCTTATCGACGGGAATTTTGCAAAAGGTTCATATTTGATCTCGCCTCGCGCATGATCGAACAATTTATCCAAGTATATCTCCGCATACCAGCAGTCCGTGTCTATATCGAAATTGGCTGCTATTTGCGGATGAAGTTTACCGAAAGAGCCAACCATCGCTCCCTCGATCAGCATATCCGCTGATATGCCGGGATGCAGGATATTGCAACTTGAGCGAACCGACCGCACATTTTTATCCGTCGCGGAGCGCACGGTCTGCAGGATATTGCTCCGGAAGGTATCGAAGTCTATGTCGGTTGCGCAGACAGAGAGCCGCCTTTGTTCATAGGGTAATTCCACAAGGGGCAACTCCTCTGACAGATACACCTTACCCACTTCGAACAAGCGCAAGTTTGCATTTTTGCGCGACAAATTCAATGCCACACACTGCAGCATATTCGGAGCAAGACTTAGGTTCATCATGGAGAGTTCTTCGCCTATCGGGTTGATCACCTTTATATAATCATTCTCATCCACAGGCGATATCGACGCTTTGTCAAACAAGGCCTTGCCGGCAAATGGGTAGAATATGCACTCATTGTATCCCATGCCATTCAGAACGTTTTTCAACGAGTCTATACGCTCATCTTCTACCGTTTTTCCGCCGCAGGTTATCTGCGTTTTCGGCATCAACGTACCTTTTATGTTGTCATACCCGTATACCCGAATGACTTCTTCCACTATATCGCAATCTCGCACTATGTCGTCACGGTACGGCGGGATCAAGCACCTCAAGGTGTTTCCGTCCAATTCGGCGTGGATATTCAATGCTCCGAGTATAGAGACAACGCGTTCATCCGGTATTTTGATGCCAAGCAACTTGGCTATGCGTCTTTTATCAAATACGATCTCTTTTGACGCAGCGACTTCCCCTATGGATATGCGCCCACGAGTCACTTTACCGCAGCCGAGTTGTTCCACCAGATGCAACGCTCTCGAAAGTCCGAGGTTGTTTGTATATGTGTCTATTCCTTTCTCGAAACGCGCCGAAGAATCGGATCTGACGCCCAGTCTGTGTCCGGTACGGCGTACATTCATACGAGAAAAACTTGCGGACTCAAACAGAACGTATGTAGTACTTTCTTTGATTTCCGAGTTTTCTCCGCCCATTATACCGGCGAGTCCTATCGCTCGATTTCGATCGGCGATGACCAGATCGCTATTCTGCAAGGCATATTCTTTTTCGTCAAGCAATATGATTTTTTCGTCGTTTGCTGCTCTGCGCACAATTATACGATGACCGCTAATGTCATTGTGATCAAAGGCGTGCATAGGCTGTCCGATCTCATATAATACATAGTTGGTAATATCTACTATATTGTTTATCCCGTGCAACCCCACTTTGGCAAGGCGAGAGGTCAGCCATACAGGCGATTTTGCGATCGTAACATCCGTCACGCCCTGCATATAGTATCCCCGACATATATCCGAAGCATCAACGTCGACGCTGACAAGTGACTGCGTAGGAGTATCATACTCGGTATAGTCTATATTCGGCTCGTGACAAGTTGTGCCAATGGCTACAGCGACTTCTCTTGCTATGCCGAGTACGCTGTTGCAGTCTTGCCTGTTCGCCGTCACATCTATGTCCAGTACATAGTCATCTATGCCTACTTCCGCTCGGATATCTTCGCCCACCTTGGCGTTCGGATCCAATACAAGCACGCCGTCAATGTCCGCATTGGGGTACATATCCGAATTGATCCCCAACTCTTCCGCGCCGCAAAACATGCCCCACGACTCTTCGCCGCGCATCTTTCCTTTTGTGATATGCATCCCGTTGGCAAGATCGGCGCCATGCAACGCGACAGGGACCTTGTCGCCTACTTTTACGTGGTGATCGTTTGTAACAATGGGTATTATTTCCCCACCTATGTCCACTTTACAACATAGTAGTCTTTCCGCATTGGGGTGTTGCTCGATCTGTCGGATACAGCACACCTTGACATTTGTGACATTTTCGCCCAGGTATTTTACTTCTTCTATTTCCAGACCGATTCGCACCATCTTGTCGCACAATGTTTGAATATCTACATTTATATCCACAAAATCTTTTAACCAAGAAAGAGGTACTTTCATCTTTTAATTCTCCTATTTAGCGAATTGTTTAAGAAAACGTTGATCGTTTTCGTAGAAAAGGCGTATGTCCGGAATGCCATATTTTATCATGGCGACGCGTTCTACGCCTATGCCAAATGCATATCCGCTGTATTTTTTGCTGTCGATCCCGCAATTCTCCAACACAAATGGGTTGACCATGCCGGCACCGAGAACTTCGATCCATCCGGTCCCCTTGCATAGCGAGCAGCCCGTTCCGCCACAGTTGCTGCACGTCAGATCCACTTCTACACTCGGCTCCGTGAACGGGAAGAAGGACGGACGAAAACGGACTTTTGTCTGCGGTCCGAACAGATGCGCCGCAATATATTCCAGCGTACCCTTCAGGTCGCACAACGTAATATTTTTGTCCACGACTAATCCTTCGATCTGATGGAAAACGGGCGAATGTGACGCGTCGCTATCCGAACGGAAGACTTTGCCCGGGCAGAGTATTTTCAATGGCGGCTTGCGGTGCTCCATCACACGTGCCTGCATGGCAGAGGTTTGCGTACGCAACAATATGCTGTCCGTGATATAGAAAGTGTCCTGCATATCCCGTGCCGGGTGATCGTATGGAATATTGAGTGCCTCGAAATTGTAATAGTCCGTCTCTATCTCCGGACCCGACAGCACTTCAAAGCCAAGTGCTGTCATCAATTCGCCAATCCTGTTCTCTATCAGTGTGACGGGATGCAACGCACCGCGCGAAGGACAATCGGTCAGACTGATGTCCACCCGCTCTTCCTGCAAACGACGTTGCATTTCGCTCGATTTGAGCAGTACGGCTTTGTCGGCGAAGCGGCTCTCCATCTCATTGCGCAGTTCATTCACCTTCGCACCGAACGTGGGACGCTCTTGCGCAGGCAAGTTCTTTATGCTTTTCAACAGCGACGTCAGCAAGCCTGATTTGCCAAGATATTTGACTTTCAGTTCCTGCAATTCCGCAAGACTTGCGCAATTTGATATGTCTGCCTCGAATAACGATTTGATTTCTGCAATTGTCATAATATTCTCCTAAAAAAGCCCCAAACCACACGGTTTAGGGCGATAATTGTCGCGGTACCACCTAAATTCGAAAGGCGCGAAAAGCGGCTTTTCCTCTTTTGTTTTATAACGGAAACAAACCGCAAGCGACTACTTACTTTCACCGCCCGAACTCGAAAGTGAATATCTTTTGCGTATAGACGAACTTTCCACCAACGTTCGCTCTCTGAAACTATATTTGCCGCAAAATCTTATGCTTCGTCATCGTTTTTTATCAGTATACCAAAAAAAAATATTCTTGACAACAGTTTTATCCAAATATTATTTTTAATAAATACTTTATTTTGTGGGATAGCACAATTAGATGGCTTAAAAGAACTACGCCCGTCCCAATACAAGTCCTCCTTGCAAAAAGGTATCCGGGACCTTTCCCACGATCACGCTTTCACACAGCAAAATAGGCGTGTTTGTCTCCAGCCTTGTGTGAGATGAAGGAATTATAAGGTCTACACAACTTTCCACATTGATATATATTCTGTGAAGCGTCTGATTGATGCCTGCCGCCTCGAATGTCGAAGTAAAATTGCAATTGACTTTGCCTATGGGCGCAACCGTGACTGCCACACGTCGCCCGAGTTCGGACAGCAAGGGTATCCCTGACAGGGTGCCTATGGGGATAGCCACTTCAAAAGATTTTATCTCTTCCAATTTCCGCTGAGTGACTATTGCCGCGTCGCGTGCCAGATCGTTTACCAACGCACTATTCGCACTCAACAAGACTATGTCGTTTTGTGCGTTACGCTCCACATTGACAAATTGCGTATAATTCACATTGTCGGCGAGCACCGCAGAAACAGCCTCGTTGATCGCCAATGTCGTCTCCGCCTTGACTCTTGTTTGTGCGATATCAAGTATTACCGGATTCATAGAACGACGGTAAAAAAACAGTGCGAATAAAATAGCAAGAAAAACCGTCATTGCTGTAAAAGTGACGATTTTCCGTTTGCGCTTGCGCCTCTTTTTTTGTTTATCCGTCTCTCGTACCACCGAATAGCACGCCATATCAAGTGACCTTTTTTCACATTA
Source organism: uncultured Clostridia bacterium (assembly GCA_947623225.1). GTDB lineage: Bacteria > Bacillota > Clostridia > Christensenellales > CAG-314 > Fimimonas. Next base: position 8,902 of record CANQGO010000006.1, on the reverse strand, counting down.
TATTCGGTTCCAACGGCAAAAGTTACTAATTCTTTTTAGTATGCGGATGGAATAGTACCGCCACTATATATCCGGACACGATCGCAATACTTACTCCCATTGCACAAGCCGCCAGTCCTCCCGACAGCGCACCGTACACTCCATCTTGTTTTGCGGCTTGTACCGCACCATGCACCAATGCATACCCGAATCCGGATATAGGCACACTTGCGCCGGCACCTGCGAACTTGACCAGTTTGCCGTACCAGCCGAATGCTTCCAATACGGCACCTATCACGAGGAAAAGCACAAGTATTTTGCCGTTAGTCAAGTGGGTAAAGTTGATTATTATCTGTCCTATAAGGCAGATAGCACCTCCTATCACAAATGCTTTGACAAACATCAAAAACATATCCATTATATACAAACCTCCACCAAGTGAGTAATTGCCGGTATACTGTCGCCCTGAAAGGATGTCGTCGGACTCATGAGTGCGCCGGTACCGGCTAATAATATTCTTTTATATTCTCCCCTGCGCATACGCCCAAGCAGGACGCTATTGAATACCAATGCCGAGCAAGCCGCTCCGCTTCCGCCCTGATAGGTCTGCTGCTCGTCCCAATATAGAGACGCTCCGCAGTCATGAAGTTTTTCGGACACGTCATACCCTTCCTGGTCCGTCAGATCCATCAATATATCGCTTCCGAGTTTACCGAGATCCCCTGTATATATCACATCGTAGTCGTTGGGCTGCGTCTGCGTATCCCGAAAATATGTTACCAGCGTATCGCATGCGGAAGGTGCCATTGCCGCGCCCATATTGTTGGTATCCATCACGCCGTAGTCCACCACTCGTCCCAGAGTCGCTCGTGTGATGCGCGGAAGCGTACATTCCGCTCTGTTGGACAATACCGTTGCGCCGACGCCCGTCGCCGTCCACTGCGTCACGGGCGAACGCAACACGCCCAACTCCAACGGATAACGGTATTGTCGCTCCGCCGTAGAAAAGTGACTTCCAGCCGCGCATACTACATGCTCCAGTCCGTTATTAAGCATGGATGAGCCAATTATAAGGCTTTCTACAAACGTGGCGCAGGCATTGTATATTCCGAGAAATCCTGCGTGATTTTTCTTCGCCGCAAAGGAAGCCGATACTATTTGATTGAGCAGATCTCCGGCTATCACGGCATCAACTTCACGCTCATCGAGATTTGCTTTGGCAATAGCACCCTCTATGGCATGCTCAAACATTTTGCGTTCTGCACGTTCGAAGGTATTTTGCGCAAACATATCATCCTCCAGCGCGAAGTCAAAAAAACCTTTATAACGTCCGTCGTTTTCTTTCGGCCCCGCCACTGTATACCCTTCCGTCACGTATACATTGGAAAAAGATAACGTTCGTTTCTTGTAATATTCCATCTCAGCCTCCGAATAGCAACGTAAGCAGCGCGATTATGACAGATACCGTGACGCCGTTTACAATTACAGGTCCCGCCACCAAAAACATTTTCGCACCAACGCCATAGATATAGCCTTCCGCACGGAATTCTAACGCAGGCGACACGACGGCATTGGAAAAACCGGTGATCGGAATGGTCGATCCCGCGCCTGCAAAACGTCCGATCTTGTCATACACACCGAATCCCGTCAGCATCGCGGCGATAAACACAAGCGTTGCCGATGCAAGCACCGAAGCGTCCTGAGTACTGAACCAGATTGAGTACAGAAATATAAAACCCTGCCCGATCGCACATATCGTTCCGCCTATCAAAAAAGCCCAGATCATATTCTTCCAATGTGAGCTTTTGGGCATCTTTTCAAAGACGTATGCTTTGTAATTGTCTCGAGTTATCTCACCGTTCATTGCCATTTTTACACTACCTTTCAGATGGATTATCTACACTTTTGTTTTCGAAAAACACAGGGAATAACGTTTCGCGTTCATCACTGTTGCTTCCATATTTTTTTTGTTTCGGATATTTCATGCTGTCTTCATTTTCTCCATTTGCATATCTTTTTATTCGATTTTTATAAGAACTACAGCATAAAATTAAAAGAAAATAATATATGTCTGACATATTATCTTATGAATCAAAACTTTTGTGAGGTAATTTATACAGAAATTACTCAAAAATATATAGATTATACAATAAAATAGGTTCTATAATAAATGTTGGGGTGTGAGAAAAAAGATGGAGTAAAGACTCTTTTTCGGACAAAAAAATAAATTTGCATGTAAAAGAAAACCTCTTCCCGCTGCTTTACCGTAGCAGGAAGAGGAAGTGACTGAGTCAATTTTTGGTCGGGGAGATTACTTGGTCTCCCGCCATTTCATAAAGCCAAAAGACATACAACGTGACTTACACCCTTGGTGGAAATCATTTTATCAAACGTCTATAACCTTTTAGTCAATGCATCGATCAGGATATTCTTTAACGAGGCACCCGTCTCTCTATTTATCACACCGCCGCCGTCAATACGTTCTATTGCAGTGACAAAGTCGGACAAACGAAAGCCGTCCATACCGAACACGTTGCTCGTCGGATTGATATCAAGATAGAGCTTTTCGTAAAAGTTTATCAATTGCAAGTTTGTCGCTTCGCGACACTTTACGATTTCGGCTATTCCCTTTGCTTTTTCTGCACCAGAGTCAAACTGCGACGCAGTTAAATTTGTCAAAGAATCAAGTGCCTTGATAATGTGTTCGTTGTCCGTACGGATCTTCTCGATCTGTTTGAGTATATAACCGACGGTCAACTCCGGCACGTCATCGGCAATGATCTTCTCATTGACTACGGTGGACGACTTGACGTTCTTATCTTTTATGCCTTCTTCATTTTTGATATTGCTATCAGACATTTTTGTATCCTCCTTTTTGTCAGGCGGACACGCAAGGCAAATTGTATTATCGTCTACGAAGCGTGCCCTGCCTTTTTTTACAAGACCTTTTGCCCTTTTAGGGTAGGTCGCTTCATATTTTTCGCCGAATTCATCGACAACGGAAATATTCTTTTCTATGGGTTCCAACCCCCTATTTGAAATTAAGCTACGTTTTTAGTGATGAGTGTCTTCTCCTGCTCGAATTCATTATATCAAAGGTCGCAGTTTATGTCAATAGTTCTGCCACAGATAGAGGAATCGACCAACTCAATTTTATTTTGAAAAAATAACTTACACCCCCACATTTGCGACATTGGGCGCACGCTCAAACATAGATCCATAAAATACCTTCCGGAAGTACACCGCATACGGAAGGTAAAGAAATTTTAAGATAGCAATAGATAAATTACGCCAATAGCTCGTTATATAATTCGGAATATCTGACAGCGGAGGTCTTCCAGGTGAAATCGGTAGTCATTGCTTTGTGCACGAGGGCCGTCCATTTGGTACGATCGCGGTACAAAGCCAATGCTTCTTTCAAAACATAGAGCATATCATGCGCGTTGTAGTTACGGAAAGTGAAACCGTTTCCTCCTGCCCCATAAGGAACAATACTATCTCGTAAGCCACCCGTTTCGCGCACCAATGCTACTGTTCCGTATACAGATGATATCATCTGCGCCAGACCGCACGGCTCGCTCTTGGATGGCATCAGGAATATATCCGCGCCGGAGTAGATCTGCCTGGAAAGTTCCGGGTTGAAGGCAATGATCGCTGCGACCTGCTGCTGATGGCGTGAAGCCAACTCGGCGAAATAGTGCTCGTAATATCCCTCGCCTGTGCCGAGTATGACGAATTGCATGTCATTGTCCAGAGCCTCATCTATCACCGCTGTCACAAGGTCAAGTCCCTTGTGATCGGCAAGTCTTGTTATCATAGCGACTATTGGTGTATCCGGTCGGACTTGCAGATTGAGCATACGCTGCAACTGCTCCTTGCACACGCCCTTTGGAGTCAGATCCTCGGCACTGTAGTTTGCGAACAACGCCTTGTCTGTCGCAGGATTATAATACTCTGTATCTATTCCGTTCAGAATTCCGCACAGTTTGTGCTCATTTCTGCGCACTATCCCATCCAGCCCGTGTGCATAATACGGATCTTTTATCTCCTGAGCATATCCCGGAGACACGGTAGTGAACTTATCGCAGCACTCTATCGCGCCTTTCATGAGATTTATACAGCCGTTGTATTCCACAAGACCCTGATGGTAACCGTCAATGCCGAAAAGCCATTGCAGATTGTCCATAGAGAACTTACCTTGATATTCTATATTGTGGATGGTGAATACGGTTTTGATATCGGAATAGCCATTTTGGGATGAATATATCGTTTTCAGATATATCGCCGTAAGAGCCGATTGCCAGTCATGGCAATGAATTATTTGTGGGAAGAAATTCACCAAAGGAAATATTTCCAGCACACCTCTGCAGAAGAAAGCGAAACGTTCTCCGTCGTCGAAGTGTCCGTAACAGCCCTTTCTTTTGAAATAGTATTCGTTATCAAGGAAATAATACGTGACGCCTTCGGAAATATATTCAAATACGCCGCAGTACTGATTGCGCCAGGCAACGGGCACAGTCGTATTCCCGATGAATCTGAATTTGTCACGGAGATCCTGTTTGATATCCATATATAAAGGCAACATTACGCGCACGTCATATTTGCCCGTTTTCGCCAACGCTTTTGAAAGTGATCCTATCACCTCTGCCAATCCGCCGGTGGCTATATACGGAGCCGCTTCCGATGCGACGAAAAGGATTCTTTTCTTTGTTTTCATTCGATCCTCCTTTACAGCATTTTTCCTTTGGCGATGAAATAAGGCAATTCTTCGCAGCCCGAAAGATGTCGCCGATCTCTTATTACTACATTTTTATCCGTGATGACACAATCCATTTGTACGGAAGAGCCTATCACCGTTTCCTGCATAAGCACCGAGTTGCGGATCACACTTCCTTTGCCGACCTTCACGCCTCTGAACAATATACTGTTTTCGACAGTTCCTTCTATGATACAACCATCTGAAATAAGCGAATTCTTGACGACGGCACCTGCGATATATTTGGACGGTGCCGAGTCTCTTACCTTGGTATAGATATCTCTCGCACCGAACAATTCGTCACGTATATCTTTATCCAGCATCTCCATGCTGTATTTGAAATATCTTGATAGCGAGGTGATCCCCGCATAGTATCCGTCGAATCTATAACCGAATATACGCATAGATCCCACATGTTTTGCAAGAATGTCTCTGCCGAAACTGGAGAATCCGCTTTGCACGGCATTCTGGATCAACCCCATTAAGTATTCACGCTGGACCACCATTACGTTAATGTAGAGGTTTATATCTTTTTTATTATCGAGTTTGGGGTTGATTTGCAGGGAATTGATCCTACCCGTATCGTCCGGATCGAGCGTTATGTAGTAGTGAGATTCTACGCTGTCCGTTTTACGATAGACCAAGGTTATATCCGCATGTGTTTCTTCGTGATAACGCACCACGTCGGCTATATCCAGCCGCGACACACCGTCTCCGTCATACAGCACTACGTAATCTTCCGTTCTGCGTTGCAAAAATCCCGTTATACCCATCAACGCTTCCAGTCTGTTTTTGTATGGTGCATCGGTTTCATTGCTGTATGGCGGCAAAAGAATGATTCCGCCGTCCTTGCGAGCAAGATCCCAATCTTTGCCGCTTCCCAGGTGGTCGATGAGCGATTGGTAATTTTTCTGAGTTACGATCCCGACTGTTGTGATGCCGGCATTGACCAGATTGGACAGCGCGAAGTCTATAAGCCGATACCTTCCTGCAAACGGAATGGACGCCATCGTTCTGCGCGAAGAAAGTTCCGGAATATTTTTATCCTGTATATTAGTAAAAATAACACCTACTGCCGAGCGTGCCATGACTTACTCCCCCTTGTAGTCCTTATCGATTATTTTGCCGCTTTCTACCACAGCGTCGGCGGAAACATGCATATTCCTTCCCAATACGGTTATACCTTTTGCATTCTCTTTGTTCTCGCCGATCACCGCGCCTTCTCCGACGATGACGTTCTCATCTATCACGGAATAAAGCACCTTTGCGCCCTTCTTGATCACGGTGCCTGACATGATCACGCTGTCCTCTACAACTGCGCCTTCCTCCACGATCACGTTGCTGGACAAGACAGAGTTGGTGACTTGACCGTATATCTCACAACCGAGTGCTATCATAGAGTTGTCCACTTCGCCCGTTTCACTGATATATTCAGGCGGAGCGAGAGGGTTGCGCGAATGTATTTTCCAGGATGGATCAGCCACGTCGAACAGAGGATCCGCTCCGAGCAAGTCCATGTTTGACTCCCACAACGCTGGAATTGTCCCAACGTCCTTCCAATACCCTTCAAACAAGTACGAATACATTTTTTCTCCGGCATTTAGCATTGCGGGCAACACGTCTTTGCCAAAATCCTTACTTGAGTTGGGATCGTTGTCGTCCTCCTGCAAGTATTTATACAATTTTTCTGCTGTGAAAATATATATTCCCATGGAGGCAAGGTTACTCTTCGGTGCCTTCGGCTTTTCCTCGAACTGATAGATGGAACCGTCCGGGTTTATATTCAAAATTCCGAAACGAGACGCCTCGCTCAGCGGCACTTCGATGGCGGCTATGGTACAGTCCGCTCCTGTGGATATATGCGCTTGCAACATTTTGGCGTAATTCATCTTGTATATGTGATCGCCGGAGAGTATCAATACATAGTCCGGATTGTACTTCTTCATAAATCCCATATTCTGAAAGATGGCGTTTGCCGTCCCTTCATACCAGGATGATTTTTTCTTCGCCTGATATGGAGACAAAATATGAACTCCGCCGAAGGTACGGTCCAGATCCCACGGTTGTCCGTTCCCTATATATTCGTTCAATTCCAACGGTTCGTACTGAGTCAGCACACCCACTGTATCTATTCCGGAATTGATGCAGTTGCTCAGCGGAAAATCTATTATACGATACTTCGCTCCGAATGCGACCGCCGGTTTTGCAATATTGTTGGTCAATGCATAAAGCCTACTTCCCTGTCCCCCTGCAAGCAGCATTGCAACACATTCTTTTTTTCTTTGCATATACGCCTCCGTAAATTGTATAACGCAATATTTTATTGCTATTTACAACTGAATTATATCACACCGAAATTCACATTTCCATATATATCATAAATTTTATTTGAAAAAAACTATTTTTTTTGTGCTCGATCATAAACATGCTTACGCATTTCTTATCCGCAAAAGAAAGATCTGCTTCGAGTAAGCAGATCTTCAAAAATCACAGGGTTGAAGAGAGCTATTCCTCACTACACCACGTTCTCTTCAGGGCTTACGATATGGCGAATTGTGTCAAAAGGAATTCGTTCGGAGCGTATAATGTGAGCGTTTATATTTCATGCAACCCTACTTATACCAAACTTGTCTTGTTAAGTATCACGTTGCTGACCGTTCCAAGCCCTGCGGCAAACAGGGGACCGCCGAGAACACACAAAACCACATTGAACACGCCCGAATTGAGCGGCGTCATCATGGGGATCATTGTAAAGAGCAACATTCCCGCCGCAAGAGAGCCGAGGATCGAGAGCCACAACCTTGCTTTCCCAACGGTCGCAAGCGTCAAGGCAATGGACACAAAGACGAGCGCAAAGAACACTTTGCTTATCATGCAGGCGATAATTCCGCCCACGCTTGCATCCACCGCCGCAAGGTCGAAGGACAGCCCCGCGATTCCGCCACCTATCATCGCGCCGATAAAGTACAGGACGAACATTCCCGTCGCCGCTACAAATAGTACAATGGTTTTGGAAAGGACGTAATCGAGTTTCTTCGAGCGCACCGTGAACAGGTTCTTGACATAGCCGCTTCGGAAGTCCTCACCAACGAACAGGCAGACGAAGATCGCCACAAGGAAATACAGGAGATTGATATTGCACATACTCGTAATATCCATGCTCATAGCACCGCCCGTCGAGCCAATCGCCTGCCAGACGTTCGTAAACGTCGCCACTGCTTCTCCCGTTTCGGAGGTTGTACCTCCTACGAAAGAGGTCATGACTAAAATCAAAATGGGAAGCGCGAGAGATACGCCAAGCATGATCCATACGGTGGGCATTGTGAACATTCTGCGGAAGTCCACTTTGAGCATGGTTTTCAGACGTTTTCCAAAACTGTCGATTTTTATATTCGTGTTCATGTTATCTTCCCTCCTGCATGAGATCGATATAGTATTCTTCGAGGCTTATCTTTGCCGTGCGGATTTCGCTGACGGCGATCCCGAAGTTTGAGAACAAATACTTTGCGACATCTTCCGCGTTTGCATTATAGACGCGAATTTCTCTCGTTTGCTCGTCCATTTCTGCCCGTCCGAACGCCCGATCCAAAATCGCTTGTGCCTTTTCCATGTCGTTCGTTTTGAGGGCAACGAATGTCGGGCAGTCGGCGTTGAGCTGTTCGGAAGTCATTTCACGAAGCATCTTGCCGCCTCGGATAATACCGTAATGGGTGGCGATTTTTTCAAGTTCGCCCAAGATATGCGAGGAAATGAGAACAGTCGTTCCTCGACGAGAGAGGTCGGTCAAAATTTCCCGCATAATGCGCATACCGTCGGCGTCCAGACCGTTTATAGGTTCGTCGAGAACGAGAAGCGCGGGGTTTCCGAGGAGCGCAAAGGCAATGCCGATGCGCTGTTTCATACCGAGCGAGCAGTTTTTGAACTTGTTACTTGCCGCGCCGTCCATTCGGACGAGGTGCAGAACGCGCCGTATTTCTTCGTCCTCGTTTCTGATTCCGAGGTTGGCGGCTTGCAGTTTCATATTGTTCCAGACGGTGTAATTCGGAAAGCAACCGGGGGCTTCGATAAGAACGCCGATTTGCGAGCGAACGCCCTGATCCCTATGGTCTTTCCCCCAAAGTTTGATTTCGCCGCCGCTCGGTTGAATAAGACCGCAAATGAGCTTTT
>CANQGO010000005.1 GCA_947623225.1 uncultured Clostridia bacterium | reverse complement strand
TATTCCTCTGACGGAGTTGGTACACTATCTCAGAGAGAAGATCTTCATCTTCTGATCGCTCGCACACAACGCACTGCGGCTCACGTCGGAGTGCGTTTTCTTATGCACCTTTTCGCGCCGAGCGATTGCAAACGTCGGAGATATTTGATACAATATATAAAAATTACACTCACGGGAGCATACCATGGATATCAATCAAAAAATAACGGAAGAGTTGGGCGTCTCGCTGTGGCAAGTAAATGCCGCCGTGACCCTCATAGACGAAGGCAATACCATCCCCTTCATATCCCGCTACCGCAAAGAGGCTACGGGCGCGCTCAACGACGAGCAACTGCGCAAGTTGTTCGACAGACTGACATACCTGCGCAATCTGGAAGAGAAAAAGGCTCAAGCCATACGCAGTATCGAGGAGCAGGGTGCGCTGACGGATGAGTTGCGCGCTCAGATAGAGGCAGCCGAGACGCAGGTGGCTGTAGACGACCTGTACCGTCCCTACCGCCCCAAGCGTCGCACTCGCGCCACAGTGGCTCGGGAGCGCGGACTGGAACCGCTCGCAGACCTCATCATGGCACAGATCACCGACGTGCCCGTAGAGACGAGCGCGGAGGCATATGTGGACGCGGACAAGGGAGTGCCGAGCGCGGAGGCAGCCATAGACGGCGCATTGGACATCATAGCCGAGCGTATCAGCGACCAAGCCTCCTACCGCGCCGCCATAAGAGATCTGACCTACCGACTGGGCAAGCTCGTGTCCACTTCCAAGTCCACCGGCACCGTCTATGACAACTACCGCGACTACGAAGAGCCGCTGCCCCGTATACAGGGTCACAGGATCCTCGCCGTCAATCGCGGCGAAGCGGAGAAGGTGCTCAATGTACGCATATCCGCGCCTACGGAGCTTATCCACGACTACCTCGTGCGCCACGTCATCACGGCAGACAACAGCTACACCGAACCGCTGCTCGAGCGTGCCATCACGGACAGCTATACCCGCCTCATCGAGCCGAGTATCGCCACCGAGATTCGAAATATGCTCACCGAGCGCGCCGAGGAGGGAGCCATAGCCGTATTCGGCAAAAATCTCGAACAATTGCTCATGCAGCCGCCCATCACCGGTCAGGTGGTACTGGGCTGGGACCCTGCCTTCCGCACCGGTTGCAAACTCGCCGTCGTGGATGCCACGGGTAAGGTGCTGGATACCGCCGTCATCTTCCCCACCGCTCCCACTACGCCCGAGAAGATAGCCCGTGCCAAGGTCGTCCTCACCGCCCTCATTCGTAAGTACCACGTCACCCTCATATCCCTGGGCAACGGTACCGCTTCGCGCGAAAGCGAGCAGATCATCGTGGAACTGCTCAAGGAGACGGGGCTGCCCGTACAGTACGTCATAGTCAACGAGGCAGGAGCCAGCGTCTACTCCGCCAGTCCCCTCGCCACGGAAGAATTCCCCGACTTCGACGTGGGTCAGCGCAGTGCCGCCAGTATAGCCCGACGCCTGCAGGATCCCCTGGCTGAATTGGTCAAGATAGACCCCAAGTCCATAGGCGTGGGTCAGTATCAGCACGATATGAACCAGAAACGTCTGGGTACCGCCCTCGGCGGCGTCGTAGAGGACTGCGTCAACCGCGTAGGCGTGGATCTGAATACCGCCAGCGCACCTCTGCTGCAATACGTCAGCGGCATATCCTCCGCCGTGGCGACCAATATCGTCCATTACCGCGAGGCAAACGGCAGATTCACCGACAGACGGCAACTGCTGAATGTAGACAAGTTGGGCGCGAAAGCTTTTCGCCAATGCGCGGGCTTTTTGCGTATCAGCGACGGGGACAATTTCCTCGACGCTACCGCAGTACACCCCGAGAGTTACGACGCAACGCTGCAATTTATGGATATAATGGGTATCACGCCCGCCGACGTGGGCAATCTGCAAGGTCTGGGCGCGAAGGTGGACTATGAGTCTCTGTCCGCCCGTCTCGGCATAGGCGAGCCTACATTGCGGGATATAGTGGCTGAGTTGGAAAAGCCCGCCCGCGACCCCAGAGAGGAGATGCCCAAGCCCATACTGCGCAGCGACGTGCTGGAGATGAAGGACCTCAAAGAGGGCATGATACTCAAGGGCACCGTGCGCAACGTGACCGACTTCGGCGTGTTCGTGGATATAGGCGTGCACCAGGACGGTCTCGTACATATATCCCACCTCTCTACCCGCTTCGTCAAGCACCCTCTCGAGGTGGTCAAGATAGGCGATATCGTGGAAGTCAAGGTGCTGTCCGTAGACCTCGACAAGAAGCGTATAGCCCTGTCTATGCTGCTGTGACGGTTATCAAACAAACTTGGGTATTGACATTTGCCGGACAATGTATTACAATGATTATCCACCTGAACGATGGAGGTACACTATGACAAACGACAAAGAATTGGTACGCTTGGCGTACGAAGCACAAAAAAATGCTTACTGCCCCTACTCCCACTGGGCTGTGGGCGCGGCTCTGCTGACTGCCGACGGTAGGATATACACCGGCTGCAACATAGAAAACAATACCTTCACCCCTTCCGTCTGCGCGGAGAGAGTCGCCTTCTTCAAGGCGGTCAGCGAGGGCGTGAAGGAGTTCACCGCCATCGCCATCGTGGGCAATGCCGTCGGCACCCCCATAGGTGAAGGCGACGTGTGTCCGCCCTGCGGCGTATGCAGACAGGTGATGACGGAGTTCTGCTCCGCCGACTTCCGCATAGTACTGGGCAGAAGCTACGACGACTTCGAGACGTACACCCTCGCCCAACTAATGCCCAAGATGAGCCTGCCGCTGGACAAGTGATACCACTACGACAAAAGCCGCTCGGTTTTACCCGAACGGCTTTTTCTTATGCCTTTATTGGCTTATGCCTGCTTTTCAATTTGCCCGTTGATACCGCAATTGTTGGTCCAGTACGGTATACTCAAGTTCCACATATCCGCGTTGTTCTGTACGTAATACGCCGCTGTACCGTATCCCGGCGTCGTGTGCGTAAGGTCGAAATCAATTTGTATAATCGTTAACCCGGTTGAAGTAACTATATTTAATCCGCCGCACAGTCTGTCCAGTTTGATCTCTGCCAACTTACTCTCGTCATACACCCACTTGCCGTCCTGATACTGCATCAACTGCTTGAAGTCGCCGCTGTGGTGTATCTTGATATCCAGCGTACCCAACGCACTCGATATAGGTTTAAGATTTGCCTTGACCTGGAACTGTTTGTGGTCGGTTACGGGTTTGTTGCTATTGTCCACGGCGTCGCCGTAGTTGTACGAGTCGCCGCTGTCCAGTATATCCTCCACACCATAGTCCACACCGAATACTTTGCTATCCTGTTTACCTATTTGATCCATTATAATTTTTTCAATTTTTTGACCTAAGAGCGAGCCAAGATTTATCATCTCAAACAGATATCCACGCGGGCATCTCGCGTCTGCCGTGCCGCTCATCAAGTTGCTCATGAACTCGGCGGGAGTGATACCGGTATCATGGAAATCCGGCATGCCGGTCGCCTCAGAACCAAGTTTATCAGCAGACGCCCACGCACTCAATTTGTAACTATTCCTATCCTTACATTCGGGATTATCGCAATAACCATATTCAACTGCCCGCCAGTCACCATTCCTTTTTTCCTTAACAACATGGTAAATGGATAATCCACATCCCGGGCAAATTTTCCTACTCAAAATTGAATCCCTGTACACACTGAATGTTTTGCTGACCGTATCGAATGTCAGATAACTGTCTCCTCCCTTATCTGCGAACGCCTCCACTAATGGGATATTATCCTCATCTCTATGGATCTTGACAGCGAAGTAACTCTCTCCGTCCTTATCTATATCCGCATACATAGTAAGATGAATATTACTCAATTGTATATCTCTACCCAACAAATGCAGACTAATAGTCAGATCCCCTTCTATCCTGAAGGAGCGATAGCCCTCATCTACGCGCGCGGGTGTGGTACCTGCGGGCGTCTTGGCACCGTAGTTGGATGCGGTGATGATGACGGAGGACGCCAACTCGTACAGGCTGTCCAGGTTGATGAAGTTGGTCATATCGCTGCCGTGGTCGTTGGCTCTGTCATAGCCGCTGGCGGTCATATCCGACGCGCTGCCGGTGGCTGCGCCTGCGCGGTTGTCCGTGCGGTAGGAGTCTATACGGGAATCCACGTATGTATACTTGCGAGCGTCTGCGGTGTCGCCGTCGCCTGTGGAGGTGAAGGGACTTGCCGTGACCGTCACATTGCGGAGATCCAGGCTGATATCGCCGTAGGAGAACTGCAGAGCGTTGACCTGCAAGCCGTTGCCTATGCTCGCGTCCGCGCTGTTGTAGGGTTGTACGTCCAGACCGATCTCGCCTATGTCGCCGCCCAGCACGGAGCCGTTGAGCCTCAGTACCAGGTTGGTGCCCGTGCGGTCCTCGCCGCCGTAGCTCACTTCGTTGAACAGGCGAGCGAGTTTGCCAATGCGCAACTCTGCCGCGTTCTGCTGCATGTCGGCTATCATCTTGGTGATGGAGTTGACCATACCGGTGATGGCACCGCCCAGCACCTTATCCAGTTCGTCCTTGAGTTGGATGACGTTCTTCAAGGTATCCACGCTGAGAGTAGCGCGCAGGGTACCGGGACGACTCGAGTTGCTGCTCGTATCGTAGCTCACATACAGGCGGGAAGTGTTCTTGTCCGCTTCCTTGCTTGCCGTGTCGCGCAGCAATGCCACGTCCAGCAGCATGCACTCGGAGAAGGTCATATTGCCGCTTGCGTCCGTAGTGCCCTTGTATATATTCAACTTGGCGCGCAGTTGCAGAGAGTTGAGCAGGATGAACAGATCGTTGTACGCCTGCGTCTTGTCCTTCTGACCGAATTCGTCTATGAGCGTCTCCATACTGAAGGAGGTCTCTGCCTTGTCGAAGTAGAAGGAGAGGAAGGAGCCTTGACCTATGCGGTAAGTGGTACCGTTGAGCGTGAGTTCCGTACTGTTGTCGCCCTGTACGTCGCCGTCGAAGGCAAACATCCAGGCGTTGGTATTGACAAGGTCGTATATGACGCCGTTGTCCTCGGGATCCTCGCTCACCTCGCCGTTCTTGTAGAACCAGTAGTTCAGTATGGTATCCAGCGAGACGAACTTGCGGGAAGAGTCCTGCTTGTCGTACTTGCCGATATACTCGTCGAGGTCCTCAGCCATACCCTTCTGAGACGCCTGTGCTCTGCCCACGTGCAAAGCGGTCTCGGGGAATATGCTGCCGACATTCACTTTTGCCGTGATAGCACCGTTGGCTATCTCCACAGTCACTCCGAAGCCCATAGCGGTGAGCGACGCGCCGAGAGTGCCGCGTGCGGTGTCGTGGGTGATCTCCAAAGAGTCCTTGATAGCCTTGAGATCCAAGCCGCCGCCTATAAGGTCGGGCAGTTTCTCATTCTCGTCGCCGGATACCTGCACGACTATCTTCTGCACCTCGTCCACGAGACGGCTCACGCTGTCTATATTCACGGACGCGTTAACTTTATTCTTGTCGGTTACCCACAATGTATTGGTCGGGATATCGTACTTGACATACAGTCTGGCGGTGTCGGTCGCAGAGGGAGACTCTATCTCGGCGTATACTTTTTTGTCCGTCAGGTCTACTCTGACGTGGACTTTGTTGCTCATGTCGCCGTGATCGTCGATGGTGATATCCAGATCCGTCGCCCAGTCATTGCCTATGGGCTTGTCGACGCTGCCGTCGCCCGTGACGGTGATATTACCGCCGAGATACAGCGTGTTATCACTCTCCAGATCGCCCAGAGTGATCGATATACCCTTGTCCAGCGGCTGTGCGTTCAGCGAGAATTCGTTGATACCCCACCTGCTGCCGTCCACGTTGGCAGTGAGCGTACCGTCTGCATACTTCAAACCCAGCATATCCGTCACGTTGAGCGTGTGCAAGTCCGTAGCTAATATATTCTCGATCAGGGTCACCACGGCGTCTATGCTGTCGCTGTAGCCCTTGAGCGCGTTCAGCACGGAGTCTATATCCGTATCCGACTGCTGCTCGTCCGAGTTATTCATCGGCACTCTCACTCTGATACCGCCCAGATCGATATACAGCGCGTCCTCATACAGCCATACTTCCACGTCGCTCAGCAACGCATTGCCTGCGAAGTTGTACTTGTCCGAGCCGCTGTGAGCGGTCAATTTGATATGTATATTGCCCTCCGCTATCGTGACGGAGCCGTCTACCTTGTAGTAGGAATTGCCCTGACGGAGCAGTCCCAGCGTGACGCCATTCAGTTGCAGCGTGTAGCCGCCCTCGGGAGCCAGCAGACTGCCGATAGAGGGTGCGAATGCCTCCAGCACCTCCGCCGCGTCGAAGGAGTAAGCCTGCGCGTTGTCTGCCGCGTTCAACTCCGTCACGTCGTAGTCGGTAGACGCCTTGCTCAGCAGGAAGTTACCGCCGTACAGGGACAGATCGTCCAGCGTCAGTCCGTCCGACTCGGCACGGAAGCCCACGCCCACTGATATACCTTCTATATTCAGTGCCAGCGTGTAGCCGACGTCCTTGCCGCCCTGTACAGCACGCTCGTAGCGTATGCCGCCAAGCAATTTGCTTGCCGTATCGGAGACGCTGCCGCCGTTGCCGCTCGTCTCGGGCAACTCGATGCCCATCTGAGCCAGTGCCTGCATTAGGCTGTCCGTATCGGCGAGGTCGAACTTCATCTTGGTGCCGGAGGAGATATCCTTGCCCACCAATACATACACGACGCCGTCGGCTATGCCTTCGGATATATCCACCTCCAGCGTCACTTGGTTGCCGCCGTAGGAGACGGTCGCGTGTATGAGCCCGTGATACAGATCCAGACGTATGCCCGCGTGCAACACCTGCTGTACGCTCTCGCCGTACGCCATCGTCATGACGGGCGCGGACTGAGTCAGGTCGAGGGACAGGTCGGTGATATAGTCCTCTGCGCTGCCCTCTACCTTCACCGCTTCGCTTGTGGCGCATATACTGCCGGACAGCGTGGCGAACAACGCATACGTTGCCTTCGCCGTAGGCGTAACGCTCGGCAGTGCTATATCTCCTATGGAGTAGGTCGCTTTGCCGTCCTGTACTCCCACCGTGACGGCTACGTTGCGCTTGAGACCTATAGCAGGTCCGTTGAGTGCCAATGTCACCTTGCCGTCATCCGCCGTGAGTCCAACTATAAGTGAGGATACCGTATCTATCGAGCGCAGACGCTCGGGCAGTCCCTGCACCAGGTCTATGACAGCGTCTATGACGCCATGCATATGTCTGTACTGCTCCAGCGCACCGCTCAGTTGATCGAGCGAGAACTTCTTCTCGCCGCCCTGTACGCTTGTCGCACCTTCGCCCGCGTGCTCGCCTTGACTCCTCAGATCCACAGCCTGTCGGATACCGTTGACGTCTATGTACAGTACGCCCGCCTTGAACGTTACGCTGCCTTGGGCGATGAGTTTACCCTCTTCCGCGCTTCCGTCGTACAGCGTCAGCCATACTTTCAGTCCCTCGAAGTACTGCACGCGCAGTGCCGCCGTGTACGCTCTGCCGTCGAGGCTCAGCGACAGGTCGAAGTTGGTATCTATACCCTTGGTGCCAGCTGCCAATGCCTTGACGTCCAGTATATTCAGCACGTTGCTTACCGTATCCAGCATATCGTTGCCGTCGGTATACGTTCCTTCAGTAGACGGCTGCTCCGTCACGGCAGACTGCTGCGGAGTTATCTCTATCTTCTCGCCGCCTATGTCTCCCGTCACGCCGGCAAATGCCAATCTGCCTTGCTCGTCGCGTCCGAAGCGTACCGCCAGCGTCAATCCGTTGCTCTCGTATGTCAACAGCGGGTTGCCGCCCACTATCTCGTAGTCCAGGCGAGACAGGATGTCATTCACGTCTATATCGGCGACATTCACCGATCCGCTTGCTCCTGCCAGAGCCATGATACGCGTTACGGCGTCCATAAGTCCCGACGTGCGGAACTTGAGGTGTATATTGTTCAGATCCACATACAGGATATTGTCACTGAAGAGTACCGAAGCGTACTCGTCTATTGTGATACCCTGTATCTCCTCGTGCGTGTAGTGTATCTGTGCCCATATGTCCATATTGTACAGATCCGCCGCGAGGTCTATATTTGCGCCGAAGCCGGATATGTTCAGTTTGAGTATGTAGTCCTGCGCCTCGCCCGGCACCGTCACGTCCGCAACGTTCGTCATGAGCGTCACTTCCGCCTCTCTCAGGCGTATATCCGCCAATTCCAGATCGCTCAGCGACAGCACGAGGTTGCCGTCGTCGTTGCACAGACGGAGAGTGAATCTGCCCAGCGACAGGTCGCTCGCGTCGACGCCCACCGTCAATGTATCCGTGCCGTCATCGAACTCAAACGAGTCTATGAGCTTGGCAAAGGCTATCGTAGCGATATCCGTATGCGCGAGTTTGTCCGCGACGGTCTGTATCCGGTCTATCAGCGCGGCTATACTCGGGTGTTCGCTCAGCACAGCCTGTATTCGTTCGTCCTCCAGCAGCTGCGCTATACCGCTCACGTCTGCGCCCTCGGTACCCTGCATACGGAACCTCACGCTTATGCCGTTGACGGTGAGATATACCGACTCGCCCATGCGCGTCAGAGCTATATCCAAAATATCGATATCGCCATCCTTCACCAGTGCCGCGACGGATATATTGCCCTGCGCATCCAGCGTGAAGTCGCCCTCGGCGTAGTATTCGCCGCCCGCGTCCAGCGAGATATCGAAGTGCGCGCCATAGCTGTTTGCGTTCAGGATATCCGCAACGGGTTGAGCGAATGTATCCACTATACGGGTGATATCGTCGAAGCGCGCTTGCGTGTCCAGCCGTGCTATATCCGCCTCGCCGAAGCGCAACGCGATAGTCTGTGTACCGTCGGGCAGTATCTCTATGCTGTCCGCGCTCACTCTGTCGCCGTCGCAACGGAAGCGCACATATACGCTCATGTCGCCGTAGCGCACGGTCAGCATATAGCCTTCTTCCGTGTCTGTACGGGTATATCCCATCTGCGAAAATACCTCTTTCACAGTCTGCAATATGTCTGTGCCGTCCGTCTGCGGCAATTCGGGCAGTGTGACGAACTTGCTCACCGCAGCCAGCAGCAGACCTATATCCTTGGTACCGCATACGACATTCACATTGCCGTATTGCAGGTATACATTGCCGCCTTCGTACTCAAAGAGCACCGTGTCCTTGTCCGTGATATCCAGCTGACCGTACACGCTCTTGCCGTACAGGTCCAGCATCACGGCACCGCTCATCTCGCCATAACTCACGCTCAGCACCGTGCCGTAGTCGCCTTCCGGCTCCGTCACCGGCTCTGTCGAGCAATCCAATGCCGCCTCGAAGGATACCGATACCTCGCCCAACGTGAAACCGTCCACGCCTATCGTCGGCGCAACGCCCAAGCCTATATCCAGCGTGACGCCGTCCAGTGCAAATTGCGACGGATCCAGACGAACGCTTATACCGTTTTGCGTCTGCGTCACATGCTCTATTATCTGCGAGAATGTGATACCGTCAAGGTCGCGCGGCAACCTGTCCACAGCGTCCAGTATGCTGTCCAATACGCCGTTCATACCTCTCAACTCGTACAGTACGGCTATGACGGCAGCCGCCTCGGGCATATCCGTCTGACCGGACGGGAGTATCTCGGTCAGGTCCAAAGCCTGTCTGATACCGTTGAAGTCTATATATGCCACGCCGTCCAGTATACGTATGTCGGCGTATACCAACGCCTTGCGTGTGGTGCCGTCACGCAGTGACAGCGTCAATGCCGTGCCGCCGTTGGTGTTCAGCGTCACGTCCGCCGAATACACGCTTCCGCCCACCGTAAGACGAGCGTTCTCTATCGTCAATTGCACCGCTTCGGCGTCCTTCAGCGTCAGCACGGTATCCATCAGTTGCTCTGCAAGCACATTGCCGTTGACGAATTCGCCCGCCGTACTCAACTTGTCCGCTTGCCTGTCGCTCTGCGTCAGGCGCGCCTCGTACGTCTCGCCCTCTATGGCGAATGTCACACACACTTCCTCAAACAGCAACGCGCCGTCCCGCTCGGTGAAGTTCACTCTCAGGTCTATATCGCCGTATACGAGGGAGATATTCGGTTCGCCTGTGAAGTCCGCGCTCAATGCGGCAAATACCGCCAGCAGTTGCGTCATATCCGGCATAGCCGTATCGACAGTGCCTGTCAGTTGTTCTATCTTCTCCGTCAGCGTGTCCAGTTCTTTCGTATCTATCGCTATACGCGCTCCGCCGTATACCAAATATACCTTGCCTGCCGTGTAACGCAGCAGTATATCCTCGTTGCCTATATGTACACTTGCCCATATGTCGTCATTCAGAAGATCCGCCGTGATATACGCCTGCGCGCCCATCAACTCGGCATACAATGCCGTCACGTACTCCTTCGCGTCGGGCAATGCTATCGTTCTGTTGTACGGAGCCACCGCTACGTCTCCGCTCAGGGTCATATCCGCAAATGTCAGTCGGTCTATATCCAGTGCCAGTCCGCCGTCGCGTACGTACAGCGAGCAAGCTATGCTCACGCCCTCCAGCCCGAGTGCGCTGCCGTCTGCCGCCAGCGACAGTACGCCGTCAGCGTATCCAAAGTCGGTGATGAGCGCGGCAAAGTCCACGTCCAATAGCGTCGTCGGGTCGAACTCCGCCAACTGTCTGACAAGTGCGACTATCTTCACTATACCGCTGTCTGCCAGCAACTGCCGTACCTGCTCATCTGCTGCAAGGCGGTCAAGTGCTGCGGACATATCCACGTCCCCGTCACTTCCCGATATAGGCAAAGCTACCTTGATACCGTTGAGTTGCAGATACAACGCGTCTTTTGCGTACACCGCATCCGCACACAGCAACTTGACATTGCCGTTGTCTACGGAAGCACTCACGCTCACGCTGCCCTCTTCGTCTATATACGCCTGCGCCGCAAGATGGTATCCCGTGCCGTCGGAGAGGAGATCCACATTCGCATTCAACGCATAGCCGTTGGCTACAGCCAGTCCCAGTATGGGCCCGTCGAATTGGGCTACCATCTCGGTTATGTCGGCGTATTCGTCGCCGTCTGCGGGTACAGTCACCTCACCCTGCATGTCCGACGGCGTCAGTTGCGCCTCTATGCCCATGCCCCGTACCGTCACGGAGCGTACATTCCATCTGCCGAGTTCGGAGACTATATCCAGTCCGACCGTCAGCTCATCCGTACTCAGCGACAGCGTTATGTTGCTGCCGTCGCCCTCTGCGCGGAAGCCGCCGAGCAGTGCCAGTATCTCCACAACGTCTACTTGCGGCAATGCTCCGCCCGTCAGACCGTCGCCTGCGAATTGACCTATGAGCGTCAGCAGGTCATCGGTGTCGTCTACGTCCAGACGCACCTTCACATTGCCAAGGGCGAGATACGCTATGTTGTCCGCATACACAATGTGCGCGGAGCCGTTGTTGCCCAGTATCGCGTCTGCGCTGACGGAGCCGTTGCCCAGATCAGCCAATACGTTTGCCTGCACGCGGTATGTCCTGTCGGACAGCGGCAGTTCCACGTCCGCGCTCAGCGCAAGTTTGCCGTTCACTATCAGATCGGCAAGTCCCAATATCTCGGGCGCGTTGCCGTCTATGACCGTCGGAGTCCACTCACGCAGAGATATGTGTATATCGGTATCGTTGATACTTATATCCGCGTGGTCGAATACATACTTATCGCCCTGCAGCACTCCCGTGAAGCGAGCGTTCACCTGCATATCCACGCCGATGAGCTGCTCGAGCGATACAGGCAAGTCCACCGTGCATATATTGCCTTCCGTACTGAAAGTCAGCCCCTCCAGCAATGCGCCCAAGTCTATCTCGGGCATAGCACTCTCCGAGAGGGCTTGCGGCTCCCCGAGCGAAGAGAACGCCTCGACCAGTTGCATGATACCATCCACCGTCGCGCTGCCGTTGAAGTCTTGCCAATTGACCAATATCTTGCCTTCGCCGTGCTTGTAGCAGACGTTCAGCTCGCCCAAGCGCATATCCACCGTCAACTTGGACAGGTCGCTTATATCCAGTCCGGACAGGGAGATGAGCGCGTCGGTGACGGCTTCGCCCTCCTTCGTGACGGTCATATACGCTCTCAGCTCTTCACCGCCGAGATACGGCGCGAACATATCCATAAGCATATTCAGCGCGGTGGGATCGCTCTGTATGTCATTGCCGCCCACCTGACCGAGATACGCCGAGAAGAAGTCCGTATAGGGCAGATCTCCCTCGTAGTCCTCTATGACCTCGGTGATATCCTCCGCACAGGGTGCGTTGATACCCATCGTAGTGGCTTGGTAAGCGCAGTCCGTGCGCAGAGAACGGATATTGAAGTCGGCGTCCATAGTGACGTATATGCGGCACTTGGTAAATTTGGGGAAGTCAGCCAGATTGCCGTTGGTCACCATCTCGTAGCGCAGATCCGCCGGTGCCGTCTCAGTGTCGAGGTTGTACAGGAATGTGTACAGACCGTCCTTCTCTTCCACGAACTCTCCGTCGGTAACGGTGTCCCAGTTCAGTATGTAGCTGGTCAGCTTATCCGAGCGATGACCGAACCTGTTGTAAAATGCCTGCATGGACAGCGGCTGAGCCTGTCCGCTCCACTCCACGTTGTCTATCTCGCGTACTCTGTCGAATCCGCGGTATATGTAGTTGCCCGTTTCGCCCAGTCCTACCAGATACAGTTGGTAAGCGTTGCTGACTATGCCCTTGGTCACCATTTCCTTAAATACGCGCTTGTTGCCGAATTCACCCAAAACCACGCGAGTATTCAATACGCTCTGCTCGATACCGCCCATAGCAGTGGACGTTCCGCTGGATACGCCCTTGAAGGCGGGACGCTGCAGCAGTATCTTGTGCGCCACGAACAAAAATTCGCGTGCGTCACGAGTACGGTCGGATATATCCATATCCTCCGTCCTGTCCAGATAGGTATTCATGTCCGTCGAGACTACTTTGTCCGGCGGCACGAAGTCGTTATTGAGGTTCTTCAATACCAGCATCGTGCCTACCGCCGCCATGATCGCGGCTACTACAAAACATATTATTTTGAATTTCGGCATAGTTGATTTCCTTTTGTTTTGGGCTGAAATTTCACTCTTGTAGATGATTGTAACCGCGTCAAGTAAATTTTAGGTAAATTTTCAAAGAAAAATCGTAGATATATTATATATAAATATAAAAAAACAAAAAAAACCGTCCCCGATATCCTTCGGGGACGATCTGTAACAATATAATAGGCGCAAAAGTTAATTTGCAGAGTCGGTTTGGAACAGGTAGGTCACGGAGACGTTCGCGCCCTGTACGGATGTGTACTCCACGGCAAGTTTTTGCAAGATACCGCCGCCGCAGATGACGCTGACGGTCATATCCGTGCCGCCGAAGTCGTTGTTGCCTACGAATGCCTTCGGGTTGAGCACCTGAGCGTTCAGCACCGTCCTGGAGTCGTTGGTCACTTTGAGAAAATTCTTTTTGAAGCTGAACCCCGTATATGCCAGCACACCGGCATTGAGGTCGACGTCCTCTCCGACTATCTTGCCGTCCACCACGGACGCCGTGCCGGATACGGTGGATATCAGGGAGTCGCTGTTGTCCCCGTTCGGGTCCAGCGTGTTGAATTTGTCAAATGTATACTCCACCGTGGCGGAATCTCCGTCATAGCGGATATTGTACACGCCGTTCAACGTGTAACTTTCCATCTTCACGACGGTATTCACCGTGACGGAAGTGTAGTCTTTTTTGAGTGCTTCGTTGATCTGCTCCGTGAGTTCTTCGGACTCGCATGCCGCCGCGCACACCAGCGTCAGCGTGAGTATGACTGCGACAAGCAATATATATATCTTCTTCATCACGTCACCTCCCCAGTGCCTTGCCTACTATGGCGACTATCGCCAGCAGTACAGCGGATATGCTCAACGCCGTCGTCTGAGAAGCAAACTGTGCAGCGTTGTATATCTCGTTGTTGTATATCCCCACGCTGCCGTTGAACTTCTCGACGGCTTCTATCATCTGCTCATGCTCCGCCGTCACCGTAGCCTTGGAGGCTTCGTCCATATTGCCGTAGGCTTCTATCGCCCGTTGCAGCGCGTTATACTTATCTTCCAATGTCTGCGCCACGCCGTATGACGCCATCGCCGAGCGGAACGTCTCCGTATTCACCGCCTGCGACACTACTTTCACCTTGACGCTGGCAGACACGTTGGGATCCGCCACCGACGTCGCGGTGATCACAGTCTCCCCTTCCTTCACCGCCGTGACCAGTCCGCTTGCCGATACCGTAGCCACGTCGGGCTGCGTACTGCTCCAGGTGACTGCGGTGCTCGCCCTCTCGGGCGTCACCTGCACCGAGAGTTGCCGCGTACCTCCCTGCGTCATGGATAGCGAAGAAGGAAAGATCTCCAACTTTTCTATGACAACGGGCGGTGCTTCCGCCTGCGTCACCGTCACCGTAAGGCTTGCCTTCACATTCTCGTCCAGTACGCTTACCGCCGTGATGGTGGCAGTACCTGCGCCCACGGCAGTCACTGCGCCGTTGTTGACGGTGGCGACGCTGTTGTCGCTCGTGCCCCATACCACGCTGTTGCTCGCGCCCTGCGGCAATGCCGATACCGTTATCGGCTGCGAGGTCTCGCCCACTTTCAGACTGAGCGAACTTGCCGACAACGTCAACTGCGTCGGCGTCTCATCCGGCGTCGGCGGCACTACGGGCGTACCGCTCATATATCCGCCGCCGTGTGACTCCACGACCGCCTTGAGCGCGTTGTTGTAAGTCTGACCGTCGTAGCAGTATATCATCTCGGCATACTCCGGGTGATCTATGAAGGGGTTGCGGTTATTTTGTAAGCCGAATACCACTTCGTTGCGGCGTATCTCCTCCTCTGTAGGCGGCTCCTCCAGGTGCCACTTGAGCAAAGTGGATATCTTGCCCAGCGTCTTGCCGGAGGTGCCCACCGTGTCTACAAATCGCAAACTGTTTTTGTCTCCCCAGCGCACCTGCACATAGAACAAAATGCGCGCCGTCGCTCCGCGATAGCCTTTGGCGGGATAGAACGACGTACTGGTAGAATAGCAAAGTCCGTCCGGAGAAGAGCCGTAGTTTTTCTTGCCGGCTTCGGACACTATATTCGAAGAGGTCTGAGGCACTTCGTCGAAATCTTTTTCGCCGCGAGTACTATTCAGCGTCGCATCCGTCGGGCGAAGATGGTGAGCGTCGCTGCCTGCTTCCGATTCTATGGGAGTGAAGGCTTTGCCCCCTCTTTTGGGCCATACGTGTTCACGATTCGTTGTCCCTGCGGAACTGCCCATACTTCCGTTGTAGGACGTGGACGTACCGGTATAGAACCACAATATATTGCCGTTTCTGTTGGGGTCCGCGTCGGATGTCTTGTATACCGTTTTCAATCCGTCATAAGTAGAATTCTTATGCGGATTGGATATCAAATTGTACAATTCCGTCCTGAATGCCGTGCCCGTCAGGTTGGTATTCAGATTGTTGTAGTAATTGCCGCTGTAGTACGTATTTGTTGCAGACGTATCCGCCAATACAGGTGCGGCGTCCGCGGCAGAAGTTTTCAGAGCAAAAGGCATTGCCACGGCGAGCAGGAGTGCCGCCAACACTATGATGGACAATGTCAGTCTGACTTTTCTCTGTTGTGTCATAGTCTATCTCCGAAATTTATTTGGTGTATTTATTATTGTACAACTTTTTTCCCGTCAAGTAAATACGTTTGCGAAAATTATTTGGTGTACATTTTGGCGAGTCCGCCCACCGACGTCTCGCGGTACTTTTCCGATATATCCCTGCCCGTCTCGTACATGACGCGTACTACCGTGTCGAAACTGATCTTGCGGCTGTCCGCAAGGAATGTGGCGAGACTGACGGCGTTGATGGCGCGCATGGCACAGACGGCATTGCGCTCTATGCAGGGTATCTGCACCAGACCGTTCACGGGGTCGCATGTGAGACCCAGTTGGTGCTCGAGTGCCACTTCCGCGCTGTACTCTATCTCGTCGAGCGTCATACCGTACAACTCCGCCAGAGCGGCGGCAGCCATAGAGCCTGCCGTGCCTATCTCCGCCTGACAGCCGCACTCCGCACCGGAGATGGAGGCGTTGGTCTTGACTACATTGCCCACTATACCTGCCGTGAGCAAGGCGCGGCATATCTGCTCGTCGGTGTAGTCCTGCTGCTGCTTGGCATACACCAATACCGCCGGCAGCACTCCGCTTGCGCCGCACGTGGGCGCGGTCACCACCACTCCGCCGGCAGCGTTCTGCTCGCCTACCGCAAAGGCGTACGCCGCCACTATCCTGTCACGGCGCGTATGGCGGGTGATATCGTTTTGCTCGTTGAGCAACTTGCGCGCGCGACGCTGTACGTTCAGTCCGCCGGGCAGTACTCCTTCTGCGTCCAGTCCCTCCGCCACACACCGCTGCATGACCTGCCATATAGCGTACATATACTCGAGGATACCCTCGCCTTCCTGCTCTATGGCGTACTGCCACAGGCGTATGCCTTCGCTGTTGCAACGGGACTTGATCTGCTCGAATGTATTCTCGGGATACACTTCCTCGCCCTCGACGGGATTGTCTCCGGCGACCAGTATGTCTCCGCCGCCGATGCTGAATATCTGCATACGCACCGGTTCCTGCCCCTGCTTGTAGCCCACGAACTCCATGGTATTGGGATGGACGCACTTGGTCTGTCTGTCGAACACTACCGTCACGTCTCTGTCGCCGAAGGCGCGCCTGATCGCCACGTCCGTGCCGTGCCCCTCTCCCGTCATGGCGAGAGAGCCCATGAGCGTCACCGTATAACTGTCGCAGTCGCCGTGCCGGGCGAGAAACATCTCCGTAGCCTTCACCGGTCCCATAGTATGGGACGAAGAAGGACCTACTCCTATCTTATATAACTGTCTGAGACTCTTCATCTTTCCTCCCAGATCACGGTGACGGGACCGGCATTGTGCTGGGACACCGTCATATCCGCGCCGAATATGCCCAACTGCGTAGGTATGCCCCTGTCGCGCAGCAGGTCCGCCGTCCTGAGGTACAATTCCTTCGCACGCTCCGGCTGCTCTGCCTCCGTGAAACTCGGTCTGTTGCCGTGACGCAGATCCGCCGCCAGCGTGAACTGAGACACCAGCAGCACCTCGCCACCCACGTCCGTCACGGACAGGTTCATCTTGCCTGCGCCGTCCTCGAATATACGCAACTTTGCCAACTTGTCCGCGAAACGCGCACACAGCGGCTCGGGATCCTCCCGCTCCACGCAGAAAAACACCACCAATCCGTTGCCTATGCGGGATACTTCTCGTCCCTCCGCCGTCAATGTCGCACCGCTTACTCTCTGTATGACCGCTTTCACTTGCGCCTCCGTATGGCAAGATTATACCACATATGAGTACCTCTTGCAAGTGTTGACCGAGTGTCCGTGCTCGGTTTGTTGACATATTATTGTCGTGGTAGTAAACTATATACACTTATGAATGAACAGCAACAGGCAACGGAAATATACTACAATAAAATGACGCGCACGCCGGTAGCGCGGCTGGTCGTACGGCTGGGGATACCCACCACCGTGAGCATGCTCATCACCAGTATATACAATATGGCGGATACCTACTTCGTTGGTACCATCACCAACGCAAGCGGCGAGTTGAACACCAGTGCGCAGGGGTCCATAGGTATACTCTTCACGTTGCAGTCCATCATACAAGCGATCGCATTCATGCTCGGACACGGCTCTGGCACATACGTTTCCAAAGAACTCGCGGAGAAAAACGTCCCCCGTGCGTCCAAGTACGTATCGTCCGCATTTTTCCTCGGCGGAGCGATAGGTCTGCTGATGACGGCGTTGGGGCTTATATTCCTGTCCCCGCTCATGCGCCTGCTCGGCTCTACCGAGACCATACTGCCCTACGCCCGCGACTACGGCATGTGGGTGCTCATCAGTTGCCCATTCATGATATGCAGTCTCATATTGAACAACAACCTGCGCTACGAGGGCAAAGCCTTTTTCGCCATGATAGGGCTGGTCAGCGGCGGACTGCTGAATATGGGCATGGACTATATATTCATCCGCCTGTGCGGTCTCGGCGTATTCGGCGCGGGTATGGCGACTGCCATATCGCAGATAATAAGTTTCGTCATACTGCTCATAGGCTTCATCCGCACCGCCCAGAGCAAGATACGCCTACGGCATATAAGCCGTCAAGGCAGGCTGTACGCGCAGATATTCCGCACGGGATTTCCCTCCTTCATACGTCAGGGGCTGAACAGTATCAGCAGCGGACTGCTCAATACTCTCGCGGGCAGATACGGCGGCACGGTGAGCGAGCAAATGGCGGACGTAGCCATAGACGGTATGACGGTGGTCAACCGCATAAGCAACTTCGTCATGTGCGTGGGCATGGGCATCAGTCAAGGTCTGCAGCCTGTGGCTTCCTTCAACTATCAGGCGCGCAAGTACTCCCGCGTCAAGCAGGGACTATGGGTGGCATGTCTCATCTGTCTGGGCTGTGTGACGGTACTCGGCTTGCCCATCATAGCCGCTCCGCGCTTCTTCGTACGCATATTCCAGGAAGATCCGGCAGTCATAGCCTTTGCCACTCCCGCCATGCGCTATGCCATATTCGGTCAGCTGTTCATGCCGCTGTTCATTCCGCTCAATATGACCTACCAGAGCATACGCAAGGCAGGCATGGCGTCCTTCCTCGCGCTGCTGCGCTCGGGGCTTATATTCATACCCGTACTGCTGCTCACCACAGGCATATGGGGACTGACGGGCATACAGATAGCCCAGCCCATAGCCGACTTTCTGACGGCGGCGGTCAGTCTGCCCATACTCATACGCTTCTTCATCCGCCCGTGCACTCCGGTGGAAGATACCGCAAAGCCGCACCGAGCGAAGAAGTAGATAACGTAAAAAACGCTCTCCCCTACAAGGAAGAGCGTTTTATATTGCTCGGGATCATCTGCACAGCCACTGCATGAAGGCTTGGAATTGCGCTTTAAGCTCCGCTTCTGTGCCGTTATTCATCACGTAGTAGTCGGCTTTGGCTATGGGACCGCCCTTTTCGGAATGTTCTATCTCCGCCACGTCGCGGCTATCCACCATCTCTGCGGACAGGGGGCGTACCTGACGGCAGGCAAGACGCTGCTTGCGAATATCGCTGTTGGTGACGACGGCAAGTATCACGAGGTCGTCGCCCAGCAATTGCTTGAGTATAAGGTACTCGCTCCAGCTGTACAGCCCGTCCAGCACCACATTGCCGCGAGAGAGTTTATCCAAGATCTCGTCTTTGAGCACTATGGCGAACGCGCCCATGCCCAGGTCGTGACGAAGTTGCTCGCGCACGCGACGCTCGTTGGCTTCGTTGACGGGGATACCGTCCTTCTGCAGCTGTGACACCGCCACGCCGCCGAAGTACACGCTCTCCCAACCCATATCGGTGAAATACTTGCACAGTACGCTCTTGCCGGAGCCGCACATTCCCACTACCGCAACTGCTTTGTTCATCTGAACCTCCATTCCATCCATTCCGTATCAGTTTACACCAAAAAGCGATATATTGCAAGAGCGCAGAACAAAACAGAGCAAAAATTATTTCGCTTTTGCCCGACGCTCATGTTGACAAAACGGCGTAAAACGGCTATAATTTGGACATAAAGAGGCTTACATATGAGCAGAAGTGTTTCCGAACTCGCCGACCTTATCTTTGCGTACTATCCCAAGATGCGCAAAATGTATCGCAATCTGGTATCCATCAAGGATATTCCCATCTCCATCACTCAGCTGACCTGCCTGCACATTCTCAACCAGAGCAGCCAACTCAGCATGTCCGAACTCGCCGCCGATCTGTGCATGAGCAATCAACAACTCACCAAGGTGATAGACGTGCTGACGGATATGGACATGGTAGAACGCGTCTGTGACGAGCACAATCGCCGCAAGTTCTACGCGCGTCTCGCGCCCAAGGGCACGGAGTTGCTCAACTCGCTCAAAAACGAGATAGACCGCAAGTTGGGCTATGTGCTGAGCAAGAAGTCATCCGACGAGATAGACAAACTGTACGACAGCATAGCGTACGTGATGAGTTACTTCGGCTACCGCGAAGAATAGCCTTACAATATTACAGCCCGACGGTCGTCGGGCTTTTTTGTTGCGTTTTATCCTATGCTATAGTCAGTACGGCGGTGAAGCAGGTCTCGTCCCGTTCGCCTATGACGTATACTTTGCCGCTTTCCCGCTTGGCATACACCGTAACGGTATCGCCGAAGAGTAATTCCTTCTGAAACACTATCTCCGCCTCCGTCACACGCTCGCCCGGCTGCAGCACGTCCAGCGCGTAGTTGACATAGTTGGTGTTGTTCACGTGTCCGTTCACGTCCAGATCGCTGCGGCGCACGGTCTTGGTATAGCACTGTACATAGCTTTCGTCGCGGCGAAGGCGCACAAAGTCCGCCGTCACGTCGCAATGCGCGTCGTCGAAGTCACAGCGATATATGCTGTTCAGCTTGTCCGCGGAGACGATCCTTCGTGTATTGCGGTCTATCACCGTCCACAGCGAGGTGGCGGAAAACAGCGTTCTGTCCTCCTTCACCCCCGCAAAGCAACGTTCCGCAAAGAAGCGCGCGGGGCGGAGCGGCCAGGTATACAGCGTGAAGTCGGCTGTATCCGCGGCGAAGGGTATGTCGAGGCGTATCTTCAGCTTGGACAGCACCCACAGGCACCCGGCGGCGTCCAGGCTGTCCCAGCCGAAGCCCAATCTCTCTGCGTGCTCGCTTGCCGCGTCCTGCAGCCAACGCGCCACCGCATGCAGGCTCACGCAACCGCTTGCGTCACAGTCCCCCTGCCTGACGGGTATATTCTGTTGCAAATAGGTTTTGGAAGGCAGCATATATTTTACCGTACCCTTTTCATCGATGAAATTGATTATACCACACCCTATAAGCAGTTGACAACATATTTGTTGTATGGTATGATTACAATATAATTGAATCATCCGTGAGGGAGTAATCGGCGCATAGCGTAGCAGATACCAACAACCGACGGCAAGCCGTCTGGTACTGTTTTGAATGATAAGACTCACGCAACCGCTCGGTTGCGTGAGTTTTTGAATAAACAGCGTCCGCTCTCCCTCACAGACAGGAGAAGAGTATGAAATACTACCAAATGTCCGTCGAAGAGACGTTGCGGGAGGTCGGCTCCTCCGCACAAGGTCTCAGCGAGCAGGAAGGGGCGGAGAGGCTGCAGCGTAACGGCAAGAACAAACTCGCCGAGGGCAAAAAGCAGAATATCTTCATTCGGTTCCTCAAGCAGCTTGCCGATCCCATGATCATCATTCTGCTGGTGGCTGCGCTGGTCAGTTTGGTCCTTACATTGGTGAACAATGCCGACCCCTCCAACGAAAAAGAGTCATTTGCCGACGTCATCATCATCGCCGTGGTCGTATTGCTCAATGCCACGCTGGGCGTCATACAGGAAAGCAAGGCGGAGCAAGCCATAGAAGCGTTGCAATCCATGACGGAGTCCAAGTGCAAAGTGCTGCGCGACGGCAAGATGAGTTTCATCGACAGCTGCGACCTCGTAGTAGGCGACGTAGTACTGCTGGAGGCGGGCGACAGCGTACCTGCCGACTGCAGGATACTGGAAGCGGCGAGTTGCAAAGCGGAAGAGTCCTCGCTGACGGGCGAGAGCGTACCGGTGGACAAGACGGACGCCGTCATAGAACGCGAAGTGCCGCTCGGTGACAGAAAAAATATGCTCTTCATGGGCAGTTCCATAGCCTACGGTCGGGCGAAAGCCGTCATAGTGGCTGCGGCAATGGATACCGAGATGGGCAAGATAGCCAATGTGCTCGCCACCACTCAAGAGGAAAAGACGCCCTTACAGATCAAGATGGCGCAACTGTCCCGTATACTCACCTATGTGGTGATAGGCATTTCCGTATTCATATTCCTCTTCAAACTGCTGATGAGCTACGTCAACGGAAGCGGTTTCGACGCTGACGTGGTCATGGATTCGCTGCTCATAGCCATAGGCTTGGCTGTAGCGGCCATTCCCGAAGGTCTGGCTACGGTAGTCACCATCGTGCTGTCCATCGGCGTTACCAATATGAGCAAGAAGCACGCCGTGATACGCAAGATGACGGCTGTGGAGACGCTGGGCTGTGCGGAGATAATATGCTCGGACAAAACGGGCACGCTCACGCAAAACAAGATGACCGTCGTAGAGACCTACGGCGACGCCGAATTGCTGGCAAGGGGTATGGCTCTGTGCTGTGACGCTCAGGTCAACGGCGGCGAGGCGGTAGGCGAACCTACGGAGTGCGCTTTGGTAAACTTCGCGCTGAGCAGAGGACTGGACAAGACGCTGCTGCAAGAGCAGTCTCCGCGCGTGGCGGAAGCCCCCTTCGACAGCCTGCGCAAGATGATGAGCACCCTGCACCGCACGAAAGAGGGCGTCACCCAGTACACCAAGGGCGCACCGGACGAGATAGTCGCGCACTGCTCATACATTCTGGAGGAGGGCGAGGTCCGTCCGCTGACAGAGCAGACGCGCGAGCATATACTCTCCGCCAACAAGGGCATGGCGGACAAGGCACTGCGCGTACTTGCCGTAGCGTACAGACAGTACGCCGACCTGCCCGACGATATATCCGCCGAAGCCCTCGAGCGGGATATGATATTCGTGGGAATGTGCGGCATGATAGATCCCGTACGTGAAGAAGTCTACGACGCCATCGTGCGCTGCAAGCACGCCGGTATCCGCCCCATCATGATCACGGGCGATCACATAGACACCGCCGTAGCCATAGCAATGCAACTGGGCATCATCACCGACCGTTCGCAGGCGGTGCTCGGCTCCGCTCTGGACGACATGAGCGACGATGAGCTGGACAGGCATATAGCCGACTATTCCGTATACGCCCGCGTCCAACCGGAGCACAAGGTGCGCATAGTCAATGCCTGGAAGAGATGCGGTAAGGTATGCGCCATGACGGGAGACGGCGTGAACGACGCGCCCTCCATCAAGAGCGCGGATATAGGCGTAGGTATGGGTATCACGGGTACGGACGTCACCAAAAACACCGCCGATATGATACTCACCGACGACAACTTCGCCACCATCGTCACCGCTGTGGGCGAAGGACGCAGGATATACGACAATATCCGCAAAGCCATTCAGTATCTGCTCTCCAGCAACCTTGCCGAAGTGCTGGCGGTATTCATTTCCACGTTGTGCGGGTTCACATTGCTCAGACCGGCACACTTGCTGTGGATAAACCTCATCACCGACACACTGCCCGCCGTGGCACTGGGCATGGAAAAGGCGGAACCGGACGTGATGGACCGTCCTCCGCGCCTCAAGAAAGAAGGCATATTCGCAGGCGGTCTCGGCGTCAATGTGGCACTGCACGGGCTGTTCGTGGCAGGTATCACCCTGGCGGCATACTTCGTAGGCGCGTACCTCGAGGGCGTGGATTGGCACATATCCGAGCAGGGTATGACTATGGCGTTCATGACCATGAGCATGACGGAGATATTCCACGCGTACAACGCACGCAGCATGTCCGGAAGTATCTTCCGTATCCGCAATCAGAACCTGTTGCTGTGGGGTGCCATGCTGCTCAGTCTCGCGCTGACCACCGCCGTCATATATATACCCGGTCTCAATACGGCATTCGGCTTCGTGAGCATATCCGCGGCGGAATACTTCATCGCGCTGGCACTCGCATTTGCCATTATCCCGCTGGTGGAGTTGCAAAAACTCGCCGTCAACGGTATCGGGAAACTGCGTCTGCGGCGCAAATAAAAATAGTATACAAAAAACTCTCCGATACGCTTCGGAGAGTTTTTCATATATACGATCTTACTCGACGATCTGTCTGACGACCTCGACGGCGAGCATGATACCCGCCGTGGCAGGCACCGAGAATATACTGCCCGGCACGTGACGGGACTTCACCGTTTCCGTGTATGACGAGACGGGCTCCTCGCTGGAGTACACCGTCGGTACTCCGCTCGTGATGCCCTGCTCCCGCAGCAACTTGCGCACTGCCTTCGCCAGCGGGCACACCGTCGTCTCGGATATATCCGCCACGCGCAAGTCGCCCGGATTCAGTCTGTTGCCTGTACCCATACAGGATATGATATACGTATGCGCCTCCAAGCAGTTGCGTATCAGCAATACCTTGTCCGTCACCGTATCGATGGCGTCTATCACGTAGTCAAACGCAGTCAAGTCCAGCATGGACGCCGTAGCCGCCGTGTAACGCTCACGATACACCGTCACTTCGCAGTCGGGGTTGATATCCTTTATACGCGTCTTGACTACGTCCACCTTGTACTCGCCCAATGTAGAATACAGCGCGTACAGTTGTCGATTCATATTGCTCTCGGTGAATATATCGTCATCCATCACCGTGATATGCTCTATCCCCGAGCGCGCCAGCATCTCCAATGCGAAACAGCCTACGCCGCCTGCGCCTATCACCGCTACGCGTGCTTTGCGTACGTCGTTTATCTTGTCCCCCAGCATCATCTCGACGCGGTCCAGTCTTGCTCCTAACATATTTCCTCCTTTCTGTGTGTCAATCTCACCACAGTTTCCACCTGATCTGTCTGCGGGAACATATCGTACGGCTGCACGTACGCCACTTCGTAAGCGTCGGACAGTGCCGCTATGTCCCTTGCCAATGTCGCCGGATCGCAACTGATATACACTATACAGTCCGGTGCGGCTTGTCTGAATGTATCGTACAGGGCGGGATTCAGCCCCTTTCTGGGCGGATCCACCACCGCAGTCATGCGTTTGCCACTATTCGCCGCCACTATCTTGGGCAACTCCGTCGTCACGTCGCCGCACACATTCACCAGCCGCGGCGTACCGTTCAACTCTGCCATATCCCGAGCGTCGCGTACGGCAGAGGGTTCTATCTCTATGGCGTACGTGTCGAAGCGCGGACAGGCAAGCGTATTGGTAAGCAAGCCTATACCACTGAAACAGTCCACCAGCACCTCCGTCTCGGACAGGTCCAGCTGCTCGCGTACGCAGGCGTACAGCATATCCTTCACGCCGTCATTCACCTGAAAGAAACTGTCCGGGCGCAGGCGGAACTTCACTCCGCACTGTTCACCTTCTATGTACTCTATCCCGCTCACGTGGCGCGTGACCTTGCCCAGTATCACGTTGTTGTGCGCGGTATTGATATTCACAAACACTCCGAATCGGTCAAAGCGGCTGCTCAGCGACTGCACCAGCGAAGACCAGTCCGTATCCGTTTCGCCGTTGACCACTGCCGTCACCAGCAGCTGACCGTCCACGTATCTCCCCGTCAAGTGTCGGATAACGCCCTTAAACGTCCTTTCATTGTAGGGTTCAACGCCGTATCTGTTACAAAACTCCACAAAGTCGGACACCAGCGTCTCGGCCCAGTCTCCGCCCAGAGCGCACCGTGCCGTAGGTACCACGCGGTGGCTGTTGCGCTCGAACATGCCCACCTGCACGTTGCCCCGTCTGCCGCGGACGGGCAGACTCAGCTTGTTGCGATAGCCCAGCGGCAGGGGCGAAGGCATACAAGGCGGTACGTCTATGTCGAGACCGCCTATCTTGCGCAGAACGGAGCGCACCTTGTTCTGCTTGAAGCGCAGTTGCTCGGAGTAGCGCATATGCGCCAATACGCAGCCGCCGCACTTGCCCACATGCTCGCATACGGGCTGCACACGTGCCGGAGACGAGGTCAGTATCTCCTTCACGGAGCCGTACGCCACGCCTCTGCCCACGTAGTCGATACGCACACGTGCGCACTCGCCCGCTATCATCTGCGGTACGAATACGGTCGTATCGTCGTATACGCCCACCGTTTCGGCATTGGCATAGTCCCGTGCGGTATAGGTGATGGTATCGTTGACCTTCAGCACGTCAATTCCCCTTGAGCAGCAGCACGGAGAAGGTACTGCCCGCACCAGGCTTGCTCTCCACGAATATCTGACCGCCCAGCATATCCACGATCTTCTTGACTATACACAGTCCCAAGCCGTTGCCCTCGGTGGTATGCGACTTGTCCCCCTGATAAAATTTGTTGAAAATATTGTTCTTGGTCTCCTCATCCATACCGCAGCCGCTGTCGGTGACGGATATGAGCACATTCAGCCCCACCGTCTTGCACCTCACGTCTATGGATCCCCCTTCGTCCGTGAACTTGACGGCATTGGACAGCAGATTGACTACGACCTGACTGAGCAACTTGTAATTGCTGAGTATCTTCATCTCCTCCAAGTCGACATTCAACTCTATATGCTTGGCATCGCATTGCTGTTCGAACATGAGCACGCATTGCCTCAACTGCTCGTCCAGACTGTACAGCTGCTTGTCCACCTCCTCCGTGGAGTCCAGCCTGTTCAGCATGAGCACGCTCTCGGACAACTCCACCAGCCGACGGGACTCGTCTATGATGGCGTCCAGGTACTCGTTGCGCGCCTCGACGGACAGGTTGGGATTCTTGAGCAGTTTTGCAAAGCCGGATATGGAACTGATGGGCGTTTTGAACTCGTGAGAGAAGTCGGACACGAAGTTCTCGCGCAGCGTCTCCACGCTCTGCAGTTGACTGACCATATAGTTGAAGTTCTTGGCTATATTGAAGTTGGCAAATACTACCGGGTCCTCTATCCTCACGGAGAAGTCTCCTTCCGCCACCTTCTGCAAAGCGTCGAGGTAGGGTCTGCTCGCCTTCACTATGATGGCGGAGTATGCAAAGGACAAGGCAACGCCGAATACGATACTGAATGCCATGATGATGGTACCGAACAGGAATATATTGTCCTCGTCCACCATCCAATGCTGCGCTATGAGGGAGGTAAGCCCCAGCGTGGCTATCATGGTCACCATCAGCAGCACGAACAGGCACAGCACCACTATGAGGGTGATGCGGTTGAATATATTTCTCTTTTTGCGTCTACTCATCGTGTCTCACCGCCTTGTATCCCAAGCCGCGCACCGTCACTATCTCGAAGTCCGGCGTGTCGGCAAAACGCGTACGCAGTCTGTTTATGTGCACGTTCACCGTGTGCTCGTCGCTCTCCGCGTCCATGCCCCATATCTCGTCCATCAGCTGCATGCGCGTGAATACCACATTGGGATAGCTGAGCAACTTGAACAGCAGCAAAAACTCCTTCTGCGGCAGTTGCTCCTGCCACTCGGGCGTGGTCACCGTGTAGGCGTTGTAGTCCAGAGTCACATTGCCCACAGTCAGTTTGTTTTCCGTAACTATCTTGCTGCGCCTGAGCAATGCCTTGATGCGCAATATGAGCATATCCGGGTCGAACGGCTTGGTCAGGTAGTCGTCTATGCCCACCAGAAAGCCCTTCTTGATATCCATTACGTTCTGCTTGGCAGACAGTATCAGCATGGGCAGCTGACTGCCGCTCTCCCTCAGCGTCTGCGTGAGCGTGAAGCCGTCCATCTGCGGCATCATCACGTCCAGCACCATCAGGTCCACGTGATTGTGCTCCATCGCCTCCAACGCCTCTACGCCGTTCTTCGCCTGCAGGACATTGTACCCCTCCCCGCTCAATATAGCCGTGAGCAGTTTGCGAGTATTCTTGTCGTCCTCTACCACCAGAATATCAAACATAGCCATACCTCTCTGCATAGCGTTTTTCATACTGTCCCTTATATTTTAGCGTAAAACCGTCAAAAGGTAAACAGTTTTCCGCAATTTTGCACGGACGGATCCGAGATAAAATGCACAGATGCGCAAACAAGACGGATATTTAACTTTTGTGAAATATTTATAAGCAAAAAGGTTGAAAAAAATGCGGAAATATTGTACAATATATAAAACGAAAGCCGTGAAGGAACAAAATGAAAAAGAAGGAGCAATTCAGGAAGAAACAACCGATATGGAAGGGCGTGTCAAGGTTTCTGAAACTGTTTTTCAAGAAGCCTCAGATACTCAGTCTGTCCGGAGACCTGCCCGACAAGGCTATATACGTAGCCAACCATGCGGCAATGTTCGGACCCGTCATGTACAACCTGTACCTGCCGGCGACCGTCGCGCCGTGGGGTGCCTGGCCCATGTTTGGCAATTGGAAGTCGCGCTACCGGTATCTCAGGAACGTGTACTTCATACAGAAGCGGCACAAGAACAAATTCGCCGCCACCTTCCTCGCCGTCATAGAGGCGTGCTTCTCCGGTTTTTTCTACAAGGGACTGCGCGTACTGCCCAGCTACAACGACCAACGCTTCATCACCACTCTGCGCAAGAGCATGCAGACGTTGGAAAACGACGTAGGTATCATCATCTTTCCGGAAAACAGCGACGACGGATACCACGAGCACCTGACGGAGTTCTATGCCGGATTTGCCGTGCTGGCTCAGTACTACCGCAAGCAGACGGGGGAGGATATACCCATATATCCCGTCTACTACCACGCCAAGCTGAAAAAGATGGTGATAGGTTTCCCCTCCTACTACACCGACTACGAGCAGCGCGGTCTGGATCGCAGACAGATGGCTGCGGAGTTGTGCCGTCAGGTCAATGAGCTATTCGAGCAGCATATCCGCACAGACGTCGTCCCGTCGGACTCCTCCGATACGGAGTAGGCGCGCCGTACGTCGATACCCTATACCGTAAACAAAAAATATGTATATATACAGCAACGTCGGAGGTACACACCTCCGACGTTGTCTATTGTGCTACTTATGCAAGCAGGTAAGGCTATATGATACTGCAAGCAGTCGCCGACTGTCCGTATCAGGACAACTCGAACATACCGGTATAGAGTTGGTAATATTTGCCCTTCTGCGCTATGAGGTCGTCGTGGTTGCCGCGCTCGATGATGACGCCGTGCTCCAGCACCATGATGGCGTCGCTGTTGCGTACGGTGGACAGTCTGTGCGCTATGACGAAGGTGGTCCTGCCCTCCATGAGTGCGTCCATACCTTTTTCTATGAGCCACTCCGTACGGGTATCTATACTGCTGGTAGCCTCGTCCAGTATGAGCACCGGCGGATCCGCCACCGCCGCTCTGGCTATGGCGAGCAGCTGACGCTGACCTTGAGAGAGGTTCTCTCCGTCGCGGGTCAGCATGGTATCGTAGCCCTCAGGCAGGTGCTTGATGAACTGATGGGCGTTTGCCGACTTGGCGGCGGCTATGCACTCCTCGTCGGTAGCGTCCAGTCTGCCGTAGCGGATATTGTCCATCACGGTACCGGTGAACAGGTGCGTATCCTGCAGCACCATCGCCAGCGATCTGCGCAGGGCCGCCTTCTTTATCTTGGTTATATTGATACCGTCGTAGCGTATCTTGCCGTCCGGCACGTCGTAGAACCTGTTGATAAGGTTGGTTATGGTAGTCTTGCCTGCGCCCGTGCTGCCCACGAAGGCTATCTTCTGACCGGGATGGGCGTACAGCGACACGTCGTGCAGTACCGTCTTGCCCTCTTCGTAGCCGAATGTAACGTCTTCGAACACCACGTCGCCCTTCAGTTCCGTATATGTCACGGTGCCGTCGCTGTGCGGATGTTTCCATGCCCAGCGTCCGGTACGTGTCTCGCTCTCGGTTATATTGCCCGACTCGTCTATGACGGCATTGACCAAAGTGACATATCCGTCATCCGTCTCGGAGGGAGTATCCATCAGTGCGAATACGCGTTCGCCGCCCGCTACCGCCATGAACAGCAGGTTGATCTGCTGAGATATCTGCTGTATCGGCATGGTGATGGTACGCACGAACAGCAAGAATGTGGCGATGGTTCCCACGTAGTTGAGCGGATTTGCCGAATTGGTGGCTATGAGCGCGCCGAATATGGCTATACCCGCATAGAAGAAGTGGGACAGGTTGTTCATGATGGGACCCATTATATTGGCGTAACTGTTGGCGCGGGCGGACACCTTTGCCCAGTGGCTGTTGATCTTATCGAAATCCGCCGACGCCTGCGCTTCGTGGTTGAATGCCTTCACCACTTTCTGTCCTTCCGTCATCTCCTCGACATAGCCGTTCAGTTTGCCTACTGCCTCCTGCTGTGCCACGAAGTTGCGCTTGGAACGGCCGCCTATGACCTTGACGAGTATGCCCATGACTATGAGCATTCCCACCATGACCAGCGACAACTTCCAATCCATCACGAACATGGCGGTGAACACCCCCACTATGGTGACGAAACTGCTCACGAACTGCGGCAAAGCGCGCGCTATGAACTCGTTCATCATATCTATATCGTTGGTATACCGACTCATCAGTTCGCCGTGCGTGGTGCCGTCGAATACCTTGATGGGCAGCGACTGCATGTGCGTGAACAATTCGTCGCGCAGACGCTTGATAGTGGACGTGGATACCGCGATGAGCAGGCGATTGAACAGATAGTTCGCGCCGAGGCTCAACAGGTACACCGCCACCATCAATCCCACCACCGTGCCGAGATAGGCTATCTTATCGGTGTAGGCGAGTTGGTCTATGAATCCTATTCCCGTCAGAGATACGCCCGTGGCGTCCGCGCTCACCGCAAGACCGTTGATGAGCGGTCGGAGCAGCGTGGTAGCCAGTACGTTGGCAATGCTCTGCAATATAACGCAGATGAATACCAACGCCATGCGTCCCTTGTACGGTTTGAGATAGCCGAGCAGTCTGCCCAGCGTGCCTTTCAGATTGGCAGGGCGTTGTGCGCCCATATATTTACTGTTGCGCGGAGGCATCAGTTCTCACCCCCTTCCGTATGTATATCTCCGTCGGCGTCTGCCGTGCCCTTCTGCTGCGAGCGGTATATCTCCTGGTATATGGAGTTGCTCGCCAACAACTGCTCGTGCGTGCCTACGGCGTTTATTTTGCCGTCATCCAGTATGACTATCTTGTCGCAATCCTGCACAGAGGACAGACGCTGAGCGATTATGATGGTGGTCATATCCGCCGACAACTCTTTGAGACCTTTGCGTATCTGCGCGTCCGTGGCGGTATCCACCGCGCTGGTGGAGTCGTCGAGGATCATTATCTTAGGCTTTTTAAGCAGTGCTCTGGCTATGCACAGACGCTGTTTCTGTCCGCCGGACACGTTCACGCCGCCCTGTCCCAGATCGGTATCGTAGCCACCCGGGAAGGACATGATGAAGTCATGCGCGCATGCGGCGCGGCAAGCCGCCTCTATCTCCTCCTGCGTGGCGTCCTTGTTGCCCCACAGCAGGTTTTCCCTGATGGTACCGCTGAAAAGAACGTTCTTCTGCAGCACCATGGACACGCCCTCGCGCAGGTTGTACACGCTGTACTCCCTCACGTCCGTGCCGTCCACCTTCACACAGCCGTTGAATACGTCGTAAAATCGCGGTATTAACTGCACCAGACTGCTCTTGCCGTCTCCGGTGCCGCCGATGATACCCACCGTCTCGCCGGCCTTGACGGACAAGTTGATATGCTCGAGCGTCAGGTTGTCGGCGTTGGACGAATAGCTGAAGTCCACGTCGCAGAACTCTATACTGCCGCTGTCCACCGTCTTGTCCGACTGCTCGCCGTCCCGTATATCCGACTCCGTCTCCAGCACCTCGTATATACGGTCTATGCTGGCACGGCTCAAAACGAGTTGTACCGCGATGAAGCATATCATCATCACGCTGCTCAATATCTGCGTGCAATAGTTCATCATGGCTGTCAACGTACCGCCCTGCATGGTGCCTACGGCTATATCCTTGCCCCCTATGATGAGCAAGCCCACTATAGTTCCGTACATGATACAGCTGGTCAGCGGGTTCATGAATATCATCAACCTCTCGGCTTTCAACTGCGCCTTGCGCACCGCCTCGGTGGACTCACGATACTTTTGCTCCTCGTAGTCCTCCCTCACGAATGCCTTCACCACGCGTATAGCCACCAGGTCCTCCTGCACGTCGGCGTTCATCTTGTCGTACTTCTTGAGCATCGCCTTGAACAGCGGATGTACGCGCGTGGATATAAGGAACATTACCAACCCCAGCGCGGGTATGGCGGCAAAGAATATCCAAGCCATCTTCGGCTCCGTCATGAATGCCATGACCGTGCTGAATATGAGCATAGCCGGCGCACGTATGACGGTACGTATGATCATCATGAAGGAGTTCTGCGCGTTGTTCACGTCGGTAGTCGAGCGCGTCACCAGC
This sequence comes from uncultured Clostridia bacterium, assembly GCA_947623225.1. Classification (GTDB taxonomy): domain Bacteria; phylum Bacillota; class Clostridia; order Christensenellales; family CAG-314; genus Fimimonas. Next base: position 35,165 of record CANQGO010000005.1, on the reverse strand, counting down.
GACGCGGTGCTGAACTTGTCCACGTTGGCAAAGGAAAAACTCTGTATCTTGGTGAACAGCATCCCCCTCATATTCTTGGAGAATCCCGCTCCCGCCACAGCGCACAGCCAGCCTGCCAGTCCGCCGAATGTCAGCGAGCACAGCGCGGATATGACCATGAGTATGCCGTATGAATAGACCGTGTTCAGCAATATGTCCTTGATACCCAGCACGATCGTGCCCACTCCATACGTCAGGAGCGTATGCGTCCCTCCGCAAAAATCGTATACGGTGATGGCGGACGTAAGCCCTTTGCCCGTCGGATCCATGGCGTACAACTGCATCACGTTCAGTATATTCGACATGAATATGGGCAGGACTACCTCCAGTGCCGTCTCGCACAGCACCAGCACCACGGTGAATATAGACTGGAGTTCGTACCCTTTCGCTCCTTTCAAAAGTTTTCTTATCAAGTTGCCTCCTTGCCCTCGCCCTTCCTATGAAAGGCAGAGGCTCTCATATATATGCAATATGCCTGTATTTTATGTCAATGCTCGCTCAGTAGTCTCAGAGCGTTCTCGTTCACCCTCTCGAAACAGCGCAGCAGCGTCGCCTTGTCCTCGTCCGTCAGACCTTCGTTCAGCTTCTTGTTCATATCCAGAAGCATCTCCTCGCACTCGGCGGCGATGGCTTTGCCCGAAGGCGTCAGCAGGAGCACCATCTTGCGCCTGTCATCCTCGCTGCACTGCCGCTCCAGATACCCGTTCTTCATCAGATAGTCCACGTGTACCGAGATGGTATTCTTCTTTATCTTGTGATCACGCTCTATGTCCGCCGCCGTGGAGTCGTCCGCGTGCATATCCACAAATGTCAATATATGCACGTCTATTGGCAACAGCCCGTTGCGCCTGCTCGTCTCCTCATAGGCGTATCGCTTCACCAAAAATATATTATGTATATACTCAAATATATCATTTTTTGCCATATTTCCCTTCCCGGACAATTAGTCCCAAATTGAACTTTCACCTATAGTACTACCAATCGCCGCATTTGTCAAGCAACTGCACCAAAAAATTCGCTGCAAATATAATATTTCGCGCGTGGTCGTAAAAACCTCGCCGCTTTCGCGCTTATACCCGTACAAAATGCAAGCACAGCGAGGGTCTCGCTGTACTTTGATGATGGTTTATTCTATTGTATCATTTTATGTCTATCGCACCGAAAGATAACGGTACGTATCAAACGGACTTTCCCAGTCGGTAGGCTTCTTCGAGTTTAATATTGCCTTCTATGTCGCCCACGTCGTTCACTCCGCCGCAGAACACATAGCCGGCAAAGCGTGCCTTGTCAAAGCAGACCGCCCAGCCGTCGAAGTTGTCCAGCGTCCGCTTCTCGGCGTCGTCGCCGTCCTCTGCCGCTGCAAAGAGCAGGTATATGTCGCGGAATCGATAGTCCGAAGCGTACAGCGGGTTGCAGCGATCGAGCAAAGTTTTAAGCTGTCCGCTTACGCCGTAGTAGTAAACGGGCGTTGCAAATACCACCACGTCCGCATGCAGCATTTTCTCGCGTATAATGTCGGCGTCGTCGGAAATGACGCACTTCTTCGTCTTTTGACAGGCAAGACACCCGCGGCAGAAACCTATCTTTTTGTCATGCAGGGAGATATACTCTACGTCGTTTCCCGCCTCGAGGGCACCTTTTGCAAATTGCTCGGCGAGCCTTGCCGAGTTGCCTTTAGTCCTGTAACTTGACGATATGACCAAAACTTTTTTGTTCATAGATATTTCCTCCGAAGTTATTGCAAACAGATATTCACCGTGACGGCGTCGTTTTCCGTAAGAATCTCCTTGATCTCGCTCGCGGAGCATTGCATCTTGCCGAGTTTTGTATAACTCCACGAATTACTGCCGTAAAACAGTACGATCCGATCGCCCAGATAGAGTATCACGTCGCCCGCTTCGGTCGTCATCTGCTTATCTTCGCGTGGGAGGGTATGTCCCAAATCGCCCACCTTTTCAAAGCCGCCGTAGTCGTGCGCGGTGTATGTAATGTCGCCCTCTTGCAGCAACTCGACAAGTGCCTTTGTCGCGGCATTGTTTTCGAGTTTCACGGCGATTTTATGCGTTCCTATCGTAAAATAAATCGTATCTGTCATCTCTGCCTCGCTGTCCGCATTTGACTTTTCGGACGACTGTTCATTCTTTTCTGGCGCGGTCTGCTCGGGCAACGGCTCATCCGGAACGCAAGCCGCAAGCGCAAAGACAAAAAAGCATAACCATAAAATAAGTATAGATATTCCGAATACTTTCTTCATAACTTTACGCTATTACAAATTTGCCTTGAAAAACGTCTCGATCTTGTCGAACGGAATGACGTCGAGCCGGTCGTAGAGGTCGGTATGCACGGCGTTCGGGATAATGAGAAGTTCCTTATTACCCGCGTACTTGCTGTCCTTTGTCATCGCGACGTAGGCGTCCTTCGAGAAGTAGCATGAGTGCGCCTTTTCGCCGTGAATGAGCAGCACCGCGCTCCTTATCTCGTTGCTATACGCCAGAATGGGCATATTCATAAAGGAAAGCGAGTAAGTTTTGTTCCAGCCGCCGTTGGAGTTCAGACTGCGGACATGGTAGCCGCGCTTGGTCTTGTAGTAGTCGTAATAGTCCTTGACGAAGAAGGGCGCGTCGTCGGGAAGCGGATCCACCACACCGCCACCGAGTTCGTAGTTGCCCTTTTTGTAATCGAGGGTACGCTGTGCGTTGAGGGCTTTTTTCGTTTCAAAGCGCGCCTCCTCGCTGTCCTGCGCGTCGAAGTAGCCTTTGGCGTTCACTCGCGTCATATCGTACATGGTGGAAGCGACGGTCGCCTTTATCCTCGTATCCATTGCCGCGGCGTTTATCGCCATTCCGCCCCAGCCGCAAATACCCAATATACCGATCTTGTCCGCGTCCACGTCCTCGCGGCAGGAGAGATAGTCCACCGCCGCCGAGAAGTCCTCGGTATTGATATCCGGAGAGGCAACATAGCGGGGCATTCCTCCGCTCTCGCCCGTGAAAGACGGGTCGAACGCGATAGCCAAAAAGCCGCGCTTGGCAAGTTCCTGTGCATACAGTCCCGAACTTTGTTCCTTGACCGCGCCGAAGGGACCGCACACCGCAACTGCGGAGAGTTTGCCCTCTGCACCTTTCGGCTTGTATACGTCGCATGCGAGAGTGATGCCGTAACGGTTATGGAACGTCGCCTTACTGTGCTCCACCTGCTCGCTCTTGGGGAATACTTTGTCCCACTCTCTCGTCAATTTCAATTCTTCCATGATCTCACTCCTTGATGATTTTTATGATTTTTGCCGGAACGCCTGCCACGATGGCATTGTCCGGAACGTCCTTGGTGACTACCGCACCCGCGCCGACAACAGCCCCATTACCGATCGTTACTCCCGGCAAAATTGTGGCGTGTGCGCCGATCCAAACTTTGTTTCCGATCTTCACGGGTGCGGGAAACATATTGCCGCGCCTTTCGGGATCCAAATCGTGATTTAAGGTTGCGATCACCACCTGCTGTCCGATGAGGCAGTCGTCTCCGATCTCTATACCGCCCTGATCTTGGAAGCAACAACCCGAATTGATAAAAACGCGCTTGCCGAGCGTTATATTCAGCCCGTAGTCGGTGGAAAAGGGCGGGAACAGTCCGAAAGTTTCGTCATATTCTTTTCCGATGAGTTCAAAAAACAACCGCCTCACTTCCTCCGGCTTGTGATATGTTCCGTTGATCTCCGCCGTCAGCGCAAGCGCGCGCTGCGACATGTCGTGCATGTATTGGTGCGTCTCCGATCCCGCAACAAGGCAGGTCCCTGCCTTCGTAGTTTCGGCAAATCGTTCTCTGTCCATATCCACCTCGAATATACACCGATATTATATACGAAAAAATATTATATGTCCAATACTTATATATTATAGAATATCTATGCTTGACAAGTATAGTTTTCGGCAATATAATACTTAAAAAGGAGTGTATATGTATGGAACTGCGGGAACTCAGATATTTTTTGGCGGTGGCACGGGAAGAAAGTATTTTGAAAGCGGCGGAATCGCTGTATATATCCCAGCCCAACCTGTCGCGGCAGATGAAGCGTCTGGAAGAAGAACTCGGGCAGCAACTCTTCATACGCGGCAGCAGAAAGATCACGCTCACCGAAGCGGGTCAGCTTCTCAAAAAACGCGCCGAGGAAATTATAGAATTGCAAAAAAAGACGGAATCGGAGCTTGCCTTGCCCGTCGCGGAGATACGCGGCGACGTCTATATAGGCGGCGGAGAGAGTTACGTCATGCAACTTGTGGCGAAGGCGGCGCATGCCGTGAGGGAGAGATATCCCGCCGTCAAGTTTCATCTCTACAGCGGAGATATGGCAACTATAGCGGAAAAACTCGACAAGGGGCTTATCGACTTTGGCGTATTCATCGAGCCGGCAGACCTCACCAAGTACGACTATATCCGCCTTCCTCTCGTAGATACCTGGGGCGTTCTGATGCGCAAAGACAGTCCGCTCGCGGAGAAGGAATATATAACCCCCGAAGACCTATGGGACGCGCCTCTTATCCGCTCCCGTCATTCGCTGGACAAAAGCGTCATCACAGATTGGTTCAGAAAAAGATCGGACGAGCTGAATATCGTCGCCACATACAACCTTATGTATAACGCCTCGCTCTTCGTCACCGAGGGCGTGGGCTATGCCGTGGGACTGGAACATATAATCAACACCACCGGCGACAGCCGACTGTGTTTTCGTCCGCTCTATCCGAGGCTCGTATCTCACCTCGATATCGCCTGGAAAAAATATCAGGTATTCCCCAAGTGCGCCGAGGTATTTCTGAAAGAACTGCAGGACAGTTTCGTTTAGCAGTCACGCCCTTCCTTATCCGCTTCTGTGCGCTCGGGATATCCCTCTCCCCGCTCAGGCACCACTTCTACACACTTATACAGCACGAAAAGCGGCTTGGCAGTTGCCAAGCCGCTCGTATGCGGTCTAATGTTTTATTCGCGTTTCTGTAGACAGGGGCTTATTTCTCGAAGAAGATGACGTTGGAGTCGCCGAGGATGCCGCCCAGTTCGTACACTATACCGGGGCAATTGCGCACGCAGGTATCCATACGGTATGGTTTGCCTTCTATCTTGATGCGCACGGGGATCTCGCCCTCGTAGCGTAGCAGCGTCTCCAGCACGCGCGAATACTTCTCGTCGTCGCGCTCGTCCATCTTCAGCCAGAGTACGATATTGTGCTCGGGCGGAGCGGGGCGGTTCTTCATGGCGTCCTCGCTGTGGGGGTTGATGAGTTCGCGGACGTTGATCTTGTAGCCCTCGCGAGCGTCGGTGACATTGCCGCGTACCACCAAAAAGGCGTCCTCTGCCAGCATCTCCTTGCACTTCTCGTATACCGCGCCGAATACGCTCACCTCGATGGTGCCCCACATATCCTCCAGCGTGCCGAAAGCCATACGTTGGTTGTCTCTGCCCACCACTACGCGGATATCGTGGAGTATACCGCCTGTGGTCACGAAACGCTTATTCACCGTGGGACGGAAGAGTTCGTCCTCCTCATCCGACTCAGCGACGGCGTTGGTCTCCTGTGTGGTGAAGTCGAAGCGGAACTGTCGGGATATATCCGTGTACTCGTCCAGCGGCGAGCCGGTCATATACACGCCCAGTACCTCATTTTCGTAGTTGTACAGTATATCCTTGCTGAACTCGGGCAGTTGCTGATGGCTCTTGCGCGAGCTTTTATTCACGTCGGGCACGAGGTCGAATATGGACAACTGACCCGTCGCGCGGGACTTAAGAGAGTCCATAGACTCGTTGTATTCTATATTGTAGTGGGCTATCATATCCGCCCGCGTCCTGCCGAAGCAGTCGAATGCTCCGCCCTTGATGAAGTTCTCCACCATGCGCTTGTTGATGAAACTCTGTCCCTCGCGTGCTGTGGCTGTGGTCTCGCGCTCGATACAGCGTTCGAACAGGTCCTGCATATCCTTGAACTCGCCGCCGCGCTCGCGCTCGTCCACGATCTTTTTCACAACGCCTACGCCGATATTGCGTATACCGCCCAGTCCGAAACGGATGGCACCGTTCTCCACGCGGAATTCGTCGCGACTCTTGTTGATATCCGGCGGCAATACCTCTATGCCCTGAGACTTGGCGTACGCCATATACTTCTTGATCTGGGAGATATCGTTGATACGGTTGTTGAGCAGGGCGCATATGAACTCCACGGGGTAGTAGTTCTTGAGCCATGCCGTCTGATAGGTCACGTATGCGTAGCATGTGGCGTGGGACTTGTTGAAGGCGTACTGCGAGAAGTCGTCCAGCTGCTTGTATATCTCCAGCGCGACGTCCTCGGGTATGCCGTTTTTGACGCAGCCGGGCACCGTTTCGCCGTTGGTCCAGGTGCCGCCGTGTACGAACAACTCCCCAAGGTCCTTCATCATCTGCGCCTTCTTCTTGCTCATGGCGTAGCGCACGTTGTCTGCCAGTGCCATGGAGAAGCCCGCCAACTTCTGCACCAACTGCATGACCTGCTCCTGGTACACTATACAGCCGTTGGTCACGGCAAGTATGGACTCCATAGAGGGGTGCAGGTACTTGATCTTGGACTTGTCGAACTTGCAGTCGATATAGTCCCCTATATACTGCATGGGACCGGGACGGTACAGGCTGATACCTGCTATGATCTCTTCCAGGTGAGTCGGCTTCATCTTGCGCATCAGGTCGCACATGCCGCCGCTCTCCAGTTGGAATATACACATGGTGTCCCCGCTGCCTATGAGGTTGAATACATTCGGGTCGTCGTAGTTGTCCGTACTGAAGTCCACCTTGACGCCGTAGTCCTCATACACGTAGTCGCACGCCTTCTTGATATCCGTCAGCGTACGCAGTCCGAGGAAGTCCATCTTGAGCAAGCCCAACTCTTCCACTTCCGTCATGGTATACTGCGTGGTGACGATGCCGCCCTTTGCCAACGAACCGCCGTTGGTCTGCAGAGGCACGTGGTCGCTCACCTTCTCACGGCAGATGACCACTCCCGCTGCGTGCATGCCCGTCTGACGCGGCGAGCCTTCTATACGCATGGCTATGTCGATGAGTTTGTGCGTGGCAGGGTCATGGTATGCGCGTATGAGTTCGTCGGACACGTATGCGTCCGCTTCCTTCTTGTACGGTACCAGCCCCAGCAGGTGCCTGAGCGTGTACTTGAAGTTGTCCGGGACCATCTTCGCCAGACGGTTGGACTCGCTGATGGGAAAGCGCATCACGCGCGCCACGTCTCTGATGGCGTTCTTCGCAGCCATCGTGCCGAAGGTGACTATCTGGCACACGTTGTCATTGCCGTACTTGCGGTGCACATAGTCTATGACCTCTCCACGGCGGTCCATGCAGAAGTCCACGTCGAAGTCCGGCATAGACTTGCGCTGGGGGTTGAGGAATCTCTCGAACATGAGATTGAAGCGGAAAGGTTCCACCTCCGTGATACCTATGAGGTAGGCTATCACACTGCCCGCTCCGCTGCCGCGTCCGGGGCCTACGGGGATACCGTTTTGCTTGGCGTAGTTGATGAAGTCCCACACTATGAGATAGTAGTCCACGAATCCCATACTGCATATGACGCCGTACTCGTAGTCGATACGGTCCAGTATCTCCTTGGTAGGGTCGGGATACTTCTTTTCCAACCCCTTCTGCACCAGCAGCCACAGATAGTCGGGGGAGGACATACCGTCCGGCGGCGTGTACAGCGGCAGCAGCTTCTCCTTGCCGAAGTCCACATTGCACTTGTCCGCTATCTCCAGCGTCGTCTCCATCGCCTCGGGCAGATTTGGAAACAGCATCGCCATCTCGTCGTAGTCCTTGAGATAGAACTCCTCGCCATGGAACTTCATTCTGTCCGTATCGTCCAGGTACTTGCCCATCTGCACGCACAGCATCACATCCTGCAACTCCGCGTCTTCCTTGTTCAGATAATGCACGTCGTTGGTGACCACTATCTTGATGCCCAACTCCCGCGCCAACGCGATCAGTTGCGGCATGACGGCGTCCTCTTCCTCTATGCCGTGCCGTTGTATCTCTATATAATAGTCCTCGCCGAAGAGTGCCTTGTACTGCAATGCCAACTCCCGCGCCTCGTCCGGGCGGTCCATGAGCAACAGTCTCGGCAACTGCCCCGCTATGCAGGCGGACAGGCATATAAGCCCCTCGGAGTACTTGGTGAGCGTCTCGAAGTCTATACGCGGCTTGTAGTAGAAGCCCTCTACGAATGCGATGGAATTCAGTCGGCACAGATTGTAGTAGCCGACATTGTTCTTGGCAAGCAATATGAGGTGGAAATACTCTTTATTCTCGAAGCCTACGCTGTGCAGGTTCTCGCACATATAGAATTCGCAGCCTATGATGGGCTTGATCCCCGCCGCGTGCGCCGCCTTGAGAAACTTCCAGGCGCAGTACATATTGCCGTGGTCCGTGACGGCTATGGCGGGCATATTCAGTTCCTGACAACGGCGCAGCATATCGTCTATGCGCGTCGCTCCGTCCAGCAGACTGTATTCCGTGTGCAGGTGCAGGTGTACAAATTGTTTCATACTCTCTTCCTTAGTATACCTCAGTCGAATGCTATCTCCGACAGCTTGGCAAAGCGGTGACTGGCTCCGCTCTTGGATATGTGCAGTCGCGCGGCTATCTCCTCCAGCGTCGCCTCGGGATACTCTTCCCGCGCCAGTGCTATCTCGCGCAGATTGTCCGGCAATGTATCGAACAGCCCCTTCTTGCGCAGCAGGGCTATAGCCTCCAGCTGCCGCGCCGCCGCCGCTACCGCCTTCTCTATATTGGCTACGGTGCAGTTGCTCTGCCTGTTGGCGTCGTTGCGTATGCTGCGCATCACGCGTATATTTTCCAACTCGAACTTAGCCGAGGTGGCATTCACATACACCAGCAGATCGGATATGCTCTCGCTGTCCTTCAGGTACAGCACCGTGTGATTTTTCCGCGCGGTGGCACGAAAGCCCAGATCGGAATATGCCGCCTCCACAGCCCGTGCAAATTCCCCGTCCGAGAAGCGCAACTCCAGGTGGTAGCGCGCATTGTCCGACGTGCCCACGTCATCCGGATGCGGTATCACCACCGAGCCGCAGGACACGAACAGCCCCTGCAAAAACGCCTTCTTGCAGCAGTGCTTTGTCGGCAGCAACGTCTCCGCCGGCGCGAGTTCCAACGCACCGTCGGCGTCCCGAAGGACTATGCCCAACTTCTCCCCCATGCTCGCGTCGAAGCGGCAACTGTACACCGCCGTCCCCTTGGCGGAGAGGTTGTACGCTTCCGTTTTCGACTCCTCATCGAGGTGCTCCTGTGCCAGATTGCTCAGCAGCCCGAGAAATTCTTCATTGTCGCTCTCCACGCTGAATCCGTATCCGCCCCGCCCTATCGTCAGCGACCCGACGGACTTCACCACCGCCGTCAGAAACGCCGTAGCGCAGCAGGACTTTACATTACGTACGCTCTTCAGTATCCAAGCCTTTACACTCTGTGAAAATGTCATAATTCCGATGAAAATTTATCTCTTGAAGTTCATTTTTGGCACGTATGCCGTATTTTTGCCAAAGCGCGTCACGCATGCGCCGTACTAATAAGTATATATCCAAAGAGGTGGCTTTGTCAATATTTATAACGAATCCCGCGTGTTTTGCGGACACTTCCGCGCCGCCTATACGGCAGCCTTTCAGTCCGCACCTGTCCAGCAACGCCGACACCGCCACGCGATCGTGATACAGCACGCAGCCGGCAGAGCGCGCGCCCAGCGGCTGGGTCTGTGCCTTGACTCGGCGCATACGCGCTATGTTCTCCCGCACCTGCTCGCTACTCGACCGCTCGAAGCGCAGCGTGACGGACAATACCACGCCTCCGCCCTCGCGAAATACGCTGTACCGCTTGGCAAACGCGCAATCTCTGCGCCTGTACGTACGTACTTTTCCGCTACGGAGCACGCGTGCGCGTACGAATACGCCGCTCACGTCCTGTCCGAAGCAGCCGGCATTGCCCACCACAGCCCCGCCTATGGTAGCGGGCAGACAGGCGAGAAATTCCCCTCCCGTCAGTCCCCTGTCCGCAAGCGCGGCAGCCGCAGCAGGCGCGCTCGCTCCGCACTCGGCATACAGCCGTCTGCCCCGTATGCACAGCCCGTTCACCTGCGTAGTCACCACCGCCACGCCCTCATACGGTTCGTCCGCAGCCAGTATATTGCTGCCTCTGCCCACCAATACCGTCGGGACGTGCTTGCGCTGCAGGTACAGGAGTATCTTGTATAGTTTCTTCACGCTGTCCGGTCGGAGCGTGAGACGTATGTCTCCGCCGGTGCCTATGGTAGTCAGTCGGGCGAAACTCTCCCCCTCGCCGCAGGCTATCTTCAGCCGCTCGGCTCTACGCTTTATCTGCTCGAATACGTCCATATCACGCCGCCAACGTCTCCAGTGCTATCCTGCGCTGGCGTGCCACCGCGTCGCTGCCGCCGAATACATTGGGCACGTACGCCTCTCCCAGCAATGCCTCGCTGTCGGCGAATCTGCCCTCCGTGTATATATGGTTGCTTGTCACGGAAAACAGGCACAGTTGCGCGAGCGCGGACTGCGCTTCGTCGCTCAGCAGTTGGTCCGTGAAGGCGGCGCAGGCGTCGGCGTAGCCTGTCTCTGCGGAAATACCCACATACTGCACCAGGTCGGTATATCCGCCCAGCGGCTGAAACGCCAGACTCTCCAGTCTGCCGTCACGCTCCCGCTGTCCCAGTCGGAACATATCCCGCTGGGTGCCCAGCAGCGTCACCGCCGTTCTGTTGGCGACGAATGCCTCGTACGCGGCGTACTGAGTCATATTCTCGTCCGCCTGTACGCTTCCTCTCATACCGCTCATCGCCGGAGCGGACAGCGGACTGCCGTAGGGCGCGAATCCGCACACCAGCGGTGCCAACGTGACTTCCGTCTTGCCCACCTTGCGCGTGTACGTCCGCGTCAGTGCCTCCTCGCGCAGTCTGTCCTCGCTCAGCATGGACGCCCGTGCAAACAGGCAATACACTCCCGTGTACAACGGCAGCGCGTACTGCACTCCCCCTATCTGCCCCGACACCAGAAAGTTGTCACGTATGTCCGCTCCGCTCTCCACCTGCGCCAGTTTGTCCGCGAGCGACTCTCCCACGCCACGCGAGAAGCAAACCATATCGAAACCCTCCCCCTGTCGGAGTTTTTCCTCCGCCTGCTCCGCCGTCAGGGTGCTCACATGCACGAAAAAGCCCTTGTGTTCCTTCTCGAAACGCGCGGCGCGCGCCTTCAGCCAACTCTCGCGGCTGCCTGTACCGCCCTCGAAGCTCTCCACGTTCCACAACTCCGCTATGCCCTCGTACTCCTCGCCGCTCTGCACGTTCGGCGTGACGGGCAGACGACCCGGTGCCCATATGAGCGCGAATACAGCCGCCGCCGTCACCGCTATGAGGGGAAGCACCACCTTCGACCATCTGCGTCCGTTCTTCGTCCCCGTATCCAACTTTTTGCCTCCATTTGGTAGTATCCGTATATCATATGCGCACCACTTCGCCCTTTTGAGTAAGATCCTTCGGATATTTGCCGAAATCCGTCGCACGGCTCGCACTCTCGGGAGCAAATGGGCGCAAGGGATTTACAAAAGCGGATATATACTGTATAATCAAGGTATGAAATTGAATTACAAACGCACCATACTCGTAGGCTTTGCCTTCTTCCTCATATCCGCATTCTGGCAGGCGTATGACACCATAGTCCCCCTGATGCTCACCAACAAATTCGGACTGAGCCAGGGCTGGTCGGGCGTCATAATGTCTCTGGACAACGTATTGGCACTGTTCATGCTGCCGCTATTCGGCGCGCTGTCCGACAAAAAGGACACTCGGCTGGGCAAGCGCACGCCCTTCATTCTCATAGGCGCGGCGGTGGCTATAGTATGCTTTATGGGGCTGACATTTGCGGACAATGCGCAACTGCACAAGATAAGCGAAGGCACCAAGGAGACCTACTGGAGCCAAAACTACACGGTGGAGAACCGCGACTATCACAATATAACCAACAACACCGTCCCGGAGCAATACACCGTGCACGACTACGCCGCAGAAATGTACTTCGGCAGCGACTACGACAGTCTGACCGCCGAGCAGCAGCGCGAGGTGGAGGATTGGTACAAGCACACGCTCGACTACGATACGCTGTACACCTACTCCAAGCCCGCGGGCGATCAGGCGCAGAGTTACCGCCTGTGCTACAAGACGGCGGACAAAAAGGTATTGTACACCGACGGCACGGAAGTGACCGCGCGTACTTCCAATGCCTACTCCGCTCTGGTCAGCGACGCCGAGGCGCAATTCGCCAAGCAGGTGACCGCCGCCAATTGGCAGGTACTGGTACTGTTCATCGCGGTTCTGCTTGTCACGCTGGTGGCTATGGCGACATTCCGCTCGCCTGCCGTGGCACTCATGCCGGACGTGACCGTCAAGCCTCTGCGCAGCAAAGCCAACGCCGTTATCAACCTGATGGGTACCGCCGGCGGCTTGCTGGTGCTATTGCTGGGCAAGCTATTCGCTACAGGCGACGTCAAAAACCAACTGATGAGCTACACCGGCTTCGTCGGTGCCGTATGCGGTATCATGCTCATAGCGTTGGTGGTATTTGCCTTCACCGTGAAGGAACGTCGCTGGAACGCGGATATGCTGGAGGCGCAGGCGGAGTTGGACAAGCAGTCCGCTCCCGACGAGGAGCCGCAGGCCGCCCACGGCAAACTGTCCAAGGGTCAACTGCGTTCCCTCATACTCATACTCGCTTCCGTCGCGCTGTGGTTCACCGGCTACAACGCCATCACCAGCAAATACAGCGTCTACGCGCTCAACGTACTCAACAAGGACTACAACACCACCCTGATGATAGCCCAAGGCGCGGCTATAGTCGCATACGTGCCCGTAGGCTTGCTGGCGAGCAAGATCGGCCGCAAAAAGTGCATTCTCGGCGGCATTGCCATGCTGACGGGTGCCTTCTTCGGCGCGATATTCATCACCGCCGCCAGCCCAAGTTGGCTGCTGTGGCTGCTCTTCGCCCTGGCAGGTATAGGCTGGGCGACCATCAATGTCAATAGCTTCCCCATGGTGGTAGAGATGTCCAAGGGCGGCGATATCGGCAAATACACCGGCTTCTACTACACCGCTTCCATGGCGGCACAGGTCATCACTCCCATACTTTCCGGCGCGCTCATGGACGCATTCGGCTCCATGTCCGTGCTCTTCCCCTACGGCGCGTTCTTCGCCGCAGCCTCCTTCGTCACTATGCTCTTCGTACGACACGGCGACAGCAAGCCCACCGCTCCGAAGGACAAACTGGAGATGCTGGGCGGCGACGACTGACGCTCACTGCATACAAAAAGCCCCGTGCCCGACGCAAGTCCGCAGACTGCACCCGCACGGGGTCTTATTTTTTGTACTTTCAGCCCTGTCTATTGCTCGTCGTCCGTCTCCGACTCCTCCTGAGTAGTCTCTTCGGTCTCCGACGCATTTTCTTCCGTCGTATCTTCGCTATCCGACGTATCTTGGGTAGTCTCTTCTACCGTTGCAGGCGGAGCGGGCGTATCGTCGCCGAAGTCTGCCGCACCTATGAATACCTTGGCAGGGACGGCGCGGAGGATGAACCACACCGCGAAGCCCACGATGATACCCGCCACCACGCCTATGAGTGCCAGCCAGGGCATATAGGCAAACATCTCGGGAGTATTGCTGGCGAGGCAGAACACGATATTCTGCGCCAGATTGTGCATGACCGCCGCGACTACGGATATAGCCACTATGGACACGCGCGGATAGAGAAATTCTTCCAATACCGCCGACACGCTCACAGCCACTATGCCTGCAGTCAGGCTGTACATAAGGGTACTTATATTGCCCGTGAACATGCTGCCCAAGGTCGTTCTCACGATGACGGATATGAACGCCTCCGTCGGTCCCAGTACGAACAGAGTCAGCAGGGAGAATATATTGGACAGTCCCATCTTGGCACCGGGCAAAAACAGCGGTGGAAACAGGCTCTCCACCATGAACATTATAAGCCCCATAGCCGTCAGCACCGCGAGGGTGGCTATCCTACGGGCGGAAAAGAACTTGCTGCCTCTCATAACGTCACCACCTTCAGCATATTTGGACTGCATACTATCACGCCGCCGGCGCGCTTGATCTCGGGGAAGTTGCGCACGCAGTCCTGGTGGAAGCCGCATACGCTGTCCGTCATCTTCACGGAAGCGTCCCTGCCCCTCATCACCGTCAGTTGGTTGTACCTCTCTTCTCCGTCCACCGTACGGTACAGAGTCACACGTATGCCGCCGGAGATGTCCTCTACCTCTATCTGCCAACCGCCGGAGTTGGTGCTGTTGACCGTGTACTCGTCGCGGACGGTATTGTATACGAACAGTATCTCGCCCGTGCGCTCGTCTATCACGTTCACGCGCTGTATGTCGCCCTTGCCCGTATCTCCCAGTACGAACACGCCGAACAGTACGAGTATGAGCAGCACCACGCCCATATATATAAGTATATCTCCGAGCTTAAAGGGCTTATCTCTGCGCGCATTACGCACGTTCCTGAGCGTTCTGCCGCCGCCCTTGACCAGTCGGTATATGACCAACGCCACCGCAGCCGCGCCCAGTATACAGCCGAGGACTATCAGCCATACGCGGTATGTATTGCGCGGGGCGGTCTGTTCGCCCGTGGCGTTCGCGTCGTACACAAACCCATTGTCCGTGGCGGTCAGTGCCCAGCCGTACTCGGCGAAACTGTCCGCTTTTGCCGTGATAGCCTCTCTCGGAATGTTGGTCAGCAGTTGCTTTCTGCCGTCCGCCGTCTCGTACTCCACAGCCACGAGTATGCCCCGCTCGTCGAAGTAGTCGTTGATAAGGCGGATGATGCCGTCTCTGCCCATCACCGTCAGCGCGGTGGTCAGGCAGTCCCCCTTGGTCGCCCAGTCGAGACCCTGCTCCTTGGGCACTATCACCGTGACGCTCCTGACGCCCGTCTGCGCAGGCGCGCCCGTCTCTCCGTCCAATATATGCGCATACTCCACGCCGTCGCGGGTGTACTTGCGCACATTTTGTCCGCTGGTGGATACGCTGCTCTCGCCCACTTCCAGGCTGAAAAGCGGCGTAGCATACAACGCCGACATAGGGTCGAAGGCGTCCGCTATGCCCAGCACGCTGTCCGTGCCGTCATAGTCCTTTCCGTACGCCACGCTGCTGCCGCCGGCACTCACATAGAAGCGGTCTATGCCCTGCTCGGCGAATATATCTCGTATCCCGTCCACCACGTAGCCCTTGGCTATGCCGCCCAGGTCTATCCATTGTCCGAAACTCACTCCGTCCACCACGGCAGGCGGTACGTTCTTGGTCACGCCGTAGCCGCCGTCGGTATCCAGTACCACCGCACTGTCCGAAAAGTCGACAAACTCCGCCGCGGAGAACGCCTCTATATACTTCTCCTCCGGCAAGGGCATACCGTTGGTGAAGAACTCCTCCGCGCTCACCTCTCTGTCGTAGGGCAAGCCGAACTCTCCGCGCGAGTATATCCTCGACGAGAATCCCCACAAGTCCACCAGCCTGTATACTGCCGGATCGAACGCTCCGTCCGTCAACTCGTACATTTCCTTCGCCGCGCACAGCATCTCGTACGTCTCGCGCGCTATCTCTATACGCTGTCCCTGCTCCGCGTTGTTGTACCTGTACACGTCCGAAGCCGGCTTGTCCGTGCCGTCGTAGCTCGTATTCGCCAAGCCGTCTATCCTCTCGATGAAGGCGTGTATCCTGCCGAACATATCCGCCAGGTCCTCGCGCAAGGCTCTCTGCTCGCTCGTGAGCGTGCCGCCTATATTGAAGTCCAGCGGCTTGTCCCCCACGGCGTACACCTCCATAGTCACGGGGATATCTCCGAAGTAGCTACCGCTGAAACTCACGCCTATCACGCGCTCCTGCTCGTCGGCTACATTCTGCATATACAGCGTATCGCCGCCCGACTCAAACTCATACATATACTCGCTCGCCGCATGCGCCACTTGCCCCGACAGAGTCGGAGCGCACCATACCGCAAGGGCTATGACTATGGCAAATAATACGAGCGTTCTTTTCATAACTATATATATGATTTTACTATATCCGCCGCATTTTTGCAAGTGCTTGCACGCGCAAAAAGCACTACGCGCTTGCCTCAAAAGGCATACGGGTGTATAATGGACTCATCACATACACGGAGGTACATATGTCCAAAGAAAACAAACGCCTGCGTGCGGTGAGTCCCGCCCGACTGGTGATACTCGCCGTCATGCTGATCATCACGGTACTGAGCTACGTATTTTACGAACCACTCTTCAGCACGGATCCCGCCGTCAACTGGTTCCTCGATCCCTCTACTATGGTAGACGGCGATCCCGCGACAGCCACTCCCGGCACAGATTCGCTGTTTTTTGACAAACTCATCATGCTGGTGCCCACCCTCATCAAGTGCATCCAGTCGGTGACGGTGCTGCTGCTGATCGTCACCATCGCGTCCCTCATCATCCGCAAGTCCTTCGGCAAGACGCACAGGGGTCTGACCATCTCCAGCCTGATATGCAACCTGCTCAACTGGGTGACGGCACTCATATTGATAATCATCGTCCTGTCCGCCTTCGGCGTGGACACCACCGCCCTCATCACCGGCGCGGGAGTGCTCACCCTCATAGTCGGTCTCGGTATGCAGAGCCTCATCGCGGATATAGTCGCGGGACTGTTCATCGTATTCGAAAACGAATTCAATGTCGGTGACTATATCACCGTGGGCGACTTCCACGGCGAGGTGATAGGCATAGGTATCCGCACCACCAAGGTACGCTCCTTCGGCGACGTGAAGATATTCAACAACAGCGACCTGCGCGGCGTCATCAACCACGATACCGAGTTGAGCTACGCCCACACCTTCATCGACGTGGAGTACGGCGCACGCCTGCCCGAGACGGAGAAGATCATTCGCAAGCACCTGTCCAAGCTGAAAGTGGAACACGCCGTGGGTGAAGTGACCTACGACGGCGTGACCAGCCTCGGAGCCAGCGGCGTGACGCTGCGCTTCAGCTGCTCCTGCAAGGAAGCGGACATATTCGCCGCCGGCAGAGAACTCAATGCCGCCGTCAAGAATATGTTCGACGAGAACGGTATCGGCATTCCCTTCCCCCAGATCGTGGTACACAAACAATAACTACGTACAAAAAAACTCGACCCGTTTGGGGTCGAGTTTTTTTGTTCTGAATTGTTATGCAATTATTTAACGTTCTTGAGAGCGTTCTGAACTGCAAGGATCAGACGACCACTGGACTGTGTAGCACCGGTAACGACCTTGAGACCTGTGGGAATATTGGAGATTCCATTGGCTTGGGGTTGTCCCTTCGTAGCGTGAGTCTCAGAGTTGGTCTCGGTATCGCACTTAACAACGATCTTGTTGACTTCGTCAATGGTCAGACCAACGAAACTGTCGATCATGCCTTGTCCGCCTTGTTCCCACTTGGACTTGTCATTCCAGGAAGAGGTAAGGTTGAAGAAGTCCTCCGTGTCAGCGACTACTTCGACGTTCGTGATCGTGTCGCCCTTGACGGTGACCTTGACTTTGCAGCCATACTTCTGAGCAGCGTTATAGGGGCTGACATAGCTGTACTCACCCTCATAAGTCTTGCCGCAAGCAGCGAGAACTGCTACTGCAGAGACCATCATTACTACTGCGAGAGCAATAACAATAAGTTTTTTCATGTTTTTTCTCCTTCAAAAAATATATTTTTTGTATTCCAAAGCATTTTATTTGCTTGAAACCACTCGTTTTTCGGTGCGGCGGGTGGCCCTCGCCTCAGCCTTTGACATTATACCATACTATGAGATATTAGCCAAACGATTTGACGGGCTTTTTTCCTAAAAAATATTTGAGTGAGGTATAGAAAAAATTTATAGATACACCTCACTCATAAAAAATCGTCAATATCTCATACTGCAGGGCGGATCAGTAGGCTCTTGCCACTATCGCCACTGTCAGGTCGTCACCCTTGCTGCCGCAGCAGGTGCACTTATCCTGGAAGGGAACCTCGTCCAGCATGACGCGGACGGTAGCCTGGAAGCGTTCCTTGAAGGCTGCCTCGCAGGCGGGGTCCTTGTCCCAGACCACCTTGGCAAAGCACTTGTCGTCGAGGATCCTGCCCAGTTCGTCCATATCGTGGGCGTATCTGACGTGTGCGTCGCGGAAGGCGAGGGACTTGAGGTACATATCCGACTGTATCGTATCCATGAGCTGCGCCGCGCTGTCGGCAATGTCCTCGAGAGGCAATGTGAACTTCTCCAACGTGTCGCGGCGGGAGCAGGTAGCCACGCCGTTTTCTATATCGCGGGGACCTATCTCTATGCGCAGGGGCACGCCCTTCATCTCCCACTCGTTGAACTTCCAGCCGGGAGACTGATCGCGGGTGTCCAACTCCACGCGCAGACCCTTGTCTCTGAGCGTCCGAGCCACGGCGGCTGCCTTGTCGAGAACGCCCTCCTTGTGTGCGGCGACGGGTATGACCACCACCTGCACGGGAGCCACCCTGGGCGGCAGTACGAGACCGCGCTTGTCGCCGTGCGCCATGATGAGACCGCCTATAAGGCGTGTAGTCACGCCCCAACTGGACTGCCAGACGTACTTGTGCGTGCCGTCCTTGTCGAGGAACTGGATATCATAGGCGCGGCTGAACTTCTGACCGAAGTGGTGAGTGGTACCTGCCTGCAGGCTCTTGCCGTCCAGCATCATAGCCTCCATGCCGTAGGTCTCTTCCGCGCCGGCGAACTTTTCCTTTTCGCTCTTGCGCCCGATGAATGTAGGCATAGCCAGTATCTCGCGAGCGAAGTCTTGGTACAGGTGCAGCATGGTGAGCGTCTCCTCTACCGACTCCTCGCGAGTGGCGTGGACGGTGTGACCCTCCTGCCAGAGGAACTCCGACGTGCGCAAAAACGGACGGGTGGTCTTTTCCCAACGCACCACGTTTGCCCACTGGTTGAGTTTCAGCGGCAGATCGCGGTAGCTGTTGATCCACTTGGAGTACATACTGCATATGATGGTCTCGCTGGTGGGGCGCACCACGAGGGGTTCGGCGAGTTTCTCACCGCCCGCAATATCCACGACCGCCACCTCGGGAGCGAAGCCCTCCACGTGCTCTGCCTCCTTGGTGAGCAGGCTCATGGGAATGAGCATGGGGAAGTAGGCATTCTGATGCCCTGTCGCCTTGATACGCGCGTCCAACTCGCGTTGGATATTCTCCCAGATGGCATAGCCGTAGGGGCGTATGACCATGGTGCCCTTCACGGGACCGTAGTCCACCAACTGCGTCTTGATGACCACGTCGGTGTACCACTGCGTGAAGTCCGTATCTATATCCGCTATCTGCGTAACAAACTGTTTGTCTGCCATATATATCTCCTATTTACATATATTTATAACTTTACCTCAATGAGTATAGTGCAATGCGTCGGATTTGTCAATCGCTTTGCCCCTCTTCGCTCGGCGGCTGCAGGCGGGTCTTTGCCCGGACATTCAGCCGACACAGCGGCACAAAAGCCGTCGGGAACAGGACGGCATTGCACACTGTCTGGGTGATGAAAAAGGGTGCGCCTGCGGTGTACAACGCGGCAAAGCGGGGGAAAAACTGCTCAAAGTCGGTGAAAAATCCCTTACCCGTGTAGCCGATGGACGTATCCACTATGGTACTCGTCACGCCGAACAGCACCGTAAGTACAATTGCCGCCGCCGTCACACACAGCACTTCCACGCGTCTGTGGCGAAAGCGCGCCCTGCCCAGCAGGAAAAAGCACAGCGCGACGGCGTTCCAGTGCACGAGGTAGGTCAATATCCAGGTATTCACGCCCCATATAGCCATATCCGCCGCGATGAATACATTCACCGAGGCAAACGCCATGCCGCCCCATACGTAGGCGCACACCGCCGTCAGCAGCGTTACTATCTCTACATTGGGAAGGGCGGCGAGTATCTCCTTGCCCCCTACCAGCAGCGCGGCATACATGGCTGCCACCGCTATAAGTACGGCACTATAGCCGCCTCGTGAACGGATACGTTTCATAATTATCAGCCTGCGATCTCCAGATACAGCACGGAGCCGCTCCTTGCGGGCAGGTCGGACACGCCCGTCTTTGCCGACGTCAGCGTGCGCTCGCCTACAAGGTACGTCACGGCATACGCGCCGCTGTCCCTATACTCTTCCATGTCGGTGTACACGGCTATCCACTGACCCGTGCCGGGTACCGCGCCGCCCACGCTCTCTATATACTTGCCGTAGCCGGTATCCGACCAGCGGATATCCAACGCGCCCTGCTCATACAGGCTATCCAACGCGTCCTCGCAGGTACGTATGTCCTCCGTCAACGTCACGGTGTGGCACTCGTAGCCGTCGCCCTTGACCACCACCGCCATCTGACCGTCACTGAGAGTCGGCAACGTCAGACCTTCGAGCGTCGTACCTTCCGCCTTGTCCACGCAGCCCGTCAGGCATATCATCAACGCCGCACATATACATATGAGCACATATACATACCTTTTCATAACTCACCTGTACCAAGAGTATAGCGTAGTCCGCCGCTTTTGTCAAACCGCGAGCAGGCACTTGACGGCGGGACGGTGCGGGTATATAATGGTAATGTGCCCGAGAGGGTACGATGATCTCAATTGAATACACCTGGGTTGCACGGCGCAAGTATGTGCATCAAACGGGGAACCCCGTGAGAATCGGGGACTGTTCCGCAACGGTAAGCCGACACACAGTGCTCGGACAAGTCCGAATGCCACGCCCACGTTGAGATTTTGTCTGCGTTTCGAGAAAAGCGCGGAAAGGGGTCTCTTTGTCTATGGGAGACCCTTGAAATTACATTGAATGGAGATTGGACTATGAAAAGACTCAGACACATGGCGGCGTTGCTGTGCGTGTGCTTGCTTGCCCTGTTCATCTCGGCTTGCAAGCCGCACTCTGCGCCGCTTGTTCACACTGTGACCGTCGTCGTGGATGGCGTACAGACGCGCTACGAACGACAAGAAGGGGACGCGCTGACGCTGGAGGATCCGCACAAGTCGGGATTTGACTTCGACGGGTACTACGACGGAGAGGTGCGGGTGTCATTCCCCTATACCGTGACGGAGGACGTGACGCTGACTGCACGCTTCTCGTACGCGCCGCTTGCCGAGCGTATAGCCGACGCGTTGCGCGTGTACCTCGCCTCGGACGAGTTCGCCGCTTCCGTATCTTCCGCCAAGACGGCTGCCGCCTGGCTGCCCCTTGCATACCTGCGGTACGTGCAGGGCGACTTCTACACCGACGCCAATGCCGCGCTATTCCGCAAGTATATGAATATGCTTCCGGAACTCATAGAAGAGGGCGAGTTGTCCGACTACAAGTGGAACGGCTCCGCAGCGCAGGCTCAGGGCTGGTACGGCATCCTCGACTACCTGTACACCTACTCCATCGCCGCCAATGCCTACAAGGAGTACCTGCACGGCAAGGGGCTGACGGACAATACATTCGACGTGTACTCCGACGCCATAGCGCGCTATCTGGAAAGAGCCGACGCTTGGGAGTCCGGCGGTACCAAGAATACCTACCAAGTGGGAGACGAAAATATATATCAGATCAATCTCGCCGCCAAGTACAGCCGCTTTTCCAATATGACTTCCACGCGCTATGCCGAGATGCCGTCGGACTACGTAGAGCAGTTGCTCGCGGCGGTACAGCAAGCCACGGGCAGCGACAGAGGTCACGCCGACTTCCTCGCCGACTACGCGACGCTGCAGCCGAGATACGAAGCCATACTCGCGGAGCAGGAGCGCATAGCACCGCTGTTGCAACCGCTGAGCGACAGAAACGACGCTTTGAATGTACAATATAGCGAGTTAAACGCGCAATATCGTGCGGCAAGCGAAGAGGACAAGCCCGCCATCAAGGCGCAGATGGACGAGGTGTCCGCCGAGCGCACCGCTGTCAATGCGCAGATACGCGAGATCAAGGGCACGCTGAATACGCTGGAGCAGCAATTCACTTCCTACGCCAACGGCAAGGACTTCGCGGGACGCTACAAGAGTTTTCTGCCCGTGACGCAGGTATCCTTCGGCATGACGGCGTACAGCTATCTCGCCATCGTGCGTGCCAATCTGGCACTGAACGCGGAGTTGCCCTACACCGACGCCACCGTACTGGGCTACTACGCCAAGGACGACAACGGCGAATTCACCCGAAAGGGCGGCACGCCCAACTGGGTAGGACCCAGCGGCAGACCCGTAGCCGCCTCGCTCTACCGCGACTATCCGGAGTACGACGTGGACTTCGAGAAGTACCGTCAGGGCTACTTCCCCTTCACCGACGGCTGGAATCAACCCCTCGAGGAGATGATAACGCTCGACACATTGGGCAAGTACTACAACCACGAATTGGAAACGGGTGCCAACGTCACGCCGGAGTGGGCTGTGCTCACGGGCTACATGCACGGCATAGACATGGAGCACTATACCGTTGCTCGACCCGTAGAAGGCGAACCGACCGAGTACAACATAATAACGCTATGGCGTGAGACGCTCACCGCAGAGGGTGACAAGTACGTCATAGACAACAATATCGACCTCGCCGTAGCTATAGCCTACCTGGCGTACATACAGGGCATAGACGCTCCCACTCCGCTGGGTGCATACGACGCGGCGGAGAAGGTGATAGTACTATGAAGCGGATATGCATTGCCCTGATGCTCGCAGCCTGTGCCCTGCTGCTCACCGCATGCGGAGTATGGGGCAAAGACGCCACCTCCGACGACGCGGACTACCGCGTGAAAGAGCCGCAGACGAGCACCGAAGCGGGCACGACAAGCGACGAAGAGTACCTTACGTTCCTTCTGGAACTGCGCCTGCCCACCGACAGGACGGAGAGAGAGGAGGGAGACGCCTACCCGCACTCTACCGCCGACGGCGAACTCATAGCCGAGTGGACGATACCCGTCTACGGCAACACGGTGTACGAGTCGGTGGTCAAGTACTTCGAGGACAGCGAGGACAGTATCACATTTCGCCTGTCTCAGCACCGATTCTATATGTTCCACGACTGCACTCTCGCCGACGGCAGCCACTACGATCTCGAGACCTGCTACATAGCGGTGGACGGCGAATACGGCAACACCGCCAATTTCCAGACGCTACAGGGCGCGGACGGGGTATTCGGCACGGACGACGACGTCAAAACGGTCACGTTGGTGTACAGAGGCTGGCTATATTGAACAAAGGAGAATATGTATATATGTACAATTGCACAAATCTTACCAAGTCACAGCGTCTCGCTCGCACGGGCGGCGCAGGCGGTTGGCTTGCGGCACTGACGGTGCTCGCAGCCATGTGCACAGACCAATTCGTGCTGGATATACCCTTTGCCAATGTGGTATTTCCATTGCTTATCATATGCGCGGCGAGCATGAGCGCGGGCAAAAACCTGCTCATAGTCACGCTGTACGCCGTCCTGTTCGAACTCAGCTGCGTAGGGTGGTTCCCCGCCGAACTGCTGCGCGCGCACCTATGGTACATAGAAGTATGGATAGGCTATATGATGCCCTTCCTGCTCTATCGCCTGTGCAACCGCTCCCACCGCGATATGAGCGTGCTGTCCTATGCCGCGATGGCGTCGCTGGCGGAGATAGCGTACTACTGGGTGTCCATAGCCGCCACCGTTCTAATCTGGCACGTACAGCCTGCCGCATACATTGCCGCAGACCTGCCCTACCAACTCGCCGGCGCAGCCGCCACCTTCCTATGCGCACTGCCTGTGGCTGCGGGCTACAAGTGGCTGACGGGAGAACTTATACCCTCTGCCGCCCGCACTCGCGCTCTCGCATGACTCTACTCGCACTCTCGAGACAACTTATACGACGTAAAGAAAAGACCTTGCAGCGATCTGCAAGGTCTGTTTTTATCAGATAAAACTATTTTACTCTTCTTCGGGAGCCGCCGTCAGCAAGACAGACAGAGAGTTCTGCGTCTTGGTGGGGTTGGCGGGGTCGAACTTGGCTACCGTCAAGCCGCCGGAACTGGACGCGGTGATGATATACTGCGTACCGTTGTGAGCGAAGAAGTCGGGTGCCGCCCAGCCTGCCGCAGAGGAAAGGTTGCGCGCGTACGGCGTACCGTTGTGCTGCTCGGCAGCGGACAGATCCAGCGTGTACTTGATGCTGTTGGCCGTGTAGTACAGGATATCTCCTTCCAGTCTGTCTATGGTGATGGAGTTCTTGTTGTACGCGGGCACCAATGCTATCGACTGCGTGGAGCCGTCGGCGGCGGTGATGATAGTGACGCCGTAGAAGGATATGCCGTCCTGGTTAGTGGTAGTATCGGTGTACAGCACCTTGCCGCCCTTGTAGCCTCTGAGGTTGCTCTGGGAAGTGGAGTTGAATGCCACCTTGTCCTGACCTGCAGAGTCTGCCCAGTACAGTTTGACATTGGAAACGCTGGGGTTTTTGCTGTACGCTACGGTGTAGTACACTTCGCCGTTGTTGACGGAGTTGATGGTATAGGTCCTGTCCTCGCTGGACACGTGAGCATGCTCCTCGCCCTCGTGCTCCTCCACCTTCACGTCGGGGTTGTCCACCACTACGGTGTACTTGTCCGCGCCGAAGTCGAGTTTGCAGATATTGAGCAGCTTGTCGATGAAGAATACGCACTTGCCCGCCATATCCCAGGTGGGAGAGGTATACGCGCTCTCCGCCGTCGGAGCCTTGTCGGTACCGTCGAACGTCACTTCCTTGCCCTGTCCGGCAGCCACGTCCAGACTGTACAGTTTGCTGCCCGTCAGGTACGTGCCTACCACCTTGCCGCTCTTTTCCAGCAGGCAGAGTTGGGTTGTGTTGTCCTCGAATACGAAATGGCGTTGCTCGTCGCTGCCGTCGAGCTTGTAGCTGCACAGCACGAGTTGGCTGGTCTGCGTATCGCCGCCCGCCGTCAGTTCGTCATTGGGCGTGGTGATATACAGTCTGTCGCCGAAGATATACAGTCCGTTGAACTGCGTCGTGGTGGTATTGCCGCTGTAGTATATCCTGGGCACTACCGTCTCGGCATGTTCGCGCACGTACTGCGCTATGTCGTCGGAGGTCTTGTTCTTGTCGCTCTGTATCTCAAAGCACTGCTCCAGGTCAGCCAACTTCATACGCACTACGGAGCCTACGCGCGGCGCGTCCTTCACGTCGGTATAGGTATTCTCCGCGTTGGTATCGCTGGTGTATCCGTTGATATAGTACAGCCACTCGCCGTACTTCACCGCTATGCCGCCGTTGCCTTCCACGCTGCCCGTGCCGGGGTCCGTCACCGGTGTAAAGGGCTTGGGTGAGCAAGCCGCCAGCGTCAGTGCCGTCATGAGTGCAAATGCGACAGCGATGATCAATATTTTTCTTGTCGTCATCTTTTTCATTACACTACTCCTTAAGTAGATAGTACATACGCTATAGATTATAGTACAAAAAACCGAAAATTGCAACAATTTTGCACCAATCTGTCGCAATAAGCCTGAGAATAAAAAGGCGCAGGCTACACCAGCCCGTTTATGGCGGATATTTGCCCCGTATCCGCGTCCTGAAACAGCATCCAGAACGCCGTGGGCGCGTTGTCCACGTACACAAAGTCCTTGTCAGTCAGCCCTTCATCGTCTGCGGGCAGTCCGTAGCAGATATATCTTATACGCCCCTGCCGCTGCAATACGCCCAGTACAAAGTACTTGTCCGATCGCGGAAAGTCTATCCGCACGAAGAAACTCTCGCTGTACCTCTGTATCAGCGGATAGTAGGGCGGAAACTGCATGAATACCCTGCATATCTGCTCTCTCACGCTGCCGTAGTAGTCGGTATGGCTGCCCGCCGCGTAAAACCGTTCGAATGCGTCGCTGTACTCCGATACGCTCCTGTACCTGTTCTCCGCCTGCTTCTTCAGCTGCCCTACGCCGCCCTCGTAGAAGTTGTCAGAGGACGCGACGAATCGCTCGTAGGGCGTGGCTTCCGCAGTCAGCGTATCCATCTGCCTGTACAGGCTGTCGCAGGCGTCCTCCCCGAGGTGCGCACGCGCCGCCTCGCGGCAACGCTCTTCCTTCTTGACCAGCAGGCAACTCACGCTGTCCAGCGGACGGGACTCCAATGTGAAGGTATAGTTGTTCAACGTGTCCGGTTTGCGAGCGTACGGCTCCCTGCCGAATGCCAGCAGCAGCCACCACTCTCCTGCCGCCGACACGTCCGCGTTGGTCACGAATACCGTCACGCGTACCGTTTCCCCCTCGCGTACCAACTTGACCAATCCGCACAGTTCCTTGCCCCTCTCGGCAAAGGCGGCGTCGCTCTGTTGTAAAATAAGTATCCGCTTGCAGTACATGGCAGTGCCTCCTCTTGCTCATACCATTGTACCAAGCCCGCCGCGCACTCTTTTGTCGGATAACGTCGTAAAGGTGCCTTCTTTGCCGTACAAAACCCCCGCACGCACTCGTGCGGGGGCATATCTTACTTCTTCTGCGCTATCTTGTAGCTGTTCTCCGACAGTTCCTTGAAGCGGATGCGCGCGCTGATACGGTTGAGTATCGCCTTCATCGCCACGTCCATGGCACTGCCATCGAGGTAGTTGGACTCCACGTAGAAGTCCACGCGGTCCTCCTTGACCAGGTAGGTGGCGTCCTGCGGATTGCGATACACGCCTATGGCATAGCCGCCGCGGCTACGCGTCAGCTTCATGCTGGGCACGTCCGTCAGTCCGTCGCCGATATATATCATATTCTCGAAGGGCACGACGCGTTCGTTGGTGGGCATGTACATATTCAGCTTCTTGTGCTCGCCCACGTCCTCTACGCCCTTGTTGATACGGTACAGGAACTGCGTCTTGCTGGTGTAGTTGATGGCTACGCCCGGCCAGATGACCTGACCGTCCTCGCCGTATATGTAGTCGCAGGCGAAGATATTGTGAAATTCGTGTCCTATGGGGCAGCCCTCTATCATGGCTTTCAGTCCGCAGCTTATTATGTAATGCCGCACTTCCAGCCCCAGCGAGTCGCCGTATTCGTTGATACGCCGAAACCAGGTGTCCACACCCTCGAAGAACTCCACGTCCTTGCCCATGGCACGCAGCGACGCCGGGGACAGGTCTATGCCCTTTTCTCTCGCCTTCTGCGCCATGAGGTACATATACGCCAATATGTGGTCCATATTCCTGCTGTGAGATATCTCGTCGCACTTGGACCAGAACTCGGCAGGGGACATACCCAGCGCGGGTATGAATGTAAATTCCTGCATGTCATGCGTGGACAGCGTATTGTCGAAGTCGTATATCAATGCAACTATAGGTCTGCTCATACTTCCTCCTTGTAGTCTTCCTTTTCGAATATGATAGCCGTCTGCGGCTCGAGATATGTCACTGTGGGCCTGCGCGTCGCTCCGCCTATGGCGAAGAGTATCCTGCCCACCTTGGTACGGCAATCTTGCACCGTGTCGGTGGGGTTGATGATGACGTATGTGTTCTCGCCCCGCTGATAGCACAGCGTGCCGTGCTGGGTGCATTCCTCTATTCTCAGTTCGCCGTCCGCCTGCAGGTCGGGACGGGTCATACGCAGGTGGTTGAGCGCGCGTACCGTGCTCCACAGCGAGTCCTCATCCTCCATCTGCTGCGCTACGCAGGGCGCGTCGGCAGAGCGGTCCACGTCCAGATACAGTTTCTCTCTCTCCGCCGTGGAGAAGCCGAGATTTGGCGCGTTTCTGTCCCACTGCATGGGCGTTCTGCTGCCCGTGCGCTGATATCCCCCTTCCTTGGAGGGCTGAGGCAGGTATCTCATACCTATCTCGTCGCCGTAGTACACAAAGGGCAGTCCGGGCTGCGTGAGCAGGAAGGTAAACGCCAATTTGCGCTCCCTCTCGTCCAGAAAACTGCTCAGTCGCACCATGTCGTGGTTGCCGCTGATGGGGCACAGATATCCGCCGCCGCGTGTGAGGCGCAGATCGCGCATGTAGGGCGTGAGCATGTCGTTGGCAGGCACGTGTGCCGTCTTGCAGAAGTAGGCGCGGCTTGCTCCGTCCTCGCCCTTGCGATAGAAGGCGTAGTCCGTCATCTTCTTGTCGTGATGCAGTATGAAGTCGCCGTGAAATCCCGCCGCGTTGATGGCTAAGGGCGCGTTGCACCACTCGGATATGATGGCGGCTTGCGGATAGTGCTTGTTCAGATACGCGCGTATCTTGCGCCATATCCAGCAGGTAGCGGACTTGTCCGGGTCGTCCTTGACCAGGCTGTCCGCCATGTCCACGCGGAACCCGTCCGCGCCCTTGTCCAGCCAGAACGCCATGATATCCTTCAGCTCGTACAGCGAACCGCGCACGCGTTTGTCTCTGTAGTGTATCTGCCAACTGGGGTCCGACACCCGCGAAAATCCGTAGTTAAGTGCCGGCTGGCTCAGGAAGAAATTCAACATATACGCGCCGTCCCTGTCCGCATTGCCGGATACCCAGTTGTACCCTTCCGGACGGTCCCATACGCTGCGCGACCATATATAGCGGTCGCTGTAGCTGTTCGGCTCGGTACTGCAGCTCTTGCGGAACCAGCGGTGCTGATCGCTGGTGTGCCCGGGCACGAGGTCCAGCAGCACGTGCATGCCCCGCTTGTGCGCCTCTTCGAAAAGCCGCTCCAGGTCGGCGTTGGTGCCGTAGCGCGGTGCCACCTTGCGGTAGTTCTGCACGTCGTAGCCGGCGTCCCTGAAGGGAGACACGTAGCAGGGATTGATCCACAACGCATTGAACCCCGTCTCCCGTATGTAGTCCAACTTCGACGTTATCCCGTTGATATCCCCTATCCCGTCGCCGTTGCTGTCGCAAAAGGACTGCGGATACACCTGGTAAAATATTGCCGTACTCAGCCAATCGGGCATCACTCTCATATATATTCCTCCTCTGTCGCGCACCTTGTCCTATCGAAATGCGCGCCCTATGTATTATGCCTGTAATATATTACTACATTTCCGAGGCATTTTCAATACTTTTTTCGAAAAATTCCGTCAACAAATGAAAAAACGAAGTTTTTGTGCAAAACTTCGTCGGAAAAGTGTATTTTTTCATCAAAGCAACGGCGCGAAGATCTTGACGATGGCGCGCACGAACTTGCTGGGCAGTCGGGCACGGGTGTTCTCTATGCTCATCTGCTCCGACTTGCTCTGGGTGGCGATGAAGTCGCTCTCCATATCCGCTATGGCGGGCACCTCGTGCATCCACACCGCGTTCTCGAAGTGATGCACCAGACTGCGGTAGTCGAGGTTGACGGTGCCCACTATCGCCGTGTCACCGTCGGCAAGGTACATTTTCGCATGGATGAAGCCGGGCGTATACTCGTATATCTTCACTCCCGCCTCCATCAGCCGCGCGTAGTAGCTGCGCGTCATGGTGAATACCAACTTCTTGTCGGGGATATGCGGCGTTATGATACGCACGTCCACTCCGCGCAGGGCGGCATTCTCTATCGCCTGCGTCAACTCGCTGTCTATGATGAGGTAGGGCGTAGTCATATACACATAGCGCGTCGCCTGTCCGAGCAGGTTGATGAGCGCGGTCTTGGCTACAGCCCTGTCGTACAGCGGCTTGGGCCCGTCGCCGAAGGGCACCACATATCCCTGTCGCGTGGCGCGCACGGTGTTGTCGTAGAAGCGGGACAGATCCTCGTTGTGCAGGGGCGAATTGAGCGCGTAGTCCGCCAAGAAAAGCCGCGTCAGCTCGTTGACCGCATTGCCCTCCAGGCGCAGTCCCACGTCCTTCCAGTGTCCGAAGCGCACTCTCTCGTTGATATACTCGTCGGCGAGGTTGACGCCGCCCGTATAGCCCACGGTGCCGTCTATGACCAGTATCTTGCGGTGGCTGCGGTTGTTGAACTTGTTGTTGGCTTGCGCTACCAGGTGGGAAAAGGTGACGCACTTGATGCCCATCCTGCGCAGTTTCCTGTAGTAGTTGCCGGGCAATGTGCGCATACAGCCTATGTCGTCGTATATGACGCGCACCTCCACGCCCTCGTCTACCTTGCGCTTCAGCACGTTCAGAATGGTATTCCAGAATCTGCCCTCCTGTATGATGAAGTATTCGAGGAATATGAACTTCTGCGCGCGCTTCAAGTCCTCCAGCATGACGGGGAACATATCGTCGCCGAGCGTAAAGTACCTCACGTCGGTGTCGGTGTATATGTGCGTCTGGCTCAGACGGCACAGCAACTCCGCCTGACTGTACGCATGCGGGTGCGTCGTCAGCCGCTCGCCGTCCGGACTGCCGGATATGTTGCTCTTCATGTCCAGCAAGCGCAGTTTGCGCCGCGCTACGGGGTTGAGTTTGCGCGAATAGAACATAAAGTAGCACATGAATCCCACCACCGGCACCACAATGACGAAGAACAGCCAGGGCACCTTGTAGTCCGGGTTGTCGTTGCTCGCGATTATCACCACAGCCACAGCCAGCTGGGTGACCGCCTCGGCTATGAGGGAATATCTGCTCTGTATGCTGACCAATATGACCAGGCACAGCACCAACGCCACCTCGGCGAGCATGAGCAGGATATTGAATACGAACCTGAAAGGCATGTAGTTGCGATACTTTTTCATCTTGACAGCCATATCATTCCTCCGACGGATCCTTCGGCTCCGCACCTTCTGCGGCGTCGGTATCCGTACTGTCTATGTCGCTATTGTCTGTAATTTGCTCGTCGCTATTCTCTTCGCCTGCGCCTTCCTCTTGCTCACCTGCGGCAGGCAGGGCGCGCTTGTCGAAGCGGATACGCTTGATAAGGCAGTAGAAGCAGGGGATGAGCACCAGTGTGACGAGGGTGCCCAGCAGCAAGCCGCCCAGCACCACTATGCCCATGGGCTGCATGAGTTCGCCGCCGCGCCCGAGACCGAGTGCGAGAGGCACCAGAGCCAGCACCGTGGTCAGGGTGGTCATGAGGATGGGGCGCAGACGCGTCTTGCAACCCTCTATCACCGCCTCCTGCGGCGACATGCCCTCGGCTATGAGCATATTGATCTTGTCTATCATGACTATGGCTCCGTTGACTATGACGCCCATCAGCATTATAAGCCCCACGAAGGAGACTACGTTCAGCGTCATTCCCGTTATAGCCAGCGCGAGGAAACCGCCCGTGAAGCTGAAGGGTATGGACATGATGACCACAAAGGGCTTGGACAGACTCTCGAACTGGCACGCCATCACGCTGTACAGCAGTACGAATGCCGCGATCAGCGACACCACCAGCCCGTCGAATGCGTCATTGAGGTAGCTGGACACGCCGCCCTCCTCATACTCCACGTCGGGATAGCCGGACAACGCCTCGTGCACGGCGCGCTTGATGACCTTGCCCGCGCTGCCGCTGTCTGTGCCGTATATCTCGAGGTCTATGCTCGTGGTATACCTTCCGTTCTCCTTTTCTATGGCTGCCGCCACCGTGTCGGTGCTGTACAGTTTCCCGTCCGCTGCGGGAGTGAGGACGTCCTTAAGACGTACCGGACCCGCCTCGTCAAAGCCCACTATCAGCTCGCACAGCGCGTCCATGCTCGAAGTCGTACTGTCGGCGAATATGACATTGACGGCGCAGGAGCGGTCCTCTATGTCCAGATCGGCGGCGGTATAGCCGCTCATGCCCACGCGCAGCAGCATGACTGCCGTGGAGTAGTCCACGCCGCGCTCTATGCACTTGGTGCGGTCGAAGGTGAAGGAATACTCCGTATTCAGCGCGGGAGTATTGTCCACGGCGGACACTATGTGCTCGGGGTCCGCCTTGAGCAGCGCGTCCCGTACCTTTGCCGCCGCCTCACGCAATGTGGCTTGGTCGTCGCACAGCAACGTCACCGACTGACCGGACATACCGCCCGTCACTTCCGCCACGACGCCGTCCATCTCGCGCACCGTCACGCTCTTGGCTTGTATGTTTTGCTCGGCGAGCAGGTCGCGTATCTCCTGCACCGTCTCGGAAGTTTTCAATTGCTTGGTGGTCTGTATGCGTATAACGCCGCTGTTGCTCATGGCGAGCAGCCCCTGCTTGCCCACCGTCAGCGACACGTATTCCAACTTGTTGCCGTAGTGCTCGCGTATGACGTCCGCCGCCTGCTTACTCGCGGCATTGGCAACTTCTATATCTGCGGCGGTGTCGAAGTCTATATCCACCTCTATCACGCCCTTGTCGACGCTCGGCAAAAACTCCGTACCGGTAGTGAATACCAACGCCACGCTGGAGCCGAACAGCACCAGTGCCAGCACGCATACAAGTACGCGCTTGGTCAGCACTTTGGAAAGTATCTTGCCGTAGCCCGATTCCATTTTGCTTATGGTCGCGCCGCTGTGCAGGCGTGCGCGCAGTCTGTCCGCCTTTTCTTTGAAGCGTCTGCGCCGCTCGGTGGACTTGTCGTTGCGGTTGTTGATACGCTCGCGCGGCTCGTTGTCCTCGTAACTGCTCAGTTGCGTGTAGGTGCCGTCGGCGTTCTTGCGGAAACGCTTGCGCGGACCCTTGCGGTATATGAGGTGGTACAGCGAAGGTATGACGGTGATCGCCACTATAAGGGACATGACTATGGAGAACAGCACCGCCCACACCAGGTCGTAGAATATCTCTCTCGTCAGTCCTCTTGCAAACAGTATCGGGAAGAACACGCACACATTGGTCAGCGTGGAGGCGAACAGGCTGCCTGCCACCTCTTTGGTACCGTTGAGGCAGGCGTCGTATACGCTCTCGCCCCTGTCTCTGCGCTTGGTGATGCTCTCCAGCACCACGATACTGTTGTCCACCAGCATGCCTATGCCTACAGCCAGTCCGCCGAGGGACACGAGGTTGAGGCTTATATTCATTATCCACAGCCCTGCCAGTGCCGTCAGCACCGACAGCGGCATGGTTATGCTCACTACCAGCGACGAGCCTATCCTGCGTACGAACAGGTATATGACCAGCACCGCCAGCACGCCGCCTATGATGATACTGCTGAGTACATTGCTTATACTGTCCGTGATGAACTCCGCCTTGTCGTCCAGCAGCAATACGTTGCTCTTCACGTCCGAACGCGCGAGCACGTTCTTGACGCTGTCCACCACTTGGGTGGTATTGGCGTCGGCTACGGCATACACTTCCACCGTCACCGCTGCCAGACCGTTGTATTCGGCATACGCCGCGCGCTCCGTCACATACTCCACACGTCCCACTACCGTCAGCGGTACCGTTATGCTATCGGGGTATACCACGCTTCCGTCCGCGCTTCCGTCCGTGCTGCCGCCGAAGTCGCACAGGCGCACCAACCGCACCAGATCGCTCGTGACGCTCACGCCGAGATTGTCACCCAGGCTCAGGATATCGCAAAGCGACGCCGTTTCTTGGTCGGTGAATACCGTATACGCACCGTATCGAGCATAGCGCGCAGCCGCCTCCTGCTCATTCAATGTGACCCTGTGTCCCTCTTCGTCCACGGCGTGACCTTCTTCGTCCATCAGATAGCCGTAGGGATCTACATAGAACGTTCCGGACATACGCTTGCCGTCCACTACCGTCAGCGGAGTACCGTTGGCGTACAACGGCGCGCCTTCATCGTCCACATGCGCGCTCTTGACGGCGAGCAATTTCCCCAGCGTGCAGTCGGGGGATATATTGTCCGGACCTTCCGGCTTGCCCGAGTCCGCCGCCATATAGCAATCGGGCTGTCGCAGCATGTGTATAAGGCTTGCGGATATAAGGGATTTGGAAGATTGCGGAATGATGGGGTTGGACTGCAACGCCGCAGCCACCTCCGCGTCGGACATGGAGGCATAAAGCGGCAATATCATCCGCAGCGTGAATAGCGGCGATAGCACGTTTTGCTTGAATTCGTCCAGCGTGCACTCCTCCAGCGACGTGAGCATGCTCTTGGCTCCGTCCAGTCTGGAGAGCAGCGCACTGCCGAGATCCAGTCGCACGGGCAGGCGCATTATGTCATATACGCTGTCCGCGTCGGTGGCATTGCGCACGGATACCGTCGTGCCGTCCTGCATGATACTGCCAAGCGGTATGTCGAGGTTCTCGTTTTGCAAAGCCTGCACTATGAGCAACGCGGATATGTCCAGCCCCTCGAGCGCGGTGATACGCACCTCGTGCTCCTGCGCACCCAGCACACTTACCGAGCCTACGCCCTCTATTCCGCTGAGTTTTGCGGCAAGCGACTCCGCGTCGGCAGTCAACGTCTCCACGTCGCCCGACGAATTGTACAACGCGACGGTGGCTGTGGCTGTGCCGTTCATGTCTATCTTGACGAAGTCCGGCTCCTCGCACCCGTCGGGGAAGGCAACGGAGTCGAAACTGTCCTCTATGGCGGATATCTTTTCATCTATGTCCGTGCCGTAGTCAAATGTAAGCACGGCTACGGCTACATTGTCGTAGGAAGTGGTAGACAGCTCCTTGATGCCCGGCACCGTCTGCAATGCCTGCTCCAACTTCGCCGTCACGCCCTCTTCCACACTGCGCGCGCTTGCACCGGGGTATACAACGGATATCCCCAGCATGGGCAGGCGTATATTCGGCAGCAGATTGGTGGACATGTCCAACGTGGCAAGTACGCCTACCGCCATGAGCACTATCACCAATACGCACACCGTCACCGACCGCTTTATGGAAGTCTTTATCAACGAATTCATCTTCTCTCCTACCACCGGACCGCCCGGCACCGAGCACGCACGCTCAAGCCTACAGAAACGCACGACTTACACCGCGCTCCCGAGCCGCTTTTCGACGCAAAACGCTCTAGCGCGCCCGCGCCCAACGCTCGCCGGTCCTTGCACCGTTATTATATCATTCGCCCTATACCCTGTCAAACTTTTTTCCCTTCCGCCACGCATTCGCCCCGCCTGCCGAGGCCGACTCGACCTCCATCAGGTTTCCAGCGCAATACTTGCCGTCTCCTCTTCATCCAGACTCCAGATGAATATTTCCCGCTCGTTTTCCACATACTCGGGAGGTTCGCTCGGGTACTCACAAGAAAATGTTTGGCGGTTCGGACTCTTACTCGTAAAACTGTGCCACTCTTCAGGGGTAAACCCCGTCATCGCGTCAGAAGTTT
>CANQGO010000004.1 GCA_947623225.1 uncultured Clostridia bacterium | reverse complement strand
CCACCCCCGACGCCAAGGAGCGCGGATACGGCAGCGGTAGGTTCAGTTTCAATGTCAAAGGCGGACGCTGCGACCACTGCGACGGCGACGGGATATTGAGGATATCCATGAATTTCCTTCCCGACGTATATGTGCCTTGCGAAGTATGCCACGGAGCGAGGTACAACCGCGAGACGTTGTCAGTGAAGTACAAGGGCAAGTCCATTGCCGACGTGCTGGATATGACGATAGAGGAGGCGGTGGGTTTCTTCGAAAATATCAACTCCATTCAGAACAAGATCCGCACGCTGTACGACGTGGGACTGGGATATATGAAACTGGGTCAGCCCGCCACTACACTGTCCGGCGGCGAGGCTCAGCGTGTGAAACTGGCTACCGAGTTGAGCAAGCGCAGCACCGGCAAGACGCTGTACATTCTGGACGAACCCACTACGGGACTGCATTCGCACGACGTGGCGAAGCTCATCAATATACTGCAGCGGCTGGTCGCAGGCGGCAACACCGTCATAGTGATAGAGCACAACCTGGACGTCATCAAGGTGGCGGACTATATCCTGGACCTCGGACCCGAGGGCGGCGACGGCGGCGGTACCGTGGTGACTGCGGGCACTCCCGAAGAGGTGGCTGCCGATCCGCACAGCTATACGGGCGAATTTCTCAAGCCCATATTGGAAAAAGCCAAGATAGAATGACAGAGACGGAATAAAGGATACAAAAAATCCGAACGCATAGATCGCGTTCGGATTTTTGCAAAATAAACTAAATATTGTTGTATCTGCGTACCACTTCGCTCTCGAGTTGAGGGATATTCGTCGCTTTGCTGCCGTCGCCGATGGCTTTGAAGGCCCAACCCGTGCCGCGCCGTACAGCCACGCCGAGTATGAGAGCGGTGTCGTTGGCGACTTCGGAATTGACCTTGTACTCTATGAGCGGCTTGCGCCCCGTCTGATCGTACAGGCGGATATACATGTTGCGTACGTCGCGCAGTTTTTGTCCGCGATCCACGCAGTTGTAGATATTGAGCACGAAGAACAGTTTGGTGAATTCGCGAGGAACGCGGCTGAGATCCACGGTTATATTCTCGTCGTCGCCGTTGCCGCCGTCCCCTTCGCCGGTGAGGTTGTCACCGTGATGGATCACGCTGCCGCTGGGGTGCTCCTTGTTGCCGAAGTAGACGGTGTCCAGCACTCCGTCGCCTACCAGGAATACGGAAGAGTCCACGTCCATATTCTGGGCAGTGGTGCTGGGATCCCAACCAACGCCGACTATTATCTTGGACAGCGGTTTGTGATCGGAGAATTCTATCTTGACTTCCTGACCCTGCGAGAGGCTCTTGACCCCTTCGCCGCTCGAACCGGAGCCTGCGGTCTGCGGGATCGTGCCGTTGTACGCGGGTACGTTCGCCACACTGCCGCATACGGGACAGGTGAAGTCGCGCTTGGCGGTGCCGTCGTAGCATATGTATCTGCCGCATTCTCCGCAGAGGAATACATACTTATTGCCGCAGCAACGGCAGCCTATGCGCGAGAAGTTGTCGCCTATGACGGATCTGCCGGACAGCGACTCCGAGCTGACGGTAGCGGTGGTGCCGCTGATGACGAAGTTGCCCTCCAGCGACGCCTTGCCCGCGTCTTGGGAAAATTGCAGGACTATGGGCTTTTTGTGCACAGAGCACGCGCCCAATTTTGTGATGATTTTTGCCATAATTATACCTCTTGATTTATTTTTTCCGCTATATTATTGCTTGGAGGTGGAGTTGGAATGATCTTCCAGCTCGTCTACGCTGTCCACCCATCTTATGTGCGCCACTTGACCGCAGTTGGGGCAGGTGACTTCCGTCGCACCGCTGGTGATGCAGTACAGCGTACCGCAATTTTTGCATGTATGTATGCAGGTATTGTCGCAGGCTTTGCACTTGAAGCCGCTGCCGGGAGCGAATCTTCCCGTGCGCGTGTCGTTGCTGCCTGCCGCTCCGCCGGATGAGGCGGACAGATACATGGAA
The DNA here is from genome assembly GCA_947623225.1 of uncultured Clostridia bacterium. GTDB lineage: Bacteria > Bacillota > Clostridia > Christensenellales > CAG-314 > Fimimonas. The sequence goes on along the minus strand of CANQGO010000004.1, from coordinate 68,169 downwards.
CCCACTGCGTAATAGACGCCGTCGTCACCCTCTTTGAATTGGTATCCCACGGGGACTTTGCGCGTAGAGCACATACCGTTTACTACGAAATATTTTGACATTGTATTTGCCTCCTGTTTTTATTTTTTCAAGTACTTTATGATTTTTTCCGTTGCGTTGAAGGAGAAGTAGAAGCCTTCACGAGCGAAAATATCGGTATAAGCCGATCTGCCGAACAATTCGGCGAATTCTTTGTGCAGATCGTAGCCGCTGTCCGTTATAAATACGTAACGGGTGTCCTCGCTTATGAGACGTAGACGCTTGAGGCTGTCGATGGAAATGATGGGACGTTGGTATCTGTCGCGTTGTGCTTTCAGCGCGGCGACGATGCTCGCCAGCGTCAACGTTGCCAGTCCGCTGTCGGGCAAAACGGTGCCTTTTGCGGCAGGCGCGAACTCATTTCCGTTCAGAACGCACAAGATGGTATTTTTTACCTCGGGTACGGTTGCGTGTACACGCTCGATGGCGGTGCGGATGGGCTTGTACATGATATCGGTGTACATATCCGCCACATTTTTGTAGAAATATAGCATGCTCTCGTCGTAGGTGCCTATATACTGCAACATGGACAGGTGCAGATGAGCGTGCAGTCTACGTATCAGCTCGTTGTCGAACTTGTGCCAATCCACGGTATATCTCTCGGGGGCGTTCAGGAAGGACTCGCGCAGCTTGTTCACGTTGTCGGGCAGAGCGTCGACGGACAGCACCGGCTCGAGCAGCTTGAGCAGGCTCAGGATGCGATCCGATCCTACCACTTCGCCGCACTTGCAAAACAGCGCGTTGTCTATCTCGCTCCATCTGTCGTCTGCGGCACGATCGGCTTCGGACGATCTGATGATCAGCTTCAGCTTGTCCAGCGAGAGGGAGTACAGCCTTGCCCAGTTGCAGTAGTGCACCAATTCGGACAATTCGCACAACGTATCGCGCAGCAACTCTATGCCGTTCTCAAGATGGGCACAGTCGGTCTCGTGATCCTTCAACTCGTTGGCAAGATGCCGCACTTGGGCGAAGCGTTCGTCTATTGCATTTTTCAACGCGAACTCTTTGTCGATGAAGGGCGCGAGGCACTCCACTCCGAATTCCTTCTCGGCGTCTTCTTTGTCCAGAAACAGCGGCAGTTTCTTGTGCTCTGCCGCGTCGGCAATGACTTCGGCTATGCTGCGGAGCGCGGCTGTGTACAGCGAGGGCAGCATCTTGTCGTACAGAATGTCGTCACGCTGTATCTCGCCGAGCAAGCGTTTTGCGTTGGTTTTCTGCTCGTTTGTCATGTCCGCAGACTCGCGCAATAAAAATATTTTCTGTATTTCGTATAAATTCATATTTACTCCTTATCTGGCACGTGCCAGATTCATATATATCAGTTCGTCACGGGATACCGTCAGAAGCGAACCGTTGTCGTAGTATACGTCGTAGTACCCGTCTGTGAAAGAGCGTTGCACCTTGGCACCGGACGTCAGTCGGATATTGTCCCGCCGCCAGGCGCGGTGTCTCCTGCGGGAAGTGCACACCCGCCTGCTCACGTAGTAGAGCATATCCTGTCGGGATATCGTCCTGTCCGCGCAGAGGCGCGTCTTGCGTATGCTCTCGGCGATCTGCTCCAACTGATCGGTACATTCGCGCAATTGGCGTGTGCGCTCAGTCGCACTTGAGCGGCTTGTATTCGCTTCCGCTCGCTCGGCTATCGCTCTCTCGTTGTCCTTGCACAGCTCCAGAGCCTGCTTGACTTCCGGCAACGCCGCAACGCGGTCGGAGAAGTTGATGACGGACAGCGGCAGCAGACGGTCAAGTTCTGCGGAGTCGCCGCCGTCAGAGATAGCGTCCTTGGTCGTACGCAGTTGTTCCGCCAGCTGCAGGGCGTCTTTGACGCGGACCTCGGCAGGATCCGTATGAGCGCGGTAATTATCTTGGTCCAGTTCCGATACGGTATCGTCCCGGAATGTTTCCAACTGCGCCGCCAGAGTCCTGAGCGCGAGCGTTTCTTCTTGCAGCGCGCTCAATCGACCGTCCCAGTCCTGTGCCTGTTCTATGTCGTCACCGTCGCCGCCGAGAGTTGCGTTGGCTTCGGCGATAGCGCGGTTGCGTTGGATCAGACTGTCGCGATGGGGCGAATGTATCTTGCAGCACAACTCGTGCCACAGCGCGGCTATTTGCGACAAGTCGCGCACCGTATCGGCGTTATCCGACCACCACAGATCGTGCAGGTCGCTTTTCAGTTTGGATGCGGATATAGTGGTGCAGGAGGCGAGTTTTTGCAATTTGTAATCGTATACCGATACAGCCAGACCGTCCTCTGTCAGTCGCGCGGCATTCCAATTGAATGTGCTTGTGCCGCGTTGCACTTTGTAAAAGCCGGGTATGATACTGCGAGTGACGGTGTAGCCCGCTTTCTTCACCAGGCATATGCCGTCCTCTTCCCAGGTATCGTCGGTGCTCGCGCCCGCCACTTTGGCTGCGATGACGTCGCGGCGGAACTTGTCCGTGCCCTCCGCCAGACCGTGCAGGACCAGATAGTATCTGTTCACGTAGGCGAATCCGTCACCGTCTGCGATGACGTAGCAGCGATTGGCTTTCGTCCCTTTGTCGTATATACGGCGCATGATCCTGCCGTCCGGAGGGAAATGTATCGAATCCTCCCAAGGGGCAAGCACTTCGTATTGCAGTACGCGCGCCATACCCCATTCTATAAGTTGGGCGGCGTCTACCTCTTCGGAAGTGGATACTCCGTATACCCGATAGATATACATTCCCGGACGTTCGGCGCGGGCTATCTCCCAATCGCCTTCTACGAATTCTATAGGGTCTATCTCCCAAGGTTCGTCCATGACCCTGTTGCTCATTATGTACCTCCGGAAGTTTATTTACGTCTTATATATCCTTTGTTCAGCATCTGTTCCGTCGTAAATGTCTCGGAGTGTCCGTCGGTGAAATTGAATGTATAGTTGGTACCGCTGAATACGTGGCGCGTGACGCTGGATATTGCAGACGTGTCGGCGTCGGGGTTTACCTCGTACTGCTCTTCGTCTCTCGCCCAGAATCTGATGGACAGCGGCGTCTTGACGGCATTGTCCGTCGCTATACCGCGCCCTACAAGTTCTTTGGAAGCGACCACCGTCATGAACATTCCGTATCTGTAGTAGCCTACGCCTCTGGTCAGGTCTCTGATGATCTTGTTGGAAGTGGTGAGGTGCAGATGGCTGTCACGCGGCCACAACGTCGCGCATTCCGCCTCCGTGCATACCACGCCCATGGTGCACAGATCCGAGTAGGTGGCGAGTTTTTCCAGTCCGTCCACCTTCACATAGTACTTGCCTTCCGTGCTTGCGCGCCTTACGCACTTGGGCATCTCGCCTGTCGCGTCCGATTCCCAATAGGTGCTTATGACCACGGGACCTTCGCCGCCGCTTCCGCCTGCTCCGTCCGTGCGTTTTACTATATGCTCCGTCTCCAGTTCCTTGATGCTGCGAGTGAACCAGGTAGAACCGCCGTTCTTGCTGAATTGGTAATAGGGCTTGCGAGCGTGACGGATGAGGTACCCCTCCGGCAACGTCAACTCGTACGCTTCTCTGTGCTCTTCCCACAACGGGTTGCGCTGATACTTGGCAGGTATGGATGACGCGTCCGCATTGCGGAATATCTCACATACCTGCATGGCGGTGGGACGCTGCGCGGGATCCGCCTCCATCATCCAGTTGATGGCGGCATACAGCAGATCGGGCATGGAGTCGGGGAAGTCCGTCTTGTATCCTGCTGCAACGGCTGCACCGTATGCTGCCTGATCCAGACGCTCGCCCGCCTCGCTGAGCATGGGCAGGATATTGGAACCGCTCGCTTCGCCGTAGTAATATTCGTATATGGTCACGCCCAGTGCGAATATGTCTACTTTGTCCGTGATACGGCGGAAGTCAAAGGCTTCGAAGTCCTCCGGCTCGCCTTCGCTGGCTATGGAGAACATCTCCTGCATCTCGGGCGCGAAGAATGTGCCGCCGATTATATTCAGCCAGGCGTCGTAGGGCAGAGTCTGATTGTACAGATCGTTCAGTATGAGCGCGCAGTCAAAGTCAATCAGAACGCCTTTGAACCCGCTGCCTTGACGTACTATGAGGGTGTTGCCCACCTTCAGGTCGCAGTGCAGTATGCCCTTGCGGTGCAGTTTGTCCAACTCCTCCGCGAGAGAGGCTATCACGTCATACTGCTGTCTCTCGCTGAGATCCTTGAAGAGCAACGGCTTGTCCGAGTGTCCCACGTCCGTGATCACCCAGGGAGTGGCGTCGATGGAGAATGTCTCCGAGCCTTTGAACTCGATAGGCTCCTTCCAGTAGTCCGCAGGCGGGACGATATTGGCGTCGCCTATGGAAGAGACGGTGCGGATCAGACGTTGCTTGTAGTCGAGGAACGCATCCGAAACGCTGTCCTTTTTGTCATATTTGGGCTTGGCACGGCGCAGACTGTCCAACTCGTTGTTCAACTGCTCCAACTTGACAAGGTCGGCAGGATCGCACGCGCTTATCTGCTGCTCAAGTTTGCTTATCTTGTAGTCGGTGTTGTACCATTTGGGTTTGGCGGCGTGTATCTTCACCTGATACGGCTTGCCGCCGTAGCTCATCTGTGCGATCAGGTTGCTCTGCGCACCCGTTTTCCAGATCTTACTGTTGTCCGTTTCGCCGTTAAGTGGCGTAAAATCCGCTAATTTCATTCGTTTCCTCCATCGGAGCCGTCACCGGCGTCCTCATTTGTGCTGTTTTGTGTATCGTTATCCGACTGCGCGCCTATATTCATGGCCTCTTGCAATGCCGTTTCGTCATATACGCGCTGCTTGTCCGTTTCGGTGAGTATGTCGTAAGGTCCCTTGTCCGTTCTGCCGTAGAAGCTGTTCTCAAACCACTTGTACAGCGCGAGCGTGCGCTCGGCTTGGTAGTTGACGGTCTTGGCGGTGAGTTCGGCGGACATTTTGCCGAATTCGTTTTTGCGTAGCAGTGCCAACTCATCTTCCGTGAATATTACATGTTTGTGCGGCTCGGCTTGCCAGGTTTGCGGTATCCCGTCCGTGCACAAGTTCCAGTCGCTGACTGCCACATGGAATATAGCCAGACGCCTGCTCACGGGGTTGAACAAGCCCGCCAGACGGAATCCCGTCACCTGAGCGGTATGCTCGAATCCCCACAGTTCCGACTTCTCGCCGTTTTGGACCGCCGCCGCCATGGAAGTGTATGCAGCGGTATACCTGTTTTTCAATGAATTGACCAGCTGGTTGAATCCGTCGTTGTCACGTACATATGCTTCCAGTTTCTCGTCGTTTTGCTGCTCGGATGAGACTATATGCTGCTCCGTGTAGGGCACGTCCGTACCTTCTTCGTGCAGTTGCAGCATGCGATCGTGCAATTTGTCCAGTAGGGTAGACTTGGTCGCGCGCAGTCTTTCAAACAACTCAAGCGGACTCTTCTCGCCGAAGAAGCGCGCCCCGAGCGTGCCGCTGTCGTCCGTCTTGCAAGGATGCGTCTCCGGTCCCTCTACGCACTCCGCGCACCCCTGGGCGCAGCTCTGTCCGAAGAAGTTGAATACCGTCTCGCGGACGAAGTCGTCGAAGGAGTAGCAGCGGCGCATCGCCTGAAGGAAATTGTACTCGAACATAAAGTCGTTGGCTTCGGGCACGCCGTAGGGCATACCGTACTTGCCGCGAGTAAGGTTTACGGGACCGAGGCCCGTGCAGGTGTCGTATATGCCGTCCGAGCAGGCTATGAGCGCGCAGGGCGCATCCGCCTCTATGATACGGGCGTGCAGTTTGGAATAGGGTACATTGTTGATGGTGAGATTCTTGGTGCCGAAGTGTATCAGGTTGGTCATGGCACCGTCCGCCTGAGCGTCATCGGTGGATATCTGCTGCATGCCTTGCTTCGTATCGGCGAGATAGCAGCGGCAGTCGCCTACGTTGAACGCCACCGCGGATACCTTGTGCGTGGTCCGATCGTATATGTAGAACCAGCATGCCAGCGTGCAGGGCAGGAAGTAACTTTGCCTTTCGGCAGGCTGCGAGGCGTCATTGTAACTGAATATCTTGAATACATTCTTCCACAATTCGCCGCGTTTGGAATCGTCGCTTTCGTCCTCGCCCGGCTCTCCGCGCAGATACAACTCTATCTGCGAACGCAGTTCACTTACGCTGTCTTCGTCCCAGTGTTTCAGTTTCTTGTCCTGTGCGAAGCGGCGGAATTTATAGTAGATGCCCACGCTCACGATACGCGAAGCCAGCGATTGGCTGTCCCGTTTGTAGAAGGGGAGAACAGTCTGCTGATTCTCCTCCATGCCCCAGCGAGTGGCGTCCGCCGCAAAGCAGCCGTCCGTCGGAACCTTGGAAAAGCTGCGTAAGGCGTAGTCCAGCGCGTCTTTTTCCGTATTGTCGAATAGCCCGTCGCCGTACAGCGTACGCAGGAATTTGCCGAGTTTTGCCTCATCAGTCGTGTCGGAGTCGCCGTTGACGAAGTCATTCAATGACTTGTGCGTGAATCCGCCGTTGCCCAAGCCGTCGTTGGCTATTACGATGCCGTAGACCAGGTTGCTTTCGGGGTCTTGTATCTCGCTCGACATAGGGTAGGCGTCTCCGCCGTAGTAGCCGAGATAACTTTGCGCATTTCTTCTTTCGGAATATATGGCAACGAGTCCTTTGCGCATCTTGTTCAGAACGCCGATGGGCGCAGAGTCTGCGTTTACGCGATATCCGATAGTTTCTTTAGCCATATTCTTTGCTCCTTGTACTTTCAAAAAAATGCGCGGTATGCCGCTATGGCAATCCGCGCATATTCGTTGTGATGTATTACGCCTCTGCGCTTCTGACGATCTCGGCAATAATAGTGCTGTAATCTATGTCGCCTAATCCTCTTGCAGGGTCGACCGACGTAGAAGTGGTGAATTCCCAACCCTTTACCTGATCCCAGGAGTGATCGGCTATCGTGCCGTCGGGTACGAACAGAAGCAATCTCTTTCTTCTGGGGTGCAGCTTCGTGATGGCTGCCTGAGCGTCGTTCTCGCTCCAGATGCTTTCCAGCTCGTTGATATCCGCGGGATACAGATCCGACTGGTAACCGACGCAACCGTTTCTCTCTTGCAGATTGAGAGGAGAAGCGTCCGTCATCAGGACTATGATATGACGGCCGTTGTCCGCACCGAAACTTGTCCAATCGGAGTTCATCGCGATGAACAGTGCCTCGAGAGCATTTTCGGGAACGTCACCGCCGCGCATCTCGATATTGATACCGTTGATGGCAGCCTGGAACTTGTCCGCTTGATCGGGAAGTGTGAAGAATTCCGTCGAATGGATGGCGTCATCGCCCTCACTGCCGAAGTCGGCGAAGTCTATAACGCGAACGCGCAACTGACTCACGGGCTTATTGCTTTCCGCCATGGCGGCTACGATATCGTCGCCGAGAGAGAGCACTCTTTGGCGCACTGTCTCTATGATGGGACCCATGCTGCCGGTGGCGTCGATTACGAACGCGATATCCAACTTGTACGATTTCTGACCTTGTAGATCTGGCATTGTTTTACCTCCGTAAATATAAAAAGATTTATTCTCATAGATCGTGGCGACATGCCGACCGCCATCTCATTATGACATTTCTAAATATAACATATTTATTTTGAAATTGCAATAGGTTTAGACATATTTTTTTTATTTTATTCCGGGCAGTCCGCCGTCAGCTTGTGCAGGATAAGATCGGCGACGGTATCCGCGGACAGGTCGAGAAGGTGTCCCCCGTTTTGCACTCCTACGTGCTCTACGCATCGCCAATCCATCACCTCTTCCCAGGTGTAGTCGCCCTGTCTGCCGCCGGGCGCGCACAGTATCAACTCCCTGTGCGAGGATCTGCCGCTCAGCGACAAGCCGACGTCGCCGGGGTCGTTCCATATGTCTTCCATCTCCTGTATATCCGACGGCGTATTTTCGGAGTCGTATCCTATGCAGTCGGCGCGCTCCTGCAGCCGCAGAGGCATGGCATCCGTCAGCATGACTATAATGTGCGCTCCGAACGGCGTCGGCGTGCGGAAGTCGCTCCGCATAGCGAGCCAGAGACCTTCCAGCGCGTTTTCCGGCATATCCGCCCCGCGCATATCGTAGCGGATATAACTTGTATAGGCGAGCAACTTGTCCATGTCCTCCGGCATCTCGAAGAAGTCGCTCTCGTGCAGGGTATCGTCCCCTTCGCTCATATAGTCGGCAAAGTCCACGATCCTGATCCGAACGGACAGCGGGAGCGTCTCACGGGCGGCGTCGAGCCTGCCGTACAGCGCGGGTACGAAGTCGTGCAGATCGTCTATGAAGGGTCCCATGCTATCCGTAGCGTCTATCACCAGCACAATGTCCAATTTGAGTTTGCTGTCCGACATTACATTGTCTCCTTTTTCGCGCGAGTAGCACGACAGGTGTACTTTGCGCACAGATAGCACAAGTATAACACATTTCATACGGGAAGGCAAGGGCAAACGGGGATATTTGCACCGCATTGGGCTGCGGTACTTGTAAAAATCCGCAAAATGGTGTACAATATCTTAAATAAAGATTCGCAGGTGACGACATGGCGGAAAAACTACTTCTCATAGACGGCAACAGCATACTGAACCGAGCGTATTTTGCATTGCCTGCAATGAACGACGGGCAAGGGCGCAATGTCAATGCGGTATACGGCTTCGTCAATATTTTATTGAAAGCGTTGTCCGATCTGCAGCCGGACAGGCTGATAGTGGCATTCGATATGCGCGGACACAATTTCCGTAAGGACCTGTATCCCGAGTACAAGGCCAACAGGCATGGTATGCCGGACGATCTTGCCGCCCAGCTGCCCATATTGCACGAGTTGCTGGCGGCCATGCAGGTGGAAGTAGCGGAGAAACCGGGCGTAGAGGCGGACGATATCATAGGCACGATATCTCTGGCATTCGACGGGGACAGTTATATAGTCTCGGGAGACAGAGACATGCTGCAGTTGGTATCGGACAAGGTGACGGTGCTGCTGACCAGAAAGGGCGTGACGGACGTGGAAGCGATAGATCCCGATACGCTGCGCGCCAACTACGGACTCACACCGCCGCAGGTCATAGAGTACAAGGCACTGCGCGGAGACACCTCGGACAATATCCCCGGCGTCAAGGGCGTCGGCGAGAAGACGGCGATGGCACTGTTGGAAAGATACGGGGACATAGACGGCGTATTCGCCCACCTGGAGGAGCAGAAGGGCGCATTGCACGATAAGCTAGTTGAAGGGCGTGAGATGGCATATTTAAGCAAGCAACTTGCTACCATCGTCAGGAACGCGGACATTCGGTACGACTTCGGGACTGCCACTCTGCCGGTATACGGTGCGGACGTCAGGCGGTTGATGGAAGTGTTGCAGTTCCGTTCCGTCATAGCGCGTCTGGATTTCGACGAAAGCGCGCCCTCGTCGCAAGTGGAAGTACGCACGGAGCGCATCACCACGGCAGAGCAACTGCGGCAGGTCGCGGATATATTGAAAAACGCCGGATATTTTGCGTTTTATTGGGACGGCAAACGTATATTGCTGGCGTGCGAAGAGACCGTCCAGTACGAGGCGGAGCCGTCGGACAGTTTTCTGGACGAACTGACAACGGCGACGGTCTGGGAAGAGTTGCGACCGTTGCTGAGCGGCGATATACCCAAGGCAGTCTACGACCTCAAGACGCTGAGGCATCTGCTGGAAGCGGAGAACGTGGAATTGAACAATGTGCGATATGACGTATGCCTTATGCAGTATCTGGTGGAGTATCGCGCGTACAAGGATCTGGGATCCATGGCGGCAGCGGAGGGGTATGACGCTCTCGGCGCAGCCATATACGCGCTGGCGGACAGGTTGAGCAAGCGATTGGCGGAAAACGGGCTGGAGAAGCTGTATTTCGAGGTGGAATTGCCGCTGTCCGATCTGCTGTACCGCATGGAGAAAGAGGGCGTCAAGGTGGACGTGGAGTTGTTGGACAAGATGTCGGACGAGTTGCACGAGAGACTGGACGCTCTGACGCGGGATATATACGAGTGCGCGGGAGAGACATTCAATGTGAACAGTCCCATGCAGCTACAGAGGATACTGTTTGACAAACTGGGACTTCCGCACGGCAAGAAGAACCAACGCGGCTACTCCACGAGCAACGACGTACTGGAAAAGATAGCGGACAAGCACCCCATAGTGGACAAAATACTCGCATATCGTCAATATTCCAAACTGCTCGGCACATATCTGGACGGGCTGAAGCCGCTTGTACGCAACGGACTGGTGCATACCACATTCAATCAGACGCTCACCTCTACAGGCAGACTGAGCAGCAGCGATCCCAACCTGCAGAATATCCCCGTGCGTAACGAGATGGGCAAGGAGATACGTCGGCTGTTCGTATCCAAATACGGCGTATTCGTGGGCGCGGACTATTCGCAGATAGAGTTGCGGCTGTTGGCGGCGTTCAGCAAGGACGCCAATCTGCTGGACAGTTTCCGCAAGGGCGAGGATATACACCTGCGCGTAGCGTCGGAGTTGCTCGGTATACCGCCCGAGATGGTCAATCACGACATGCGTCGCATGGCGAAAGCGGTCAATTTCGGCATCATCTACGGTATATCCGACTTCGGTCTCAGTCAAAACGTACACCTCAGCGTCAAGAAGGCGCATGAGTATATAGACTTGTATTTCCGGCGTTTCCCCACCATCAAGAGTTATCTGGACGGCTGTGTGGAGGACGCCAAAAGGGATGGATACGTCACCACGCTGACGGGCAGACGGCGCAGCATACCTGAGCTGAAGAGCAGCAATTACAACCTGCGTGCCTTCGGCGAACGTGCGGCGATGAATATGCCGTTGCAGGGCAGTGCCGCGGATATTATGAAGATAGCCATGCTGCGTGTGGACGAGGCGATGCGCGCGGCAGGGCTGAGGAGCAGGATAGTATTGCAGATACACGACGAACTCATAGTGGACTGCTACCCCGAGGAAGCGGATACCGTGCGGGCACTACTCAGAGAGCAGATGGAGAACGCCGTGCGGCTGGATTGTCCGCTCACGGTGGAGACGGAGCAGGGAGAGACGCTGTATGAAGCATGACGTGATAGCCATATGCGGATATATAGGCAGCGGCAAGAGCACCGTCGCGCGGATACTCGGCGAGTGGGGCTACGAGACGGTGGACTGCGATATCCTCGCACGTAGAGCGGCGGACGATCCGACGCTGCAGGCGAAGGTTGCGGAGCTGTTGGGCGAAGAGTATGTGAATGACGGTCAACTGGACCGTCGCGCCATACGCGAGAGGGTGTTTTCCGACGGCGAACTGCTGTGCAGATATGAGGCGTTGTTCTTCGGCGAAGTACGCGCACGGCTGACGGATATGGCGGCAAATTCCGACGACGTATTGTTCGCGGAGATACCGGTGCTTGACGCTTTTCCTTTCGAGTGGACGGAGATATGGCGCGTGGAGTGCAGTAGAGAGCAGTCGCTCGGTCGCGTGACGGAGAGGGACGGCGTAAGTACAGCCGATACGGAAGCGGTGCTCTCGAGACAGCGTCGCTACGACGCCACCCGCGTGATACGCAACGACGGGAGCGTGGACCAACTGCGCCAAGCGGTACGTGAGGCGTTGGACGCATACGAGGCGAGTCGCGGTAAGTAGAAACAAACGAGTTTTTTATGCAAATTCGTTTGACATTATTCCGTAAGAAGTACTAAAATATACAAGGCTTGTGAGGCAGTGCACACGTACTCGCCTCAAATTATTTTGCAAGGGGCATTTCGTGCTCCGAATACGAGGTTCGATCATGACTTCTTATACACTCGGTTCCATGCTTGCTGCCGCTCCGCTCATTCCGGGCGGATATATAGGCAGCCTGCTCGCCATAGCCATCGCGCTTATATGCGGACTGCTCGTCACTCGCGTGATGAAGCTCATCGGTCTGCCCAACGTGACAGGCTATCTGATAGTCGGCTTGCTGATAGGTCCTCATGCGTTGGGACTTATAAGCGAGGAAGTGCTCAGCGGCGTCAACGGGGCAGGCGGTATCAATATCGTCAGTACCGTTGCGTTGGGCTTCATCGGTTTCAGCATAGGCGTGGAGTTCAAAATTTCACATATCAAGGAGATAGGCAAGAGTGCCATCACCATCACCTTCTTTCAGGCATTGGCTGCGACGCTGTTCGTGGACGTGGGACTTATATTGCTGAGTCTGGTCCTTCCCTCCGTGATGACGCTGTACGAGGCGTTGATACTCGGTGCCATCGCTACGGCTACGGCTCCTGCCGCCACACGCATGGTGGTGCGCCAGTACAAGGCCAAGGGTATAGTGACGGGCACGTTGCTGCCCGTGGTGGCATTGGACGACGCGGTAGGTCTGATCGTATTCGCCATATCCAACTCCATAGCACTGTCTCTCGCCAGCGGCAACGCCATTACCGTCGTGTCTATAGCGGTGATACCTATAGTGGAGATAATCTTCTCGCTGGTGGTGGGCGCAGGCATAGGCGCACTGCTGTCGGTGGTGCCGCGTTTCTTCAAGTCGCGCGACAATCGTACCATAGCGACCATCGTGTGCGTATTCCTGTCGCTGGGTCTGTGCGAACTTATATCCGAGCTATTCGGACTGCTGCCCGAGGAGTCGGCTTGGCACTCATTCAGCCTTTCCGACCTGTTGGTATGCATGATGGCGGGCGCGGTATTTGTCAATATGCGTAAAGAGGCCGGCGTGATGATGGAGGGTACCGACCGCTGGACTCCGGTAGTGCTCATGCTCTTCTTCATACTTTCCGGCGCGGAACTGGACGTTATGATGTTTGCCAAGAATCCGTTGCTGTTGGTATGTATAGCGGCATATATCATCCTGCGCTGTGCAGGCAAGTATCTCGGCACTATGGCGGGTGCGGCTGTCACCAAGAGCGACAAAAAGGTGCGCAACTATCTCGGTATCACGCTGTTTCCGCAGGCAGGTGTGGCTATAGGTATGGCTACAATGTGCAAGTCGGAATTTGCCAACGCGGCATTACATGCGGCGACTGCCGAGATGAGCGATATCCTCACCCATGTGGGCGCGAATATCGTCACCATCACCATGTGCGCGGTGCTTATATACGAGTTGATAGGTCCCGTGCTTACCAAGTGGGCACTGAGCAGAGCGGGAGAGATATCTCCGGATATGCTGCGCCGCGGCAAAAGCCGTGCTCTCGCTACGGAGGGCGCAGGTGCGGTGCCTGCAGAGGATATTCCCGCAGAACAGCCGACGCCTGCAGAGCAACCTGCGGAGCAGGCTCAGCCTACAGATACGGAAGATAAGCGATGAAGAGCACCATGTATGAACTCATGCGCAGAAGCGAACTTGCAGACGACGACGGACCGGATCTCGACGACGTCGTCGTGCAGGACGAGCGCAGCGAGGCGGAGAGATTCAAAGAAAAGTACAAAGAATTCTATACGGATATAAAACTTTCGGACAGGGAAGATTGGTAGAGCCTATCTTCCCATTGACATTTATACTCATACAGGTTATAATCTATAATCGATAAGAACGCTATCTGGAGCAACTATGCCTGACAAATTTGCCGATATTTTGAAATTCAGCACACCTGCACGTTGGTGGGGAGAGAAATGGCGCGAGGGCTTGTATCTCGGCAACGGCAAACTGGGCGCAAACGTATATGGCGGTGCGGCGGAGGAAAAAATTCTGTTGAACGACGCAACGCTTTTTTGGCGTGGGCACACGACGGTGGTACCGGACGTGTCCGATCGCATAGAGGAAGCCAAGCGTTTGATAGAGGACGGCGACTTCATAGGCGGACAAAATGTCATACCCGAGGCGTTGAGACAGAAGAATTTCCGACCGCAGGCGGCTTATCCTCTGCCGCTGTGCGAGATGGACCTGCTTTTTGAGCAGAATGACGTCACGGAGCACTTCACGCGCGCTCTCGATATGCAGACGGGCGAAGCGACGGTGAGCTATGACGTGGGCGATACGCACTACAAGCGTTGCGCATTCGTCTCGCGCGCCGACAACTTGTTCGCCTATCGCATCACCAAGCAGGGCAACGGCACCGTGAGCGTGCGCTTGCATATGCAACTCATGCACAGAGTCAATTCGCACACTTACGAAGGACTTTGCGATATGCCCGAGGGAGTATCCTGCACCTACGACAGACAATTTGCATGCTTCGCCGCACGCAATGACGACAACGGCACCGACTACGGAGCGGTGGCGCGCCTGCATGTGCTGGGCGGCAGTATCAAGGCGGAGGCAGGTTGCGTCAATATCCTTCGCGCGCAGTCCGTGCTCATACTTGTCAAGACATTTTCCGGCACTTCGCGCGAGAAGTCGTGGGCGGAGTTGAAGACGGACCTGCTCTCCTATAAGGACGGCTACGAGAAGATGCTCAAAGCGCACGCGCAGATACACTCCAAGTTGTATTCCTCTGCCGACATACGTATAGGCAAGCCCTTTGACGGCAGAGCGGAGGATCTGCTCATCAGCGCGGACAACGGCGAACTGCCGCCGCAGTTGGTGAGCAAACTGTGCAAATATGCGCGTTATCTCACCGTAGCAGGCGCGCCCGAAGAGGGGCTGTTCGGCCCGTGCGGATTGTGGAACGGCTGCTACAAGCCTTACCGCGCGTTTCGCTGTATGAGCGGAGATACGCAGATGAGCATGCTGCACCGATTGCAGGGCAATATGCTCTGGGACTGGGAGCGATCGTTCGAGTACTTCTGGAACAATCTCGGCGACTACCGCAACAACGCTCAGCGTATATTCGGCTGCCGCGGCATAGCGGTGCCGGTAGTCGAGGCCCCGCATACGGGACGACTGGGAAGCACGGACATATTCGCTATACACTTCTCCGGCTGCGCCGCCTGGGTGGCAAATCTCTACTACAAGTACGCCAAGTACAGCGGCAATGTCAAATTTCTGAAAAACCGCCTCATACCTTTTATGAAGGAGGTCGCGCAGTTCTACGAGGACTTTCTCACACATACCGAGGATGGTATGGTGGAGATAAGTCCGTCAGCCTTGCCCATGCGTATAGCCGACGGCTATGGTATCACGGACCGACCCTTCGTGGCGAAGAACAGCGTATTGGATCTGGCACTGGCACGGGAATTG
Organism: uncultured Clostridia bacterium; assembly: GCA_947623225.1. Taxonomy (GTDB): domain Bacteria; phylum Bacillota; class Clostridia; order Christensenellales; family CAG-314; genus Fimimonas. The sequence goes on along the minus strand of CANQGO010000004.1, from coordinate 53,009 downwards.
TTGGAGAATACGATAGAAGCGTGCAAGTGCAACAACGTGAAAGGCCGTATCGCCGTGTGGCAGAGATTGCTGGAGCAGTTTCCCGAGCCGCAGACGGGCAGCGACGGCACCTTCCGCGAATTCGTCAATTCCATCATCTCGGTGGACTATACCGGTATATCCAACGGTACTCTGTACCCGGCATACTTCGGGGAGGGAGTGAATTTTCTGTCCGACGGACAGACCAAGGCGCACTATGCCGCTACGGCGGACAAGAAGCGCAGCGAGCCTGTCAAGCAGAACAGTTACAATATGACCGTGCTTGCCGCGGTATATGCACGGCTGGGAGACGGAGACAAGGCAAACGCTTGCCTGACGGACGCCGTGCGCGGCTGCGTGATGAACAACCTCGCCTTTGTAGACAAGGATTGGCGTGGCATGGGAGTGTGCGGCAGCGGTGTATGGACTCCGGTGCAGTTGAATGTAAACATGTCCTTTGCCAACGCCGTCCAGCAGATGCTGCTCTATTCGCACGAGGATATAGTGGCACTCTTCCCCGCCCTGCCGGAGCAGTGGAGCGACGTGGCATTCGAGGGGATGCTGACGGAGAGCGGCGTGACGGTATCGGCGAGACTGGATCCGGGCAAAAAAAGTCTCACTGTCAAGTTGGACAGCAAGCGCGATACGTATATCCGCCTGTATCTGCCGACATTTGCGGGCAGACTCATCAAAAACTCACTCGGCGGCAAGGCGGACAACCGTCCGCTCGGGCTGACCGTACCTGCCGGTAAGACGGTAGAGTTAGTATACAAGATAAAGTAGGTATATATGCAATTGGAAAAATGCAGTCTTATTTCCGAAGGAAAGACCAAACGCCTGTGGAGCACCGACGACCCGAGATTCGCCATAGCCGAATTCTATGACGACGGGCTTATGTACCACGGCAAGCGCAAGTTGTACTTCGACGGCAAAGGGGCCTTGACCAACGATATCAATGCCATACTCATGCAGGTGCTGGAGGACAACAATATCCATACGGCATTTGTGGAAAAGTACTCGGCAAACTCCATCGTGGTGAAACTTGCCGAGATGCTTCCCATAGAGGTGGTTGTACGCAACTATTCGGCAGGTGCCATGCAGCAGCGGCTGGGTCTGGAGTATCACAAGAAGTTGAAGTCGCCCGTGCTGGAGTTCTGCTATAAAAACGACGAGTTGGGCGATCCGGTCATCAACGAATATCACGCCTACGCCATGGAGTTGTGCACGCAGGAAGAGATGTCCGAGATGTGCTACAATGCCATGCGTATCAACAAGGTGCTGACGGACCTTATGCGCGATGCGGATATAATCGTGGCGGACTTCAAGGTGGAGTTCGGCAGGGTGAACAAGCGTCTGGTGGTGGCGGACGAGATATCTCCGAATGTAGCGAGATTCTGGGACAAAACCACGCTGCGCCGTCTGGACGACGACGGCAAGAACCCCGCTGCGGAGTATAGCCGCCTATTGGACATCCTGCGGCGTATCACGGCGGATTGACGCGGAGAGCAGAGTATGAAATGTATGTATTGCGGCTGCGAGGACAGCAAAGTAATAGATTCACGTTCCACCGACGACGGCAAGAGCATACGCCGCCGTCGCGAATGTACTGCCTGCGGCAGGCGTTTCACTACGTTTGAGACCATAGAGACTATATCTTTTCTGGTCATCAAACGGGACGGCACGCGGCAGCTGTACGACCGTTCCAAGGTCAAAAACGGTATTCTGCGCGCCTGCGAGAAGCGACCCATATCCATGGCGCAGATAGATCGCGTGGTGGACGATATAGAAAAGGCGTTGTTTAACAGCCTTGATGAGGAGATCACTTCGCAGAAGATAGGCGACCTGGTGATGGAGCAGCTGAAGGAGTTGGACGAGGTGGCGTATATTCGCTTCGCGGCGGTATATCGCCAGTTCAAGGATAGTGCCACCTTCTTCGAGGAGATGAGTAAGATATTCAATACCGGCAACGTCAAAGGAAAGAAGAAACGGTGATGAAAAATATAGAGCAGGAGCTGAAACTGCAACTGACGGAGAGGGAATATAACCTGCTTGCCGACAAGTCGGACGCTCAGCCGCAGTTGCAGACCAATTTCTATTTCCGTTACGACGGTATGCCCGACGACGTCATGGTGCGTTTGCGCAGGAAGGGAGACAAGTATCTGCTATGCCGCAAGCGTCGCCTTTCCCTCAATGACGGCGTATCCGTATGCGACGAGAGGGAGTGCGAGATAGCGCAACTTCACGCCGAATACATTCTGGACAGAGGCGTCAGCCCGGATGAGATGCGCAAGTTCTTCGGCGACGAAGTGTGCGTGCCGTTGTCGCTTGCGGGCAGGTTGGACACATACCGCACCGTATTCGTGCTGTGCGGCTGGGTGCTGGAGTTGGACAAGAATGTCTATCTGGGACGCACCGACTATGAGTTGGAGTGCGAGAACGGTGACGTGCAGGAACTGTCACGGTTGAAAAACTACCTGTACAGCACCTTCGGCATAGAGGCTAAGCCCTGCGCGCCCAAGTCCGAGAGATTCTTTGAGGCGTTGAACAAATGAAATTGAAGGGTTACAAGTACATAATTTTCGACTTCGACGGCACCGTGAACAATACCTCCCCCGGCATATATGCCACATTCGGCGCGGTATTGGCACACTTCGGAGTGGACGCGTCCACTGTGGATCTGTCGAGACATATAGGCCCTCCGCTCAGCGACAGTTATACGAGATTGGTGGGCAGCGAGCGGTGCGACGAGGCGATAGAACTGCACAAGAAGATATTTGCCGATACGCATGCCGCGGAGAATAGTTTCCTCTACGACGGTATAGTGCCTGTGCTGGACGCGCTCAAGCGTCAGAGCTACGTGCTCGCCATAGCCTCCAGCAAGTACGAGCCGCACGCTGTGGAGTCGTTGAAGTATCATCATATAGACGGATATTTCGACAAGGTATACGGTCAGACGGACAAGCGCGGCTTCAAAAAGGACGTATTGGAACAACTGGTATCGGAAAACGGATGGGATAGAAAACTTTGTCTCATGATAGGCGACACCCTGCACGATATAGAGGGCGCGCATGACTGCGGAATAGACGCGGTGGCGGTCACGTACGGCTTCGGCAAGGAGGACGAGTTGCGCAAAGCGCGTCCCGTCGCTATGGTCTCGTCTCCTCGTGAGATAGCGGAGTTACTTATATAGTATGAAAAAGACGGATTACAAAAGTTACTTTAAAAATGTGATAGTGCCGGTATTCGTATACGGCGCATTCACGGGATTGCTCGTGGGCACGGTCGTGTACTTCTTCAAGTGGGTGGCCGAGTGGCTGACGGAGAAGTCGGGCGAGATATATCGCTATGCTCAGACGCATTGGTATATAGCCGTCGCGGTGGTGGCAGGTGCGGCAGTGCTGGCATTGGTCGCGTGGCTGTTGCAGAAGTGGGCACCCGAGACCTCGGGCGGCGGTATACCGCGCGCCGAGGGCGTATTGCGCGGATTGCTCACATTCCGTTGGTTGCGTACGGGCATAGCCGTGATAGTGAATAGCTGGATAAGTTTCTTCACCGGCTTGCCGCTGGGCAGCGAGGGACCGAGCGTATTGCTGGGTACCGCGGTGGGCGGAGGCACATGCAAGTTGCCCCTTTCGCACAATAGCTGGGACAGATATATCATGACGGGAGGCGCGTGCGCCGGCTTTGCAGTGGCGACGTCCGCACCCGTGACGGGGATATTGTTCGCATTGGAGGAGACGCATAAGCGTTTCACCCCCATGATATTTCTCATGGCGTTGAGCAGCGTGCTCTTCGGCGTGACGGCGTCCAACCTGTGGACGCTGGCATTGGGCGAACACTCTTTGCCCTTGTTCAATGTGGCTCTTGCGGGCAACTTCGCCATGAAGGATATCTGGATACCGCTGCTGCTGGGCGTAGCCATAGGCGGACTTGCCATAGGATATAACCATCTGGTATTCTGGATAGGCAAGTTTTACGACACGAAGCTCAAGCGTGTGCCGCAATGGGCACGGCTGTTGATTGTGTTCGTGCTGACTGCCGTGATAGGCTTGCTGGCATTCGGCGATTTCAACGGTACCGACGCGCTGTTCGGCGGTGGATCTCTCATAGTACGGCTGTCCGACAGTGCCAACTTCACTTGGAAGATCGTATTCGTATTGCTGGTGATACGCTTCTCCATGATAGCCTTCTCCACAGGCAGCGGAGCGACGGGCGGAGTGTTCATTCCCATGCTCTCGATAGGCGCGCTGCTGGGCGCGTTGCTCGGAAACGCCTTCCTCGCCATGGGTATGGACGAGACGCTTTTCCCCACGGTAGTGATGCTGAGTATGTCCGCATTCATGGGAGCCACCACTAGGGCACCGCTGACCGCGCTGGTATTCATGGTGGAGAGCACCTGGAGTTTCAGCAACCTGTTCTATGTGGCGGTGACGGTATTCATCAGCTACTTCCTGTGCGAGATATTCAAGGTGGAACCGCTCTACGACGTGCTGCTGGAACGTATGGTGGACAAGCAGAACGGCGAGAAGGAACCTGTCATAGTGAAGATGTTGTACACGGTACAGCAGGGTGCGTTTGCCGTAGGCAAAGCAGTCCGCGACGTGCTGTGGCCCGCCAATACCAAGGTGAGCGAGATATCCGCGGGAGAAGTGACGCGTATGGACGATGACGGCGAGAGAAAGATGCACGCAGGCGATACGCTGACGGTGATCACTCAGACCTTCGACGAGGACGCCACACGCAGGGAATTGGAAGAAATCTTGGGCAAGCCGACGGCTTAGACGGGGCGTGCACAAAATTTTGTCAAATTGTATCAAAATATTGGACAAATCCCGACAGTACGTGTATAATTGAATTACCCTAAAAGAAGGAGAAAACGGTTATGGCTCACAAAATAGGCAATGAATGTATCTCTTGCGGTGGTTGCCAGAGTGTCTGCCCCTGCGACGCTATCAGCGAAGGCGACGGCAAGTACGAAATCTCTGCTGACCTTTGCGTAGACTGCGGTGCTTGTGCCGCACAATGCCCTGTCGGTGCTATCGAAGAGGAGTGATCCGACGCTCGCATTACCTTTTACGGTCAGAAAACGGCTTTTCTTGGATGAAAAGCCGTTTTTTTATGCGGTACGCCTTGCGAAAACTTCTTTACTAATTGCGTCGGTTGTTGTACAATAACGGTGTATGGTGCAACTCAAACCGCAAGAGAAAATAGAAGATCTGCAATGCGACGGGCTGAGTATCATCCAGTCCTCGACAGAGTACCGCTTCACCACAGACGCGGTGCTGCTTGCCAACTTTTGCCGCGATATGCGCGGTAAGGTATGCGTGGAGTTCGGCGCGGGCAGCGGAGTGGTGAGCATATTGGTCGCCCACAAAAAGCACCCCAAGCGTGTGGTCGCGCTGGAGATACAGCCGCAGTTGGCAGATATGATGCGGCGGAGCGTGGAGTTGAACGGGCAGACCGACGTGATAGAGGTGTATACAGCCGACTTGAAGGACGCCGTGCAATACGTGCGTGACGCCGACGTGGTTATATGCAATCCGCCCTACAGGCGCATAGGCAGCGGCGAGACGCAGACCGCGCCCAATATTGCCCTGTGCCGCCATGAGATAGCCGCCACGCTTGCCGACGTTATAAGCAGCGCGGCAAAGACGCTCAACAATCGAGGCAGACTGTATCTCGTGCATCAGGCGGACAGACTTTGCGAGATAGTCACGCTGTGCAAGGAGTACGGACTCGCCGTCAAGGAAATAGTGCCCGTGTGCCCCTCTCCTCGTCACCAACCTAATCTGACGCTTATCTGCGCTGTCAAGGGCGGAGCGGCGGACTGCAAACTGCGTCTGCCGATATATATACGGGACTGATACGATATGGTATATTTTGTAGCAACACCTATAGGAAATCTGGGCGAGATCACTTATCGCGCGGTGGAGACGCTCGGTAGTGTGTCTGCCATATTCTGCGAGGATACGCGTCACAGCAAGATATTGTTGGATCGCTACGGCATTTCCAAGCCGACGTACAGCTATCACAAGTTCAACGAGACCAAGCAGTTGCCGGGCGTACTGGCATATTGCAAACGAGGCGAGGACGTGGCTGTCATAAGCGACGCAGGTATGCCCTGCATCAACGACCCCGGCAATGTATTGGTCAACGCGCTGAAGAAGGAAGGTATCCCCTATACCGTCATCAGCGGCGCGAGCGCGTTTGTGAACGCCTTCGTGCTGAGCGGATATACCCCTCCCTTCACCTACTACGGTTTTCTGCCTCCCAAGAAGGCGGACCGCGACAGACTGCTGGACGGCAGCGTGGGAGTGGCGATATTCTATGTATCCGTGCACGATATAGCGGAAAATATGTCCTATCTGCTGGATAGACTGGGAGACAGAGAGTGCTGTCTGGTCAAGGAATTGACCAAGACGCACGAGCAGGTGCGTTTCTGCAAACTGTCGGACGCCATAGAGGATGACAAGGGCGAATTCGTGCTGGTCGTCAACCGCACAGAGACGGAAAACCCGCTGTGCAACCTGTCCGTCAGAGAACATCTGGACTATTATATAAAGGACGGCATGAGCAAGTCGGACGCCGTCAAGGCAGTGGCGCGGGACCGCAACGTGCCCAAGAACGAAATATACAAGCAAACCATATAGTAGTTGCCCCGTTCTGCGGGTCCGATCGGCACACCCTACCGTCACGGTGGGGTGTTTTTACAAAAAAAATATAGGAGAATTGCAATAAAACGGCAGTTTTGTCCGTTTATATTGCGACAAGAGGAACAGAAGATGTCTTCAAAAAATTATGCAAAGCCTCGACGCAATCGGCTGGACAGTGCCATCTACGGCATAGCCGACGGCGAAGAGGACGCGCTCGCCTCATTGTACGAGATGAGCAGCAGTGCCATCTACGCTTATGCACTGACAGTCACCGGAAACATATACGACGCGCAGGATATCCTGCAGGAAACATTTATCAAGATATACGACGCATCCGTCAACTATGTATCTCAGGGAAAGCCCATGTCCTGGATCATGCGCATAGTCAGAAATCTATGCTATGACAAGTTTCGCGCATCTTCCCGCACGGTGAATGTATCCGACGAGATACTCGACCTCCAGCTGAGTACTACGGGCGCAGACGCCACAGACAGATTGCTCATTCGCAGTTGCCTGTCCGAGCTGGACGGAGAGGAGCGCAGTATAGTAGTGATGCACGCCATAGGCGGCATGAAGCACCGGCAGATAGCCGAAGAACTCGGCTTGCCGCTCAATACAGTCTTGTCCAAGTACCGCAGGGCACTGGGCAAACTGCAGAAGATCATAGAAGGAGATAAGGTATGAAAAACAAAAAGACGGAAAAAAGAGTAGCGGAAAGTTTCCGCCACGCTCAGCCGGACGTGTACCGTTCCGTAGCCGAGCAGTGCCCTACGCGTGAGAGAGTCGCTCGCAAGAGCCACGTCGGATTGGGCTGGAAACTGTCCACATGCACCCTCGCGCTGCTGTTGGTAGTGGCGATAGTATTCGGCGGAGTGGCAATGTGGGGAGGCAAAGGCAACGACACCGTAGCCGTAGCCGCCAGTGTGACATTGGACGTCAACCCGAGTATAGACATACAGCTCAGCAATGCAAAAGGCCGTGACGGTTCCGCTGATTACCGCGTAGCGTCGATAAAGGGAAACAACGCTGACGGTGTAGGTATCATAGGTTCCATGGATCTCAAAGGCGTACAGTTGGAAGTGGCAGTCAATGCACTCATAGGCAGTATGCTTCGTAAGGGATATATACGTGCCGACGCCAACTCCGTATTGGTCAGCGTGGACTCCGACAGTCAGGCGGTGTACGATCAGATCGTCAGCACCGTGTGCAACGAGATCACTATCAAGATGAGAGAGAGTCAGATAGACGCCAGCGTGGTATCTCAGTGGATCAAGGAGACCGACGCGAACGAAACACTTGCCGCGCAATACCGTATATCCGTGGGCAAGGCGCAACTCATCAACAAGATATTGGCAAATAAGGGCGAAGAGAACTATACGGCAGAGCAACTTTCCAAGCTCACCATCAACGACCTGAATATCATCCTCAGTGGACTGACTGTCACGGATACTACAGGCGAGGATATCACCCAGAGCGGTTCCGCAAGTACGCAGTCCTACGGAAGAGAGCGTGCGCTTGAGATCGCCTTCGGCAGAGTGCAGAGCGGTCTTACGGAAGAGAACGTTCTGGGACTCAAAGCCAAGTTGGACTTTGACGACGGCATCATGGTGTGGGAAGTCGAGTTCTGCTACGGCACCAACGAGTACGAATTCGAGATAGGTGCCATAAGCGGCGAGATCATATCCTTCGAGTGCGAGACGGCGCAGTATACGCCCGATACCACTCAGACGGCAAAGACCGAAGAAGAGATCAAGACGCTTGCCAAGACATTGGCAGGAGTACCGGCAGACGATACTACCGTAGAGGTGTTCAGCGAGCGTTGCAGATTCTGGGGACAAAACATAGTCTATTCGCTGTGGTTCAGCTACAACGATACCTACTTTGAGTACGAGATAGACGTATACGGTGCAGTGCTGTATAGTTTCGAGCAGAAGTTCGACACCGCAGCGGACGCATACATGGATCGCAGTGAGATCAAGGACTTCCTTATAGAACAGGGGGAACTGTCCGCACTGACTCCGGTGAGCGGTTACCGCGTCACCTCTGCCGCTCAGACGGATGAGCAGGGCAACACCATCATAGTGTACACCGTCACCTACAGCATAGGAGATATTACATATACGTACACGATTGACGCGCTCAACCGCAAGATATTGAGCAGAGACGTTTCCGAAAAGACAGCAGAGCAGTATCCTCCCTTCCACGATTGGTTCGACGACGAATGGAACGATTGGAAAGACGATGACTGGGATTGGGATTACGACGACGGATACTTCGGCGGTCACAAGCAGCCCTCGCAGAGCAGCGGCACTCTGCTCACCGAGGATCAGATCAAGACATATCTGCTCAACCAACTTATAGGCCAGTTCGGCAATATCCTGCTCGAGGAGACATCCGACTGGGAGATAGAGTTGGAAGAGGAATTCGGCGGTAAAGTGTACGAAGTGGAATTCCAATGGAACGGTCTGGAATTCGAGTGTGACGTGGACGCGACCACGGGCATGTTGATCCGCGGTACATGGGACTACGCAGACGGCTTCGAGCCTTCCCGTCCCGCTTGGAATCATGCAAGATAACAAGATCGTATATACAATAATACAAACGAAAACGAGGCACTTACGCCTCGTTTTTTTATGATTTGTACAATTATATTTTTGTTTTATTTACTTTACATTTCGGCACGGGGGGGGGGTATAATTACTAAAGGCTACGCGCGTAAGATCGTAGCTTTATATACAGGAGGTAAAGATGACACACAAATTCAGAAAATTGACTGCTATGTTTCTGGCTGTGGTGATGGTGCTGTCCGTAGCGGCACTGTCGGCATGTAAGAAAGACCACGAACATACCTATGCGACAGAGTGGACCAAGGACGCAACGAGCCACTGGCACGCGGCTACTTGCGGTCACGATGACGCGGTGGCGGACAAGGCAGAGCACGACTTTGACAGCAACGGCAAGTGCACGGTGTGCGGCTACGAGAAGAGCACGGCTCCGCAGCCCGACGTGCCGCATACACACACCTATACTCAGAGTTGGTGGAACGACGAGACAAACCATTGGCACGCGGCTACCTGCGAGCATACACAGGAAAAGAGCGATCTGGCAACGCATACGCTCAACGACTACGGCCGTTGCACGGTATGCGGATATATGGATGAGAGCAAGATCAAGTACAATACCCAACTCACCGCCGAACAGTGGACTGCGGCATGCGAGGCTTTCGCCAAGTCGGACAACTTCACCGCTATTCTGAAGTATACAGAGGACGCCGAGTTCAATGAGTTATTTAATGTCGACGGCGATCTGCTTCATAACATAAGCGTAGAATACAACGGCGAGCTGAATGAAGTATACGAGAAGTACGGCGAGAACGGCAATTCGATGATCGTGCTCTATATGAAGCAGTTCTCCATGACCGATGATCCGTTTTACAGAGAGGATGCGATGGGAATATTGCAGAGCATGGCGGGCATGCTTACTGACATAGAGAGTTTCGATGACCTTGTATGGAACGAAGAGACTCAGGCTTATGACTATGAGGCTGCCGGTTTGTCCTTCCGCTTCGTAGGCGATCGCATATACACAGTCATATCCGACGTGGACGGGGAGACGCAGACCATCACGGATATTGACAATACGGTGGTGGAGTATATACTCGATCACCAACATGATCAAGCGCAATACTATACCACGAGCAGCATGTACCATTGGCACAAAGTGCTTTGTCAGGACCATACCGACAAGATAGTAGAGAAGCAACCGCACACCTTCGGCACCGACGGCAAGTGCTCTGTATGCGGATACGCCCGCACCGGCACCGTATCCCGTCAGGTCACGGAAGAACAGTGGCAAGAAGCGTTCGGATTGGAAGGCATCCTCAACTACGATTTGGAAATGTATCGGAGCGTCTATCCCGATCAGAAAACGAAGTTGCAACTCACCGCACACGCATTGCATGTGAATGACAACACATTCACGTCGGATACGTTGGTGTATGACGACGCGTATCATATGTATGCATACGGTCAGAACTACGAAGGCAAGCAGATCAAGTACAGCATTGGCTCGTTGGAGGGTTCTACCATCATTTCGGCATGTATGGTATATGCCAATATGCTCAGCGTGATCGGCGACGTGTATGAATGGGCGGAATATGACAGCGCAAGCGGTGTGTATAAAATAAATAATAAGCCGCTGGATATCATATTCGGCGATAGCAATGACTCATACAATGTTGAAGTGACATTCAACGGCACCGAGTTGGAAAAACTGTCGCTGGTGATGCTGGACACAGATAGAGGAGTGGACACGTTGGCTTTCACCTTCGGCAATACTGTCGTGGATCTGCCGCAGGCTGAAGCGCATACGCACAACTACGTTCCGTCCGGGATGCTGGAAGATACGCACGATCTCACATGCTCGACTTGCGGAGCGATGCAGCACGATATCGTGCATACGCCCGGTGCCGACGGTAAGTGCTCGGTATGCGGAGTGGACTGCAACGAGACCCATACTCACGAATATACCGTTCCCACAAGGATAACGCGTTCTCCTTCGTCCGACAGATGGACGTTGTATCACGTATATGCATGTGAGTGCGGTTGCCAGGATGATGCGTACAGCGGTGAAAGGCACACCTTCGAAAACGGCGTCTGCACACTCTGCGGAGAGGAACAGCATACGCATGACAACGTCATAAACGAAGAGTTTACCGACGGGCTGAGCCACGATGTCACCTGTAAGGTTTGCCACTATCGTGACGTAGGTTCCCACAGCTACGGGAGCGATGACAAGTGCGAAGTATGCGGACAGGCTCGTTGTTGGCACGAATCTGACAACTGGGTCAAGAACGGCAGCACCCACTCCGGTCTGTGCAAGAAGTGCAATACTTATATAGACCATGAATGGCACGTATATGACGAGCAGGATACGTGCAAAATGTGCGGTGCCAAGGACCATGATCATACTTGGGGCGCGGCTACGGCTTTGGATGCCCATTCGAGTTATTACTACGCAGAGCACTCCCTCACTTGCACAGATTGCGGCGTCACGATCACCGCAGAGCACCAATACCCGGAGGGCGATACATGCGCGTGCGGCGTTGCCAAGCATGAGCATACACGCGACCGCTACTTCCCGCCCATCCCCGACCGTCAGGGACTCACACACTCGTACAAGTGCGGAATATGCGGCAAACTCATCTCCGAAGAACATGACTTCGGAACGGGCAATGTCTGCAAAGTATGCGGATACGAGAAGTAGAACTGCGATCATATGAACAGACTAAGCCTCTCCCTTGCGGAGGGGCCTTTTTTTGTAAAAAAAATCCGTAAAAAAAGTTGAATATCCATATATGTATGGTACAATGGTCATAGGAGCGAATGTGGGGACGTTCGTTCCGAATAAGGAGATCCGTAGGGGACAGGTTTTTCCGAATAAAACGGGAGAATAGACTTATATGGATTTTGTAACCTTTTTGTCGCAGGCGGGCAAGTTGTTCACCGACAGCGACAGCGCGTACTATCTTGTGTACGCATTTGCTACCTGTTTGCTGACGCAAGCGGTCAAGAAACTCTTTCTGAACAAGGCGAAAACGGATATACTGCACAAGTTCGATTGGGCGAAAATACTCCCTTTCTGCTTCGGAGCGGTATTCGCAGTATTGGACGTGTACCTCGTCAGTGGGGTGAGGGAATTTTCCCTCAATATAGCACTGCATATAGTGCTGTCCGCATTGGCTATAGGCGCATTGGCGACTACGGCGTTCAGGATCGTCAAGTCTCTGTCCGGACAGAGTCTGGAAGAATTGATGAAAAATGACCTATTTGCGGTATTTTACAATCAATTGGTGTATTTCGGCGATATCAGGCAGCAAGTGCTGGACAAAAAATTGACTTTGCGGGAATTTGTGGACAGAGTCAAGTTGCTTGCCGCGAGCGCGGAGACGATATACAGCCAAGAGGGCAGCGTGGAGGCCAAACGATGCCAATTGGCAAGATTGCTCAGCGGCATCATCGACGACAAAAACATAGACACCTGCGTGAACGTCATCAACGAAGCACTCATCAAGTGTGTAGAGGAACGCAAGAAGTAGCGTGAACACGGACCGCTCCCGCAACGGGGGCGGTCTTTTCCGCGCAGGGGGAGTATGGAGAACGTGCGCGATGACATATAATAGTTGGCAGCATACCGTCGTAAAATAATGAGATAATTTTGTCTGTATATATTGACAAGGTAAGGATAATGTTATAAAATAAAAGAAAAAACAAGGAGAATTTATATGACTATTCAAGACGTATTCAACGAAGGTATCAGAGCGTACAACAACGGCGTAGCGGTTGTAAACGCCATGAATCAGGTGATAATCGACAACGCCCTCATCGAGGACTTCGAGGCTAAGTATCCTCTTGCGGAATTCGACCTGCTTGTACAGTATGTCCTGCTGGAAACGGCATTGGCAGACGGCAGATTCAGCCCCAACGAAGGACAGTTCATCGACAAGATCACCGATACGGCGGATATCATCAAGTTGATGGGCGCAGATACTCCCAACTGGACATGGCTGGCTCAGAACAAGGGGCTTGATACCATTCGCAATTATATTTCCAAGGTGCAGGACCTCGCTCGCCCCTATATCGATCACTTCGGAGAGATGTTCGGTCTGCTGGACAAGATCGACACCAGCCGTGCTTACCTGGACGAACTCATCGAGAGTTTCAAAGACCTTACGGTAAGTTTCTGCTATATCGACGGCGATCCTCGCGAAGAAGAAGCAAGCCGTTGCGCAGAGGTTTTGAGCAAAGTACTCATCCAACCCTGGATGCGCGGAGCAAGCAGAGCGTAATATTTGACCTACATACAGAGAATGCGTCGGACGTCCGACGCATTTTTGTATATTCCGTTTTTTGTGTGGCTTTACAGATAGCTTTTGAAACTCTCGAAGCAACCCTCTTCGAAGCGCAGTATTTGTTTCTGCAGCAGCGCGACCTGTGGATGGATATCCGTGCCCTCGCGTATGAGGCGGTACAGATCTATGATGCCGTTCAGCGTACCCTGCAGCATGATCTTCGCCACGTGCGTTATGCTCTTGTCCGTCATCATTTTGGCTTTGATGCCCATATTTGCCATAGACAGAGCGAACTTGGGCGCAGGAGTGGGATCGAAACCCAATTGTTCGCACATCTCGTCCAATTCCTCTACGTAGTGGTCATACTGTTCCACTTGCTTGTGCAGTGTCTTGGTCACTTCCTGCCTCTCCACGTAGGGCAGCAGCGTCTTGATACAACTCTGCGCCATGGTGACGTTTTTGTACAGATCGCTCATGTTTTGCCGCGTCTTGTCCACGTCGCAATTGTTCTCTGTGATGGGAGTATCGGCAGTTTGCGCGGCTTTTTTGCTGTCAGTCGTCGTCATCTTCGAATGCCTCCTCCCAACTAAGGTGTGCGTCCTCTATCTGCAACCAATCCGGATCGAATTCGTCGAAGAGACGGTTGCGGCAAGTCTCGTAATTGGCATAGTATTCGTGATTGTTTTGTCTGCTTTTCGCCATAGTTACCTCCTGTAGTGGGGATAGTATGAGCGATAAGTCGGGAAATATGTATGCTCAGTCGGAGGTGCTGTCCGTTCCGCGTACGCGGTCGATGAAATCTCTCACCGTTTGCTCGTAGCGCGGACCATCCGCCATGTAGCTCAGCCCGTGTCCCGCGTTGGGGAAAGTATGCAGTTCGGCATAGCCGTGCCTGTGCTCGTATAGCATATGGCTCATACGGCAGGGGACTATATCGTCCTCTTCGCCGTGTATGAGCAGTACGGGCAGAGTCACGTGCGACATGGCTTGCAGTACGTCGGCGTCCTTCAGGCTGAATCCGCCGAATACCGTCGCCGCGAGGCGTAGAAATGGCATCATCAGACGGGGACTCAGGTGCATCTTGCGGCAACTGTCGGCTATGATATCCTCCGCCTTGCAGTATGGGCAGTCGGCTATTATGCCTTTGACATTGGCGGGCAGATCATACGCGCCCGCGAGTATGGCGGTGGACGCTCCCATCGACACGCCCACGAGCCATATCTCCGTTTCCGCGCCGAATCTGTCCAGCGCGTAGTCTATCCAGCACAGTACGTCGAGGCGTTCTCTTGCGCCGAATGTGATGGTGTGACCGTCGCTGTCGCCGTGCGCACGCAGGTCTATGAGCAATGTATTGAATCCGCACTTACGAGCCAGCTTGTTGCCGCCGCAGAAGTCGCGCACGCTTGTGCCGCGATAGCCGGGTATCTGTATCTGCAGCGGAGCACCGTCCGCTACGTGATAGTACCGCGCCGACAGGCGCAGACCGTCGCGGGAGCGAGTATATACCCTCTCGAAGGGCTGCTTTTCCATCTCGTGTATAAGTGCGTACATTTTCTCCCTGTCCCGCTCGAAGTGGGGACTGTCCGGCAGGCGGTAGTGGTCCTCCTTGCCGTGAGGACGCTGAAAGTACGCTTTGAAATAGCATACGAGAGTGACCGCCGCCGTCAGCAGCAGTATCGTATCGAATATGCCGAGAATCACATATAGCCATATCGTATCCATACCTCAACTGTAGCGCAACAAGCGAAATTTGTCAAGTGCGGGCAAAACCGTAAATAAAAAAGCCTCTAAAACCGTTTGACAAAACGGCGTAATTATTGTAATATATACTCAGCCGCGTAAAAAGGGTTTATTTTGTCAAGCATTTTTCGAGCAAAAGCGAGGAGAGTCACCCTATTAGCGAGTCTTGTCAGGAGGTAAAAGAGTATGTACGCAATCGTAAAGACGGGCGGAAAGCAGTACAAGGTCACGGAAGGTCTGATATTCGAGACGGAACTTCTGCATGCCGATGTCAATTCCGCAGTGGAACTGGAAGTCGTTCTGGCTGCCGACGGCGACAGAGTGGTGACGGGCAGTGATGCAGCAAATGCCAAAGTGACCGCTACCGTATTGGAGCACGGCAAGGGCAAGAAGATCAATATCTTCACCTACAAAGCCAAGAAGAACATTCGCCACCGTCAGGGTCACAGACAGCCGTATACTAAGTTGAAAGTAGAATCTATCACATTGGGCTAATGACGGAAATAAAGATCACACGTAAAGGAAACAGCATCGTCGAATTGACGGCGGACGGGCACACGGGCTACGGCGCAAAAGGCGAAGACATAGTGTGCGCCGGTATCTCGGCACTGTTGCAGACGGCATTGCTCGGTCTGTTGCAGGTGGCGCAGATCAACGTGAAGTACCGCATCGACGAGGCAAAAGGCTTTTTGAGGTTTACTCTGCCCGTATCTATGACCGCACAGGAGAGGCATGACGCCGACGTCATACTCAATACAATGCTTTGCGGACTGAAGGATATATACACAGAGTATTCCGACTTTATCAATCTGGAGGTTATTTGAAATGATGTTCATAAAGTTGCAGTTGTTTGCCCACAAGAAAGGAATGGGCAGCACCAAAAACGGACGTGACAGCGAAAGCAAACGTCTCGGTGCCAAGCGTGCCGACGGTCAGTTTGCCTACGCCGGAAACATTCTCGTGAGACAGCGCGGAACACACTTCCATCCCGGTAACAATGTGGGTATAGGCAAGGACGACACCTTGTTTGCACTCATCGACGGCGTGGTCAAGTTCGAGCAGGTCAAGACAAGAAGACAGGTTTCCGTCTATCCCGTTGCGGAGTAAAACGGATCCGATCCAAGCGAGGTTGTACGCGCAACCTCGTTTTTTCACAGATTCAGCCGAGAAGAGCGAAGCGATATGACATTACCATTATCATTCAGTTGCGATCCCGAATACTTTTCCGTCAGCGATACGCTGGAGTGCGGACAGATATTCCGCTACAGGAAACTATCGGCAAATGAGTACGAGGTGCGCTCCCGTGATAAGTACGCCAGAGTGACGGACGCGGGGGACAGAGTGGACGTGTACACGGCGGACGGGGAGTATTTTCGCAACTTTTTCGACCTGGACACGGACTATGCCGCCAAAGTGGCGCGTATCTCCGCCATATCCCCCGTGATGAAGCAGGCGGCAGAGTACGGCAAAGGCATACGCATACTGAGGCAGGATCTGTCGGAGATGATATTCAGTTTTATCATCTCCGCTAACAACAATATCAAGCGTATTCAGCAGATAATAGAACGTATATGTGACGAACTGGGGGAGGAAACGCCATTCGGTAAGGCATTTCCTTCCATACAGGCACTTGCCGCTGCGCCGCAGGAATTGTACAAGCGGCTGGGCGCAGGGTATCGCGACAAATACATAGTGGATACGGCGTGCAGATTGCTGGACTATGACCTGGACGTATTGACGGGCATGGACAGCGCGCACGCACGCAAGGAATTGCTGACGTTCAGCGGAGTGGGACCGAAGGTGGCAGATTGTATATTGTTGTTCGGTTTGCGCAGGGGAGACGTGTTCCCCGTGGACACCTGGCTGAAAAAAGTGTACCACGCATACTTCGAGCAAGGGCACCGCGACAGCGAAATATCGACGTTTTTTTGCAATTTGTTCGGAGAGGACGCGGGACTGTGTCAACAATATTTGTTTTATTTTATGAGAAAGTATGGACAAAACGTTGCAAATGCTGTAAAATAGAAAAAGGTATCAACGGAGGTAAGCGCAATGCTTAAAAACAGAAATATCGCATTTTTCATCGATGTAGACAATGTAGGCCTTAAGAGCGACAACTATGCAAACGTTATCGAGCAGCTTCAAGGTATGGGCACCATCCTTTCCGGTAAGATATACGGCGCAGGTGAGCGCAAGCATAAGGAGATATATGCCGACGCCGAGTTGCACGGCTATCGCATAGAACGGCCCATGCGCGTCAAGCGTCGCGGCAGAAAGGACTTCGATCCGCGTATATACGTGGACGTGGTGGATGCCGTCTCGCACGTGCCTGCCATAGACGCGGTGTGTATCATCGCCCAACCTACCGACCTGGTGTACCTGTACAGCTATCTGCGTGCACACGGGATCAAGGTCATCGCTATGGACAACGTGGACGATGCAGGTTGCGCTTTCATAGACGAAGTGATAGATCTCGGTATTGTTCTGGAGCTTAAGTTGCCCAAGCAACCCAAGCCGGCAAAGCCTGCTCCCGCAGCAGCGGAAGAGCCTGCTACTACGGCTGCACCTGCACCTCAGGCCTCCGGCACCGATCGTACTGAAGAGTTGTTGCGCGAGATAGAATTGCTACGTATGTCTCTCGCCGAGCAGAATGCTCAGCGTGCAGCAGAACCGACTCCCGCCCCAGCGTCCGAGCCTGCTCCTGTAGAGGAACAGCCCGAGCCTGCCGAGGAACCTGCTCCGCAGACTGAGGAGATACCGAGCATAGTGGACGAGACCAAGTCATTGCTGGACCGCATAGCGGAGATGCGTGAGGAGCAGAACGCTCACCACGAAGAGTCCGCACCCGAGCCTGCTCCTGTAGAGGAACAGTCCGAGCCTGTCGAGGAGCCCGCTCCGCAGCCGAGCGAGCCGGCACCTGTAGCGGAACCCGAGCCGCCGACGCCGCCCGTAGGCACGACCGCCAACGACAGCGATCTGATAAGGCGTATAGAACAGATACGTCAGAACAGCAAAGACGGCGACGATGATTACATAGAAGAGATACGCAAACTGTTGGACGGACTGGAATAAGCCGTATACGACGATACGCGACATAGATCCGATTTTTACCCCGCATAGGTCAAGTGACCCTGCGGGGTATCTAATATATTTCACAGTCGATACGGGATAAGTAGAATTTTATATTATATACATACAGTAGAGGCCTCGCACTTGACAAGCGGGGACAAAAGTGGTAGCATAATTATACAAAATGGATTATTATGTCCGCAGGAGGAGCGTTATGAAAATCAGACCTTATGAAAAAAGAGATTTTCGCTATGTTCAGGATATATGCATGGCATTTTCACCCTATGCAGAAGAGGATACGCCCGTCAACCGCGCGGCGCATTGCGCCATGTATTGCGACTACTATCTGGACTTTCAGCCGGAGTATTGCTTCGTGGCGGTGGATGACGAGGATATACCTGTAGGCTATCTGCTGTGCGTGGTGGATATGGATCAGTATCAGGACTGTATGCATGAAATGTATCTGCCGCTGGTCAAAAAGGTATCGGGCGGCGACTATTTCCGTTTCCTTGCCGAGACCAAGGTGTGCGAACGATACGTACGGCAAGGATATACCGCACATATATATCTGAACGTCCTGTCGGACTATAGTCCGGACGAGGGGTGCGCGCAGCTTTTGCATGCCGCCGAATCCCGTCTGCAGGAGATATTCGTGGAAGGATTGTATGTGATAGTCGGACAGAAGGACAAAGCCATGCGGACGTTTTTTGAGGCGCAGGGCTACGAAGATATAGACTATCTGACGGGTTTGGTGGTGTACGGCAAGAAGTTGTACAGCGAGGACGGCGAGTAAGATGGAATTCCGACCCATGCGCGAAAGCGACGTACTGGCATTGAATGTATTGGCACTTGCATACGTGGGCGACGCGGTACAGAGTCTGTTTGTACGGGATAGCCTGGTACGTGTGCACAATACCAAAGCCGGGCAACTACATAGGATGGCGTCCGACCGCGTGAAGGCGTCGGCGCAAGCGGACCTTGCGGAAAGGTTGGCGGACGATCTCACCGAGACGGAGACGGAGGTGTACCACAGGGGGCGAAACAGCAGCCCGAGCCATCATGCAAAAAATCAGACGTCTGCAGACTACCGTAAAGCCACCGGGCTGGAAGCGGTATTGGGCTATCTGTATCTGACAGGCAAGCATGAGAGATTGGTGTGGTTATTGACGCAATTATGAGAATAGAAGGCAGAAACAGCGTGTATGAGGCGTTGAAATCGGAAAATATAACGGTGAACACGCTTACTTGCGAAAAGGGCGCGCAAAGCGACGTGATAGCGTTGGCGCGTCGGCGCGGCGTGAAGGTGATATACGTGGAGCGCGCGGCGCTGGACAAGATGAGCAGCGGCAAGCATCAGGGCTATATCGCCGACGTGACAGACTTCGAGTATTGTGAAGTGGATGATATCCTCGCCGCGAGCGATAAACCATTCGTAGTGGTGCTGGACGGCATAGAGGATCCGCACAACTTCGGCAGCATCATCCGCGCATGCGAGTGTGCAGGCGTGGACGGCATCATCATAGGTAAAAATCGTCAAGTCGCCGTGACGGATACGGTACTGCGCGTATCTGCAGGCGCGGCGGCGCATATGAAGATAGCACGCGTGACCAATGTGAATACTGCCATTCGCCGACTGCAGGACGGCGGCGTATGGGTGTATGCGCTGGACATGGACGGCAGGGAGATCACTTCCGTCGGACTGGACGGAGCGGTGGCATTGGTGGTAGGCAGCGAAGGCGAAGGCATATCGCCGTATACCAAGAAGTGCTGTGACGGCGTGGTATCGTTGAAGCTGAAGGGAAAGGTCAATTCGCTGAATGCTTCCGTGGCATGCGGGATCGCGTTGTACGAAGTAGTCAGACAAAGAGGTTGATTTGGAAGAATTACTTATAAGAGCACGCAACGGAGATCAGTCCGCCATAGAGGAAATATTCGACAAATACAAAATGTTGATACGTTCCTTGGCAAACGGATTCTTTTTGGTAGGCGGAGACAAGGATGACCTGCTGCAGGAAGGTACGTTGGGACTCTTTTTCGCTATAAACAGATACGACGAGAGCAAGGGCTCATTCCCGCACTTTGCGAAAATGTGTATCACGCAGCGTATAATATATGCTGTCAGGCGGGACAGCGGAGTGGGACAGCAGGCGTTGTCCAACTATGTGGATTTGGACGAACTCGCGCAGTGGTCGGACGGTGCCACACCTCTCGAGACGTTGCTGCACAAGGAGTTTGTTGAGCGTGCCACGCATGCAGTGGATAAAATATTGACTGCAACCGAGCGCAGCGTACTCAAACTGTTCGCAGAGGGATATACATACGAGGAGATTGCAGACAAACTTGGGCGTAGTGCCAAGTCGGTGGACGGGGCACTGCAACGGGCGCGCAAAAAGTTGGCGGAATATCTGAATTGACAAAGGAGTAGACATGGCATACGTAGCGTTGTACAGAAAGTACCGTCCGCAGACCTTCGACGAGGTGATAGGACAGGACCATATTATAAACACCCTTCGCAACCAGATACTGCAGGGCAAGGTGTCGCACGCATATCTGTTTTGCGGAACACGCGGCACCGGCAAGACCAGCACTGCCAAGATATTCGCACGGGCTGTTAACTGCCCACATGCCGCAGAACACAACGGCAACCCCTGCGGCGATTGCGTCTCATGCAACACCGTCGGCAATGCCAATCTGGACATTATAGAGATGGACGCTGCCAGCAACAATGGCGTGGACTATGCCCGCGATATACGTGAAAAGGTACAGTATCCGCCCGTGAACGGCAAGTACAAGGTGTACATTATCGACGAGGTTCACATGCTGTCCGTGGGCGCATTCAACGCACTGTTGAAAACGTTGGAAGAACCGCCGGAGCACGCATTGTTCATACTGTGCACTACGGAAGTGCACAAGATACCCGCGACGATATTGTCTCGGTGCATGCGGTTCGATTTTCGTCTGGTACCGACGCCGTTGCTTGCGGCACATATAGCCGCCATCTACGACAAGGAGGGCAAGAAGTACACCAAAGAAGCCGTGGCTGCCATCGCTCAGGCGGGAGAGGGCAGTGTGCGTGACAGCGTGTCCATCGCGGACAGATGCTATTCCGTGTCGGAAGGTCAATTGGAATACTCAGACGTGCTGGGAGTGCTGGGAGTATCTTCCAAGAACAGCATAGTCGCTCTTGCCAAAGCCATACTGACCAATGCAACTGCGGATATACTTACGGAGATACACAAGGCGGTATCCGACGGCAAAGACATAGGTCGGCTGAACAAGGATCTGTCGTTGTACATAAGGGACTTGCTCACAGCCAAGTTGTGTCCCGACGCCAATGGTATACTCATGCTGCCGCAGGATGTATATGAGCAGCTGAAAGACCTCGCCGACAGCGTCACCGTCAAGAAATTGCTGTACGCCATAGACCAATTCGTGAATGTGGAAACGGCACTCAAATACGCACTGTCTCCGCTGATATTGTTCGAAGCGACGGCGTTGAAGGTGGCTTCTTCTACGGGAGAGGTGGACTATGACGGACTGAACAAGCGTGTGACGCGGTTGGAACAGCTGTCGCAGGATATGTCCGGCGAGAGCCGCTCGGTATATGTAGTGGACAAGACGGACCCCAAGTCGATATGGCGCGGAGTGAAGATGGCTCTGGACGCACGCAACGAACCGTTACTTACGGGAGTATGGAGCGACGTGCAAGTGAGTTTCGACAGCCGACGCAACTTCGTTCTCAGATGCTCTGAAGGAGCATATTGGCTGATAGAGAATAAGTATAAAAAGATATTGCAAGCGGAAGTGGCGCAGTTCTGCGACGGTCAGTTGATAGTGGAACTGGACAAGTCGACTTCGCAAAGCGACATAGATAAGCAACTCGGTGCATTGGGCACCAATGTCAAATTCGACTGATATAGGCAAAACAACGGAGGAATAGTATGGGAAATAAATACGGATACAACGGTGCAGGCGGAGGCGCAGGCGGAGGCGCAGGCGGAAGAGGCGGCTTCGGCGGAGGCAATATGCAGAGCCTTGTCAAGCAGGCGCAGCAGATGCAGCAAAAGTTGCAGGAGGCGCAGGAAGAATTGGAAGCGATGGAGATCACCGGTTCCGCTTCGGGCGGCCTTGTGGAAGTGACGGTCAACGGCAAAAAAGCAGTGCTGTCCGTGCATATAAAGAGCGAAGTATGCGATCCCGACGACACGGAGATGCTGGAGGACCTCGTGCTTGCCGCCATCAATGACGCCTACCAGAAGGCACAGGCGGAAGAGGACCGTATCATGGCTCCTTTTGCGGCGATGAAGGGAATGTTCTGATATGCCGGGATATATAGAACCTATAGAGAAACTTATACGTCAATTCGGCAAACTGCCTGGCGTCGGTCCGAAAACGGCGCAACGCTACGCCTTGACGGTGTTGGCTATGAGCGAAGGGGAAGCGCGCGAATTTGCGGACGCGGTAATGTATGCCAAGCAAAACGTCACGGTATGCTCCGTATGCGGCAACTATACCGATACCGACCCTTGCCGTATATGCCGTACGCGGGATCGCTCCACTATATGTGTGGTGCAGGAAGCGAAGGACGTGCTGGCAGTGGAGAGACTGGGCGAATATCACGGCGTATATCATGTGCTGGGCGGAGTCCTGAACCCGTTGAAGGGGGTAGGCAGAGACGATATACGTCTGGCGGAACTGTTTCGCAGGCTGACGGGCGAGGTCAAAGAGGTCATACTTGCTACCGACACGTCCGCAGAGGGCGAGGCTACAGCCACATATATAGCGCGATTCGTCAAGGAATACGGCGTCAAGGTGACGCGCCTTGCACAGGGGATAAGCATCGGCAGCGAATTACAATATGCCGATGAAGTCACGCTCTCCAGAGCCTTTTTGAATCGTAAGGAGATATAGTCGCTCGTTGTATAAGGCGACGGAGGTACACGCTGTGAGATTGGACAAATTTCTTAAAGTATCCAGAATACTGAAACGCCGTACGGTGGCGCAGGAGGCTTGCCAATCCGGCAAGGTAGAGGTCAATGGCCGTCCCGCCAAACCCGGCTGTCAGCTGAAAGTGGGCGATACCGTGTGTGTGCATTTCGCCGGTGGAGCACTTACTTTCAGAGTTAAACTCGTCCGTGAGTCCGTACGCAAAGAAGAGGCGGATTCTATGTACGAGATCATAACGGAACTATGAGATACGCCGTTATTCTTGCCGGAGGCTGTTCGGAACGCTACGGCAGAGACAAGTTGGAAGAGATGCTGTTCGGCAAATCGGTGTTGCAGCATAGCACGGACGCGTTCGATATCGCGCACAAGACTGTGGTCGTCGGTCGCCAGGTGGAGGGCATGCTGTACGCTCCCGCCGGCGAGACGCGCTTTCTGTCGGTGCTGAATGGACTGCAGTGCATTCCCGATGACGGTGTGGTGGCGGTGCATGACGGTGCCCGTCCCTTTGTCAATAGGGAATTTGTCGAGAGGCTGTATGCCGAGGCGGAACATTACGGCAGTGCTGTGCCCGCCCTTCCGCTGACGGATACATTGTATCGCAAGGACGGTACGACGGAGGACAGAAGGAAATTTATCACCGTACAGACTCCTCAGGTATTCGATACTCGCATGCTCAGACAGGCATATACCCACGCTTGTGAACGTGGCGAGACGGGCTATACCGACGACGGGTCGGTATTTGCCGCCGAGTTCGGTTCTGTGCACTTCACCGACGGACTGCGTTCCAATATAAAACTGACGTTCGATGGCGATCTGCCGCAGTTTCGCGTGGGCACAGGTTATGACGTGCATCCTTTCGTCGACGGTGACGGTGTGGTGCTGGGCGGAGTGAAGATCCCGTTTGACAAGCGGCTCAACGGCCACTCCGACGCCGATGTCCTGTGTCATGCGGTGTGCGACGCCGTATTGTCGGCAGGCGGACAGCGGGACATAGGATGTCAATTTCCCGACAGCGACCCTGCATATGCCGGTATAGACAGCACGCTGCTGTTGGACAGGTGCGTGTCCATTGTATCGGCGGACGGGTTCTGCGTGGAGAATGTCTCTGCCACAGTCATATGTCAGGCACCTAAGATCGCACCGTATACGTCGGCAATAGAGGCACGTATCGCGCAAGTATGCCGTATCTCTGCACGCTGCGTCAACGTCTCAGCCACTACGACGGAGAGACTCGGCTCACTGGGCAACGGCGACGGAATAGCGGCGCAGGCGGTCGTGCTTTTGCGAAAAATCAAATGATTTTTTGCCATTTGATACGATATTCATCCGGCAGAATATTTTTGTAGCATATTTTTGAAAGTTTCGAGGTGCAGTTGCTCATCCAATACGATCCGTTGTATTATTGCCTCGACGCGCTCGTTTTTCAGAGCGAAAAGCATTTTTTCATACTCCGTAATGGCATTCATCTCGCTTTGTACGTCGTCCATCAGCATTTTGACGGGCGACGTTGCTTTACTCACCTGAGACGCATTGAAGTAGGCGTATGTATTGGGATACAGGACGAAGCGCGGCGGCACGCCGAGACGTATCATGGCGGAGCCGAGTATGTCGAGATGGTGCATCTCCGCAAGTGCTACGGATAGCATCGTATCGGCGTCCGCTTCATCTACGGCGCGCATATACATTCGTTGATATATGTACTGCATGACGGCGGACAACTCGCCTTTCAGCGTGGCATAGGCGAACGATATTATATTCCCGCTGCGTACGTCCACGGTCAGGGCGTCTGTACTTGGATAGGGCAGGTCTACTGCAAGAGGTTTCATGGTCATCTCCGCGTACAATCTATGTACGGATCGCGCATTGTGTCAAAGTTTTACGAAAAATCATACAATTCGGTATGAAATTGTCCGTAACGCTTATAGTACGCAACGAAGAACAGCATCTGAAGCGACTGCTGCCGCAACTTACATTCGCCGACGAGATCACGGTGGCGGACACCGGCTCCTCGGACGGAACTGTGAGTGTGGCGGAGCATTTCGGCGCGAAGGTGTATCCCTTTAGCTGGAATGACGACTTCGCCGCTGCACGCAACTATGCCATAGCACGGTGTACTGGTGAGTATATCATGTGGCTGGATGCCGACGATACGCTCCCAGTTCGCACGCGCAAGGCTATATGTGAATGGAAAAAGCAGACGCCTGCGGCGGATGTCTACTATATGAAGTACCGCATGGACGGCGAGTTTCCGTTCTGGTTCATGCGCGAGCGTATAGTGCGCAATTGCGCGCGGTGCCGCTTCAGAGGCTTCATTCACGAAGCCATAGTCCCATTCGGCAGGATCGGATACCTGGACTGTGAAGTCGTCCACCGTCCTGCCGCGTCGCATGCAGAGCGCAATCTCGCCATATACCGCAAGGCTATAGCCTCTGGCAGACGGCTTTGCGCGCGGGATAAGTATTACTATGCCCGTACTTTGCTGGACAACGGACTTACGCAAGAGGCGGAACCGATACTGCGTAAGGTGGCGGCGTACTCGCGTGCGGATATCTCCTATCGTGCAGATGCTTGCCGACTGCTTGCGAGATCGGCTATAGCACGTGGAGATATGGCATACGCATTGACCTGCTTGTCGCGCAGTGTGCGTATGCTGCCGCCGGACGCGGAGACTTGCTGCCTGTTCGGTCAGGTATACTTCGATATGGGTATGTGGCAAAGAGCATACGAATGGTACATACTCGCCAAGTGCTCTCGCTCTCGCAGCGGCTTCGTAAACGAATACTACAGCGGCTTTTTGCCCGACGTGCAGCTGTCTGTGTGCTGTTGGCACCTGGGTCGTCAAGCGGAAGGCAGAGGATACCACCTTGCCGCCCGCGCCATAGCCCCCTCGCACCCATCGGTCAAGCGCAACGACGCGTTCTTTCGGATAAAATAAACTTAGGTCGGCAATAAATTTTAGTTATATCTACAGAAGGTATTTATACTTGACACCGCAGACATAAAAAACTATAATTGTATAGGACAAAGTTGCCTTTATGAGCGACTATCTAATTATAATTCAAGGAGCAGGACAAGATGAACAAGAAGAGCATCAAAGACGTAAACGTGAAAGGCAAGAGATGTCTGGTACGCGTGGACTTCAATGTACCTATGAAGGACGGCGTGATCACAGACGAGAATCGTATCAACGGTGCACTGCCCACCATCAAGTATCTGATGGAGCATGGCGCAAAGGTGATACTTTGCTCACACCTGGGCAAACCGCACAATATATTCACGCCCGGTTTCAAACTCAACAAGAAAGAAAAAGCCGCGTTGGAGGCTCTGCCCGAGAGTGAACGCCCTGCAGCGAAGGAAGAAATGATACGCAAAGCCCTCACCGGTGACGCAAAGAAATTTACTCTGCGCCCTGTGGCGGACAGACTCAATGAGCTACTGGACGGCAAAGTGACTTTCGCCACGGATATAGTGGGCGAGGACGCTCAGCGCAAGGTCGCCGCACTGAAAGAAGGCGAAGTCGTCCTGCTGGAAAATACCCGTTTTGACGCAGGCGAAGAAGGACGCGATGAGGAATTCTGCCGTCGTCTTGCCGCGTTTGCGGATATATATGTCAACGACGCATTCGGCACGGCTCACCGTTCGCACGCCAGCACAGCGGCTATAGTGGAGTACGGATTCGTCAAAGAAGCCGTGTGCGGATTCCTGATCGAGAAGGAATTGTCCGTCATGGCGGATGCACTGGACCATCCCGTTCGTCCGTTCGTGGCTATACTGGGCGGTGCCAAAGTCAGCGACAAGCTGAATGTCATCAACAACCTGTTGGAGAAGTGCGACACGCTTATCATCGGCGGCGGTATGGCTTATACATTCCTGAAGGCTCAGGGGTATGAGATAGGCAAGTCCCTGTTGGACGAAGAGAAACTGGACTACTGCCGTGATATGCTGAGCAAGGCTCAGGCGGAAGGTAAGCGTATAGTCCTGCCCGTGGATACCGTCACTATTGCGGAATTTCCCAATCCCATAGACGCACCGGTAGAGACCACTGTCGTGGACTGCAAGCATATACCTGCAGACCGTGAGGGTGCGGATATAGGTCCCGAGACGCGCAAGTTGTTCGCCAAGATCATAAGTGAAGCCAAGACGGTCATATGGAACGGTCCCATGGGCATTTTCGAGAATCCCACCCTCGCCGAGGGTACCAACGCGGTAGCCAAAGCGATGGCTGAGAGCGACGCCACGACCATCATCGGCGGCGGCGACAGTGCCGCAGCGGTAGCGCAGCTGGGATATGCGGACAAAATGAGCCACGTGTCCACCGGCGGCGGAGCCAGCCTCGAATTGTTCGAAGGCAAGGTGCTGCCCGGCATCGCCTGCCTCAATGAGAAATAAGCGGGTGCGTCATGAAGAACAAGATCATCGCAGGTAATTGGAAAATGAACAAGACCCGCGCCGAAGCGGAGTCGCTTATACGCGAACTTGTGCCCCTTGTGGCGCATACGCCCAATACGGTAGTGATATGCGTGCCCTTTACGGATATATACACCGCTGTGGAATTGACGCGCGGGACCAATATACACGTAGGCGCACAGAATTGCCACTGGAAGGAAAGCGGTGCCTATACCGGTGAGATAGCACCCTCCATGCTGGTAGAGGCGGGAGTGGAATATGTCGTCATCGGTCATAGCGAACGCCGCACATACTTCGGCGAGACGGACGCTACGGTGCTCGCCCGCACCAAGGCAGCCCTTGCCGCCGGGCTCAAGCCTATAGTATGCATTGGCGAGACGCTCGCCGAGCGTCAGGACGGTCGTATGGAAGAAGTGCTCACTCGTCAGGTCACGGAAGGGTTCCGGGACATATCCGCCGAGGAGTTGAAACATATCACCGTGGCGTATGAGCCTGTATGGGCTATAGGCACGGGCGTGACCGCTACCGACGAGCAAGCCAACGACGCCATCAGATATGTACGCGGCATATTCGCTGCCAAGTACGGCAAGGAAGCCGCCGACAGACTGTACATACAGTATGGCGGCAGTATGAATGACGGCAATGCCAAAGGTCTGCTTGCCATGTCCGACGTAGACGGCGGTCTCATAGGCGGAGCCAGCCTCGTCGCGAGCAAGTTCGCTGCCATAGTGCATGCGCACGAATAGAGAAGGTATATGATGGACAAAAATATAACGGCACTTATTATAATGGACGGCTACGGTCTGTCTGCGGAGGAGAAGGGCAACGCCATTGGTCCGCAGTGCTCGCCGTATGTGCGCTATCTCATGCACAACTATCCGCATTCCACACTGGATGCCAGCGGTCTGGCGGTGGGTCTGCCGGAAGGTCAGATGGGCAATAGCGAAGTGGGACACCTGAATATAGGCGCAGGCAGAGTGGTGTATCAGGAATTGACGCGTATCACCAAGTCTATATCCGACGGTGACTTCTTCACCAATCCCGCCTTCATCGAGGCTGTAGCCTCCGTCAAGAAGAGCGGCGGCAAACTGCACCTCATGGGTCTGTGCAGCAACGGCGGCGTACATTCGCATATAACCCACCTGTACGCACTTGTGGAACTTGCCAAGCGCGAAGGTCTGGACAATGTGTACATTCATTGCTATATGGACGGTCGCGACACTCCGCCCACAAGCGGCGAAGGCTTTGTGAGCGATCTGCAAGCCAAACTCGATGAGTTGCAATTCGGCAGGATAGCGACGGTGTGCGGCAGATACTACGCGATGGACAGAGACAATCGCTGGGACCGCGTGGAGAAGGCGTATGATATGCTGCTGGGCAACTGCGACAACAGAACCACCGATGCCGTACAGGCACTCAGGGACAGTTACGAGCAGGGAGTCACAGACGAATTCGTCTTGCCCACCGTCATCACGAACGAGGACGGCAGCCCCGTAGCGACAGTGGAGAACGGAGACAGCGTCATATTCTTCAATTTCCGCCCCGACCGCGCGAGAGAGATGACGCGCGCATTCACTCAGAGCGGATTTGACGGATTCAGCTTGCACGGCCGCCAACGCAAAGTACACTGGGTGTGCATGACGCAGTATGACGAGAAGTTTACCGGCGTGGACATTGCATATCGCCCCGAGACATATACGGACACATTGGGCGAGTACCTTGCCAAGTTGGGCAAGACTCAGCTGCGCATAGCCGAGACGGAGAAGTACGCTCATGTCACTTTCTTCTTCAATGGTGGCGTAGAGGCACCCAACGAGAACGAGAATCGTATTCTCGTGGCTTCGCCAAAGGTGGCGACATACGACCTTCAGCCGGAGATGTCCGCAGAAGAAGTATGCACTCGCGCTATAGCCGAGATAGAAAAGGGCAAGTACGACGTGATGATACTCAACTTTGCCAACTGCGACATGGTTGGACATACCGGCGTGATCCCCGCTACAGAGAAGGCAGTAGCCACTGTAGACGAGTGCGTCCGTCGTGTTGTGGAGGCTATCCTCTCCAATGGCGGCAGAGCCTTCGTCACCGCCGACCACGGCAATGCAGAAAAGATGCTGGACGCAGACGGTCAGCCCTTCACTGCGCATACAACTAACAAGGTGCCCTTCATCCTCGTGGACGAAGAACTGCGCGGCAAAGCCACTCTGGCAGACGGAGCATTGTGCGATATAGCCCCGACCATGCTTTACGTGATGGGCGAGCCTATTCCCGAGGCGATGACAGGAAAGGTTTTGCTCCAATTGCCTCAAAAGAGATAACAAAACATAGTTATTTGACACCATAGATGCCCTTCGCAAGTGCGGAGGGCATCTTCTGCGCTATAGGAAAATTTTTTACGAAAAATTTCATTTTTTTGTTTCATTTGCTTTACGGATAGGAACGGTAAGTGCTATAATGTTCCTAAATTACAATTTTTGTGCAGTGAGCGAGAGGCTCATCGGACGTTGGTTGTAATAAGTCAGCTATTCAGGAGGAATATTTATGAAACGGACAAAGACGCTCATTGTCGCAATTTTGTGCTTGACGCTTGTGCTGACGAGTGCTTTGTTGGTTGTGGCGGCATGCGGTGAAGAAGGTTATTCTATCACCGTATCTTCATATGATGACCAACAAGGAACTGTCACGTACACCCAGCCGCAAAAGGGCGAACTGTATGACCCCGACGAGACTGTGACTATCACTGTCACGCCGAAGGATGGCTACGAAGTAGTAAGCGTTCTTGCAGGCGATACGGCACTCACTGCCAACGCCGACGGCAAGTATTCGTTTGCTATCAAATCAGATACAACTATAACGGTGACATTCGGTGCGATCCCGGAGTACGCCCTTACCATCCAGACTTCCGCCAAGGGCGGCAAGGTCACCGCCACTCAGCCCCAAGAGGGTGCTGAATATAAGCGCGGCGAAAGCGTCACGTTGACTGTGGAACCCGACGAAGGATATGCCGTTCGTTCCTTCAAGGTCAACGGGACAGAGCAGAACCTGACCGATGGTAAGTATACGTTTACCATGTCCTCTGCTACGACGGTGGACGTGCAGTTCGCGGAGTTGTGCTCCGTGACGGTGATCGTAGACCCCGAAGAGGGCGCGACATATAAGCTCTCCGAACCGACGCACGGCGACAAATACGTCGCAGGCGAGTCTGTGACATTGACGCTCACGCCCAATGAAGGCTATGAGATAGACACCGTCAATGTGAACGGAACCCCCGTCGAGTGCGAAGACAATACCGTTACCATCACCATCACGAACAACCCCACTACGATAGAAGTGTCGCTGGATACGCCTATTCAACGTATGCTGGATGAGTTGCGTGGTTCTGTCAAGTTCACCGGCGAAGCATTTATAATGTATCTCGAAAGTGAAGATGAGCAAGGTTCCACGATAAGTGTGATCTATGATGATGACAACAACGCGGTTCTGTTCGAAGAATATCTTATACCTGATGACGAAGAACAGACCCTGCTTTATCCGTTGTATGTCACACTCATTCAGGAAGAAAACGGCGGTGCATACTTTGTATATCACAATAGAAACGGTAACGTGACCAAAGAGTATACAGGATCTGATTTCGATTCGTTCGCTAATCCTTTCGCAATGTTGACAGAATCGGACATTGAACTTGTCGAGGATGATCCTTCCGGTGAG
The DNA here is from genome assembly GCA_947623225.1 of uncultured Clostridia bacterium. GTDB lineage: Bacteria > Bacillota > Clostridia > Christensenellales > CAG-314 > Fimimonas. The sequence continues at coordinate 21,620 of CANQGO010000004.1, read as the reverse complement.
AGCACTTATGCAGACGCGAGCGGAGATACGCCCGACGAGACGTGGACCATCACGGATCCCGCTCTGTGCAGTCAGATATTGCTTAGTCTTAGCGGATATTCTATCAATGTGAATTCCGTCAATCTTTTCGTGACGGACGGACACTTCTCCGGCATACAGATAGAGTGTATGGAAGAAGATGTACCAATAGATGAAGATGGCACGACAGATACAATAATGGCGTCCTTCAACTATGATATATCAGAGTGCGGTACTGCTACTGTTCCTTCGGCATATTTCGGAAATTACACCGAAGACGCTACGCTCAAGGCAGCATTTGAAGCGGTGCAAGACAAAACTTCCTACACCATCACAGTCGGTAACAGTAAGGTTTATGTTACGGATAAGGTGATATACGACGAAAGTTACAAAAGCGGTCTCGTGGAACGCTCTGACGGCAGTGTCTGGGAGTTCGAATATACAGACGGCAAAGTGGTCCTGGGCGAGGAATATCTCCCTGCAGGTGCCGGCGGTATAGATTATTGCAAAGCCGACTTTGATCTTGTGTACTATTCGCTTCTGCGTCCGACGGAGGGTGGTTATGCGCTGGCTCCCATCGACGGTATCATAGGAGTAGATTCTACTTACAACGCCGGATACTTGGCGCAGGCTCTGCTGATAGACGGTACGGAATTTTCCGAGCATTTGTTCAGTGTATTGCCCTTCAGCGATACGGAAATGTACGTGTTGGAAGCGGCTGAGACTATGTACGTCACCGTCAAAAACGGAATGGTCGATACAGTAAGTATGTATACTGACGATTATTTCTTTGGCGGAATAAGTTTTATCACTCTGAGTTACGATTGGAGCGGAGCGACATTGCCCTTCGCGCTGACGTCGGACATTACAGACGGCAAACTCGGTATAGATCCCGAATATATTGGCTGGTATACATGCAATGAGTGCGGTATCACTGTTGAGATCACCTTGGATGGCGTATCCGTCAACGAAGTCCCTGCAGCCAATATCACCAAAAACGCAGACAATACTTACACTGTCGATTGCGGCAACGATATATATACGTTGACCCTCGGTGATTCTATAACCATCAAGGGTATAGACGCGGTAGTGCACGAACTTCGCGAGATGTCTTGCTACTGGGAAGATCTGCTCGGCACTTACACCGGTACATTTGTGTCCAATTCAAGTAGCGGTTCCTCAAGTGATCCTATCTCGGTGGAGATCAACGATGAGGTGGAAGACAATGTCATCATCACCATCAATAGTACTCGCAATGTTCTTGCTATCTCCGACTTCGATTGGATAGAAGATTCCGGTGCGGTCATACTCAGTATGTTCTGGACTGAAATCGAAGATGATGATGGCACGACTTATGAATTGTATCTCGATTTGACTTTTGACCCCAATGGCGGCAAAGTGGAATTCTATATGTACTACTACGATGAGGTAGAAGAAGGATATTATTACATTTACTTGCTCAACCTCTATACAAGTGAATATGAAGGAGCCAAAGACGACGATCCCACGCCCTACTATGGTGACTACACAGGTGAGACGGAAGGCAATAGCATCAAGATCGATCGTAGTACAGGCATTACGCTGACTCTTGCAGGTCAGGAGGCCGTTACCATAGCTTGGAATAATATCGAGTACAATGACAATCCATTTTATTCGGTGCGCGTGTTCTTCTTCTCTGTAGGAAATACGGAATATGTTCTGCAACAGCACGGCTCTACCTACGACAGATTGTTGCTGTTTGATGAGGCACAGGAAGAGGCGATAGACTTGTTCACCAAGGCTGAAGTTACGCCCATAGACATAAGCGGAATTGTAGGCAATTATGCCGGTGTTGATGACGCTTCTCACGCATATGAACTGCAGATAACTTCAGACGAGATTGTGTTTGAGATCAACGGCGTGGCACAGCAGATCAATGACCTGATCATCGACCGTTACATGTTCACATTGATTTCCACTCAGCAAAGAATATGGTTGTATGAGATCGACTTCACGATAGGTTCGTCAGCGTATGCTCTGCGTCAAAATGATGACTACGGATATGAGTTCATACTCTATGTGGACGATGAACCCATCGCATTGCTCTCTCGCTATGAGCAGTATACAGATTGGTCTGCTCTTGCCGGTACTTACACCAACGACGACTATACGGTGACTATCACCAATGATGGAATAACAATTGCGGCTCAGGGCAACGAAGCAACTGCTGCAAGCGATATCGAATTATATAAGTTGTTCGACGGTGAAACGGGTGCGATCTACTATGAACTTGACTTCATCTGGAATGATCAGTACGGTGCTATACAGCCGGGCGACGGCAAGAACTTTATAACTCTGCAAATCTTTGCAGATGAAGGCACAGAGAGCATTTTACTCAGAAACAGCGAGTACTCTTTGCCGAGTATTACCTCATGGGCAGGCTATTACGAAGATGATACGCTTACTTTCGCTGTACAGATCGATGCCGAAGGCAATGTACAGATAGACGCAGGCGACGGTCTCAAGCCCGCACAGGTGTTGTATTGGAGCGAAGCACTCGGTCTCGTGGTCAGTTCGGAAGGTATACAGTACAACCTTTTCTACACCGAAGAGAATTTCTTTGGCAGCAGACAACGTTATATTATGATACAGTCCGACGAGTTTGAAGAACCCATTCAGGTGTCTTTTGTTCAAAAATTGGACGAGGCCGACTATGCCGACTATTACGGTATATATTTCGGTTCAGACGATTACTTGAACGATTATACAGTGACGATCGGCGAAGGGTATATCTGTATAGAACTTCCCGACAGTGATCCTATATATGCGGACAGATGGTCTGTGTATGAAGATGATTATTTGGGGGGCATAACGTTCCGCATTATCTGCGGTGATACGATTTATTACATTGATATAGATCCTGACGATGCGGATACAGTCAATTTCTATGACGACAATCTTGACATAGATATCGACATGGATAAAGAGTCCGGCGAACCCGGTCCCAAGCCGCAGATCGAACGCAGCGAATTTGTCGGAACGTATGTGACCGACCTTGGCGAATTCCTTGTGACCATCACTGAAGACGGATTGTCATTCAACGGCGAAGCAATTCCGGCAGACAACGTGCAATTCAATCACGAACAAGGCTTTACCTTCATTTATTTGGGACATTCCCTTACCATTACCCCCGTTCTTACGGGGGGGGGGTATGAAGGTATCCGGTCTGATACTTAGCGGAGATGTTTTCGGCGGGGCAAGCCTCCCTTTGTACACTGCGCCGAGTTACATGTTCGCGCTGGGAGAGTATACGGCGTATATTCGGGATTCAGATACATACTATTACCCTCACACTTTGATCATATCCGCGCAGGGGATAAGTATATCCGGTAAGCTTATCAGTTGTGACATACCGGCAGACAGCGTGCAATTTGCAATCGGCACAGATACGGAGAATTATTCGTTTACTGTTTACTACTATGTGATCTGCTTCACGTACGGTGGAACAAATTATATGTTACAGTCCGACTTGAGTGCACAAGAAAATTTGTCGGACGTTCAACCGTATAGATGGATATTTGTGCGCGAAAACAGTGGAGTGTGCTATTTCTACAGTGACATTACGGAGTATATCGATTGGACGCGCCAGTCCGATTGGTTGGGTACGTACTATGTGGATCTGGGACTCAAGATCAAAATAGAAGTTACCGAAAATGGCGTAGAGGTCGCTTTGGGTGACTATCACGCAGATCCGGCGGTAGTATATGGTTTGTACTTGGATGGATTTGACTTCGTATTCAATCTTGCAACAGAGGGTACATTCGTGTATGATTCCGATACGGGTACATACTATCTGTTTATGGGACAGTACCCATACGTTCTTCGCAAAGAAGGCGTCGATCCCTTGGCGAATCAAACGTTGAGCGGTGAGCTTGCTTGCGAGACGGAAGGTGAACTGACCGGTAAGACTTGTAGCGTGGTATTTGGCGAAGACAACTCTGTCACGTTGACGATAGGCGAGAGCGAGATCACCGTCACCGGTACGTATTCCTATGACGCTCAGTCGGGAATCGCCACGGTAAGTATAACGGATGGAGATAACGTCACGCAATTGATATTTGCTTACGATTCGGCGGGAAATGTGACCCTCAATGTCATAATTTCCGGAACGTTGTACAGTGCGGAGTTGGCGGCTCCCACGCCGGCAGCTTAAGGCGCAGATTTAAGAAACAATTGCAAAGGGCGCAGAAAATTTGCGCCCTTTAGCATAAAATGGGACTTTTTGTTCGCATTTGTTTTACTATTTTAGAAATAATTGGTATAATAGATATAATTATTCAGCCATTAGGTTGCCGATGAGGCAAAGGAGGTTATTATGCACAGAGCCGCAAGGTTTACCATCATACTATTGGTCGCCGTCTTGGCGATGGCATTGGTATGCGCTGTCGCTTGCAAGCCGGAGCAGACGGGATATATAGTGACGGCGAGTTACGACAAGGCACAAGGCAGCGTTACGCTGAGTGCGCCCAAGCAGGGCAAGCTATACGCCGAGGGCGAGCAGGTCACGGTGACGGTCAAGCCTGCCGACGGCTACGAGGTGCAGTCCGTCAAGGTGGACGGTACGGAAGTATCCCTTACAGGCGGACAGTACACATTCGGTGTGGAGAAGGATACCTCTGTAGACGTCAGTTTCACTGCGTCCGTCAAGTCCTACTCCATAAGCACGACTGTGACGCCCTCCGAAGGCGGCAGTATCACGCTGACCGCACCCAATGACGGAGATAAGTATATATCCGGCACGCAGGTGACCGTACGGGTCAATGTGCGCAACGGCTATATTTTCAGCGCGTTGACAGTCAACGGTATGCCCGTGAGTGCGCAAGATGGCGAATATACTTTTTCCATAACGCAGGACACCGCTCTCAAGGCGGAACTGGTACAAGTGGCTACGATACATGTCGTCACGTCCGACGGTGGACAGGCGGTACCGGCACAGCCCTTGTCGGGAAGTGAGTATGTAGTGGGCGAGAGGATCGTGCTTACCATCACGCCTGACAACGGCTACGTAGTGGACAGTATAGCGGTGAACGGCGCATATCTGGATGACATTGGCAACAGGGTGACGATAGTCGCGCAAGCGACGACGAATATAGAAGTGACCTTCGCTACGCGTGCGGCGGTGGCATTGAGATCCATCAGCGGCTCGGCGGTATTCGAGGGTACACTGGGACAGATGGGCGAGGAGCCTATGTACACGTTCCGCTATATATTCGACAGCGAAGAGGATATGTTCCTCTTTGAGAGTTTTTACCATGGCTATCCCGAAGACATACTGCTGGGCAGAAATGTCAACGGTGCACTGGTAGCTATATACCATGATGAGGACGGACGTGCACGGTCTGTGAGCATGGACGGCATGGAATATGACGACTGGGCAAATCCCTTTGCCAAAGTGAGCGCGTTGACAGACGACGGCAATGCTTACAGCATATCCGGTGAAGATGCGGCGATTGTATTTGAGGGATTGACCAAGTGGAGTAGAGAATCATTTCCTTTTGAAAGTTTCACGCTGACGGAGCGTGACGGCGTCATCACGGGGCTGTCCGCCGTATATGAGCAAATGATAGTGGAGTTCAAGGTGTCCGAGCATGGCGTGGCGCGCGTGCCGAGAGACTGGGTCAACGACTATTCTGCCACTGCCAATGCGCCGCTTCGCGAAGCACTGGAGCGTGCGGCAAGTGCGAAGAACTACACGCTGACAATAGACGGAGTCAGCACCAACGGCAAAGCGTACGTGACGGAAAACGCGGTGTACTATACAGATGGAGCGCGTGGCACGAACTTCCTGAGGCGTGCGGACGGAACTTCCTGGCGGTACACGTACGATGGCGAACAGGTGGTGCTGGGTTCGAAATACGGCGATCAGATAGGAAATCATCTGACATTCGACTATGCCGACAAGATACCGTCATTCTTGTTGGAAGACGAAGAAGGTACCTACTACGGTTGGCTGGAAGACTGTGGTGACGGTGTATATAGGGTACGCTCTACGGATCTGCTGCGTATGACGGAGATGGACGGACAGATGGGTCTTGCCCTGACGTCGGTAGCGGCCACATTGACGGAGAACTTCCGCCTGCTCGGCTCGCCGTACAGTTCGTATATTAACAGGATAACTTGTATAGCCACGTCTCTGGAGATACACATTGCAGACGGTGTGCTTGACAGCATTCTGTTCGGCTTCTATGACAACCGTTCGGGTTCCACAGGCACTGTCACGGTGACATTCGGAGAGTGGGACAGCACGGTGTTGCCCTTCAGGATACCCGACGAGATCATCAAGGGTGACAGCGGTATCCCGAGTGATATGGTGGCGGTATGGACGGATGAAAAAGCCAAGTACGAATTGGATATTTCTCTGGACGGACTGCCCAAGGTCAACGGCGCAGTCGTAGACAGCGCGACCTACAACGCCACCGACGGGCTCACGATCGTATGGCAAGAGCAGGACGTTTCCAAGACGGGTATAGTACGTCTCGACGGCAGCAGATTGCACCTCGAGGTGTCCTATCTCAACGGTTCAGAGACGATCCGTGAAGAATACGTGTTGGAGAAGTGTAATTGGGGCAAAATGTTCGGCACATACTATTCAAGGTATGTGAATATAGACAGCACCATGACCATAACCAATACGGGCGTGACATACCGCGTGGATGGCGGCACCGTGACGGCTACGGATATACAATTCAACGGCGCATTGATGGCGTTCAACTTGCCCATAGGCGGTCAGGTATATATGTGCATGTTGATGGCGAGAGACGCAGACGGCTACACCTATCAATTGCAGGTGTACGACAGTACTACCGGCATGTTGGCGGAGATGGATACATTGTGCCTCGGTCTGACGGACTTCGACGGATATGAGGGTAAGTATACCGGTACAAGTACGGATGGTAAGGTGTGGACGTTGGATATAGGTGATGGCGTGAGCGTGAGTATAGACGGCAGTGTGCAGAGACTCGAATATGCGGTGCTATTGCGCATACCCAACGGTTCCGGATATACCGACGGTCTGCGTATCAAGATGGGTACCGGGCTTTGGATGGGTACACTCGGCAGGTCATTTGCCGACATGCAGTGCGTGGACGGCAACAGCCGCATAGAAACATTACTGACGCAGGACGGATATGAACCCAAGAGTCTCGAAGATATGGCGGGTACTTACACCGACAAGGACGGCAAGTATCAACTGACAATTACCGATACCGTGACGTTTACCATATCCGACGCGCCTGCAAAGGTGAGCGTGGTGCGCTACGAAGGCGACGGCGAACTGTATCTGTCCGTCAACGGCAGACTGTATATAGTGGTGGCGGAGGATGACCGTATAGTGTGTATGTCCGCTGAGCAAACTATATATCTGTACCGTGCGGACGGTACATTCGGTGTGGAATATCAAGGCGTATGGGCAACGGAGCAGGGTGAGCACATTGTCAGGATCGGCTCGCAGCAACTGACCGTGGACAACGTACAGGGCGAGAGCATAACCAAGCGACCCGAAGGCGGATATACCTTCACTGTCGGAGGCAAGCAATATACTCTTACATTGGCAGATGGCGTATTGACCTGCGCGACCGATGGCGAGACGCTGACGCTGTATTGCATAGAGGACGAGGCTTTGCTCGAGTATTGCGGCGAATATGTCTCCCATGACGGGGAGGATCATGCCGACGGAAATTACAAACTGAGCATAAGTGCCAAGGGTCTGGTATTCACCGACGTACAAGCCGACCAAGTCTATACGATCACGGAATATTCTTGCTTTGACACGGAGACTTATGACCCGGAGACGGAAGAGACGGTACGTGTACGCGGTGTGTCTTTCTCGATAGGCACTCGGCACTACGAATTGCAGATAAGTACGTCGGGATCGGGAGAAAGCATCATATTGATCTCTCAGGATCCGAACGAGAGCGCGCAGTTGGTGTGCTATCTGATGCTTGCAAACGACGATGCACAGGATACGGCTAACGCATAACAGGAGAAAATATGACTCGCACACAAAGGATATCGGCTATAGTGCTATGTGCATTGCTCGCGTTGACAGCGTGGGCACTCATAGCCTGTGACCATACTACACAGCATTACGGAGTGACGCTGAACTATGACCCGGCCATGGGCGAGGCGTCTGTCACTGCTCCCAAGGAAGGAGACACATATCTCGACGGCGAGCATGTGACGGTGACGGTCAATCCTGCCGACGGCTACGTGGTGCAGTCCGTCAAGGTGAACGGTACGGAAGTATCCCTCACAGGAGGAGAGTATACATTCCTGATAGTGTCGGACACCGTCATCGATGTGACATTTGTGGCGGACGGGACGACGCCCACGCCGCCCATATACGACAAACGCTACAGCGTCAGGACGGCTATCAGCCCGAGCGAGGGCGGAGAGATTACTCTGCAGCCGACGAGCGACGACGGTACCTATGCCAGCGGCACGTATGTCACATTTACCGTGACGACCGAGCCGCATTACGAAGTGACGAGCGTCACGCTGAACGGGCAAAGCGTCAAGCTGAGCGGACAGGGCAAGTACACGCTCCGTGTAGAGCAGGATACGAATATAATCGTCACGCTGCGTGAAGTGTATGTACTGACGTTGAATGAAGGCGAAGGATCGGATATATCGATCGAGCAGGAAGCGTCTGACGGCAAGTATGCACCGGGCACACGATTGACCTTTTCCGTCAATATGACCGAGGGCTATATACTCCAAGCCGTCCGGGTAAACGGTGAAGAAGTGCACCCGACAGGTGGCGTATATGCATTGGACATGACGAAAGACATGACCGTGGAGACAGTCACCGACCGTCCTATGACAGAAGAGCTGCTTAAGACATTCGCCGGTTCAGTCAAGTTCACGGGACAACTTTCGCAAACCAATGAGGATCCGGAAGGTAGCGGTGTACAGGAAGATGATCCTGTATTGACAGATATCAGCGTGGTATACGACAAGGCCGCCCAAGCAGTATGGTTCACCAACGTATTCGACGGCGAGACGGTACTGGACCGTGTGGTAACGGAACGAGACGGGTACAGCGTATATGTGGAACGCAGTACGGACGGCAAGGTGGTGTACACTCGCCCCACGGACGAGCAAGGACAGCCCATAGAAGAATCTTTCGCCCTACGGAGAAATCCCTTTGACGTGATGACGGCAGCGGATTTCGAATATGTAGGCAATGGCGTGTGGCAGTTGACGGATATGGACAAGGCCTCAGATCATGCCTACGCGCTCACGGGAGTAAGAGAAGAGATAGAGAAGTTCGAATTGCTGGCTACAGGCAGCACGCTCACGGGTGTGCATATAGTGTCGGCTATCAACCATACACAGCAGGAAATATTCGGATTTTTGTTTAACTACTACATTCGCGACGAGTACACGCTTACGCAGGACAAGAACGGTGCCGCAGTGCCTGCAGACAGATTCTCCGACTATACGGAGACGGAAGGGCACAGCGAGTTGCGCACCGCGCTCGACAGATTCGCCGCCGCGACCTCATACAGTGTGGCTGTGTCGCGTACGGAACAGGACGAGACCGTGACGCACAATGTGTATGTGGCAGACGGCGTGATATGGTTCGAGGGAGAGGAGTCTTACGGTTATTTCCGTCGCGTGGACGGCAATATTTGGAGATTCGTCAAGCAGGGCAATGCACTCGAAGTGGGCGCAGAACCTATAGGCAAGTATGAGTCGGGGTTTGCACCGTACTTTTCGCCCAACGGGGCGGCATTGTGCTTGCTGGAAGACAAGGGCAACGGCGAATTCGCCCTTCGTATTCAAGACGGCAGACAACTGCTGAGCGAAGATAGCGAAGATACGCTGGGCGGACTGTTTGCCGAAGCATTTGCGCTGGATCAGGATCAGCACGAGATGTTTGCACAGGCGCATACCGTCAAGGTGACGGTGCAGGGCGATACCCTGCGCGTAGAAGTAGGGTATGTGACGTATGGACTGAGTTATACGCTGGTATTCTCGGATATCGGAGAGACCACCTTGCCTAAAGGTATAGACGCCGTGGCGGACAAGTACAACGGGGCCTTTGCTCCGGAGTATGTGGGCATGTGGATAGAAGAAGGCACTGCCAACAGGATAGATATCACGCTGGATACGGTGAGAGTGAACAACGTCGCGGCGACGCTACTTGGCGGAAACGCTACGGAAGGCTATCGGGTCAGTGGCGATACGGAATACACGGTGCTGCTCGTCGGCGGATCGCTGCAAGTGACATACGGCGGACAGACGCACTCATACCGTCCGCAACTGTGCAAGTGGGAAATGTTCGTGGGACAGTATACCGCATGGACGGAGACAGGAGTAGAGTATACGCTGGTGATAACCACGGAAGGTATCAGCTGGTCTGTGGAAGGCACCAAGTATGAACCGTTGGCGTTTGAATTCAACTACTATGACAACGATCTTATCGCCGGTTATGCGTTTACCATGTCCGTCATCGATCCGTCGGCAGCAGACAGCATAATGTCGCTGTTTTTGGTACAGTCGAGTGAAAGTTTCGATTTGCTGCACTTCTACGGAAGTGCAACGGATATAGACTTGCTTTTCCGTACAGACGACTATCGACCGGATCTGAGCGACTTCACAGGAGTATATGAGGGAGACGGCTATAGAGTGGAGATCACCGAGCACGGTGTGACGTTGACATACAATGGCGGCGCGCAGGAAGGACAGCGTGTGGATATATCCGGGTATGTGAATCAATATCAGGAACGTTTCTCGGAGATAAGTTTCTGGGTGAATGGGAACAAATACTATTTGCAGAGCTATTCCGAGCTGAATCTGGGCTGGATGGATCTGTTCAAGGGCAACGAGCATGTGGCGACGGTGCGGTTGGATGGATATAAGTTGGCTTGGGATATGTACTACGGTACGTATAACGGCATAGCGGAGGACGGTACGACATATAGCGCGGCCATAGACGCCGACGGTATAGTGCTGACGATCGGCGGTCGGAGCGTGACTGTGCAGGATATGGTATTTGACTACAATACCCGTACACACAAACTGACATTTATCTTCAACGCCGACGGCACAGAGTACTCCCTGCAGCAGGTGGATTCGGCTTATGCGCGTCTGACGCTCGTAGTCGGTAGTCGGAGAGTGGATCTGAAACGCAGCGATTTCCTGTACGACCTTACGGAGTTCGTAGGTAGCTACAGAGGCGTCGACGGCAACACGACGTACACGGTGGAGATCACCGAGCACAGTGTGAGCGTGATTATGAACGGCAATTCCGCGACTGTGGAGATCTGGGACGTCAATGATGGACAATTCGGTCCGCAGATAGTATTACAGATTTCCGGTCGCACGTACTATCTCATAGACTACTACGGTATGATATTTTTACAAAGCGAAGATGGTGCTGTGGACGTAGAACTTACCCGCTTGTAAGCGGCAAATATGACTTACGGCAACTTAATTGCGTTTTTTGCGTGAAACAGTTGCAAAAACGACGGTAGTGTGCTACAATATACGAGCATAATAGAATAATAAGGGGCAAATTTTGCCCGACTCTTTTACGGAGGTCACAAAAGTGTTAGATTTTTTGGCATTTGCAGTATCTACTGCCGATATAGTTGCAGGCATACGTATCGCCCTTGCTGCGATCATTCTGATTTGCACGGGATTCATCATTTTCGTCGTGATGAAGCAATCAGGCAACTCCGATGGCACGGAAGCGTTCACAGGCGGATCCAAACCCGAAGACACCGAGTCTTACTACAGCAGAAATCCCGGTGCTCGCAGTGAAGCACGACTCAAGGTATGGACATATATCTGCGCAGGCATATTGGTGCTGTGCAGTATCGCCCTTGTCATCATGTCGGCGGTAATCAGGTAAATTGGCATAAACCTACCTTTGGCGACTAATCAGGTATTAGTCGCCGTTTTTTTACGAAGATGGAATTATACGAACAAGTAAGCAACTTAATAAACGATCTGAGAAATGAGTATTTCACGGTAAGGATGCTTTGCGCTATTCTGAATGTCAATTCTTCGCATGGCAGACATGCTGTGTCGGATATACTCGCTCGGCTGACGCAAGAAGGGCGTATCATATACGACAAGAGAAACGCACGCTATCGCAATACAAAAGAAGGCGAATTGGGCAAAGCGGTGTTTTGTGCGCATCCGAAAGGCTACGGTTTTCTGTTGATGGACGAGGGCGAGGACCTGTTTGTGCCCGCGTCTCGTACCAATGGTGCTTTTCACCACGATACGGTGTTGTATCGCAAGAAGGACGGTCGCAAGGGTGAAGCGGAGGTGATACGTGTACTGCAACGAGGTATGACGTATATGGCAGGCGTCTTTGTCAACGACGGCGGAGGACGATTTGTTGTTCCGGACGAGCAGAGATTCGTCGCCGACATATACATTCCGCCCAAGCGGGACATGGGTGCCAGGAATGGTCAGAAAGTGGCAGTACGTATTACGCATTATCCCACAGACAACCGCAACAATCCCGAGGGCGAGGTGGTCCAGATACTCGGCTATCCCGATGAAAAAGACGTAGATATGCTGTCTGTGGCTACCAACTACGGTCTGTCGCAGGTGTTTCCGCCGGAGGTGGAGGCGCGCGCCGAAGCTATAGCGCAGAGTGTGAGCGAGAGTGAACTGACGGGCAGGACGGACCTGCGCGGAGAAGTCATTTTCACTGTGGACGGTGAGGACGCACGCGATCTGGACGATGCAGTCAGTATCGTCGAGCAAGAGGATGGCACGTACATACTGGGTGTGCACATAGCAGACGTGAGCCACTATGTGAGTGCAGGCGGAGACATAGACAAAGAAGCCTTTCGCAGGGGCACGAGCGTATATTTGCCGCAGATGGTGTTCCCCATGTTGCCTAAAACCCTGTCCAACGGTATATGTTCGCTGTATGAGGGCGTAGACAGGTTGACGCTGACCTGCCGCATGCGGATAGACGGCAGAGGCAAAGTGCTCGAATGTGATATATTCCCTTCCGTTATACGCAGCAAGCACCGCATGACATACACGGCAGTGCAGGCGATACTTGACGGGGATATGGACGTACGGGCGCAATACGCCGACATAGTGTCGGACATAGAAGCAATGGCACGCCTGACGCGTATTCTTGAGACCAAGCGCGAACGCAGAGGCAATATCGACTTCGTGACGGAAGAGCCGTTATTCGTACATGACGAACATGGCGAGGTGGTGGATATTCGTCTTGCAGAGCATTCATTTGCACACAAGATAATAGAAGAATTCATGATAGCAGCCAACGAATCCGTTGCACAGTACGCCACAGACTGCGGATATCCTTGTATGTACCGTGTGCATGCCAAGCCGGACGGGGAGAAGCTTAAGGCATTGTACGCGCTCATGCGTGGGCTGGGACTGGACGTGAAGCGGACGAGAGAATCGCACAATTCGGTCTTGCAGAAGGGGTTGTCTCTGGCGAAGGATACGCCGTACTTTCGTTTGGTAAATGATGTCATGTTGCGCACCATGCAAAAAGCCAAGTACAGCGACGTGAATACGGGGCATTTCGGCTTGGCGGCGGAGTGTTATTGCCATTTCACTTCGCCTATACGCAGATATCCCGATCTGACGGTGCATCGCATCATCAAGACTGCCATAGCAGGCAAGATGACGGACAAAGCAATAGACACATATATCAACCTTTGCCGTGATGCCGCTCCGCAGTGCAATCTCACAGAGAAGAATGCCGACGAAGCAGAGCGTAGGGCAGACGACGTCAAAAAGTGCGCATACGCCGCGAGGTTGATAGGCTGTACATTCGAAGCGTATGTTTCCGGAGTGACGGAGCGGGGCATATACGCCCAGCTGCCCAATACGGTAGAGGGTTTCATACCCATAGAACAACTGGGCTGCACGGAGTTCGACCCGGAGAATTTCTGTCTGTACGGTGATGGTGTACGAATACGCTTGGGAGACGCAGTGACGGTGCGTGTGGCTTCCGTGAACAGGCAGGCGTGCAAGATAGACTTCGACATTGTACCGCATGACGACGAATAACGAGAATCCCGTTGACCTTAAATTTACTTTTGCGTTATAATATATATGCATATCGGCGTATAGACAATGGTCGTACACGACGGAGGCTGAATTATGTGGGACAAGATCCTGCCCTATATAGGCGGCGTATTCGCTGCTGTGGGCATAGTGCTTATATTTTATGATGTGATCACCACCATCAAGCGACGTGACAAAACCAAGACCAATATAGTGGGACTGGTGATCTTGTCTGTGGCAATAGTCGGATATGCAGTGACGGACTTGATATTGCCTGCCGTCAAGCCGGAGGGCAGTGGCTGGCCCGCGTTGGCTTCATTGGCTTGGATAGCATTGTTTTGGGTATACGTGATACTGGACGCCATCACCACCATGGGAGATATTAAGGTGGCAAGGAACAAGAATAAAGAACGCAAACATGACGAGAAGATAGCGAGACCGGATCCTGAGGGGGATGCTGCTGTGGAGGAGGCAGAGCGTATCTGGCAGGAGGAACACGCCGACAAGCAGGTGCCGGAGGAGCACATAGAGGAGTGATATAGTTACTATATGAAAGTGATCACGACCAACAAGAAAGCATATCACGACTATACCGTAGTAGAGTCGTTGGAATGCGGTATAAATCTGATCGGATGCGAGGTGAAGTCTCTGCGGAAGGGAGAGGTGAACCTCGCCGATTCCTATTGCCGTATAGTGAATGGCGATCTTGTATTGGTCAACTGTCACATAAAGAACTATGACAAGGGTAGTTACAGCAACGTGGACTCGCGCAGAGATCGCAGATTATTGGCGCATAAGCGTGAGATCATGCGTATGCTTGGCAAGGTCAAGGAAAAAGGCTACTCAGTAGTACCGCTGAAGTTGTACTTCAAGGACAGCCTCGTGAAGGTGGAAGTGGCATTGGTAAAGGGAAAGCGCGACTATGACAAGAAGGACGCCATACAGCGCAAAGATATAGAGAGGGATATGCAACGCGCTATCAGGGAATACTCCAAGTAACGATACGAACAAAAAAACGACTTCATTATTTCGAAGTCGTTTTTTTATTCCTTATGGCTATTCCTTTGCTCGGATAATTTCGCGTGGTTTACTGCGGCGTATGATGAGCATTGGTACACAAGCGGCAATGGCGGTCAGTACCAGTACCGCTGCTGCATCGAATAGTGCTACGCTCCAGCGGAATGTGATGACGTGCAATTGACGCATGAATACATTGTGCGCCAGGCGTACGAATCCATCTGCGAGCATGGAGTTGCACACATCGGCACCTACTGCCATGGCGGCTACAGACAGCACGCATACCACGATACTGACCAACAGCATCTGTAGCAGGAACATAAACGTCAAGTCTCTCGTCTTGCCGCCGAGAGCGCGTATCACGGCTATCTCGTACATGTTTTTGCGAACACTGCCTGCCCCGAAAGATGCAAGCATCACTGCCGCCAGTGCCACAAGTACTATTGCAATGAATGTGAATACGTCTGTAAAAACCAATGCCGCATTGGATACGGTATACAGCGTCGAGACCAAAGGATTGTTCACTACGTATGCCAGGTCCGCGCTCATGTCGTACAGTTCCATCACTTTGGACATGTCATCGAAATACAGCGCGTATGGTGCATTACCGTACTGTTGCAGTAAAGCGTATATTTCCGGAGAGCAGTTGAAGCCGCCTACTCCGTTCACGTCGTCCAGTATCCCTGCTATAGTGACTTCCAATGTGTAATCGGGCGAGTCATTCTCATTGCGTACAAAGTTGTAACGCGTGAGTGTGATCTTCTTGCCCACTGCTTCCGAATCGACCACCGAGCGTATATCCATATCCATAAGGCTCGCATATACTGAGCGCGCCAGCAATACCTCGTCCGGTTTGAGTCCGTCGTTGGGATAGCTGTAACTTTGGTTGATTATGGTCCTGCCGTCGTAGCTGAGTTCCATCGTGCCGTAGTAGATGGAACGACGTGTGTTGTCGGTAGAGTACTCCTTATAGAAGTCGGGATTGAAAGAATAGGCTATATTCAGAGTGGAATTGAGTTCGGTGAGCAATTCGCCGTATTCTTCCGCGTCTCTGTTCAAGGCAAAAGTGCCATCCAGCATCTTGCTCATAATGGACGCGTAGCGTTCTTTGTATCCGGTGTCTATGACGCCGGCCACACGGTATCGTTCGAAGTGCAACGCGCCGTTGGTGATTGTGGCGTACGGGTCGTCGCCCTCTGCGAGGAACCAAGGCGAATAGGCGATTATACTGTCGGCAATATAGTCGGTAAGTATCACCTCGTCTCCCTTCGTATCGAGATCGCCGGACAATAATTTCAATTTTCCGTCTTCGCCGCCATACAGTTTTGTCAGAAAGTTTTCGTTCGTGACCAATACGCCCAAACCTGTGCCGCAGAAGAATTTTGCATAATTTTGAGCGTCGACGGGCGGATTGTATGCTTCTACGCCCCACGCTATATTGTCACCGGTCACGTGCGTCATTATAGATACATTGTACAGTGGATATATGCCGCCTTCGTAGCCTGTAGAGCGAAATTGTTCTATGTCCGAATCGGGAATAGATGTATAACGAGTTGTGATTGGAGTGGTGTTCAGTTCGCTTTCGTAGTACCCTTTTCGCAGGATAAAAGTCTTGTTACTGTCGCTTTGAGAAACCAGACGGGAGATCTCGTCATTGGCGGAAAACATGGTGAAGAATTGACAAATGCCGAGAACTGCTATTATGAATACAACGGACAGAGCAGTCAGTGCCATACTCACGGCACGCTTTCGTGCAAGCATGTGAAAGAGAGTGCGCTTGCCGCGTGGCGACGCCTTCTTATGTTCTATCTTTTTGTCGTAAGAGGGTGAGATGTCTTTTTCTGCAACGGTAGGAAGGAAACGCGTTTCCACCTGTCGGAAAGCGACGGCGTTCGAAGAAGTTCGACTGTTGATAGCACTTATTTGTTCGTCGCTGAATACCGTGCCGCGCTGTATGATTATCCCGTCGGTATCGAATACTATGTCTTGCGCTTCCGGGTTGCGGGATATGTCGCCTATGATCTTGCCGTCGGATAGTTCGATGATCCTGTCGGCATACTTTTCTGCGTCGGCGCGATCGTGAGACACTATGACTACGAGCGTGGTCTCGGACAGACCTTTGAGCAGATCCAACACGGTATTGGTGCTTTTCGCGTCCAGATTGCCCGTCGGCTCGTCTGCCAGAATGAGGCGCGGATGCTTCACCAATGTACGTGCAACGGCAACGCGCTGTTTTTGTCCGCCGGAGAGTTGATCTGGCAAGCGGTCCGAATACTCCGACATGTCCACTTGCGCAAGAGCGGCGTCTACGGCGGTATCATCCTCTATCCCTTGCAATTGCAGTGCCAAGGCTACATTTTGCCTCACTGTCAGACGCTCGAGCAAGCAATAGTCCTGAAATATGAACCCCACGTAGTCGTTGCGGAAGTTGTCAAAGTCCCTCTCACTGAAAAGGGAGAACATATTACCGTCCACGATAATATCTCCCCCTGTGAGTTTGTCGCAGCCGCCCATCATATTGAGCAAGGTGGACTTGCCGCAACCGCTTTTGCCTACTATGAAAATAAACCCTCTGTCCGGCAGTGTAAAACTTACGTCGTCCAACGCTACCGTTTGTTTCTTTTTTCCGTATATCTTCGTTACGTTTTTCAGTTCCAGCATATATATCCGATGCGTTTTTTATTTCTTATTGTTCTTTGCCCAGATGCGCATACGCTCGGAATGATCGAGTATCTGCTTGCGCAGGCGTATCGAAGTGGGAGTGACTTCCACGAGTTCGTCATCGCCGATGAATTCCAGACACTGTTCCAGACTCAGCACGGTGGGAGTGGTGAGGCGCAGAGCCTCGTCCGAACCGCTGGCGCGATTGTTGGTGAGGTGTTTGGTCTTGCAAACGTTGACGGTTATATCGTCCTCACGGCTGTTTTCGCCCACTATCATCCCTGCATACACAGGTAGACCCACGCCTACGAACAAGCGGCAACGCTCTTGAGCGTTGAATAACCCGTAAGCAGTGGTGACGCCGTCCTCCCAGCATACGAGGCTACCCCGAGTACGCTCCTGTACGTCTCCCTTGAATGGTTCGTAACCGTCCAGTACGCTGCTCATCACGCCGAAACCTTTCGTGTCCGTCAGCAATTCGCTACGGTAACCGAATAGAGCGCGGCTGGGTATACGGAATTCCAACTTGGTGCCGCCCTGATTGTCGGGAGCCATATTGATGAGTTCCGCTTTGCGCGTGCCCAATTTGTTCATAACTGCGCCTACATACGCTTCGGGCACCTCGACCACGAGGTACTCGATGGGTTCGCACAGAACGCCGTTTATTTCTTTGAATATGACCTTCGGACGGGAAACGGCGAATTCGTAACCTTCGCGACGCATATTCTCTATGAGAATGGACAGGTGCAGTTCACCGCGTCCGTACACCTTGAAACAGTCGGCGGAGTCCGTCTCTTCCACGCGCATGGATACATTGGTTTCCACTTCACGGAATAGCCTTGCGCGCAGATGGCGGCTGGTGACGTATTTGCCCTCTTTGCCCGCGAAGGGACTGTCATTGACCTTGAAGAGCATACTGACAGTCGGTTCGTCTATATTGACAAATGGCAGCGGTTCGACCTTGTCTATATCGCATATGGTCTCGCCTATATTCATATCCGATATCCCGTTGATAGCCACTATATCGCCCATATAGGCAGTGGAGCATTCTACCCGCTTGAGTCCTTCGAATTGATACAGACGTGTGACTTTGGCAGTATTGAAACTCTTGTTTCTGTGACAGATAATTACTGGCTGACCGACTGTGACCTGTCCGCGATTGACCTTGCCTATACCGATACGTCCCACGTATTCGTCGTAGTCTATATTGCATATCAATATCTGCAATCCGTCCTCTTTCTCGCCTACCGGAGAAGGTATCTCGGACAAAATGGCATCCAACAGCGGGCGCATATCCGTGCCCGGAGTCAGAGTCTCGCTTGCCCAGCCCTGTTTGGCGGAAGCGTATATTACTTTGAAGTCGAATTGGTCGTCATTGGCACCCAATTCCATGAAGAGTTCCATTATTTGTTCGCGCAGTTCGTGCTCGTCAAATTCGCCCTTGTCCACTTTATTGATGACCACAAGTGCTTTTTTGCCTAAGCCCAACGCTTTCTTCAAGACGTAGCGCGTCTGCGGCATGCAGCCCTCTATGGCGTCCACCAGCAGAAGTACGCCGTCTACCATAGAAAGGATACGTTCCACTTCTCCGCCGAAGTCGGCGTGTCCCGGCGTGTCGACTATATTTATCTTGGTGCCTTTGTAGTGTACGGCGGTGTTTTTTGCCAGAATGGTGATGCCGCGTTCACGCTCTATATCATTGCTGTCCATGACGCGTTCTATGACCGTCTCATTGGCACGGAATATACCGTTTTGACGGAGCAATTGATCTACCAACGTGGTTTTGCCGTGGTCTACGTGTGCTATTATTGCTATGTTTCTTATGTCTTCTCTCTGCATATATTCTCCGAAAATGCGTATTTGCCGTTAATAAATATCAATATAAATTATACTCTCTATCTGTCTCTTCGTCAAACAAATGTGTCGATGGCAGATGGAAATTTTAACAAAATTTACCTCGGATGTATATCGAAATGAAAAAAGCAACCGAAAGTTTACATTTTGAAACCGAAAAACGGTGGCGTTCGGCACAAAAGTTTGATACAATAGACGCAAGAGAGGACGCAAAGATGACACTGGGCGAAAAAATCAGCAAACTGCGTAAGCAACAAAACTACACCCAAGAACAATTGGCGGACATACTGGGAGTATCCCGTCAAGCCATCAGTAAATGGGAAAGCGATCTGACATATCCCGAGACAGACAAGCTTATCGCATTATCACGGCTGTATCATTGTACGGTAGATTACCTGCTGGATGATAACGCTACGGAGCCGCAACCGCAACCTATGTCGCAGCGCAACGGAAAAACGCTCGCGCGGGCTTTACTGAAATATTCATCCTCGGTACTGTTCCTGCTGTGGGCACTCGGGCTATGGGGCTTGTATGCTGTGCGCATATTCAAAGGAATGGTAGCCACCAACCTGTACGTACAGATAACATGTCCTGTCATGGCGGATCTGCAACCGGTGCTCTGTCTGTTGATCTGTTTTGCGGGATTGGCTACGTTGTACGGTGTAGCGTTGACGGTAGGTAAGCATTATTTCGGTAAAACGCTACATACGGCGATGACATTGGGATGCTTCGGGTTTTATCTGGCGATATTCGTCTGTGATATGGTGCTATTGGGACAGATATGGTATTTCGGAGCGTTGAGAGGTGCGTTTGCCGTGGTATTGTCTGTGCTCACTTGCGTATGTGCCGCGTTACAGGTCATATTGATGCTTATCGATGGGTACTTGTCCGACAGCATACGTCCCGCTGTACGCAAATGCGGTACGGTAGTGAAGAGCATCGGCAAACGGTTGTGGGCTAGCCGCATATTGACGTTGTCGTTGACTGCGGCAATTATAGTGTGCGTGACGCTGGCTGCGGTTTTGCCTGCCACACTCTGTAACCGTTTCCGCCAAGGGGTGGTAACGCGTATAGAGATAGGCGACAGCCGCGCCAAAGTGCACAAGTTGATGGGAGATCCGCTGGATTTCAGCGCGATGGCGGACTTATTGGCTTCAAGTACGGAGACGATAGAGATCCCCGAAGACGAAGAAGATTGGTGCACGGGCAGAGGACGTAGGGATATAAAAGAAATAGTGCGCTTGAGCGCGCTGGTCAGCGACGGGATAAAAGATGCCAACTTCGCGGCACTGGCGGTGGCAAAAATGACTGCGCTCACACTGCATTTGCAAAATCTCGAGATGAAGACTGTATCCGTATACTACGACGGAGACTCGGTGCGTCGGCTGGAATTCGACAACAATGCACTTATGTCGAGAGAGGACTCTGTCAAGTGGAACAAACCGGGACGTCACAAGCAACGCATAGTATTGTCTGCAGACGAGTTCCCGGCAGGCAAATTGCCCTACAATGTGGAATTGAAATATAAGGCATACTACACCGACGGCAGTTTTGCTATGGGATATATGGAAAATATCGAGGCTGAAGGAGATCTCACCAGTGGCTATTCTCTGCGCTGGAGCGATATCTGGGGTGAATACGAACGTTTCCTTCCGGCGGCGTCCGTACCGACTACGGACGGGAACGGATCGATGGTGGGCGCGATAGGAGAGACTTACTATAGCCTGATCCCCGAAGGCGACGGCTACAAACTTACCCTTGCTCCCGGCGGTAACGGTGGCATAGGTGGCGCGAATATCGATCCGAATATTCGCTCCCGTATATGCTCGGTGGAGCTTGTACCAGGTATTACGGAGATACCTGACGGTATACTTGAAGGCTCGAACATATTTGGCACATTGGAATTGCCGGATACGGTCAAGCGTATAGGTAAGCGTGCGTTTGTTTAACCTCGTACGAACACCTTATGGGCAGTAAAATCATAGTTTTTCCTCTCATATTTCAATATAAAC
>CANQGO010000003.1 GCA_947623225.1 uncultured Clostridia bacterium | reverse complement strand
AGCAAACTCGCTGCCGGCAGCCAATACACCATGCCCGCGTCTGACACGACCCTGACCGCTCAGTGGACGTCGAACGGCTCTACGCCCGTCAGTGACGGTATCCCGCAAGAATATCAAGGCGAATGGGTCACTTTCCCCGTTACGGAAGGCGAAGGTTCCAAGACGGCTACGCTCACAGAGGACAAGGCTACCATCGGCACCACTGAGTACGCCATCTCGGATCGTGAGACCATAGACGGCACGACGCAGTGGACGGCTCACCCCGCACAGGGTTCCGACCTGCTGCTGACGTTCTTGGAAGAGTATGAGCCGCATCACCTGATGCAGCTGGGCGGCAATTACTATATCCTCTCTTCCGAACTGGAAGACCTCACTCCGTTGACTTTCGACGCGAGCTATCACGGCAAGACCTATGCCGATCAGACGGCTCAGGTGACGTTCGTCATAGACAATGAAGGCTTTGCCAAGCTCAATGACAAAGACGTGAATATCCTCACCGCTGCGAAAGAGTCCGACAAGCTCATCGGCGCATTGCTGTACGACGAGACCACTCTGTGGCAGTTGAGAGTCATCGAGGATCCGCACGCTCCGACAGAGATGAATATTCTGAACCTGGCTGACCTCGACACGGAATATCACTGCGAAGAAGGCACGCTCCAGCCCACGCCCTCGATCAGTATCCCGTCGCTTCTCAGAGGCGAGTGGCATGCGGCTTACGGCGACACGGACATTCACTATGTCATCACCACAAGCACGTCCTTGTCCTTCGACGGCACGGAACTCACCGAAGTCACCAAGGAAAGCAATTACAAGTGCAGTTTCACTGTCGACGGCACCAAGTGGACTATCCAATTGACTTCCGATGACAACTTGATGGTACTGGATGACGGCGAGCACTACTACTTCCTGAAAGATGAAAGTGAAGACGCTTGGCCTTTGTCGGATCTGAAATTGCCGAGCGGCGATCCGCTTATCGGACAGATATATGAAAATGCAACGCTGGGCAACCTCGCGATAGCCTCGGACGGCACGATGACCATAGGCGACGTCAAGGCGCAAATTTTGACAAATGAGTGCTATGATGGTGATGGCTTCCTGTATGTATTGTTGCACAAGGACAGCGGTATATGGTATGAATTGGAAGTGTCTGCGGCTGACGGTACGATAACCGCGACTTCTCCCGACGGCACCGATGAGACATTCACCCTGAAACCGGACAACTTCTCCCAATATATAGGTACCTGGAAAATGGTCAATGCGTCGACGTTTATTATAACCGTCACCAGCAAGGACAATATTGAAGTTAACTACAGCGGAGACAAAAGCACGTTTGCCGCAACTGAAAACTCGGACGGTTCTTATTCGTTGCTCTCTACGAGCGTGGCTAACGGCTATAAACTTCTGAGAGTACAAACCGAAGCCGACAATGTAATGCTGATATATCGCAATATGTTTAATAATTGGTATATGAGCTTCAGAGAAGGAACGACGACTTCATATACCTTCCCCGACGGCTACAACGGCAACTGGGGCGAAAACGGCGAATTGAAGATAGACGGCAGTACGCTGACGCTGGACGGTGCAAATTACTCTTTCGCAGGCTGCTACACGAATGGAGACGGCGACAAAATAGGATATATATTTGACAGCACAGAAGGAAAAAATGTATATCGAATAACTTTCAGCGAAGATACGATACGGACTGAATCTATCTCCAACGGTGGAAGGAAAACATACGAGCGTACCGCACAACCGCAGAACCCCATCCTCGACAGCGACAAGCAGGGCACATGGGTACAGATCGGCAAGAGCAAGCAGACGATATTCGGAGCCGACGGTGCATTCTCCTACGACGGAACGGAGTATACATTCACTGCCGCAGATGACAGTTACACCTTCTCTGCAGACAGCAAGAGTTACACCTTTACCTTCATGGAGGCGGGTAGTATCGTGTTGCTGCAGATAACGCAGGGCGAAACGATAGAGTACTACCTCAAGCAAGGCGTATCTCTCCCAGACGAGACTGTATCCCTGCCCGACGCGACATACGACGGTCAGGGCATGGCGGATGGCATGACTCTCACTATCGCCGAGGGCAAAGTGACTTTGGGCGACTACCCCGTCAATATCTGGGGCTTTGAAACCGATTCCGCTTTTGCATATTCCAACGATACGTTCTTCAATGTCAGTATCCAGGGCGACACGATATCTTTCTATTCTCTGAACGGAGAGATGACATTTGTAAAGCATAAGGAACCCGAGCCGCAGATCCTGCCGGAAGGATATGTTCTCCGTAATGGCTACTGGGGACAGTTGGGTGCCACAAAGGGACTCGAGGTCACATTCACGAGCAGCAAAGTCACTATCGGTGAAGACACATACCCCGTAGCGCAGGATGAAACGGGGGGGGGCAAGTACTACTATACGATAGATGAGACCAAGTACTACTTCTACGCGCTGGACGGCAATGGCACGGACGAATTCGAACTTATATACTTCGAGTATGCCGGTCAGGACGCTACAGCCATAGCATTCCTCGCCTGTAACGGTGCGACGTCGTCGGATCCGACTCTGCCCGCAGAGTACTACAGCAAGCAATATATAAGGGAAACCGACACTGCAGCCACGTTCTCCGTGGACGAGGCAGGACATGTGCTCTTCGCCGAGACCCAATACAGCTGCATAGGCACGAAGGAGGACTCCGGTACTACATATATGTGGTTCATGGATCCGGAGACCGGCATATGCTACAGGCTCGGCTTGGGTGAGGACAGCAACAGTATCTCGCTCTACGACTACGCCGAAGGTACGGAATCGACATGCACACTTATAGAGACATTCTCCTTTGCGGATATCATAGGTGTGTGGACGCATGACGGCGAAGAGATACTCATCTCGGACACAGGTAAAGGTACGTCTACGGACCAAGCCGGTACGATCGTCGGATCCATCATCATAGGCGGAGAATTTGCCTATATCACGGAATTCGAAGGTCTGTTCAATGCGCAGAAAGCAGATGAAAGCACATTGCATTTCAGCTATAGTAGCAGCAGTCACACATTGACCATCACTCCGAGCGCAAGTACGGATACCGAACCTATAGTGTGCACGGAGAGAAGAGATCTGTCCAACAAGACTCTTAAGGATTTTGCAGGCAAGTGGACGGAAAAGGATCTGGACTACTGGACCATAAGCGAGACTGAAGTGGGAACCAATTCTGCCGGTGTGACTGAAGTCACGTACCTCATCGTAGACAAGTATATAATCATAGACTATCTGGACAATATGTACAGAGGAGGCAGATACGTTCTTACAATGGGTGCGGATAATAATACTCTCGAAGGTTTCTTCATTAAACGCACTCAAAACGGTTGGAACACAGAAGTGAATAACGTAACGTTGCACGTATACGAAGGCGAAGAGGAAGAATCCGGTACAAAAGTCTACACCGGAAATGTCGATATTACCCTGAGAGACTACATGTGGCGAGAAATAGGAAAACTCGTGATCACGGAAATCGATATTGTAACAAATGAGAAAGGACAACAGTCCGCGATAGTAAAAGGCAATGTGGAAGGTGGTCAGACTTTTGAAACCGCCGTGGAATTTTCTCCGGTAGATGAGCAATACTGGCCGGAGGACAGTTCGGGATATTATACGCT
This sequence comes from uncultured Clostridia bacterium, assembly GCA_947623225.1. Taxonomy (GTDB): domain Bacteria; phylum Bacillota; class Clostridia; order Christensenellales; family CAG-314; genus Fimimonas. The sequence continues at coordinate 80,849 of CANQGO010000003.1, read as the reverse complement.
GTTAGATTTTGATGCAGGCGGTAACACACTTACTATAAATATATCATTTAAGTCGGACGGCACTCTTTCCGTTCATGACGACGTAGATACGTATTTGGGAACATTGACCCAAGCGTAATGTAGAGAAAGAGACTCTGCTGTGGCAGAGCAAACAAGTGAGATCAGCAATTAACTCCAAAAATTTGTAAAAGAAGTTTCGCCGCAGGAGTTTATTCTGCGGCGAACTATGCTAAGGAGCGGAATTATGAAAAAAGTAGGCATCATATTGCTACTGGCGGTATTGGTCGCGACGGCGGCGGGAGCGGTGGCATGTAAGCAAGAGGTATCCATACGTTTCTATTCGGAAGGGGTGCAGATAGCCTCTGTGAAAGCCCGGCCGGGGGAGGATATAGCGGACATGCTGCCTGCCGATCCCGTCAGAGACGGGTATATATTCGACGGGTGGTATCTGCAGTCGGACGGCACGGGAGAGAGGCAGGAGTTGCCCGTCGTGATGCCGTCGGAGGACGCGGCGTACTATGCCAAGTGGACGGAGCCGGAGACGCATACCCTGACGCTGGACCCCGGAGAGGGCGGAACGCTGGCGCAGAGCGAGTACCGTGTGGATGACGGCACCAATCTCAAGAGTTTTCTGGCGGACAAGGAGCCTGTACCCGTCGGCGGACTGAGTTTTGCCGGGTGGTATGTAGGCAGTCGTCCGCTCGCGGACAGTGCGGTGATATCGGCGGACATGACGGTGACAGCCAAGTATCTCGCCACCTACACCATGCGTATATACTACATGGACAGCGAGGGCGTATATCCTGCCACATTCAGCACGGAGCAGGGCACAGCCCTGTACGGAGAACCGCTGGATCTGCGCTCGACGGAGGGGTCTGAGCACTTCAGACTGGACGCGGACGCGCCGCAGAGCAAGATATCCGTATCGTCGCTGGGAGTGAGCGATACATTTGCATTGTACTTCGAGAGGGAACGCTATAGCGTATTTTTCTCGGCGGATCCGCCGCAGGGCACGGTGCAAGTGGGAGCGTCGGTATCCCAATACTACTACTACGGACAGAGTTTCACCACGGACGAGGACCTGCTGAGGCTGTCGCAGCCGTACAGGTTGCTGGGCTGGAGCAAGCAGCCGGGCGGTGAGATATGGAAGCGTATCGGCGAGACGATGAGTCTGGAAGGCAACACGACGCTGTATGCGGTGTGGGAGAAGGGCTACGCGGATATGTTCGGCGGGGGCGACCTGCTGTATCCGGAGACGGGCAACCCGACGCACCTGCGGCTGCGCAGGACCAACTTCGAAGAGGACAGGTTCGGGTTCTATGACACGGACACGGGCAGGTTCTACTTCACCGAGGACGGCACCGAGAACGGAAAAGTGACGTTGAGCGGTCGCATAGGCGGCAACTACTTCTACTACTACAGGGACGTGCTGGAGCGTAGCTATCCGGATCTGGACGGTACGGGGGACACGCTGAGCATAGGTGCCAACGGACAGACGGTGTACACGCACGGCGGAGAGGAGATCGCCGGCTCCTATACGGTGGACCTCGATACGGGATATTTCCGCTTCGAGCCGACGGAGGAGGACGAGGAGAATACTTTCCTCTTTAACCTGTTTGAGAGTAACAGCGACGGCAGCGTGCTCTATCGGCGGCAGAACGAGCAGGAAGAGGGCTACTACGTACTGAGAGACAACCACTTTGTATACCTGGACGGCTTGGGCGGGTTGACCTACTTCTACAACGACGTCAACTACGAATACCAGATGGGCAGTATACGCATAGTGGAGTTGAGCGGATACTACGAGTGGCAGGAGGAGAATGGATTCTTCCTGGCGTACACTCGGGACGCGGCGGGGATACTGTTTGAGATGGTATTCAACACGGACACGGAGACCAAGCCGCTGCCCACGCTCGATGGGTACGACGACATGGTGTACCGCAACGGCACTCTCTCGTACAAGGATATAGAGTTCAAGGGCATACTGGACCGTGACGACGGCGTACGTGGCATATACTACGACAAGTGGGAAGGCACGGACGCGGAACTGTACCTGGACGGCTTCGGCAGCGGACGCTTCGGCGAGATAGAGGGCGAGTACACGCTCATCACCTGGCTGTATGTGTACGAGGACGAGGAAACGGGCGGAGACGTATCGGCGGACTACGACCTGGTGCGCTTCGTAGGCAACGACAGAGTGGTGCGGTACTTCCGTATGGATACGGAGTACGGCGATTTCGAGACGGACCGCACGATCGCGCCGGAGGATATGTCGGAAGGGTACGACTACGGCAGGCATGACTTCGGCAACATATATCTGCTGGGGACCTGGTTCGAGGGATTTGTATATATCTTCGAGAACGGCGAGGCGGAGATGTGGACGGCGTACAGCACCGTGGGCACGGGAGAGTATGCGTACATATTGTACACCGACTTCGTGAGCAGCGTCACCAAGCAGGATGACGGGACGTATCTGTTCGGCAGCGTGGACGCTTCCGGCAGGCTCACGGACGGCAGTTTCCGTTTCTCTCTGGAAGAGGGCGTACTGACGCAGATATTCGGACAGACGAATGCCGTGGAGGTGGACGAGGACATTACTCTGAACACGGAAGAGGGCAGAGCGTTCTACAACGACGGAGAGGAGGATATACCCATATCCTACGGCTACACGCTGGGGTATGTGGACTACTATATATTCAATATCCCCATAGGCAACGACGAGGTGTACAGGCGCAACTACGTGCGGCTGGCGGACGGCACATTCGTGGAAGTGCAGCGCGGCGACGTCATAGACATGCGTGACGAGGACCGCGTGGACGGATACTATATAGTGCGGCTGCTCACGGTAGGGGACAAGACGTATCTCGGCTTGATGCTGAGCGGCGACCTGTTCCGTTACATTGGCGAGGGCAGCGTGACGGCGGTGGAAGGCACGAGCGACCAGTACGACTTCGTACTCACGGAGTGGCTGAGAGAGGAATTCGTCGAGAGCGACCTGGACGGCTGGAACAGATTCCGTTACAAATTGGTACAGAATAGCGGCACGGAAGGGGACGAATACTACTTCGTACCGCGTATGACGGATCCGTACGGGCTGAGCAATCTCATATCCGACGGCTACGGCAAGTACACCTACAATAGCGGTAGTGCTAACGTGACGGGCGTGGTGACGTCGGACATGGAGTGTCTGATATACTTCACTGCCGACAACGGCACGAGGTATATATTCTACAACGACGGCGAGAAGGTCACGGACGTGACGGGAACGCAGGATGCGGGGTATTGGTACGAGATGAACGACAACCAACTGCTCAGCCTGTATGCGTACTTCGTATTCGACGGACGGGGCAATGCTCTGCTGTATCTGGTGGACACGCTGACGGGCACCGCTACGACGGTGACGGAGGGCAAGTACACGCGCACGGAGAGTTGGACGCCGCTGTACAAGGAGTACACGGTGCGCACGAATGAGGGCGGTTCCTTCTACAACGGTACCACCGAGATCAACCGCATATTGGTATCCGACACGAATGTGATGATGGACAGCCTCGGCAACGTGTACGTATATCCGCTGTACCAGCGTCGCATACCGCACAGAGTAGGCGACTTCGACGTGGTGGGCGGCGGACACATAAGCAGTCTCGGGTATCCCGGGGAGATGGCGGTGTACACCGACCGGAACGGCGAGAGGTACTCGGGCAACATGTATCTGGGCACCATCTACGGCGGCGACACGGGACCGTCCTTCACCAACGGTATCAATGGAGCCAATGCGGTGCACTTCTGGGTGTATGAGCCTACGGGCGCGTACGGCAACTATGTCGCCACCGACACGCACTTCTATTTCGAACTGATAGACGACAGACTGGTACCCTACTCGCTGACATTCGGCGACTACCGCTTCTTCGACGGTGAGAACACTCACGCCGATACCACGCTGAGGCTGGGCGGCGGAGGCAAAGCGACGCTGTACCGCGGCGGTGCGATAGCGGACGAAGGCACGTATGTGCGCGTAGAGGAGTTGGACGCATACCGTTACAACTCGGCGACGCAGAGTTTCATATTCCGTCTGGGCTACGAGTCCGACGGCGGAGAGGACGTGTATGTGTACTACCTGTACGATCCCGACGACGACCATCTGTACATGAACGAGGACGACTGGTCCAGTCTGGATCTGGACGGCTTCGGCGGGGGCACGTATGTGGACAACTACGGCAGAGTGTACGAGGGCTACACGGTCATATTCGACGAGGACAAGGGGTACGGATACTTCGGTGCGATGGGCATGTCACGCATATTCGTGCTGGACAATGCGACCAAGACATTCCGTCTGACGGAGGTGGAGCACGTATTCGCCTACTACGCGGAGGACTTCTCGTCCTTTGTGTCCGACGGGGTATTCCTGACGGTGGACGGCAAGCAGTGCTATATAGTGGCGGAGCAGGCGGGATTGGTCGCCTATCCGCTGGACGGCAGTGCCAAGCTGACCTATCCCATACCTTCCGCTGAGACGTACGTGTGGAACGCCAAGACGTACTACCGCTACGACGGCGGAGTGCTGAGTTTCGTCAACAGCTCATTCGGCGCGGAGTTGACGTTGAGTTTCCGTCCGAACGGAGCCGTATTCGGCACGGCGGCGACGGTCAACGGCATAGACACGGGCTTCAATATATCCGTGAGCTACACGCGAGACGGTATTTCGGTGATATTGACGTATCTGAGCGGTGCTATGGACTCGATAGCGGAGACGTATCCCGTTACGTTGCACTATGACGGCAATGGCGGACATTTCGATATAATCCCGGGCGGGCTGTCGGGCGAATATTCCGACAGCGAGCACGAGGGCAGCACGCTCACCATAGACGCGCGTCGGGTAGGTCCCATAGTGGTGGGGAACAAGGAACTTGTATTCAGTCTGGGGTATATATCCGACTCCGCAGGCGATACATTCACCGCTACCGGCTCATACGACGACATGATACGGCCCGTGGATATGTACGACTTCCACTACGGCAACGGCTATCGCTGCAAGGCGACGGCAGGCGACGGGGTGGAGTACACGCTGTGGCTGTATCTCGACCAGGCGAATATGGAGATGATCCTGTGCGCCGTGACGGTGGAGAAGAACTTCACGATAGCCGCAGGCGAAGTGACCATCATGCAGCTGTGGAGCGCGGTGACCATGTTCAACGGGTATGACCGGTACGATATAGTGCGTATCTCCTTGCCGGAGGACGGCGTGACTACGACCACGTTCCAGTCGGCGATAGAAGGCGGAGCCAAAGCCGCGCTGGTGCGGCAGGTGCTCAATACCACCTCGGGCGTGTACACATATGAAGCGTACGTATTCGATATCTCCTACGGAGAGGACCGTCTTGTAGACGGCGTGACCATAGAGGGCACCTACAACTACGCGGAGGCGTATCAGGGCGGCGAGTACAGCATACGATTCCTGTACTCCCTCGACGGCGGGTTCAGAGTCAGATACATTCTCACTTTCTCCGTCGGCACGACCTTGCAGTCCGAAGCCACCTTCACGGCGGCGGAAGGCACCAACTCCTTCACCGTGGCGTTGCCCGACGGCACGACGTACCTCATCACGGTACGCTTCGGAGCCAACTTCACCCTGACGGTGACCAAGCAATAAGTCAAACCAAGCACAAAGTCCCGAACTCGGTCGAGTTCGGGACTTTTTTGCCGCAAAACAATATATCTGTCCACTTCTCCGCGCCCGGGTGCGATCGCGGGGCAAAACAAATGCGGCTCCGACTACGGGACCGCACCAAAAGTGAAAAAATATTTTTATATTTATTTTTTAGTACTATTACTCACATAATTTTGACTGTTGACGGCAAAAGTGCTATTATATACTTTGTGTATATGTGCCCTTAGGGGAAATTTTGCGCTTTTTTTGCGGGAAATTTCGTCGAAAATATGTCGTTGTGTTTTCACGATACCATATTGCGGGCAAGTTTGCAACAATTTTTGCCAAATTTTCGGAAAAAAATTTATTGAGGAGTTTTGTATGGCACAAGACATCAAGATCGAAAAATACGGAAACCACGAAAGAAAGTCGTTTTCCAAGACGAGGGAAGTGCTGCCTCTGCCCAACCTGATAGAGGTGCAGAAGTCCAGCTACAGAATGTTCATCGAGCAGGGCATACAGGAAGTATTCGAGGACTTCTCGCCCATCGAGGACTTCGCGGGACACTTCCGTCTGGACTTTCTGGACCACCATATCGACCCCACGCCCAAGTATTCCGAAGAGGAATGCCGTACGCGTGACGCCACGTATGCCGCTCCGCTGCGGCTGAAGGTGTGCCTGACCAACAAGGGCACGGGCGAAGCGGTGGTACAGGACGTATTCATGGGCGACTTTCCGCTTATGACCAATACGGGCAGTTTCATCATCAACGGTGCCGAGCGCGTTATCGTGTCGCAGTTGGTGCGTTCGCCCGGCGTCTACTGCGAGATATTGCAGGACAAGAATGGCAAGCCGGTGTACAACACTACGGCTATGCCCAGCCGCGGAGCCTGGTTGGAGATAGAGCATGACAGCAATGCCAATGTGCTGTATGTACATATCGACCGCAACCGCAAGTTGCCCATCACGGTGCTGCTGCGCGGTATATTGCACAACGGGGTAGGCGGAGACAGCTGCAGCGGCAACTACATTGCCGAGCTGTTCGAGTACGACCCGGTGCTCGCGCTGACCTTTGCCAAGGACGACACTGCCACGGATCAGGAATCTCTCATAGAGATATACCGGCGTCTGCGTCCGGGCGAGATACCTACCGACGAGTCGGTGCAGAAGACGCTGAACGACCTGCTCTTCGACGCGCACAGATATGACCTGGCGCGTGTGGGCCGCTACAAGTTCAACAAGAAGCTTGCCATCTCCGCCCGTATCAAGGGGCTGACGCTGGCTCGCGACGTGGAAGTTGGCTTGCTCACTTTTGCCAAATACACCTGTCTCACGCGTGAGCAGGCGGAGCAGATAGCCAAGTGCGGGATCGTGCACGGTATCAAGATACTGGACGAGCACGGCTGCACGGTGGAAGTGCCCGTGTCCGACAGTGACGCATTCTACTCCGTAGCGGTGGGCGGATATCTGGACGAGCAGGTCACGGTACCTTGCCGTCGCACCATACCGGCAGGTACGGTCATTTCCGAGTCCGAAGCCTTTGACATACGTCACAGCGGTATCAACGAGGTGTATATAGCCCGTCAGTCGTATACGCAGGTATTCGACGGCACGTCCGCTCATTCGGCGGAAGAGTATGCGCAGTTCCTCAGCCAGCGGCTGGGCGCCGTGATCATGTGCGAGAAGGGCGAGTTGCATATAGGCGACGGCAAGATAGACGTCAGCGGCAGAGTGCTTGCCGACATGGCGCAGTCCGCCTACGAGGAGAAGAAGAGTCAGGTCCTCGTATCCGATGCGGCTCAGATCGCTTACGATAACGGTTACAATATCTACAAGTCGGATGTCGCCAACGTACTCGTACTGGCAAAGGAGTGCCCCTGCGTCAAGGTGATAGGCAACCGCACGGTAGACGCGAGGCTGTTTGCCGTCACGCAGGATATGCGTTTTGCGGATATAGACTACAAGGGTCTGGGACTGTACGAGGCGGTGGACAGCGTCGTATTGAGAGAGATACTCGGCTCCGAGTTGTCAGCGGAGGATACTGCGGCACTCATACGCAGCCGTCGTGACGAGCTTATAAGCAAGCATATAACCCGTGCGGATATCATCGCCACGGTGAACTACAATCTCGGGCTGAAGTACGGCATAGGCAGTGCGGACGATATCGACCACCTGGGCAACCGCCGTGTACGCAGCATAGGCGAATTGCTCCAGAACCAATTCCGTATCGGTATCAGCCGTCTGGAGAGAGTCATACGCGAGCGTATGGCTATACAGGAACCGGGCAAGGCTACGCCGCAGTCGCTCATCAACGTGCGTCCCGTATCCAGTGCCATCAAGGAATTCTTCGGTTCCAGCCAACTTTCTCAGTTCATGGACCAGTCCAACCCCATTGCCGAGCTGACGCACAAGCGTAAACTCTCCGCACTGGGTCCCGGCGGACTGAATCGTGACCGCGCCACATTCGAAGTACGTGACGTGCACTACACGCACTACGGCAGAATGTGCCCGATAGAGACTCCCGAAGGACAAAATATAGGTCTGATCACCTCCCTTGCCGGATATGCGCGTATCAACGAATACGGCTTCATCGAGGCACCGTACCGCAGAGTGGACAAGATACACAAGACGGTCACGGACACGGTGGAGTATCTGTCTGCGGATGAAGAAGACAAGTATATCATCGGACAGGCGAATGAGCCGCTGGACGACAGAGGATACTTCGAGAGAGAGCGTATCACCTGCCGCCGCCGCGAGGAGATATTGGAATTCCCGCGCGAGAGAGTGGACTATATCGACGTGAGTCCGCGTCAGCTGATATCCGTCGCTACGAGCCTCATTCCCTTCCTGGAAAACGACGACACCAACAGAGCATTGATGGGCAGTAACATGCAACGTCAGGCGGTGCCGCTCATCAGTCCGGAAGCACCCATAGTGGCTACCGGTATCGAGGCGCGTATAGCATACGACAGCGGCGTCATGATCATATCCGAAGATGACGGCGTGGTGATGAAGGCCTCGGACAACAAGATAATAGTGCAGCACGACAACGGCTCGTTGAAAGAGTACACGCTGAAGAAGTTCGTGCGCAGCAACCAGGGCACCTGCATCAACCAGAAGATCATAGTCAAGCAGGGCGATCGCGTGACCAAGGGACAAGTGCTGGCAGACGGTCCGTCCACCGACGGCGGCGAATTGGCTCTCGGCCGCAATATGATGATAGGCTTCATGACGTGGGAAGGCTACAACTACGAAGACGCAGTACTTCTGAGTGAAAAGCTCGTCAAAGAAGACGCCTTCACGTCCATACACATAGAAGAGCACGAGATAGAGTGCCGCGAGACCAAACTCGGACCGGAAGAATTCACCCGCGATATCCCCAATGTCGGCGATGACGCGCTGAAGGATCTGGACGAGGACGGTATCGTGCGTATAGGTGCGGAAGTGCACCCCGGCGATATCCTCGTGGGCAAAGTGACCCCCAAGGGCGAGACGGACCTTACTCCGGAAGAGCGTCTGCTTCGCGCCATCTTCTCCGAGAAGGCACGCGAGGTGCGTGACACCTCCCTCAGAGTTCCCAACGGCGAAGGCGGTATCGTGGTGGACGTGAAAGTATTCACCCGCGAGAACCGCGACGAGTTGGATCCCGGCGTGAGCAAATTGGTACGCGTGTATATCGCGCAGAAGAGAAAGATCTCCGTCGGCGACAAGATGGCGGGACGTCACGGCAACAAGGGCGTGGTATCGCGCATTCTGCCGGAAGAGGATATGCCCTTTATGGAAGACGGCACCCCGTTGCAGATAGTGCTGAACCCGCTGGGCGTGCCCTCCCGTATGAATATAGGTCAGGTGTTGGAAGTACACCTGGGACTCATCTCCAAGATGCTGGGCTGGAATATCGCTACGCCCGTATTTGACGGAGCCAGTGAGGAAGAGATACGTCGCCTGTTCGAAGAAAACGGCATGGTCAATCCCGAAACGGGCAAAGTGGACGGCAAAGTCCAACTGTACGACGGACGTACCGGCGAACCCTTCGAGAACAGAGTCACCGTCGGATACATGTACTACCTGAAACTGGTCCACCTGGTGGACGACAAGATACACGCACGCAGCACCGGACCGTACAGCCTGGTCACGCAGCAGCCTCTGGGCGGCAAAGCGCAGTTCGGCGGACAACGCTTCGGCGAGATGGAAGTATGGGCATTGGAAGCGTATGGCGCAGCCAATGTGTTGCAGGAGATATTGACCGTCAAGTCGGACGACGTGGTAGGCCGCGTCAAGACGTACGAAGCCATCGTCAAGGGCGAGAATATCCCCGATCCCGGTATCCCCGAGAGCTTCAAGGTGCTTATCAAAGAGCTGCAGTCGTTGGCATTGGATGTCAAGGTGCTCTCTCCCGACAAGGAGGAGATTATCGTCCGCGACTCTACCGATGACGAAGCCGACTACAACGAAGTCATGCAGGCAGAACGCGACGACCGCAAGGCAGATATGCACAACTTCAACGAAGAAGACGATATCACTCTGGGCGGCACCGACAAGCAAGGCTTCACGGACGAGGACGACGACTTCAGTCTGGATAGCCTGTTTGATGACGATGAGAGTGCTCTCGACGATCTGTTCGGCGGAGAAGAGAGCGAGACCGATGACGAGTCGGACGAGAACCTCGACGAGAACGGTCTGAACGATCTGCTGGACGCTGTCAACGGCGACGACGAAGACGATGATGACGACTTCGGAGATTTATTCGGCGACGATGATGACGACGACGCCGATGACGACGATAAAGAATAAGGAGGGCAAACAGAATGAGTAACGAAACTACAATCACAGGTCAATCGATATCTACATTGCGCAACAATACGCTTGCGCGTACGGGACTCATGAACGATTTCGATTCCATACAGATCGGAATTGCCTCTCCCGAGAAGATAAGAGAGTGGTCCTACGGCGAAGTCAAAAAGTCCGAGACCATCAACTACCGCACGCAGAAGCCGGAAAAGGACGGACTGTTCTGCGAGAGAATATTCGGGCCGGTGAAGGACTGGGAGTGCCATTGCGGTAAGTATAAGCGTATACGCTATAAGGGCATAGTCTGCGAGAAGTGCGGAGTCAAGGTCACCAAGTCCAAAGTACGCCGCGAGCGTATGGGACATATAGAGTTGGCTGCCCCCGTATCGCATATATGGTATTTCCGCGGTACGCCCTCCCGTATGGGACTGATATTGGATATGTCGCCCAAGTACCTGGAGCAGTTGATCAACTTCCAGAGCTATGTGGTGATAGACCCCATGCAGAGCGGCATGCAGTACAAGCAGATACTGTCCATGAGCGAGTACCGTGAGGCACAGATCAGGGCCAAGGAAGACCCCAATATGAACTTCCGCGCAGGTACGGGTGCCGAGGCGGTACGCGAACTGTTGCAAAATATCGACCTAGACGCCGAGAGCAAGGAGTTGCGCGAGATACTCGCCAAGACCAACCAGGGCGCGAAGAAAGTCCGCGCTATCAAGCGTCTGGATATAGTGGAAGCCTTCCGCAAGAGCGGCAACCGTCCCGAGTGGATGATATTGACCGTATTGCCCGTGCTTCCTCCCGAGTTGAGAGCCATGGTGCCTCTGGACGGCGGCAGATACGCCACCAGCGACCTGAATGACCTCTACCGCAGAGTTATCAACCGCAACAACCGTCTGAAGAGACTCATAGAGATCAACGCGCCCGAGATACTTATCAACAACGAAAAGCGTATGTTGCAGGACGCTGTGGACAGTCTGCTGGACAACAGCCGCAGCAAGCGTCCGCAGACCGGTGCTGGCAACCGCGAGCTCAAGTCATTGAGCGGATTGCTGCGCGGCAAGCAGGGACGTTTTCGTCAGAACCTGCTGGGCAAGCGCGTGGACTATTCCGGACGTTCCGTCATAGTAGTCGGACCGGAACTCAAGTTGCACCAGTGCGGTATCCCCAAGGAAATGGCTCTGGAACTGTTCAAGCCCTTTGTTATGAAGAAGCTCGTAGAGTCCGGACAGTGCCACAATGTCAAGTCGGCAAAGAAACGCGTAGAGCGTGCCGACGACAAGGTATGGGATATACTCGAGGGCGTCATCAAGGACCACCCCGTCATGCTCAACCGTGCACCTACACTGCACAGACTGTCCATACAGGCATTTGAGCCGGTACTGATCGAGGGCAGAGCCATCAAGTTGCATCCGCTCGCTTGTACCGCGTTCAACGCCGACTTCGACGGCGACCAGATGGCTGTACACGTACCCCTCAGCATAGAAGCGCAGACGGAAGCGAGATATCTGATGCTCGCCGCCAACAATATCCTGAAGTTGTCCGACGGCAAACCCGTCATATCTCCCACGCAGGACATGGTACTCGGTTGCTACTACCTGACTACCGTCCGTTGCAATGTGCCCGAGATGCAGAGGATCATGGAATTGTACGACGTGACGAGACATGAACGTCCGCTCACAGACGAGGAAGTGGAACTGCTGCACAAGGCTAAGTTCTACAGCAGCTTCGATGAGGCGTACGAGGCATACGTGGCGCACGATATCACTCTGCACACGGTAGTGAATATCCGCCAGGAGGACGGCTCCAAGATATGGACGACCGTCGGCAGGATGATATTCTGCCAGGCTATCTACTACGACTATGTGGACAGCAGTGCCGAGAAGATAGACGCCGAGACCATTCGCGACCCCGAGGTGCTCGCACAGAAGACGCTGGAGCGTCATACGTTGGGCATCCGTAAGGATCTGACGAGAGAGATGCTGGCTAATCCCAAGAGCTATCTGGTAGGCAAGAAGCAACTGTCCCAGATAGTGGAGAAGTGCTTCAAGTTGCGCGGTACCACACCCACGGCGACCATGTTGGACAATGTCAAGGCACTCGGCTACAAGTACAGCACCATCAGCGGACTCACTACAAGTGTGTTCGATATGAATATCCCCGAGAAGAAAAAGACCATTCTGCACGCGGCAGAACAGCAGGTCATCGCCATAGAGAACAACTACAACGAAGGCTACCTGACGGAGAACGAACGCTACAAGTCCGTGATAGACGTATGGAAGGACGCCGCCACGGAAGTGGAGACGTTGGTGAAGGACGTCATGGAAGAGGACAACCCCATATGGATGATGGCAGACTCCGGCGCGCGCGGCAGCATGAACCAGATACGTCAGCTGTGCGGTATGCGCGGACTGATGAGCGACCCCTCGGGTCGTACCATCGAGTTGCCGGTCAAGGCTTGTTTCCGTGAGGGTCTGAGTGTGTTGGAATACTTCATCTCCTCGCACGGCGGCAGAAAGGGTCTTGCCGATACGGCATTGAAGACGGCAGACTCCGGTTACCTGACCAGACGTCTGGTAGACGTCGCGCAGAACGTCATCATCCGTGATGAGGACTGCAGCGCAGGCAGCCGTCCGCAGGGTATGTGGATAGAGGCATTCCGCGGCAGCGGCACGGACGAGATCATAGAGAAGTTCGAGGACCGTATCATAGGTAAGTACGTCATCGACGACGTGGTCGACCCCAAAACGGGCGAGATCATCTGCCATGGCGACACCATGATCAATGACGACCTCGCCAGAGAGATAGTCAAGGCAGGTATTGACAAACTGTACATGCGTACCGTATTGACTTGTCGCAGCGAGCACGGCGTGTGCTGCAAGTGCTACGGCTCCAATATGGCTACCGGCAAGCCGGTCAATCTCGGCGAAGCGGTGGGCGTCATCGCGGCTCAGTCGATAGGCGAGCCGGGTACCCAGCTCACCATGCGTACATTCCACACCGGCGGCGTGGCTACAGCCGACGATATCACTCAGGGTCTGCCACGCGTAGAGGAACTCTTCGAGGCACGCAAACCCAAGGGCTGCGCGGTGATCTGCGAGGTCTCCGGTACCGTCAGCATCCCCTCCAATATTGACAAGAAGATCGTCCACGTCACCGAGTCCAACGGCAATGTAAAAGAGTACGCCATACCCTACACCAGCCGTATCAAGGTGCACGACGGCGACATAGTCGAACCCGGTTCTCCCCTCACGGAAGGTTCCATCTATCCGCAGGATCTGCTCTCTACCAAGGGTCTCCGCGCAGTAGAGGAATACCTCGTCAAGGAAGTCCAGGCTACCTACCGTGCCAACGGCGTCGAGATCAACGACAAGCACGTCGAGGTCATCGTCCGCCAGATGCTCCGCAAGGTGCGTATAGAGGATGCAGGTACTACGGATATGCTGCCAGGCGAAGTGGTGGATATATTCAAGTTCGAAGAGGAAAACGCCAAGGCGTTGGACAACGACGGCGTACCCGCCACTGCCAAGCGTATATTGCTCGGTATCACCAAGGCGAGCCTTGCTACCGACAGCTTCCTGTCCGCAGCCTCCTTCCAGGAGACCAGCCGCGTACTGACAGAGGCAGCCATCAAGAACAAGTGTGACCCGCTGTACGGCTTGAAGGAAAATGTCATCATCGGCAAGATGATCAGCGCAGGTACCGGACTGAACTGCTACCGCGAGAAGGAACTCGTCCCGCACGTGTCCTCCGATACCGACGACGAATAATTTTATCTGTACACCGAGAGGCGTCGATCATTCGACGCCTCTCGTTATATACACATTTTCCCTCACCCTTTGACAAGTTTGCCTTACTGTTGTACAATTAAACTAACACAGCATTACGAGTTAAAGACGCCATGTCATATACTTTTGCATGTGGTAACTATCGAGGCGCATATTCTACAGGTGTTGCAAAGGTAGTCGGGACACTTCGTTGTCCAAAACAACTCTATGGAGGGACATTATGAATAAGTATCGCAAGATCATGTTGGCGGTATTGGCTGTGTTGCTTGTGACGGTGGTGTGTACACTCGCCGCATGCAACGGAATTTTCGGTTCCGGCAACGGTAATTCGGGCTCCGGTAGTGGTTCTGGTACGGGTTCCGGCTCGGGCAGTAAACCAAATGATGATCCGACGAATGTCTACAAAGTCATATATGATGCCAATGGCGGCAAGTTTGCCGACGATACCGAGTTGCAAGGAGAGAACGTTTCCGGCGGTGCGAAACTCACCGCACCCGATTCTCCTGCGCGTGCACGCTACGACTTCGCCGGCTGGAGCAAGACCAGAAACGGATCCGATCTGTGGGATTTCGACTCGGATACAGTCACGCAGAATGTTACGCTCTACGCTCTGTGGACTCGGCAGGTCGAGAGCAAGTTGACGGTTCGTGCGAATGATGACAATGCGGGCAATGTCGAGGGCGGAGGAGTCTATGTTCTCGGCGAAACAGCCACGATCACAGCGACGCCAAATCTCGGCTACAACTTCGAGGGTTGGTACCTGGATGACGAGCAGGTCTCGCAGGAGTTGCAGTACACACTCACCGTGTCCGAGCAGGATAAGACATATACGGCAAGGTTCGGTATGGCGGAAGAGATGGGGAATTTTCTTTTCACTTCCACGCCCACGACTTGCGAGATAACGGGCGTAGTGGATCCTACCGTGACGGATATGGTCGTGCCCGACTGCGTCACCGCGATAAGCCTGGGCGCATTGCGTAAATGTGACAAGTTGCAGTCTGTGACTTTGCCCTTCGTAGGCGGACATCTATACGGTATAGAGAGTTTCGGATATATATTCGGCGCGTCATCTTACGAGGAGCACTCTACATACGTTCCCTCCACGCTCAAGTCCGTCGTGCTCACAGCCAACGCAACTGTAAATGCTCATGCGTTCTACAACTGCAACGATCTGACTTCCATAATACTTCCGAACGGGCTCAGAGACATAGAGAACTATGCTTTCTTCGGTTGCAGTAATTTGACTTCCATCATCATCCCGGGCAGCGTTACATACATAGGTTCGTATGTTTTCTCCGGTTGTAGCAAGCTGACGTCCATCACCATCCCGAGTAGCGTCACAGAGGTGAGGTCAGATACTTTTTCCGGCTGTAGTAGCTTGCAGACGGTGACATTTGAAGGAAAAAGTCAGTTGGAAAAAATAGAAGCGCATGTTTTTGACGGCTGTAGCGATTTGGCTTCCATCGTCATCCCGAGCAGCGTCGAATACATAGTCGAGTATGCTTTCTTCGGTTGCAGCAACTTGCAAACGGTGGCATTTGAGGCAGAAAGTCAGTTGCGGCAAATAGACGAGAGTGTTTTCTCCGGTTGTGGCAAGCTGACTTCCATAACACTTCCGAGCGGTCTGCAATACATAGACAATAGGGTTTTCTCCGGGTGCAGTAGTTTGACTGCCATCACCATACCGAGCAACGTCACTTATATAGGCTCGTACGTTTTCTCCGGGTGCAGTAGCTTGCAAACGGTGACGTTTGAGGAGGGAAGCCGGTTGAAATTCATAAGCGCGTGTCTTTTCTACGAGTGCGTCAGTTTGACTTCCATCGTCATTCCGAGCAACGTCACAGCCATAGGAGGGAGGTCTTTCGAAGGTTGCGGCAATTTGCCTTCTGTCACTATCCCGAGCGGCGTCGTGGAAATGAGCGATGAGGCCTTCCGCGATTGCGGATACATGACGATCTACTGCGAAGCGACGAGCCGGCCTTCGGAATGGCCTGACGGTTGGAATGGAGACTGTCCTGTGGTGTGGGATTGTAAGCACAATGAAGTTGCCGAGGACGGATATGTGTATATAGTTGTCAACGGTATCAGGTATGCGTTGAAGAACGGAAACGCAACTGTCGTCAAGTACGATTACAGCGGCGACGTCACTATTCCGCAAAGCGTCGAATACAAAGAAAACAACTATCCCGTCACAAGCATAGGCGAGAGGGCTTTCTACAGTTGCAGGAACTTGCAGACTGTGACATTTGAGGGCGAAAGTCAATTGCAAAGCATAGGCGGGTATGCTTTCCACTCCTGCATTAACTTGCTTGCTGTGACATTCGAGGGTGAAAGTCAATTGCAGAGCATAGCTGAGTATGCTTTCGCTTTCTGCTACAATCTGACCTCCTTCACCATTCCTATCGGTGTCACATACATAAACGAATTCGCTTTCTACAACTGCCAACAATTGACTATCTACAGCGAAGCGACAAGTCAGCCTTCCGGATGGAACGAAAACTGGAATGACTACAACTGTCCCGTGGTGTGGGATTGCAAATCCAACGACATTGCCGAGGACGGATATGTGTATATATTTGTCGACGGTATCAAGTATGCGTTGAAAGACGGGAACGCAACTGTTGTAGGGTGCAATTACGGCGGTGACGTTACAATTTCTCAAAGCGTCGAATACAAAGAAAACAACTATCCTGTCACAATCATAGGAGAGAATGCTTTCTACGGGCGTAGCGACTTGACTTCAGTCACCATCCCGAGTAGCGTTACAAGCATAGACTCGTACGCTTTCTCCCGTTGCATTAACCTGAAAACGGTGACATTTGAGGGGGAAAGTCGATTGCAAAGCATATGTTCGCACGCTTTCTCCCGTTGCATTAGCCTGAAAACGGTGACATTTGAGAACACAAGTCAATTGCAAAACATAGGCGAGTATGTTTTTGAAGATTGCAGTAGCTTGACTTCCATAACCATACCGAACAGCGTCACAAACATAGAATATAGTGTTTTCATAGGTTGCAGCAACTTGACCATCTACTGCGAAGCGGAGACTCAGCCTTCCGGATGGAGTGAGTACTGGAATGACAATGATTGTCCCGTGGTGTGGGATTGCAAAAACAAGGACTGAGAGGGCGAGAGACAAGCCATTATAGGGCAATAGTACAAAGTTGGCAGTCAAGCGGTGCAAAATCGCTTGACTGCTTTGCGTTATTTTGATAGAATGTACGTTGGTGAAATATGGCTAATGATACGCACAAGGTGGTCATAGGCAAGCGGCAGATACTGCGCGAGTTGAAAAACGGCAATATCGCGGAGATACATATCGCTGCGGATGCGGAGATCGGGTATATCACGGAGATGATAGAGGCGGCGAAGGAGCACGGGGTGAGTTACCGTATCGGATCCGCCATGCACGAGATATCCGCGCGCTACGGCATAGAGGTGCCGAGTGGAGCGGTAGGTGTACTGAAGGCGTAGAGAGGCAATACTATCATCGGGGGTCGCAGACCCGACACAGCGTTACAATTGCGGGGCAGCCCGCTTTGTATAGAGTTTTCTCAAGACTCGACATTATTATCATAAGGAGGTATGCAGATGGCAACAATCAACCAATTGATCAGACAGGGCCGCAGAAGTGAAGCGGAGAAGAGCAAGGCACCGTTGCTGGACAGTTGTCCGCAGAAGCGTGGTGTATGCCTGAACGTGACTACTACTTCACCCAAGAAGCCCAACTCCGCTCTTCGGAAGATCGCACGTGTACGCCGTACCAACGGCGAAGAAGGCACATGCTACATCCCCGGCGAAGGTCACAACCTTCAAGAGCACAGTGTAGTACTGATCCGCGGCGGAAGAGTGCGTGATTTGCCCGGTATCCGTTACCATATCATTCGCGGTACGCTGGATACAGCCGGTGTAGCAAATCGTAAACAAGCCCGCAGCAAGTACGGTGCCAAACGTCCCAAGGCCGGCAAGAAGTAGGCAGGGACACCAAGCAGTTCAATTGGTGAAATGTCGAGGTTTTTGAAATTGCGACTTTTCGCCGAGTAAGCAGTATGTCGGCGGCGTGTCCGCTGTAAGACAGAAGTTTCTCCGCACACGGTGTGCGTCGAGTTGGCTGTATTTGGTAAAAACAAACAACATTTCAAAAACAACGAAAAAGGAGGAAACACACACATGCCCAGAAGAAGTGGTGTCCCCAAGAGGGACGTATTACCCGATCCCGTGTATGGCAGCAAGGTAGTGACCAAGGTCATCAACCAAGTGATGCAGGACGGCAAGAAGGGAACCGCTCAGGAGATAGTCTACGGTGCTTTTGACGAGATACAAAAGAAGACGGGACAGGACCCTATGGAAGTGTTCACCAAAGCAATCAATAACCTCATGCCTCTGTTGGAGTGCAAAGCGAGACGTGTAGGCGGTGCCAACTATCAAGTACCTATGGAAGTCCGCCCCGAGAGACGTCAGACGCTGGCTATCCGCTGGCTGGTTATGTTCGCTCGCAAGCGCAGTGAGAGAAATATGTACCAACGCTTGGCGGGTGAGCTGATGGACGCTTACAACGAGCAAGGTAACGCTTTCAAGAGAAAGGAAGAAATGCACCGTTCGGCGGAAGCAAACAAGGCGTTTGCGCATTTCAGATGGTAAACTAAAATAAGTAGGTAAATCAATGGCAAGAATATATCCCTTGCAGAATGTGCGCAATATAGGTATCATGGCGCACATAGACGCAGGCAAGACCACTACAAGCGAAAGAATTTTGTTCTTCAGCGGCAAGACCCGCAAGATGGGTGAGGTGCACGAAGGCACTGCCGTGATGGACAGTATGGCGCAGGAGCAGGAGAGAGGCATCACCATCGCCTCCGCTGCTACTACGGTGCATTGGCTCAATCACTACAACGGCGTCGACTATCGTATCAACCTCATCGACACTCCCGGACACGTGGACTTCACTGTGGAGGTGGAGCGTTCGCTACGCGTACTGGACGGTGCGGTGGCGGTATTTTGCGCTAAGGGCGGAGTAGAACCTCAGAGCGAGACGGTATGGCACCAAGCCAGCAAGTACAACGTCCCGCGTATCGCCTTTGTCAACAAGATGGACATCAACGGTGCCAACTTCTACAATGTGGTAGAGATGATGCGCACTCGGCTCAAGTCCAACGCGATGCCCATACAGTTGCCCATAGGCAAGGAAGAGACATTCAGAGGAGTGGTGGATATCATAACCCGTCGCGCCTATATCTACAATGACCCGCAGGGAATGCAGATAGATGAGACGGACGTCCCCGCCGATATGGTGGCGGAGGTGGAAAAGGCACGTGCGGAACTCGTAGAGTTCGTGGCAGGCACGGACGACGCGCTGATGGAGAAGTTCTTTGCAGAGGGCGACCTCAGCATAGATGAGATCAAGCAAGGGCTGCGCAATGCAGTCATCAACTTGCAGGTCAATCCAGTGCTGTGCGGCTCCGCCTACAAGAACAAGGGTATCCAGAAGTTGCTGGACGCTGTGTGCGACTATCTGCCCAGCCCCGTAGACGTGGACCACGTAGTAGGATTCGACGTACATGACGAGGAAAAGAAGATAGTGCGCAAGACGGATGATGACGAGCCGTTTTGCGGACTGGCGTTCAAGATCGTCGCAGACCCCTTCGTCGGAAAACTTGCATACTGCCGTGTATACAGCGGCACGTTGCAGGCGGGCAGCTATATCTACAACTCCACCAAGGGCAAGCGTGAGCGCGTGACCAAGGTGTTGCAGATGCATGCGTCCGAGCGTCAGGAGATAAACGAGACCTACGCGGGAGAGATCGTCGCGCTGGTCGGATTGAAAGAGACCACGACGGGCGACACTCTCTGTGAAGAGAAGCATCCGCTGGTACTGGACAGCATGGTATTCCCCGAGCCGGTCATCAAGGTGGCTATAGAGCCCAAGACCAAAGCGGGACAGGAGAAGATGACCCTCGCTCTCGTCAAGTTGGCGGAGGAAGACCCCACGTTCAAAACGTACACCGACAAGGAGACGGGGCAAACCATCATCGCCGGTATGGGCGAGTTGCACCTCGAGATCATCGTAGACAGATTGCTGAGAGAGTTCCGCGTGGAGGCGAATGTAGGACAACCGCAGGTAAGCTATCGCGAGACCATACGCAAGACCGTCGAGGCGGAGGGCAAATACGTCCGTCAGAGCGGCGGCAAGGGACAGTACGGTCACTGCAAGATACGTCTGGAACCTCAGCCGGCAGGCAAGGGCTACGAGTTCGTGGACGCTACGGTAGGCGGCAGTATTCCCAAGGAATATATCCAGCCCGTGAACAACGGCATACAGGAAGCAGCCAAGACCGGTCCGCTCGCGGGATATGAGGTGGTGGACTTCAAAGCCACCGTGTACGACGGCAGTTTCCACCCGGTGGACAGTTCCGAGATGGCATTCAAGATCGCCGGAAGCCTTGCGTTCAAAAACGCCGCTTCCATCGCCGATCCTGTGCTGCTGGAGCCCATGATGAAGGTGGAGATCACCATGCCGGAAGAGTATCTCGGCGACGTGATGGGCAATGTATCCGCGCGCAGAGGCAATATAAGCGGTATCGAGTTGCGCAACGGCGTACAGGTAGTGAATGCGCTGATACCCCTTGCGGAGATGTTCGGCTATGCTACGGATCTGCGCAGCCGCACGCAGGGCAGAGGCAACTACACTATGCAATTCGACCATTTTGCCGAGGTTCCCAAGTCTGTAAGGGACAAATTGACGAAAAATAACCCGTAAAAGCGACCTCGGGTCAAAAACTTTATAAAAAAACTTCAGAAAAGTATAGACCTGAGCAAAAAAATAATGTATAATTAACTTTAGTGGCGAGTTTCGACGCCATACCATGAAATAAAAAAATAAAATTTTGTTATCAAAAATCAGGAGGAAAAAACAACAATGGCAAAAGCTAAATTTGACAGAAGCAAACCGCACGTCAACATTGGTACGATCGGTCACGTAGACCACGGCAAAACCACCTTGACCGCTGCCATCACAATGGTTATGGCTATGCAGGGCAAGGCTGAGATCATGAAATATGATGAAATCGACAAGGCCCCCGAGGAAAAAGCGCGCGGTATAACGATCAACACCGCTCACGTAGAGTATCAGACAGACAAGCGTCACTACGCTCACGTTGACTGCCCCGGTCACGCTGACTACGTCAAGAACATGATCACCGGTGCCGCTCAGATGGACGGTGCTATCCTCGTAGTTGCTGCTTCCGACGGCCCGATGCCGCAGACTCGCGAACACATCCTGCTTGCTCGTCAGGTCGGTGTGCCCTATATCGTAGTCTTCCTCAACAAGACAGACCTTGTTGACGACGAAGAACTTCTCGAGTTGGTAGAGATGGAAGTCAGAGAACTCCTTACCAAGTACGAATTCCCCGGCGACGAGATCCCCGTCATCCGCGGCTCCGCAAAGGTCGCTATGGACGCTGCTCTTGCCGGCAACACCAATCTCAGCGATCCCGTATACAAGCCCATACTTGACTTGATGGACGCTGTAGACAACTATATCCCCACTCCCACACGTGATACCGATAAGCCCTTCCTGATGCCTGTTGAAGACGTCTTCACCATCACCGGACGCGGCACGGTCGCTACGGGCAGAGTAGAGCGCGGTAGCGTCAAACCCTCCGACCCCGTTGAGATCGTCGGTCTCAAAGACGAGATCAAGTCTTCCGTCGTCACAGGCGTGGAGATGTTCCGTAAGCTGCTCGACGTTGCCTATGCAGGCGACAACGTAGGTCTGCTTCTGCGCGGTATCGATCGTAAAGAAGTTGAACGCGGACAAGTCATTGCCAAACCCAAGAGCGTTACTCCCCACATGGTATTCGAAGGACAAGTATACGTCCTGACCAAGGAGGAAGGCGGACGTCACAGCCCCTTCTTCAAGGGATATCGTCCTCAGTTCTATTTCCGTACGACGGACGTTACAGGTTCTATCGAACTTGACCCCGGCGTGGAGATGGTAATGCCCGGTGACCACACCCATATCAAGGTAGACCTCATCACCCCCATCGCTATGGAAGAAGGTCTTCGCTTCGCTATCCGCGAAGGCGGCCACACGGTAGGCAGCGGCGTTGTTTCCAAGATCATTTCCTGATCGCGCCATCCCAACAAATCAAAAATCTCGGACGAAACCGTCCGAGATTTTTTTGTTGTATGCATATGCGACACAGGTATACGGCAGACAGCCGTCATACAATGTCGGAAAAAAATTCGTCAAATGATATATCGAAAAAGCGGACCATGGCGACTATGTAACCGACTTTCGGCTCATTCACCCCTCGCTCCCAGTAGTTTATAGCCTTTTGGCTGACGCCTATGGCTTTTGCCAATGTCAACTGCGATATGCAACGCTCTATACGCAACTCTTTTATCTTCTGTCCTATACTCATGGTTAAATATTAGAAGAAATCTTCTGAAAAATCTTGATATAGAAGAAAACTTCTTGTAATGTTATATTGCGTCGACGTTATGCGCGCACATTTGGGGACTGAGACGTGCTGCAATGATATCGTTGCGGCTTTTTTTTAGATATTGGTCAGGCTTGTGCTCGTATAGGTCTGTCGGTGAATATAATCGGGAGCGATATTTACGCAAAATATCGCATACGGGTTGCAAAAAGTCGCATTATTTGGTAAGATGGAAATACGTTGAATATGGAGAGTGCGCATTGTTTAGGATCCTGTGGAGCAAAATCAAAGAGGCGTTGGTATCGGTACTGCCCGTGGTGGGAATAGTACTGATTTTGTGCGCCACTCCGTTGGTGGATCTGTCCGCGAAGGAGATAGTTATATTCGTCGTATCGGCGTTGTTGCTGATATTGGGGATAGGCTTGTTCAATGTAGGCGCGGACCTTGCCATGTCTCCCATGGGGGAATACATAGGCGGCGGACTCACACGTTCCGGCAAACTGCCCGTATTACTTATAGTGAGTTTTACGATGGGAGTGCTTATCACCGTAGCCGAGCCGGATCTGTCCGTATTGGCGAATCAGATATCTCAGAGGGTGGACCCGACATTGCTGATAGTGTGCGTGGGGTTGGGCGTAGGAATATTCCTGTTGCTCGGCGTGCTGAAGATATTGTTCAAAAAGTCCGTCTCCGCAATGCTGGTATTTTTCTATATGGTCATGTTCGCGCTTGTCGCGTTGATGGTGTCGACGGGTGGAGAGGACTTCGTGGCGTTGAGTTTCGATAGCGGCGGCGTCACGACGGGGCCCATCACCGCGCCCTTCATCATTGCCATAGGCGTAGGCATCGCGGCGGTGATAGGCGGACGCCATTCGGGAGAAAATTCCTTCGGACTGTTGGCACTATGCTCTATAGGCCCCATACTCGTGGTCATGCTGCTCGGTATGGGCGGAGGAAGCGCGGACAGCGGATTCAACCCTGCCGCATACCGTCTGCCTGACAATGTGATAGAGGGATTTTTCCGGGAAATGTGGCAAGTTGTCAAGGAAGTGGGACTGGCTCTGCTGCTGATATGCGTTGCGTTTACCGTACTGCAACTCGTCTATCTCCGATTGCCCGTGCAGCGTATCAAGCATATAGCGGTAGGTATAGCGTATACGTTTGTGGGGTTGGTCGTATTCCTCACCGCAGTGTCGGTAGGATTTTTGCCCATAGGTTTTAAGTTGGGCAGTCAAATCGCCGCACAACCGTGGGCATTGGTTCTTATAGGATTTCTGCTCGGTATGCTGGTGGTGCTCGCCGAGCCTGCCGTGCACGTGCTGAACAAGCAGGTGGAGGAGGTCACCAACCGTGCCATCACCAAGAGATCCATGATGATAGCGATGTCCATAGGCGTGGGCTTGTCCATAGGGCTGTCTATGCTGCGGATATGGCTGGACTTCTCTATACTGTACTATCTGATACCCGGGTATATCATATCGCTGGGGCTCAGTTTTTTCGTGCCCTCTATATACACGGCTATCGCATTTGACTCCGGCGGAGTGGCGTCAGGACCGCTGACCTCCACCTTCATTCTGCCCTTTGCCATAGGTGCTTGCCTCACATGTCAGGGCGAAGGCAAGATACTCACCGACGCCTTCGGCATAGTGGCTATGGTGGCTATGACGCCGCTCATCACCATACAGATATTGGGTTTCCGCGCGATAGTCGCGCGAAACGTCCGCAACAAGATCGCCCAACGCCGTATAGTCTCGGCAGACGACGGTCAGATCATCAATTTCATGTAACTATGACAACGGAAAATACAAAACGCGCGACAACGAGATCTGCGCCCAAAACAAAAAGAAACACAGCCAAGCCTTCGCAGAAGAAGGCTCTCGCGCCGTACAAGCTCATGCTGCTCGTGACGGTAGTGCCGCGTAACAAGGCGGAGTTCTACCTGGATCTGCTGCAGAACTTCGAGGTGAATATGCAATTGGAAGTGGCTGCGTTCGGCACGGCGGTGAAGACATTCGGATTTTTCGACACGGACAGAGAAAAGCAGGTGCTGTTCAGCATAATACGCGAGGACAATGCCGCCAACGCTCTTGCTACGCTGGAGGATAAGTTCGGTACCCTGCGCGGAGGCAAGGGGATAGCATATACTGTGCCTTTCAGCAGTATGGTGGGAGTGTCCGCTTATAAATTTTTGAGTAACAAACAGTAGGTGTGGTATGTCAAACAAGTATGAAGTGGTAATGTGTATAGTCAATGGCGGCTACTCGGAGGCGGTCATGGATTCGGCTCGCGCGGCAGGCGCACGCGGCGGCACCGTACTGAATGCAACGGGCACTGCCAATCCGCAGGCGGAGAGAGCCTACGGTATAACCGTAGTCCCCAACAAAGAACTGGTCATGATCCTGGTGGATGAGTCCATCAAGGAATCTGTCTTGCAAAACCTGTATCGTGACGTCGGACTGAATACGGCGGGGCAGGGTATTGCATTTACCTTGCCTGTAGGGCAGGTGGTGGGATTGACTCCCGTAGAACAGTCTGCCACGCCGTCGGAAGTACCCTCTGCCGATACGCCGTTGACCGAGCCGGATAAGACAGAATAAGTAGTTCGCTCCTTGAGTAAAGGAGCGATTTTTATATGCTTTTTTTGATAAAATTATCGTTATTTTTATCATTTGCACCGAGCGATACGCCTTAGCAGGCGAATACAGTTGACAAATATAGCAAATTTTAATAAAATTTATAGAAGAAATTTATAATGTCCGATTATACGCTTCGGTAGAAACGACCGAAACCATAGCCGAGGCGAGTTATGAAAAAAGGAGTTTTGTATGAAAAAGTTTCAACGCATACTGATACTGGTTTTGGCTGTATGCCTTGTGACGAGTGCCGTATTGCTTGTCGCATGCAAAGACAAAACCGCTACGTTGACTCTTGACGTGGGCAATGGCGGCACGTTGGAAGAGACCTCTCTGAGTGTGGAAGTAGGTGCAAAACTTACAGATGCATTGAGGGATATCCGTCCCGTGACGGAAGAGGGCGTGACATTTGTCGGTTGGTATCTGGGTGACAAGCAGATATCCGACAGCGACGTGATGCCAAAGGAAGGCTTGACGCTCACGGCAAAATATGACGCGACATTCACCGTGCGGGTATATTACTCCGACGCGTCCGGCAGGTATAGCAGTACGCCTTCTCTTACTACGACGGGTACCGCTCGCCTTGGTGCGGCGTATACGCTGGATATATCCGCGTACACAGCCAAAGGCACTGCCGATACGACCAAGAGCCGTATATCTACCGACGCATTGGACAAGGGCGAAGTGTTTACGGTGTATATCCGTATATCTGCTTCCGCCGCGGAGAAGGTGCGTATCAATTACAGAGTCAATCGCGTCGACTCGACGGCGACTATTCCTAGCAAGGACGCCCTGCGCGGTGAACAGGTGGTGCTTGCGGATGGTGCGGATTTCGGACTCTCGGCAGACCTGCACTTCGAGGGCTGGGCGACCACTCCCGAAGGCAATGTAGAGTATGAAGCCGGCGATCTGTATGATACCGCTACCATGAGCGGATACAATATCACCTTATATGCACGTTGGCAGAGCACCTTGACGGACGCATTCGGCGGAGATGACAGACTGTTCGTCTCCACGGTGCACGACGGAGTGGTGTACCTGCGCCGACTGGGAATGGAGGACAAGCAAGGCTCCTACAACAAGGTGACAGGCAACTTCCTCTTTGAAGAAAACGACAAAACCATGCTGGAAGGAAGAATAGAGGACGATCTGTTCTACTATTTCGAGAAGTTCAACGGTCAGACCTTCATAGACGGTCTCAGCACCGCTGCTGAAGGCGAGGCTGTAGACGAATTGACATTCGGCGAGGCGAATACCATCACATACACATATACGCCTGCCAACGGCGGCACCGCCGTGACCGCTCGCGGTACTTATACCCGCGACGTCCTGACGGGTGACTATATATTCGTATCCGATGACAACAGGATCACATTCGGGTTCGACGTGGGCTATCGCCGTAACGGTGAAGATATCGTATGGATGTTTTACCGTGCAAGCGGTAGTGAGCGCGGATTCTACGTGTACAAGAGCGACTCTTATACCAACGTGCTGTATCTGGACGGTATGACGGACGATGAGGGTATAGCAGGTGCTATGCTCTATACCGTGCAAGGCGATAGCCTGAGAGCGACGGTCCCCGCGTACTATTACCTGCTCGATGAGGATACATACGGATTCTCCGAGCCGACATATATGCTGATGAACAGCGAGTCGGAGCAGATGCTGCTGTTCCGCACGGACGAGTCCGTCCATGATACCGTTGGCGGCAGACAGATGAAGGGCACATACCTGACCAGCGACGGCTTCGACGGCGGATATGTGAAATACGATGATATGGCATATGTCACAGAATACGGTCTGCAGTTGGACGGCTTCGGCAGAGGTATCTATACAACGTATGATTACGAGCCTTCGGAAGAAGAAGACGGTGGATATGTTGTTCAAAATCGTAAGAGCCAGTCCGGAAGATACGAAATACAGACTTTGCCATTTGCAAACTTGCACAATGCGGTATCAGGTGTCACATATGATTGGTCGGACGAATGGATCAAATTTACACCGGATGTGCCGCATCCAACCTCCATCTATTTCCGTACAGTGGATTCTTATTTGTATCCGCCCTATTTCGTCGAGATCGATAATCCTCCCTATACGCAGGAGTGGGCATCCTCGCCCAAGCAGACGTATCAGGGTTGTCCCTGCGATCACGCTGTCATATACTATTACTTGCCGGATGAAGTATATATTCTCGGTTACTACACCGACGAGGCAGGTAATATTACCGGTTACGAATTGCTGGACTTGGGATATCTCGAGCAGCCCGGAGACGGCACTCTCGGCAGATTCACAAGCGCGTATTATGACGACGAAAGCGCGTTCTTTGAGTTCAAAATAGAGAAGGAAAAGATCGTCGCAGGCGTCATGGGTTCCGTATCTCTGAAGATAGAAGAGAACGGATTCGAATTGGATCAGTGGGGCGAGCTCACTTACGATGGACACACCTACTCCTTTGGTCAATGGACCAGCACGCGTATCGAGAGCGAATTCGACCCGTTTTATCTGGATATATATACCTTCGGCGAACATACCGTGATCGTACGGGCGGATAGCGACGGAGAGCAAACGACATACACCGTTTTGCCCGACGCCCAGCTGCTTCCGCTTATAATGAAGCAGGTATACGGACAGGACGAGTTCGACAGAATGTTCATCAACGGCGACGATGCATATATCGCGCTGAAAGATATGAGCGGCGAAGAGTCGCTGGTGCTGCACGGTAAGGTGGAAGCGTCGGACGATGCTCGGATCTTCACGCTGACGACTCCGGAAGGCGGATATCCGACGGTGGACGAATTTTACCTTGAGTTCTACTCCGAGTTCGTATTCATCGAAGGAGAATACAACGGAGAGTCTGCGCTCATCGCGCGCGTTACGGAAGAAAGAGTCACTTACAATATAGCGGGTGGCGGCACTCTTGTGCTCGACGAATTCGGTAACGGCGTCTATACTCCGCAGGACGGTGAAGCAATCAGGGGCGAATACGACTATCTGGACAGTGATGGCTTCTTCCTGGCATTCGTTTCCGCCGACGGCAAAACGGAGAAGTTCTTCCGTCTCGATATAGCGGACAACGAAGAGGAAGTCATGACGGATGTGACGGACGATCCCGAGGCGGGTCCTGCGAGAATGTTCCGTGACGGAGGCATATACGGTGTACTCATCGTATTCTTCGGAGATGAGAACCACACGGTGTACGACTCTGGAGAGTACGGCACATGCGAGCCTACGGGCAAAGAATTCGACTACTTCTTCACCGGATCGCACTTCGTGGAATATCAGATCACTACAGCATCCGGCACAACAAAAGTGGCTGTGGGCGTAGTGGACTACTATGATGACAATGACGAACTCCATTCGCAAAAAGTGTTCATAGAGGAGATGATCCACCAGACCAACCGCGACTATCAGGTGCAGGGCGGCGGCAGGATCGTAGGCGACGGATATACGGTGACCTACCGCGTCTCCGGCAAGACGTACTATGGCAAACTCGGTATCGGCTTCGTGCAGGATCAGTCCTCCAATGCGTCGGATTACGATTGGCGCGACGACTGGGACAAGGGCACGCAACTTGTATTCATGGCGGAGTACGTCAATGAGGGCGGTCAAATCAAAGCGTCCGCCGACGAATACCTCTTTGATATCCTTGCCGACGGTACGTTGAGCATGCGCGATACATTCAACGGAATGTACAATCTGTACGACAAGGGCAGGATGACTCGCGCCACAGCCTATCTGGACGGACACGGCAATGCCACGCTTACGAGTACCGACGGCACGCAAACGCACGGAAAGTATATGTATCTGTCCGATAGCGATTGCTTCCTGTACACGAGTGAAGACGGCAGCGAGACTTTCCGTTTCAAGAGAGGCACATACAGCAACGGTGTCTATGTGTACTATATCTACTTCGTCATGCAGGACGAGCAGGTCTACGTTGGAGAAGATTGGTCGGTATTGGTACTGGGCGAGATATACGAAGACGAACGTTACGGTCTGGTCAATGGTACATTCGTAGACGCAAATGGCATCTCGCAGATAGGTTTCTATATCTATCCTACAGAAGGACTGGTTCGATTCGACTTCGTGACGGGCGAGACCAGGTTCTATGACATATCGCAGGGCAAATACACGCCCAACGAAGAAGAATTCATCGTGCGCGGCGGCGTATTGTACGGCTACAACGGTCCGAGAGTGATAGAGGACCTCAGTTTTTCCGACGACATAGTCGAGATAGCCGACGGAGTGTTCTCCGGATTGGAGAAGATCGGCGGCGGCAAGCAGGGCGAGCACGATATAGAAAGGAAATTCGTCCTTGACTTCAACAACGTCAAAAAGATAGGCGACTATGCCTTCTACGGCGTATGGGGATTCTACTTCAATGACATCGATTCGGAGAAGATAGAGTATGTGGGCGACTACGCTTTCTACTGCGATACCTTCGACAGCAACACAAACTATAATACCGCCATCGTCAATGTCAACCTGCCCAATGCGACCTATATAGGTGCATATGCCTTCTATGGTTGCAACCAGTTGAGAAACGGTACGGTCAAGTTGAACAAAGTGACCTATATTGGCGAATTCGCATTCACGCAGAACTACTCCAACTCCGGCGAACTCATGACGCTGGATCTGACGGAAGCGGACATATCCGCGATACAGATGGATCGCAACGCCTTCTTCCCGGGCTGGAACACGGACAACTGGATAGAGAACGGCTTGCCCGTACGTATCCATGTCAAAGATACCGAGGCGTATCTCGCCACAGCCGGCTGGTACGAAGAAATTCGCAAGACTATCATAGTCGATGCGCAGACGACCAACGGCGACGTGGTGAATACGGTATTTGTCAGCCTCAATTCGAACGAATTCTTTATTCTTGCCGATGAGAACGATCAAGGCAACTATGGTGTGACGTACTATTCGAGTTCCGTGATGGGTTTTGTCGAAGACAAAGAATTCGGAACGTATATCCCCGAGAAGGACGGAACGGTGTATATATTCCACGGTACGGAGTACTTCAGACTGTCTGCAGGCGACACGGTGGTACGTATCAACGGAGACACTTACTACATGAGCGGCAAGGATACCGTACTCAAGATCGCCCAAGGCGGTACAGAGGCGACGTTGTCTTTCCGAGTGCAGGTGAATATCTATACGGATGAGACGCTTGGAAAGCAGTATGATTATTCGTTGGAAGATATAACCTATAACGGTATCGCCGTCAGGAGTTACTCGACGGATGAAAACAGCATCACAGTCACTTATGTACAGGAAGATAAGGTATACCGCGTGACGATAGACCTTGCAGCACGCAGTGCCGTATCGAAGGAATATGGTATAGTGGTGGCGTCCGACGACGGCAACTATCGCGGCATCCTCGAACTCCCTCTCTCGGATGGTTACCAGAATCTCAGCCTGGAAAGTAAGGCTGACGACAAGTATACGCAACTGTTCGCCGACGCAGGCCGCGACAGCAGCGATCCCGAGAATATCCACTGGCTGGTGTATGTGCAGGGAGAGAACGTGATGGATATATACACCGTACACTATTACCCTGCCTCAGGCGATAGTCCGGCGTATATACATGTGGAGCATGAGTCGCACGAGACCGAGACGCTGGTCAGCGGAGAATACAGGGCCACGTTCGGTCTGTCCGAAGGCAAGGCGGAGTACCTGTACAAGTTTGAGAAATTTGATCCTCAGAGCGGCAAAGGCTATAGCGATCCTCCTATTTTCGACATTAGCATACCGTACGACATCGAAAAGGTGCAGCATTCCGAGGACAATGTATTCGTAGTCACGCTAAGAGCGATAGATGTGAAGCAGTGGACAGTGACGTATACGCCCGGGACAGAGACGGGCAGTTTCACCGTCAAAGAGTCGGTGCAGACTATAGTATGGGTAGATACCGCGTATGAGAATGGAGACAAGAACTACTACGCGTTCTCATTCCTCGTCAACGAGTCGGGAGAGATACTGGATCTCGGTCGGGAATTCAGAGTCTACACTTATGAGCCGTGGGGAGGTTACGGCTTATTCACCGAGACGATAAGAAGCGAGGTCTCCCGCGAAGGCAATACCTTTACGTTCTCTCACGGCGGCAAAACGTACACAGTCACCGTGACGATGACGCCGGGAGAAGATCAAAAACCGACGTACAGTGTGACGGCAACCATCAAGTAAATACAACAGCATCCATCCCCGCCTGCACGGCGGGGATTTTTATATGCACTTTTCGGACAACGACATATTTTGTGCGAGCGGAGCGAACGGTTTGCGACGCGGAAATCGTAACGTTCCGGGCACAAAATACACATAATTATGATATTTATATTATTATATAAATTTTAGAGAATAAAATTGCAAAAAAATTCTCATTTTAGTGGTGTATTTGTTTGACAAACAGGGCGAGGGTGGTATAATTAAAATACTATACTGTGGCAATATATATTTTGGGATAACATTGATTGCCACAGGGAGGTTAGCGATGAAGAAGAAGATACTAAAATCTTTGATAGTAGTATTGGTATTGGCGTTGGCATGCATCTACGCGTTGCCCGCATGTTCTCAATTGGACAATAGCGGCGACGTAGTGACTGACAATGCCTCTTTTCATTTTGACGAAGAGGAGATACTTCGTCAACTGAAAGAGAAGAATATCGATGCGATCAATAAGGATTTGATAAAAAGAGTAGACGAGCAGAAACTCACCGGTTCCGTCAATGTCATCGTGACGCTGAGCGAAGGCTCTCTCGTGAATACGTACAACCAAAGCGACAAGAAGCAGACTCTCGGTCAGTATCTTGCCGATGGCGAAGCACGTACTCTTGCGGCTAAGGCGGAGGCACGTCAGCAAAAACTCGAAAAAGAGTTGGTCGATGAGGGACTGATCGCTCCTGCGAAGTACCGTTACAGCAATATCCTCGACGGTTTTTCCGCTACGACCACTTACGAGAATCTGGCTGAGCTAATCAAGCACGAAGGTGTATATCGCGTGATCATAGGCAACACCTATCTGCCGCAGGCTACGGTGGTGAATGACGTCAACGTATTCGATACGGGTATATTCAATAGCGAAAACAGTGCCGACTATACAGGCAAGCACACGGTAGTGGCTATACTGGATACGGGCTGCGACTACGCTCACCCCGCGTTCACCACGCACCAGGTGATCGATCCTCGTTACACCCGCAGCGATATAGAGCGTATCCTTGCCAATAACGACCTCAAGGCAGAACAGGACGCCGGCGGCAGTCTGGAAGCGCGCGAAGTATACTTTGGTAACCTCACCAAGGAAAAGATAGTTTTCGGCTATGACTATGCGGACAAAGACACCGATATCATGCCCTTCCTGAGTGAGCACGGCACGCACGTTGCCGGTATCATAGGCGGATATGCCGAGGAAGCCATCTTCGACAAGAACGAACACTTCGACGGAGATAAGAGCACGTCGTTGCACGGTGTGGCTATCGATACACAGTTCGCCATCATGAAGGTGTTCTCCGACTCCCGCACCGGCGCAGAGGATGAAGATATACTTGCGGCACTCGAGGACTGCGTCGCCCTGGAAGTGGACGCCATCAATATGAGTCTGGGCAGCAGTTGCGGCTTCACCCGTGAAGCGGACGAGGATGCCAAGAGCGACATATATGACAGCATAGAAGAGGCAGGTATTTCCCTTATCGTTGCCGCGAGCAACGACTACAGTGCGGCACAGGGTTCCGAGTTCGGCAATACCAACAAGGTAGAAAACCCGGACAGCGGTACGGTCGGTGCGCCCTCCACATACACGTCGGCATTCTCCGTGGCTTCGGTCAACGGAAACAATGATAAATTCCTCCGCGCGGACGACAGAGATATATTCTTCATCGAGGCGTACGATCAGAACTCCGAAGAGTACAATTTCTTCGAGAAGTTGGGCGTGACGGACGATCAGAACCACGAATTCGAATATGTGACCGTGCCCGGCGTCGGTTCTCAGGTCAACTACATGGGACTGGACGTACACGGCAAGATCGCATTGGTCAAGCGCGGCGATATCAACTTCGAAGATAAGGTGCTGTTCGCAAGTGCGGCAGGCGCGGTAGGCGTCATCATATACAACAACGTCTATGGCGATATCTTGATGACTGTAGGCAACAATTGCCCGATAGGCGTGGTATCCATCGGTAAAGACGAAGGCGAATACCTTGCGTCCAAGCCGAGCGGAACTCTGGTTCTGAACGCTAAAGACACAGCCGGTCCCTTCATGAGCGACTTCTCCAGTTGGGGCCCCAACCCCGACTTGACCATCAAGCCGGAGATCACCGCTCACGGCGGCAATATCTGGTCTGCTATACCCGGAGGCGGCTATGAGAAGATGAGCGGAACGTCGATGGCGTCTCCCAATATGTGCGGTATTGCGGTGTTGGTGCGCGAGTATGTCAATGACAAATTCCCCGACGAATCTGTCACGACCAAGCGCGATATAGTCAATCGTCTGCTTATGTCCACGGCGACTATCGCCGTCAACAAGGAAGGCAATCCTTACTCACCGCGTAAGCAGGGCGCAGGTATCGCGGATATATTGGCAGCGATCTCCACAAATGCTTATATAGTCACTTACAAAAACGATTTGAAAGAACACAAGTTGCTTACGGACAGCCAAGGCAACAAGATAGAGATGAGCACCTCCAAGCTCGAGTTGGGCGACGATCCCGAGCGTACAGGTGAGTATACCATGACCTTCACCGTCAGGAATATCTCCGACAAGGTACTGACGTACAAGCTGGGAAACTACACCTTCACGGAATCCGTGTCCGCAGACAAGAAGTACGTGGCAGAGATGGCATACATGCTCTCGCACAACGTGCAGTACCAGGTCAATGGTGCGGCAGCCGCGGGCGACATGGTGACGGTACCCGCAAAGGGCAGTGCTGATGTGACGGTCAAGATCACCCTCAGCAAGCAGGACAGAACGTACCTGAACGATACATTCCCCAACGGTATGTATGTGGAAGGCTTTATCACGCTGGACAACCAGGACGCTTCTGAGGATATAGATCTGAATGTTCCCTTCCTTGCCTTCTATGGCGACTGGGAAGACGCCCCCATCTTCGATAAGGATTACTACGAGGTAGAGACTACCGCGCACAACAACGCCATCGACGACGAGGACAAGATCAAAGCCGACTACGTGGCAACTACTCCGTACGCGCTGTATTACTACGACTATATCATTCCTATGGGCACCTATCTGTATGATCTGCCCTACGGATACACTCCCATACCGGCTACGGAAGAGCACGCGGCACTGTCTTATCAGCCCACATCCCTGTCGGGATTGTACGCGGTATACGCAGGACTGCTGCGCGGTGCGAAGAAGATGGATATGGAGATAGTCAATGCTTCCACCGGTGAAGTGGTATGGAGCAAGGAAGAATGGAACTGCTACAAGGCACACTTCAACGGTAGTCCGATGCCTCACGTGCTGGAGTTCGAAGAGTTTGGCTTGCCCATGTTCGACCTCTCCTCTCGTGGAGATCTGACTATAGACACCACCGGTGCTATAGACGGAGCATTCGGCTACAACAACGAGAAATTCATCGTCACGCTCAGAGCGCATCTGGACTGGGGTGATCTGAGCGACAGGAACATAAGCGACGAGTATTCATTCAGTTTCTATATAGATACCGAAGCACCCACTGTCGTAGGTTCCTCGTTCACCACCAAGTACAACAAGAACACCAAGAAAACAGAGTACTATCTGGAACTCGAGGTGTATGATAATCATTACGCAATGGGCGTACGTCCCATCGTTATAGATTGGTCCTACGACGAGAACGGCAACCATATCATAAGCGACAGGACCGGTGAGCCGGAGATAGCCATCGAGGGTCTCAGCGACAATGCCTTCCCCGTGTACCAGTCGGCACGCGGTACGACTACGACCGTCGAGATAGAGATCACCGACTATATGGACCGTGTTCACGATTCGTTGTTGCCCAATACCATCCTGATCCAGGTGGACGACTATGCTTTGAATACCAACTTCGTAGCCATTCCTTTGCCGGAATCGGACAACGAGGATCTCGTATTCGGCGAGTATGTCAAGGGTGCGGACGGTAGTACGGAAACGCTCGAAGCACGTTCGACGTTGGATCTCGATATCGGTCAGACCTTCGACCTCACTCAGTATGTGGTGGGCAATACCCCGGAGATCAACAGCAATATCAATCGTGACTATCTCTTCATGTTGGATTGGAGCACGGCGGATACCGAACACAAGGTGATAACCATGCACAACGGTATCGTGGAAGGACTTGCCGAAGGCTCGACTACCGTCTCCTTCAAGGCGGGCGACAAAGTACAGACCGTGACGGTTAATGTGAGCGGTCAGCAGTACACAGGTGCCAATACCACGCCCAATGGAGATACTGCTCCGCTTGAGGAGATCAAGTTCACTTCCTACCATACGCTGCGTGCATTCAATAGCGACATAGACTTCTCCGACATAGGCGAGAGTGGATCGCATAATTACTTCGGTTCAAGTGCCGCCATCTCCTTCTATCCGTCGGAAAAGGTAAAATTGCACTATAGTATCAAACCCTGGAACCTTGAGGAAAATCCCGAACGCTACACGCTCACCTGGAACAGTACCGATCCCAACATTGCCAAGGTGGACGACGAAGGTAATGTGGTCGCCATCAAGGAAGGCAATTGCTCCATCACGCTGTCCATAAATATAGACGGCAGACCCAGTCCGTTGCAGGCACGCTGCAGCATAGAGGTCAAGAGTGAGTTCGTCATAGAGAGCCGTTACCTTATCGCTTACAAGGGAATGGGCAAAGATTACAATGGCGAAGATCCCTCAGAGTTGGTGGCACAGGGCAAACCCATTGTGGTAGAGGTACCCGATGATGAGGGACTCATGTATATCAACTCCTTTGCATTCTCCTACTTCAACCTCGACAACGACAGAGAAGTAGACGATCCGTACGATCTGGATGCGAAGAAAGATCCTATAGGAAACGATTGGATAAGCGAAGTAATATTACCTGATTATATAACCAATATAGAAAACTACGCCTTCTACGGTTGCACCAATCTGCGCAAGGTCACACTCGGTGAGAAACTGACTCAGATAGGCAAGTATGCATTCTATAAGTGTTCCAGCCTCGAATCCATCAACCTTGACAACGTCAATATGATAAACGACTACGCTTTCTACGGCTGTAGCAAGTTGAGAGATCTGGGTGAGAACAAACTCGCGCATCCTTACGCACTGGGCGTGTCCGCCTTCGAGGGCTGCAAGTCCATAACACAACTGGAACTGACCAATCTTCGTCGTGGTGGCGTCAGGACGTTCAAGGGTTGCGAATCTCTGACCAATGTAACATTCGGTGAATTCACCCGTCTGTCGGAGAGTATGTTCGAAGGCTGCAAAGAATTGAAACATACCAAGATGTTCCCCATGCTCGTACAAAGCGACGTGGTCCCCGACAGAGCATTCTATGGCTGTCTCAATCTGGTAGCGGTAGAATTCGCGAAGGATATAACTTACTTCGGTAAAGACGCCTTCTCCGGCTGCAAAGGATTGCTCAATGTCAAATTCGACGGACAGTGTGAGGAATTCGCTGCAAATGCCTTCTCCGACTGCAGCAGCATAGAGAGTTTCGAAATAGGCGGCTTCAAGGCAGAAAACGGAGTGGTGTACAATACGGACCAAACCGAACTGCTGTATGTAGTACCTTCACTGTTCAAGCAGACTGATTTCACTCTGCCTGCCACAGTCAAGACTATCGGACCGGGCGCATTCTCCGGTACGAATATTACCTCTTTCAACGTGGCAGACGGCTCGGCGCTGAGCACGATAGGCAACAATGCCTTCGCCGGCTGCACGAGTCTGAGCAACGTCACACTGCCGGATACCGTCACGAGTATAGGCAGTGGCGTATTCGCCAATTCCGGTCTGACGAGTATCGATCTGAGCGGTCTGAATATCTCGGCTATACCTGCAGAGATGTTCAGCGGATCGCGTATCAGTACAGTCACGTTGCCGGAGAACTGCACCTCGATAGGTGACAGAGCATTTGAGAGTTGTACTGCACTGACTTCGGTCAACGGACTGGACAGCGTCAAGTATATAGGCAACAGCGCGTTCAGCATGTCCGGACTGGTGACGGTCACGCTCGGAGACGGAGTTACGATAGATAGTTATGCTTTTGCCGGCGCGACGAGCGCAAGTCCTCTTGCCACCGTCAACTTCGGTAGCAATACAACTATCGGTGAACGTGCTTTCTACAATACTTCATTGACTCAGCTGACCATCAGCGGCAGCGGCAGTACCATAGGCAACTATGCCTTTGCAAACTGCGCGAGATTGACCACTGCCGATATCGACGGCGTGGAAGGCAAACTGGGCGACGGCGCATTTTATCAGTGCGTACAATATGTGGCGTCCAGTCAAGGTATCAGCGGCGGTCTGACCACCGTATACATGAACAATGTCACGGAATTGGGCACGAGTGCGTTTGAAGGCAATCCGACCCTTACTACGGTACACTCGGCGTCGCTCACCAAGATAGGCGATATGGCATTCTATCCGTATGTGATAGACAACGGAGCCTTCTACAACAGGCTGGCATCCATAGACACGGGTAATGTTACCGAGATAGGCGACGATGCGTTCCTGCTCTGCACATCTCTGGACGGTATTGATTTGTCCAATGTGCGCAAGATAGGCGCAAGAGCATTTGATACGTGCAGTATATTGACCACGGTCAACGCAGAGAATCTCGAAGAGATCGGCAAAGGCGCGTTCATGGACTGCAGCAGGCTGACGACTATCGTGGCACCCAGGATCAAACGTCTTGGCTCGCAGGCATTCTTCGGCACAAGTATCAGAACGATGGAGATAGGTACCGACATAGAATACGTCGGAGACGGCGTGACTTTCGGAGCCAACAGTTTCGAAGGCTTCACGGTACAAGGAGAATCAAGCCATAAGGACGCAACAAGCAACTTTATCCTGGACAAAGGCGCGTTGTATATCAAGAATCCTCTCGGGTATACATTGGTAAGTTATCCTGCGAGAGCAAGCGCGTCCGAGTATACCGTACTGGAGGGCACTACACGTATAGGCTTCCGTGCGGCGGCTAACAGTATCAATCTGAGAACGCTCATATTGCCTGAGTCGTTGTTGTCCATAGGCGACTATGCATTCTATGGTTGCAACAATCTCAGCAGAGTGGTGTTCCGTAGCTACTATGCTCCGAGGCTGGAGAGCGTTGCCAATCTGAACGAAGAGATACGCCTTACTCCGCCGGAGAATGTACAAGAAGAATATATGACGGAAGACGACTTCCCGTACTTCGATGAGTTGTACAAGTATGACTTCTATTACCACTTCCCCGAGTCCGGCGAGATATCCTATGCGTATGGCAATATATTCGCTTACAGACAGTTCGTCGGTATCGTAGGTCAGAAGAAACTGGCTATGCAGATACCTTCCAACTCCTCCGGTTACGACAATCTCATCTATAGAGTGTTCTTCACGGAAGAGGAGCAGAAGGGCGACGCCGTTATGGGCAGATACGCTATCGATTTCATCAACGCGGTGCAGACACTCATGAAGTTGTCCAAGATAGACCGCTATGCGTCCAAGCAGATAGACGCTGCGATCAGAGCATACAACTTCCTTGAGAAAAGCAGCGATATCCAGTATGTAGACGAGTCATATATCAGTTTCTACGAGGAAGCAGTGAGACAGTACAATGTAGACGTTGTGCGTCATGCGTTTATGAATTTGTTCGACATGGCGGATACCCGTTCGTCGTATGAGGACCTCAGGAACGTATACGAACTGTACAACTCCCTCTCGGCAGAAGAGAGTATGATGCTGGACGATGAGTTGGGTACGAGCGCGAAAACGTTGCTGGACAACAAGATCGCAGAGTACAAGACCGCTACGGACAACAGAAAACTTGACTTCGGTCAGACTTGGGCAGACAGAACAATAGATAGATTGCATGAGTTGGTCGGCTCCGTCGTGGACGACTTCGACGCCGATCAGTACGCCAAGTGGGACAGCGACACGCGCTTCGAATATTGGCGCAGCCGCGTACAAGTGGAAGACTACGCAACGCTCAAAGAGATCAGAATGTGGGTCAAGACGCTCACCGACGATGAGTATGACGAGTACATTGCCAAACTGACCCCGTATCTGGACTTGATCGATACGTGGAACGATTTCGCAAATGTGTCCAGACTGCTCTCTACGGCACAGACGGTGGCATATGCTCCCTCTGGCAACGCCGTCGTAGCGGCTGTGTTGACAGTCAATGCACTGTTGGCTGCAGCGTATGTCGCGCTGAAAGGAGGTATCCTGTGATGAAAAAACGTGTTTCTATAATTGCGCTGGCGATGGCAATGGTGTTGACGCTGTTGCTATGCGCCGGTTGCGGTGCAAAACTCAAGACCGTCAATCAGCAATATCCCGAGACGAGCAATGCCTCCCAAGCGACGCAGACCATCATCATATGCAGTAAGGGCGGCTTGACGCAATATGAGCGCGTACGCTCCTACTCCAAGACGGCAAGCGGCTATGACTGGACTCAGACGGAAAAGACGCTGAATACTCTGGACTCCGTCAGTGACGAACCGTACAACGAGAGAACGAGAAACGGCAGCGTCAGCTATGCCGACTTCGCACCTGCGCTCAAGTTGGACGACAAGTCCCTGTTCTCCGAGAGCAGGACCAGAAAGGGCGTGCTCACACTGACTGTGGCGGAAGGAAACGAAAGGACGGTCTTATCATCGGACAACATGCCTACAGAGGTGAGCAATCTTGTTCTCACTTTCGCTGTGAAGAAGAAACAAGTGAATCAGATGACCATCAACTTCGATTCGGAAAATTCACACGTTGCGATCACTGTGGATTTCGCATATTGATCCAACTGCGCTAACAAAAGGACTACAAAATGAAAACTTACAAAACAATCGCGCTTGCAGTGCTGTTACTTACGTTGCTGCTTTCGCTATGCTTGCTGGGAGCATGCTCGAGAGAAGAAAACCTCAAAGGAAAGGTGATAGTCACTTTCGAGTTCAACGGCGGCATATTGGACAACAGCTCCACCAACGTCGAAGGACATATCAGCCACGCTTACGAGCCCAATTCGTACGTGCTGGATATATCCGGGTATCAGAACTACAAGTTTACTCGCAAAAACTTCGTATTTGAAGGTTGGTACAAGGACGAGGACTGTCTCGAGGCGTGGGATTTCAGCAAAGACAGAGTCAAAGAAGATATGACTCTCTACGCCAAGTGGGTACCGGATATCGTCTATACGTACGGCGTATATATGTCCGTCAGCGGACAGGAGCCTGTATTGCTGGGCAGATATACCGTGTCGGCAGGTGACAAATTCGAGGACAGGAGCAGCTACTGCAACAAAGTTCGTGACCACAACAGAACATTCCTCGGCAATTACTATTCCGACGCCGCCCTGACCACCAAGTGGGATAAGGACTTTGTCCATCCGGGCGGAAACGAAAGTAAAGAGATACCCGTCTATGTAGACTCGATGGAAGGCAGGTGGAGATTCGTGACTAACTATGACGAATTGA
This sequence comes from uncultured Clostridia bacterium, assembly GCA_947623225.1. Taxonomy (GTDB): domain Bacteria; phylum Bacillota; class Clostridia; order Christensenellales; family CAG-314; genus Fimimonas. Next base: position 39,937 of record CANQGO010000003.1, on the reverse strand, counting down.
TCGCCGCGTTCCGCTCAAGCGACGGAGTTATGTTGAATAACGATATCGATTGCGAAGGCAAGGATCTGTATGTCGCCACGTTCAACGCTACATTGCAGGGCAATGGCTTCACCATCAGCAACTTCAATGTCCCCGCGCAGAGCAGAACGGTCGTTCGTAAGTATTCGCTTTTCGGCACGCTTACCGCTAAGGCACAGATATTGAATGTCAAGTTCAGCAACGCGCTGTATGTGCTCACGGAATCGGTCGATACCTACAGAATGGAAGTCGCGGCATTTGCTCAGACCATTACCGCGGGTGCCAGGATAGAGGGCGTCACATTCGAAGGCGCATACGAGAGTCAACTCGAGCACGTATTTAATGAAAACGGAACCAACGTTCACAGTATCGACGACGTGACTGCCTTGATGAATAAGTGGGCATTCGAGTCCATACCGGAAGGCACGATAAGCGACGACTGTGTATTGAATGTAACTCTTAAGCAAAACTAAACCAAGTAATCGACAAGGAGAAATACTATGAGTAAATTAAAGAAAATAATGGTGGTGCTTCTTGCGGTGGTGATGATGAGCATGTGTCTTGGCTCGCTCGCCGCTTGTAAGAAAAAAGCCGACAATGAAGAAACGAGACTTGTCATGTCTATAGGTGAATTGGACGGCGTTTTCAATCCGTTTTTCAGCTCGTCTGCAACGGACGGCTCCATTATAGGTATGACACAGATCAGCATGTTGTCATCTGACACCGAGGGTAATGTCGCATACGGCGCGAACGAACCCTGCGTAGTACAGGACTATGAGGCGGTAGTGGACGACACCAGTGCCAACAAAGACAATTGGACTACTACATACAAGTTCGTATTGAAGAACAACCTGAAGTTCAGCGACGGTTCGCCTCTTACTATGAAGGACGTGCTGTTCAATCTGTATGTGTACCTTGATCCCTCATATACCGGTAGCTCCACGATATACTCGACAGAGATAGTCGGACTTGCGGAGTATCGTACGCAGCAAGCGGACACCAGCGCGCAGGATGGATTCAATCAACAGTTTGAAGCGACCGCCATGGAGCGTCTGTACAGACTGTACGATCAAATCATGAAGTTGTTCGATACGACGTATAAGGGCAAAGTGATCAGCGACGCTCAGATGGAAACAGAGTTGAGCAACATTATGGATAGCTTTGAAAATGTGCCCGGTTACGAGACTTTGCTGGAGGACTATCAGAGAGCCAAAGAGTTGTTCCGTGAAGAATTGAATTCCGACTATAACAGCGTCGGCGATCCTACGGAAATCACTTTCGAAAACGGCAGATATCATCTTAACACTACAGCGGAAGGATTCTTCTACAACGAAGGTCTTATCGGCTGGGATAGCGAGACTCACAGAATAGATTACAACGGACTGGACAGTCACCGCAACGATACTCAGGAACAGGCAGTACAATTGGTATATGACGCTTATATCACTACGCAGTCCTCTTCCAACAATGCAGGCACAGTTGTTACGCAATTTGCAACTTCCAACAGGTTGGTGGAAGAGTTCACCGCCAAGGCGATGAAGGATTACTTCGACGTACTGGGTATCCAGTATAAGAATATCAGCGGTGTCACATACCCCAACCGTAATGCCGGTTCCTCCGTGGTGGTAAACGGTGTGACATACGGTCAACCCACTATCGACAGCAACGGATATGTTACGGAAGGCAATGAGGTGTTGCAGATAGTCATCAAGGGCGTTGACCCGAAAGCCATCTGGAACTTCGCTTTCACCGTCGCTCCTATGTATTACTATTCCAATGCGGAGCAGATAGCATTGTTTGACTACGAGGAACATTTCGGTGTGGACTACGGTAATATCGAATTTATGAACAACGTCGTCAAAAATCCCGACAAGATAGGTCTGCCTGTAGGCGCCGGTCCGTATAGGGCTACTACCAAGGATGGCGGCGACGATCCGAGTCCGGACACCTTCAAAGCCAACAACGTAGTTTACTACAAGCGCAATGACTACTTCATGCTGGGGCCTGCGAAGATCAAGTATGTGAACTATCAGGTGGTAGACGCCAAGATGATGCTGTCCAGCTTGTTCAACGGCGACATTCACTTTGCAGAACCCAACTGCAAGCAGGAGAATATAGACGAAGTGGCGAATCATGCCGATGAAGGTTTCACCAGCAAGACCGTCATGACCAACGGTTACGGCTATATCGGTATCAACGCCGAAAAAGTGCCCAGTTTGCAGATCCGTCAGGCTATCATGCACGCTGTCAATACTCAGGACTGCCTCGACTATTACGGACAATACGCCTACCGTATCAATCGTCCTATGACGCGCGCTTCATGGGCATATCCCACAGATACAGATGATGAAGGTCAATACTACGAATTCGACGCGGACGGAACGAAATATATCGACGACCTTGTCGCGGAAGCAGGCTATGTCTCCACAGGTAAGGGAGCATACAGTAATCCGAATACAGGCGATACACTGAAGTACACCTTCACAATCGCCGGCGACAGCGAAGACCACCCCGCGTTCAATGCAATGTTCCACGCGGCGGAGATACTGAATGCGCATGGATTTGAGATAGAAGTCAAGAAGGATATCAACGCGCTGAAGAAACTGAACACGGGCGACCTTACAGTATGGGCAGCAGCCTGGGGCAGCGGTGTAGACCCGGATATGTATCAGGTGTACCATATCGACTCTATGGCAGGTGCTACAGCCAACTGGGGTTACCGTGCTATACGTCGTGACAAGGGCAGAGACAGGTATGTAGAAGAGTACAGGATCATAACCGAACTCTCCGATAAGATCGAAGAAGGACGCGAGATGCTTAAACAGGAAGAGCGCAAGCCCATCTATGCGGAATGTCTCGATCTCGTCATGCAACTGGCAGTGGAGTTGCCCACTTACCAACGTAGCGATATGTTTGCATACAACAAGAATATTATAGACGAATCCACTATGCAAACAAATCTTACTCCCTTCAATGGTCCGCTCAACAGACTGTGGGAAGTCAGCTTCGTGGAAGGGGCAAGACTCAAGTAATGAAACTTTTTGCGGAAACGCAAGTAACTGCTCCCGAGAATACAACTAAAGGGAAAACAAAATGCTAAAATACATTGTAAAAAGAATATTGCTATCTCTGCTTATTCTTTTGGGTGTGTCGTTGATCATCTATATATTGGTACGCATGATGCCTGCCGACTATATGGAGACCAAGTATGCCGAGCAATTGAAGAGCGGCACCATCACCCAGGAACAAGTAGACCAATTCAAGAAGGACGCCGGGCTGTATATGCCCGACGGCATCCTTACGCTTACCATAGAGGACGACGATGAGCAACTGAACGGACTGGTATTCACCAAAAATGTCAAGTCCGTCAACTACGATCGTGTCATGGCGGAGAATATGAGTGCTCACGAGTTGTATTGGGGCAACTTCTATACGGATGATGAACTGTGGCAACTCACTCTGAGAGAACCCGGAACGACCTCTCTGGATGACTCTGTCGGCGACTATACGATATATAAGCGTGCCGCCGACAAGACGGAAACCGTGAAGGGTACCTTCACCGCTTCGTCCAACGGCTCGGCGATCGTGCTGTCACTGAACGGACTGAACGGTGAACTAACCTATGGTACCAATAGTTCCGATGAAAACGTGCTCATCTTCACCGTGAGAGATACCTCTTCGCCCTACGACGGTCAGGTACTGCGTTTGGTGGTGAATGACAGCAACTATCAGAAGGCACTGGACGGCAAGTATTCCGTCGATAAACTGGTACGCGGTGATTGGAATACGTCGGATGGCAAACTATTGCTCACGCTGGACAAGAAAGGCAACTTCAGTTTGTTTGAAATGGAAGGCAAGAACACGGTCGTGCACTCCGGCACGTACCGCGTCGATGACGACGACACAGACAACAACGGCGTATACGATCTCACGCTCGGAGACGTTGGCACGAAGACGATAGAGTATCGCGAAGCGTCGTTCGGAGAGAAAACTTCTGCGGTGTTGGGCGGCTATTTCAACTGGCTGTGGAATATGATGCGCGGCAATTTCGGACGTTCGTTCACACATGAGAAGCCCGTGGCTACCGTCATAGGCGATCACATGTGGATATCGTTTATCATATCCTTTATCGCGTTGATATTCGAGTTTGTGATATCCATTCCTCTCGGCATCACAAGTGCTACGCACCAATACAGTGCCCGTGACTACATAGTCACCATCATCACGATGATAGGTATATCCTTCCCGAGTTTCTTCTTTGCGGCATTGCTTATCAAGTTGTTCAGCAGTACGCTGGGGTGGTTCCCGACTACAGGTCTGGTCAGCGGCGGAAGCAACGCTACGGGATTTGTGAGGTTTGCGGATATGGCATGGCACTTGACATTGCCAATGGTGGTCATGGTAGTGCTGTCTATCGGTAGTCTGATGCGTTATACCCGTACTAATATGCTGGAAGTGCTCAGCAGCGACTACATACGTACTGCTCGCGCAAAGGGCTTGTCGGAGAAGAGAGTAGTGTACGTGCACGCTTTCCGCAATACGCTTATTCCTCTGATGACGATGATGGCAGGTATCCTGCCCAGTCTGTTCGGCGGCGCGATGATCACGGAGGAAGTGTTTGCTATCGACGGAATCGGGCGTATCGCCTATAAGTCACTGACGCAGGGCGATCTGCCGTTGATCATGGGATACAATATGTTCCTTGCGGTCTTGACCGTCATAGGTACATTGCTGTCGGATATCATGTACGCTGTGGTAGATCCGCGCGTAAAACTTACGAAGTAGAAGGAGAAAGATCATGGATTCAGAAAAAAATAACGACACTCCGGAAACTTTGTATACTTTGCAACAAGAAGTACAGGACAACCAGCCTACTACGGCACAAGGTGACACTCTGGTGCAACTGAGTGACGAGGAAGTAGAGCAGAAGGTCTACTACAAGGAACTTACTCCTACCCGAATGGTGCTCAGGCGGTTCTTCCGTTCGCGCTTGTCCGTTGTCGGTTTGATAATGATAATTGCATTGTTCGCTTTTGCCTTCCTCGGACCTCCGCTGTTCAAAATGTGCGGCTACGGTTGGGGAGAAGTGGACGTCGACCGTAATCCCGCGCAGAAACGCGCCGGTATATGGATAGAGACGGAGATCAACGGCGAGCAAGTGCGTGTGTATCAATATCAGGACTACACGGTGAATACAAATATTCTCGCTTCGCCCTCCAAGGATCACTTGCTGGGCACGGACGAGAGAGGTATGGACGTATTTGCTCGGCTCATGTATGGTGGCAGAGTCTCATTGACGCTTGGTTTTGTAGTTGTCATATTGGAAACGCTGCTCGGGGTGATACTCGGAGGCATATCGGGCTACTTCGGAGGCTGGGTAGATCAGGTATTGATGCGTATCGTCGATATACTGAACTGCATACCCACATTGCCGTTGCTCTTGATAGCGTCCGTCGTCATAGACAGCTGGGGCGTGCCCGGTTCATCGCGTATATATTACCTGATGATCATCCTTACCGTATTCGGCTGGAGCGGCACGGCGCGTATGGTGCGCGGACAGATACTGTATCTGAGAGAGCAAGAGTATATAGTGGCTTGCGAAGTAATGGGAATACCCACCTGGCGACGCATATTCATGCACCTCATACCAAATATCATGCCGCAACTTATCGTTTCCATGACGCTGGGACTGGGCGGTATCATTCTGTACGAGGCTACGCTCAGCTATCTTGGCTTGGGTATACCTATTCCTTACGCCGCATGGGGAACGATGATCAGTTCGTCTACCGACCCCATCACCATGTCCTATTATCCCAATCTGTGGATACCGGCAGGCTTGCTGATAGTCATAGCAGTGCTCGGCTTCAACTTTGTGGGTGACGGGCTGCGTGACGCTATGGACCCGAAAGCAAGGAAGTAATAACGAAAAAACATATTTGCTGTTGCACATGTGCGCATAAGCGCAACTGTGCATCTGAACAAAAGGTAATACAGTGAAAACAAAAAGAGAAAAAAATCCCAATATTTTGAGTCTGAAAGAAAGCCGCACGATATTGCGCAGCAATCTTGCAGAGATGAAGAAGTATGAAAAAGCCAAGCGTAAAAAGGTCACGCCGGAGTATTTCACCACGCAGTTGCAGGATGAGAACAATATCCTCGAAGTGGAAAACCTCCACACATACTTCTATACCGACAGCGGTGTGTCCAAGGCGGTCAACGGTATCACATTCTCCGTGCCGAAAGACTCCATCGTGGGTCTGGTCGGCGAGTCCGGTTGCGGCAAGAGCGTGACGAGTCTGTCCATCATGCAACTCGTACAGGCGCCGCAGGGACAAGTGACCAACGGCGAGATCCGCTTTGCCACGCGCGACTTCGTGCTGGACGATAAGGGCAAAAGAATACCCATATATGTCACCGACGAAGAGGGGAACGTGGTATATGCCGATAAGTTGGACAAGAAGGGCAACCCCGTCAAGGACAAAAACGGCAATATCGTTCGCGTCCCGGTGCAGGCACGCGCTGAAGACGGTATACCTCTGTACGAGATGAAGGAAGTCACATACGATATAGCCAAGATGCCTACGGAGGATATGTACCGTATACGCGGCAAGGATATATCCATGATATTCCAGGAACCTATGACCAGTCTGAATCCAGTATTCACCGTGGGCTATCAGATAGAAGAGGTAGTGCATCTCATCAATCCGCTTGCCACCAAGAAGGAAGCGCACGAAAGGGCGATAGAGATGCTGTCGCGCGTGGGTATCCCCATGCCGGAGACTATAGTCAACTACTATCCGCATCAATTGTCCGGCGGTATGCGTCAGCGCGTCATGATAGCCATCGCGCTTGTAGGTAATCCCAAACTCATCATTGCCGACGAGCCTACCACTGCACTGGACGTGACTATTCAAAGTCAGATCCTTCACCTTATCAAGGAAGTACAGCAGCAATGTCATGCATCCGTAGTGCTCATCACGCACGACTTGGGCGTGGTAGCGGAAACATGTGACTATGTAGTGGTCATGTATGCAGGCAAGATAGTGGAAAAAGGAACGGTATATGAGATATTCGACAATCCGCTCCATCCCTACACCAAGGGTATACAGAAGGCAAAGCCCACATTCGATACAGGAGTGGATGCAGATCTGTACAGCATACCGGGCGTAGTGCCCAATCCCATCAATATTCCCGACGAGTGTCTTTTCAAAGACCGTTGCGGAGAAAGATGCGCTTGTTGCGAAGGTACGTATCCCGAGGAGATCAAGGTCACAGCTACGCACAGCGTATTCTGTCACAAATACAAAAAATAGGCAAACCCATATTATGATTTTATTTCATTGTGCAGGGCAAGCGTTTACGGAGGACAACAAATGATAGGTCTACTTTTACTGTCACAGGCAGCGGCAATAGCGATAGGATGTGTTTTGGGCGTAATCGTCGCAGGACAAATATGCGCTTGCATTTGCCTTGTTGTCCGTTACGTTCGCCATTCCGAAAAAACACAGCAACCTATTCCTGCTTTTCCCGCCGAGCAGCCGGCTCAACCCGAGACGACAGTCGCTACTGATACCGCAACGGAAAGCGGCAGCGATCTGATACTCAAGGTCACCGATCTGAAACAGTGGTTCCCCGTAGGCAAGAGTTTCTTTGGCAAACCTCAAGGATTTCTTCGCGCCGTAGACGGAGTGAGTTTCGAATTGGAACGCGGCAAAACCATTGGTATCGTCGGCGAGTCCGGTTGCGGCAAGACTACACTCGGCAGAACGATATTGCGACTGTATGACATAACCGAAGGCTCCGCTATCTATACCGATACCGAGGGAAAGCAGTATGAGCTTGCGAAACTCACTCGCAAACAACTTCGGCCTTTGCGTACTCAGTTGCAGTTGGTATTTCAGGATCCGTATTCCTCACTGCCGCCGCGTATGACGGTAGGTTCTATTATAGGCGAGGCGGTCAAGGTGCATCATATAGTGCCAAAGAGCGAAGTGCATGATTACGTATTGGAAGTCATGCGTCGCTGCGGTCTGCAACCTCACTATTACGACAGATATCCGCACGAGTTCAGCGGCGGTCAGCGTCAGCGTATCTGTATAGCGCGCGCGTTGGCTGTCAAGCCCAATCTGGTAATTTGCGACGAGCCGGTATCTGCATTGGACGTTTCCATTCAGGCACAGGTCATCAACCTGTTGAAAAAATTGCAGCGTGAGATGGGCATATCTTATATGTTTATTTCGCACGACCTATCCGTCGTCAAGTATATCAGCGATACTATCGCAGTCATGTACTTGGGTGATATAGTGGAAAAGGGCAGTACTGCCGATATATGCACAAATGCAAGCCATCCGTACACGCAGGCGTTGTTCAGTGCCGTGCCGGTGCCCAATCCGCACAGAAAAGCAAAACCTGAAGAGTTGGAAGGGGAACTTCCTTCTCCTGCCAACCCGCCTCAAGGCTGTAAATTCCATACTCGTTGCAAACACTGTATGGCTTGCTGCGAAGAGACGGCACCGCAGATGCGAGAGATATCGCCCGGACATTTTGTGGCGTGTCACCTGTTCGATCTGCAAGAGGATGTGACTGAGTCGGATGAAAAAGAATAAACCGAAAGTCGTCTATAAAGAGGATGACGGCAGGACGATCTACTCTATGGCAGGGTTGGAAGGCAAGACGCCTGAGGAACTCGAAGAGCGCGATCGCCAACGCAAAAATGCAGTCAAAGTCTCAAGAAAAGAACGTCGGGCGATGATAGCGGCAGCGTTTCAGGTGTATGGTCCCATATTGCTGATAATCCTTGTCGCATTCAGCCTCGCTGCGGTGATAGTATATTTGTTGCTTACTTGATCAAAAAAACACTCTGCTTGAGTGTTTTTTTTGTTATAAATGCACGTTTTGGCTGAGTTAGAGACGTTTTATCATCCGTTTTGTCCATTGACAACAAGTACCGCTTTGTTATAATAATATATAGCGAAATTTAGTATTTTCGGGGTGTGAGATGAAGATCAAATTGGCTTATATAGGCGGCGGCTCCAAGCAGTGGGCGCGAGTATTTATGAACGACCTCGCCTTGACGGAAAACCTGGAAGGAGAAGTTGCACTTTATGATATCGATATAGAGGCTGCTCGGCGCAATCAAGCCATCGGCAATAGGCTCAACGGTTGTGATAATGCCGTTTCACATTGGACATACACAGTATACGAGAACTTGGAAGACGCACTGAAAGGCGCGGACTTCGTTGCATTGTCCATATTGCCGGGGACATTTGACGAGATGGAGTCGGACGTGCATGCACCGGAGAAGTATGGCGTGTATCAATCGGTAGGCGACACCGTAGGTCCGGGCGGAGTATTGCGTGCGATGCGTACCGTGCCGCTGTACGAAGAATTTGCACGCGCGATCAAACAGTACTGTCCCAACGCCTGGGTGATCAACTTCACCAATCCTATGGCTATATGCGTACAGACTTTGTATGACGTATTTCCGCAGATCAAAGCGTTTGGCTGTTGCCATGAAGTATTTCACGCACAAAATTTCCTGTGCGCAGTAGCACACGAGCAACTGGGCATTCCTCGTCCCGACCGTCACGATATATATACAGATGCAAGCGGAGTCAACCATTTTACCTGGATTACGGAGGCAAAACATGACGGCATAGATCTGCTGTCGTTACTGCCCGACTTCATTGCAAAATACGGCAAAAAAGGATTCTATACGGGCACACTTTCGGAAGAAAACGTGGTAGGTAATCCTTTCTGCTATGACAATCGCGTCAAAATGGATCTGTTCAGTCGTTATGGAGTACTCGGTGCCGCCGGAGACAGGCATCTTGCTGAGTTTGTGAACAACAGTTGGTATCTGCGCGATCCGCAGACTGTGGAGAGCTGGGGTTTCCATATCACACCGGTAAGCTATCGCAAAGAACGCCAAGCGGAGCGTGTGGCAGAGAGTATTCGCCTTGCCAATGGCGAATTGCCCGTACAGTTGCACAAGTCTGACGAAGAAGCAATTATGTTGATGAAGTCTCTGTTGGGCTTTGGACGTACGGTGTCTAACGTGAATATCGTCAATGTCGGTCAGATGCCGGATATGCCGCTCGGAACGGTGGTGGAGACCAACTGTGTATTTGACCAAGACAGCGTCAAGCCGGTGGTGGCGAGATCGCTGCCGGACGGCGTCAAAGCATTGGTGTATCGCAACGCCGTCAATACGGATACATGCTATAGGGGGATAAAGACTCGCGACCTTGACGTTATATTCGAGAGTTTTGTAAATCAGCCCCTTTGTTCCACACTCAGTCTGCAGCAGGCAAGGGAATTGTTTGTAGAGATGCTCGTGAATACTCGCAGATATCTGGATCAATATTTCGACATAGAAGGTTGGATCACGCGTTAATTTATGGATGTGCTTGCTTTTTCGCTGAATGCGGTATTGCCTATAGTCATATTGGTTGCGTTGGGTTATGTGCTCAGACGCATACATTTGATGAACGACGATTTCCTCAATATAGGCAACAAATTGGTGTTCAGACTGTTTTTGCCCGTGATGCTATTTTATAACGTATACAATATAGCCGATTTTTCTCAGATAAATTGGTGGTTTGTGCTGTACGGAAGCGTCGCGATCATTATAATATTTGCATTGTGCACTGCTATAGTTCCCCTCTTTGTCAAGGCAAATAATCGTCGCGGGGTGATAGTACAGGCACTCAGCCGCAGCAGTTATGCCATCATAGGTATACCTCTTGCCACAAGCCTGTATGGTGCCGCGGGCGCGGCGGCAGCGAGTATCATGTCGGCGTTCAGCATACCTTTATTTAACGCGTTGTCCGTTATGGCACTGGCTGCATTTGACCGTGAGGGCAATTCCGGGGTCAATTGGAAGAAAATGGGCAAGGATATCGTTACAAATCCGCTTATTTTAGCGGTATTTGCAGGCATAGTAGTGCTGGGCATACGCGCGCTTTTCGTGCGCTGGGGATGGACTTTCCGTTTGAAGAGTTTCACGGTGGCAGGTACGGAAGTAGACTTTGTATATAAGGCGTTAGAGTATGTGGCACAACTTGCCACTCCGTTTGCCTTGATCGTATTGGGCGGCAGGTTCCGATTCTCTGCTACAAAGGAATTGTGGAAACATATCACGGCGGTATGCGTGCTGCGTATGTTGGTGATCCCGGCGATCGCCATAGCGGCGGCATACTTTATTGTCCCTTCGCTCGGCGGTGAACATTTTGCAAGTTATATAGCACTGTTTGCTTCGCCCGTCGCGGTGGCAAGTGCGGTCATGGCAAAGGAAATGGGCGGAGATGACGATCTGGCGGGACAACTCGTGGTATGGACCACCTTGGTAAGCGGATTTACACTTTTCGCCGTGATAGCCGTCTGTAAAGCGGTCGGGTTGCTGTGATATCCGTTTTGTGCATAAAAATGTGCGTTTTTGCAATTGCAAAGCGCAGCGGTATAGGGTAATATTAGTTTTCAGGAGGATAAGATATGATTTTAGATAAATTCAGTTTGAAAGGCAAAGTGGCAATAGTTACAGGATCCGATACCGGTCTCGGGCAGGGATTTTGCAAGGCATTCGTGGAAGCGGGCGCAAAAGTGATGGGTGTATCCGTCGTTCCCAGTACCGCTACGCAGGAGATGCTCGGCGAGGAGAATTTCCAATTTATGGTGGAAAACCTTATGACGTTGGAGCCGATAGACAGGATCATAGCCGAGACGGTGAAGAAATTCGGCAAAATAGACATCCTTGTCAACAACGCAGGTATTATCAAGCGTGAAGATTGCATAGACTTCTCCGAAGCGAATTGGGACAGCGTGATGGCTGTCAATGCCAAGACGGTATTTTTCTTCAGCCAAGCCGTTGCACGTCAGTTTATACGTCAGGGCGGTGGCGGCAAAATTATATCCGTAGCCAGCATGCTCAGTTATCAGGGGGGCATCAGAGTGCCGAGTTATACCGCAAGTAAATCCGCAGTCAAGGGTATCACAATGTCTATGGCAAACGAATGGGCACCTTATGGGATCAATGTAAACGCTATCGCTCCCGGATATATGGCTACCAACAATACTCAGGCACTGCGTGCCGATGCCAATCGCAGCGAAGCCATTCTGGATCGTATACCGGCAGGACGCTGGGGCACCCCGGATGATATCATGGGTGCGGGAGTTTTCCTCGCATCTGCAGCGAGCGACTACGTCAACGGCTTCACTATCGCAGTGGACGGCGGTTGGCTGGGCAGATAGATCGTTCATAACGAAAACGGCGAATTTCGCCGTTTTTTTATGCCATATAGGGCTGTGTGCCGTACATGCTTTCCGTACGTGGCAAAATGTCTGTTTTGTGCATAAAAATATATAATTTTGGTATTTACACCCAAAAAAAGTGTATGTATAATTACTTTGTACAAGTAGTATCAGGAGTATATCGTTATGACCAATCAACAATTTGTCGAACAAATGGAATGTACCGGGATCATACCCGTCATCAAGTTGGAAAAGACCGAAAATGCGGTTTATCTTGCAAAAGCATTGTATGACGGCGGTATTCGTGCTGCGGAAGTCACTTTTCGTGCACAAGGCGCGGACAAGGTGATATCTGCCATGACGAAGGCATTCCCGGATATGTTGGTGGGCGCAGGCACCGTTCTCACTACGGAGCAGGTAGATGCGTCTATTGCTGCCGGAGCCAAATTCTGTGTGGCACCCGGACTCAATCCGAAGGTCGTGCAGCATTGTCTGGACAAGGGCGTTCCTTTTGTCCCGGGTATAGCCAACGGTTCGCAAATAGAACAGGCGATGGAACTTGGACTGAATTTTGTCAAATTTTTCCCGGCGGAGCAGGCGGGCGGAGTGGCATATATCAAGGCCATAAGCGCGCCGTACTTCGCAATGAAGTTCATGCCTACGGGCGGCGTCAACGAGAATAACCTGAATACTTACCTCGCCAATCCAAAAGTGGTATGCTGCGGCGGCAGTTGGATCGTCCCCGACGCATTGGTCAAGGCGGAGGACTGGACAGGCATAACCGAATTGTGCAAGACAGCGGTCAGAAAGATGCTGGACTTTCAGTTGGTGCATGTCGGCATCAACAGTACCGACGAAGAGGACGCTATCCGTACCGCTTCTCAATTCGAGCGTTTGTTCGGTTGGCAAGTCAAGGTGGGCAATAGCAGCGTATTCGCAGGCAAAGAGATAGAGTGTATGAAGCACAACGGCAGAGGTACGCACGGACATATAGCCGTATCTACAGGCAATATCCGTCGTGCTGTCGCCCAGCTGGAGATGGCGGGCGTGGAGTTCGACCATGACAGTTTCAAGTACGATGCAAGCGGTAGGATCACGGTCGCTTACCTGAAAGAAGAAGTGGCGGGATTCGCTATTCATTTGGTAGAAAAAAAGTAACAGAGGTCGATTATGGCAAAAGTAGTAACACTCGGTGAGATAATGTTGCGTTTGTCCACGTGCGGCTATGACCGTTTCGTGCAAGCGGAGAGTTTCGATGCTGTATACGGTGGCGGCGAAGCCAATGTGTCTGTTTCGCTTGCCAATTACGGACATGATTCCTATTTCGTTACCAAACTTCCGGCTCATGAGATAGGCCAGTGCGCCGTCAATTCGTTGCGACGGTTTGGCGTACATACGGATTATATCGCACGCGGCGGAGACAGAATAGGAATATATTACCTGGAGACAGGAGCGAGCATGCGCCCTTCCAAAGTCATCTATGACCGTGCGCACAGTGCTATATCCGAGGCCCTGCCGCAGGATTTCGATTTCGAAGAGATCTTTCGCGACGCTACGTGGTTTCACTGGACGGGGATCACTCCCGCCTTGGGAAAAAGTGCGCAGCAAGTGTTGGAACAGGCACTCATCTGTGCGAAAAAACACAATGTTACCGTAAGCGTAGACCTCAATTATCGCAAAAAACTATGGACTCCGCAGCAGGCTCAGGAATGTATGACCCGACTGATGAAGTATGTGGACGTGTGTATAGGTAACGAGGAAGACGCCGAAAAATGTCTCGGCTTCAAACCGGGCAATACCGACGTGACGCAGGGCTCGCTGGAACTCGGCGGTTACGAACAGATATTTACCGAGATGCAGAAGAAGTTCGGTTTTAAGTATGTAGTCACCAGCCTCAGAGAAAGTTATTCTGCTTCCGACAATGGTTGGAGCGCACTGGCGTATGACGGAAAGGAATTCTATCGTTCGAGAAAGTATGACATTCGCATAGTGGATCGCGTGGGCGGCGGAGACAGTTTCAGTGCCGGATTTATACATGGATTGCTCAAATACGGAGATTTCAAAGAAGCATTGGAATTTGCGGTGGCGGCAAGCGCATTGAAACATACAATCCGTGGTGACTTCAACCTTGTATCCGAGAGAGAAGTGGAAACGTTGAAAAACGGTGACGCCAGCGGCAGGGTGCAGAGATAGATGAAGTTATATATCCGTGCTCACGACCTTGGTGTCAAGGGTATAGATAGTGTCATAGACAGATTGGACAGTCTGCAACTGGACGGGGTGCAACTTGTCGCATACAAGGTGCTTCCCGAAGTGCCTTATGCCGTAGGTGGCATAGACCTTGACAAGGCAGAACAGATAGGCAAGGCACTTGCCGTTGCCGGTAAGGAAGTTGCACTCATAGGGGCGTATTTCAATCCTGTCCACTCAAACGTCGAAAAAGTAAATACCTGCAAGCAAATATTCAAAGAATATATTCGCTGCGCCAAGTCGCTCGGTTGCGGATATGTCGGATCGGAGACAGGTAGTTACAATGACGACAAATGGACTTATCACCCGGGCAATCGTACCGATGAGGCTTTGCAAATTGTCGTGAGAACATTTGCGGAACTCGCCGACTATGCGGCAGAGTGCGGAGTGAGCATTGCGATGGAGGGCGCGTCCGGTCATGTATGTCACAGCGTGGCGCGCCTGAAACAGGCGATAGACCTTATAAACAGACCCAACGTAAAAGTTATATTCGATCTGTACAACTACCTCGACGTCTCTAATGCGGACAGTTGCTATCGGATCCTGAACGAAGGCCTGGCTGTCTTCGGTAGGCAAATCGAGATTTTCCATCTGAAAGATTTTGATATACGGGATGGCAAGTTGGTGCAGTGCCCGGTAGGCAAAGGTATACTGGATTACGATTATGTTTTGAAACAAATTTACGCTTGCGATCCCTCTGCCAAGTTGGTGTTTGAGGGTACCACGGGAGAAGATATTCCGCAAGCGGTAGAGTATATAAGGAGTAAAATACAAAAATTATGCAATTAGATATCAGATACAGCAATCATCCCGATGACTCCAAGTGGTACGACACGGAAACATTGAGGCGCAATTATCTTATAGAGAAAGTATTCTCGGAAGATGAGATACTGCTCACATATTCCCATCAGGATCGC
This sequence comes from uncultured Clostridia bacterium, assembly GCA_947623225.1. GTDB lineage: Bacteria > Bacillota > Clostridia > Christensenellales > CAG-314 > Fimimonas. The sequence continues at coordinate 24,503 of CANQGO010000003.1, read as the reverse complement.
ATCATAGCCGGCGGAGCAATGCCTGTGCATCAATCATTGACGCTGGGAAGTTGCAAAGAACTTGCAACGGAGTATTTCCTCGAACGCCGCGAGATGGGCATTATCAATATCGGCGGAGCCGGAGAGATCATACTGGATGGACAAAGATTTGCAGTCGGTCACAAAGAAGGTATGTATATAGGTATGGGCACGAAAGAAATAGTCTTTACCTGTACGGATGTAAAAGATCCGCCAAAGTTTTATATCAATAGTTGTCCCGCACACAAGACGTATCCGACCGTACATATCACGAAGGACAAGGCAAATCATGTGCATTGCGGAGACGAAGCGCATTTCAATAAGCGTGTGATCAATCAATTCGTCCACCCGGCTGTATGTCAGAGTTGTCAACTGTCTATGGGCATGACGGAACTGGACGCAACGGGCAATTGGAACACAATGCCCTGCCATACCCACGAAAGACGCATGGAAGTGTATATGTATTTTGATCTTAAGGAAGACAATGTGGCATTTCACTTCATGGGTCAGAAGGACCAGACTCGCCATATAGTAATGCACAACGAACAAGCGGTCATATCTCCGAGTTGGTCCATACACAGCGGCGTAGGCACAAGTAACTATACCTTTATCTGGGGTATGTGCGGAGAAAATCAAACGTTTACCGATATGGACGGTATAGACAATCTGGAACTCAGATGATCATCATGTAACCATTTGCCGCAAGGCGAAAATATAAAAAAGCGAGAAGAGTCATGGCATACTTAACACTCAAAAACATCAACAAGATCTATCCAAACGGTTTCCACGCAGTGCACGATTTCAATCTGGAGATAGAGCGTGGCGAGTTTATCGTATTTGTCGGTCCCTCCGGATGCGGGAAAAGTACAACATTGCGTATGATAGCGGGTCTGGAGAATATCTCCAAGGGGGATTTTCTCATCGATGGCGTGCGTGCAAACGACAAGGGCCCGAGAGAGCGTCAAATAGCTATGGTGTTCCAGAGTTATGCTCTTTACCCGCATATGAGCGTATACGATAATCTGGCTTTCGGTCTCACACTGCAAGGCGTAGACGAGGACGTGATAGAAGAACGTGTTCTGAAAACAGCCAAGATACTGGGTCTGACCGAATATCTTGACAGAAAACCGCGTGCGCTTTCCGGAGGTCAGCGTCAGCGTGTGGCTGTAGGTCGCGCGATCATTCGCAAGGTGGGCGTGTTCCTTATGGACGAACCGCTGTCCAACCTGGACGCAAAGCAGCGTGTCACCATGCGTTCGGAGATAACTCAGATCCATCGCGAGACCAAGGCAACGACCATATACGTGACACACGACCAGACAGAAGCAATGACTATGGCGGACAGAATAGTAGTCATGAAAGACGGATATATTCAACAAGTCGGTACTCCATACGAGTTGTATTTCAACCCCGTCAATCTGTTTGTCGCCGGATTTATAGGCGAACCGCCGATGAACTTCATCACTGCTACGGTGTCCGAAGGGAAAGTGTCCGTGGGTGGCAACGTATTGGATCTGCAGCACGTTCTTTCCAAAGAGAAACTTGATTCTTATGAAGGTAAAGAGATAGTGGTCGGTTTCCGTCCCGAAGGAATAGTGCTCGGTGAGCAGTCGGATGCATATGGTATAGATGCTTTTGTGGAATTGACTGAGTTGTTGGGGGACAATACCAATGTGTATGTCAATATCGGTGAGGACAGAGCGATATTAAAGGTAGATCCGCATGATACCCCAAAAACGGATGTCAATATCCGTTTCAGTATACCGTATGACAATGTCTACCTGTTCGATAAGGATACCGAGCAGGTCGTTACCGAGCCCAAGCGTAAGTAACCGATAATTTTGTACAGTCAGACGGTAAACGAGACAGAGATTGCATTCTGTGTCCGGTTTGCCGTCTTTTTTAGAATTATTCTGCTTTTACACAGAAATATGTAGGGGCATATAAGACAAAAAACGAATTATGGAAAAAGAGGAATATATATGAAACAGTTAAACGGACAAAATCATAATAGACCCATTCGTCCTGTCAAGGTGATGCAGTTCGGCGAAGGTAATTTTTTGAGAGCATTTGCGGATTGGATACTGCAACGCATGAATGACAGCGGCGTGATCGATTCCGGCGTGGTGGTCGTGCAGCCCATGCCGCAAGGGCGTATAGAAGAATTGCGCAAGCAGGACGGGTTGTATACGGTTTGCCTTGAAGGCATCGAGCACGGCGAGAAAGTACAATCCTATAGAGTCATAGACGTATTGCAAGACTTCGTTGATCCGTATACGGAATACGACAGATATCTGCAATACGCGCATAGCGAAGATTTGCAAGTCATCATCTCCAATACCACCGAGGCGGGGATCGCCCTGGACAAAAAGGATACGAATTTATCCGTCTGTCCCAATTCTTTTCCCGGGAAGCTTCTGGCACTGCTGTTGGAAAGATACCGTTTCTTTGAAGGAGACGTTACAAAAGGCTTGGCTATAGTGCCTTGCGAGTTGATAGACAACAACGGTGAGACTCTTCGCAAGGTCCTTGTCGAATTGGCGCAGATCAATCAACTGGAAAGTGACTTTATACATTGGCTTACAACTGCCAACCACTTCACCGATACGCTGGTGGATAGGATAGTACCGGGATATCCGCGCGATACGGCGGAAAAAATATGGGCACAGACGGGATACCGCGACGACAATCTGGTCAAGGCGGAAGTTTTCCATTTGTGGGTACTGAAGCAAGAGCCCTTTGTTCAACAGTGTCTGCCTGCGGACAAGTGCGGACTCAATGTCATATTTGCGCCGGATATCACGCCATACAAGCAGCGCAAGGTCAAGATACTCAACGGTACGCATACGGCTTTGGTGCCGGTGGCGTATTTGTGTGGCTTGGATACCGTGGGCGAAGCGATGAACGACGCAGACACGAGAAAGTTTGCCGAAGAACTCATATTCGATGAGATCAAGCCTACCGTGGCTTTACCCCAGGACGAGATGACCTCGTTTGCCAATAGTGTATTGGAACGGTTTGAGAATCCCTTTGTTCGGCACGAGTTGATGTCCATAGCACTCAATAGTACGAGTAAGTTTGTTGCGAGATTGCTACCGTCATACAATGATTTTTTGCGTATGTACGGTAAAGCCCCGCGCCATATCATGTTCGCTTTTGCGGCGTTGACGTATTTTATGCGCGGCAAACGCGGTACTCAGCCTATTGCATTGCAGGACGAGACACGGCATCTCGAATTCTGGCACGAACTATGGACGCAGACGGATTTGACGGCGATCGCACGCGATGCGCTCGGCTATATCAACGGCGGATTCGCCACACGCGGCAATGTGCAACTTGTCTCCGGATATCTTCAGGACATACAGACGTTGGGTATGCGCGGAGCCTTGCAGAAATTTCTCAACGAATAGAGCATTGTAGGGTATGAACAAATTTATCAAAATAAATCCTGCCGACAACGTGGCAGTGGCACTTGCGCCGCTGACTAAGGGCGAAACGTATTGCGGGACAACGCTTATCGAAGATATAGCGCAGGGACACAAATTCGCCTTGTGTGATATAGAACAAGGACAGAACGTTATCAAATACGGCAATCCTATAGGAATCGCCACGCAGAGGATCCTTGCGGGCAGTCATGTGCATGAGCATAATGTCGCCACCGGACTGGGCGAGCAACTTACCTACTGCTACGATCCCGTGAGAAGGGAAGAGCATACCGCGAAACCCGTCAAGATCCGGGTCTATCCGCGCTACGGTGGTGACGTCGGCATACGCAATGAATTGTGGGTGATACCGCTGGTGGGCTGCGTCAACTCCCAGGCGAGAGCGATAGTGCGCAGATTCTTGCAGTCCTGCCCGTCGACGGACGGCGTGGACGGTGTGTATGCGTTTACTCATCCGTACGGGTGCTCGCAGATAGGTGAAGATCATATTCGCACGCGCAGACTGTTGCAGCAGATGGTTAAGCATCCCAATGCCGGCGGCGTATTGGTGCTTGGTTTGGGTTGCGAAAACAACAAAATGAGCGATTTCATTGCTACACTGGGCGATTACGATCGGGAGCGTGTGCGTTTTCTTGTGGCGCAGGATGTAGAAGACGAGGTGGCCGCAGGTGTGGATATTTTGCATGAATTGTATTGTAAAGCACGCACCGAGAGGAGAGAAACACGGGATATAAGCTGTCTGAGAGTGGGTCTCAAATGCGGCGGATCCGACGGGCTGAGCGGATTGACTGCCAATCCGCTGGTAGGACTGGTTTCGGACAGACTGGTGCAGATGGGTGCCACAACGGTGCTGACGGAGGTCCCGGAGATGTTCGGTGCAGAGCAATTGCTAATGGACCGTGCTCGGGATAAGGATACATTTGACAAAATAGTTCGACTTATCAACAATTTCAAACAATATTACGCCGACCATGACCAACCTTGCTACGAGAATCCATCTCCGGGCAATCGTGCCGGAGGGATCACTACTTTGGAGGACAAGTCTCTCGGTTGTGTGCAAAAGTCGGGCAACAGTCCCGTGTGCGACGTCTTGTTCGACGGCGATCGCATAGTTCGAAACGGCTTGAATCTGCTCAACGGCCCCGGCAACGACATGGTCGCCGTCACAAACCTCGGCTGTGCAGGCTGCCACATGGTCCTATTCACGACGGGACGCGGAACGCCATTCGGAGGTTTCGTCCCCACTGTCAAGATATCTACCAACAGCGACCTGGCACAACGCAAACACAACTGGATCGATTACGACGCTGGCAGAGTACTGACAGACGGCAATTTCGAGCGTGCTCTGGACGAGTTGTTTGGTATGGTGGTGGACGTGGCGAACGGCAAGCCGACCGTCAATGAACAACAGGACAGCAGGGATATAGCCTTGTTCAAAACGGGAGTGACACTGTAAAAATTTTATTTCGGAGATACTGATATGAAAAAATTTATGGACAAAGATTTTCTTTTGGAAACAAAGACCGCGCAAAAGCTATTTCACGACTATGCCGAGAATATGCCTATATTCGATTTTCACTGCCATTTGCCTATTGCCGAGATATATGAAGATAAGCACTTTCGCAGCATTACCGAAGCATGGCTGGGCGGAGACCATTACAAGTGGCGTCTGATGCGCGAGATGGGAGTAGATGAAAAATATATCACGGGCGATGCTGACGATTGGGAAAAATTTCTGAAATATGCCGAAGTGATGCCATATGCCATAGGCAACCCGATTTATCATTGGACGCATCTCGAGTTGCAACGCTTTTTCGGCATTTACGACATTTTGTCCCCCGCTACGGCGCGCAAGATATACGATGAGGCCAATGAAAAACTCAAGACGCTTTCGGCGCGTCGGCTCATACTTGGCTCAAATGTAAAAACATTGTTTACCACAGATGACCCCACGGACGATCTGCATTTTCATAAACTGCTGGCGCAGGACCCTTCTTTCCCTGTCCATGTAGCACCCGCTTTTCGTCCGGATAAAGCATTGAATATCACGCAGAGTACTTTTGCATCGTATATTGCCGGATTGAGTCGGGTTGTAGGTTACCCCATCGACGGTATAGCGTCGCTTACGCGCGCACTTGCCGATAGAGTGGATTATTTCGACAGCGTCGGCTGCGTTTGCTCCGATCACGCACTTGATATAGTCATGTATATGCCCGCAACGGAAGAAGAGGTGGATGACATATTTCGCACTGCTTTGCACGGAGAAACCATCACTCGCGAGCAGGAAGAAAAGTATCGCGGTTACTTGCTGGTGCGTCTCGGCAGAATGTATTCGGCACACAAGTGGGTACAGCAATACCATATCGGTGCCTTGCGCAACAATTCTTCTCGCTATATGCGTACTTTGGGCGCGGATACGGGATTCGACGCAGTAGAGGATCAACCGTTTGCTTCCAAACTAAGCCATATACTGGATGCGTTGGATAGTACGGACGAGTTGCCCAAAACCATACTTTATTGCCTTAATCCGCGCGACAACGAAGTGCTTGCGGCCATGATCAATTGCTTCCAGCAATCGGGTATCGTCGGCAAACTGCAATACGGGTCCGCTTGGTGGTTCAATGATCAGAAAGACGGCATAGAACGTCAATTGACGGCACTGTCTCAGATGGGACTGGTAAGCAAATTCGTCGGCATGCTCACCGATAGCCGCAGTTTTCTCTCTTATACACGGCATGAGTATTTCCGTCGCGTGCTGTGCAATATGCTCGGTACGTTGATAGAAAACGGAGAGTATCCGTGCGATATCGAGACTGTAGGCAAGATCGTAGGCGATATCTGCTACAATAACGCCGCTGCATATTTCTCCAAATAGTACAAATAAAAAAGACTTCCGTATCGTGTTTTGTGCACGTTGGTGGGAGTCTTTTTTTGTGTTGTTTTTATGGAATTTCAATCGAAGTATGAGAGCAGCCGCTTTCCTTCGTCGTCGGGCAATATTTTGCTCCAACTTACTCTGCCGTCATAGTGCACGTTTTCCGCAAAGCGCGCCGTCTTGTCTCGTTCGGTGTCATTCCACTTGTCAAATCCGTGTTTGTCTATGTGCGGTCCGTACAGGCAATCTATGAACGATGCTTTGCCGTAGTCTCTCCACGGTCTGGCGAGAAATACGCGAGAGTTCTTACCTTCTCCGTCGAATGTGCAGCGATGGAATACAAAACCTATATCCCGATCCGGTGCATGCGCAGGTGCTGCGACGAACCCTGTCCTGCCATCGTCCGACGATACAAGTCTGCATTGCTCAAAGAGGCAGTCTCCGCAGCCGAATATGTAATCTACCGTGCCGTATATCGTACAGTTCAGATATATCTGCCGAGAATGTATGTCTCTGCGCAGCGGATCTTGCAAAAATCCGTCATATCTGGCTATCAGGTCCTTGGGTAACGGTCCGCAAAACAGCGTATCTTGCTCGCTTACCAATATACAGTTTTCCGCGCGGAATTCATCTCCGTATACCGTCAACGCTACTTCTTGTCCCTTGACAGGAGAGTTGCGGGCACTGTTTCGAACCGTCAGATCGCGTAGCGTGACGTGATCTGCGCATACAGCCACCGTATAGGTACGGAAAGTGTTCAGTTCCACGCCATTTTCGTCTTGTTTCTTTGCGTAGTCGTCCCATTCTATCACCGTATCGGCAGGATCTTCGCCCTCTATCAGGAGGAATGGAGTCTCTATGCGTATCTTATGACGGTATACGCCTTTTTTCAGCAGGATCCGCGTGTACGGGAGCACGTTTTTGCAAATCGTGCCCAAGTCCTCCTGCTCTGTTACGATGATCGTCCTTACATAGTCGAAAGTATTCATAATATTATTGTATCTCAATACTGCCGTTATGTCAATGTGCATGGCTTGCGGCGCAAAAATAACTATATCTATTTATATAATACATAATTAGCATTTATCCAATTAAATGTTTCGGAAGTATGTTGCAGACGGGATACATGCCCGATATATGCACAAAATGGATATAAAATCGCTCAAAAAGTCCTTTTTTATGTCCATATTTGGTATGGAAATTTGAGAAAACATTATGTAAAATTATTTCGTACAATAAATGAAAGTGGGGTAGTGTGCTTTTTGGCGCAGAAGTCTTTGAGCTTTGGGCAATATAGAACGGCGGATATCACGATCTTCACCGTGATCGCCACGGTATTCGAATCGTTGGTGACATTGGCGGCGACCAAGTGGTTTCCGGATCAAGCGTACAGCATCAGCTTCGTATATGTGTTCGTTTCACTGGTTGCCATGCGCTGGGGCGCGTGGATGCTGGTCCCCTCTACGACTTGCGCCTTGGCATACTGCATAGTACTCGGTGCCGTTTGGCAAATGTACGTAGTCATGATCGTCGGAAACGCATTTTGCGTGTTGCTGTTGGTATTGCACAAGATCATAGGCAAGCAGCGTATACGCGATTCCGCTTGGTGGACGGTACTGTATGTGATAGTTGCCTACCTATGTATATCCTTGGGGCGGTTTCTGGTGGGTTTGCCCATGCCGGACGTGACTATGCAAGCCAGCCTGAACGGCATCTTGTACGACGCTCTGCCTGCCGCATTCGCCCTGTTGGTGGTGCTGATATGCCGCAAGCAAAACGGCTTGTTCGAGGATCAGAAACACTATCTCATACGTACTCAGAAAGAACGCGATAAGCAGATCCGTCAATCGGATATTGACGAAGAATAGAACAAATCTCAGCAAAATTTTTTGGAGGAAATCCAATGGCAGAAAAAGTATCAGAACTCATTTACGATGAGCAAACGAACACTTATTCTATGGATCCCGAGCAAATAGTACGCGACGATGTGGAGAAGCATCATTGGCTCAACACCGCCAAGTCGATCTTGAAAGACTGGCGGCTGTACCTGATGCTTGTGCCTATGCTGTTGGTATTTTTGTTTTGGCGTTATTTGCCAATGTACGAATTACTCGGCAGTTTCAAAGCGACCGAAGTAGGCGTGGACGTCGCCGACCAATTGCATATCGGATTCGCGAACTTCAAGACATTGCTCTTCGGCACCAAAGACTTGACTTACGACTTCTGGCGTGCCTTCCGCAATACTTTCCTTTTGAGTTTCTACGGACTGTGCTTCGGCTTTCCCATGCCTATTATATTGGCATTGTTCTTTAATGAGATCAAGTCCAATATAATGCGCAGTACTTTCCAAGTGCTCACCTATTTGCCTAAGTTCATGTCTACAGTCGTGATGACCACATTGGTCGCCATGTTGGTGAAAGGAAGCAGTATCGTTTCCGGCATGGGCGTTGTGTCTCAGGCACTGCAGGCATTGCATATCATCTCTCCCGAGATGGCTGAGGCGGGTCTGCTGAGCAACCCCAACTTGTTCCGTACCATTTACCAAGTCAGCGGTATTTGGGAAGGTGCAGGCTATGACAGTATAGTGTACTTCGCGGCGGTGATAGCCATCTCGCCCACAAGTTACGAGGCGGCACAGATAGACGGTGCCGGCAAGATGGCGCAAATGCGGTACGTGGTGCTGCCCAGTATACTCTCTACGGTAGTTATCATGCTTATCACCCGTATCGGTTCGTTGTTGTCCGTAGGATACGAAAAAGTATTGCTACTGTATGATCCGCTCACTTACCAAACGGCAGATGTGGTGTCAACATTCTCGTACAGATTGGGCTTGAATGGCGATTCTCAGCAGGGTATGGCTTCGGCGGCAGAGATGATCAACAACCTTATAGGTATGGTACTCGTGATAGGTGCCAATGCGATTGCCCGCAAGGCAAGCGACGTATCGCTGTACTGAGGAGGTAAGATATGAAACGAAAATTAGCAGCATCAGAACTGATCTTCAAGATCCTATCATACCTGTTCCTCGGCATATTCGCATTGCTTTGCCTGTATCCGTTCGTGTTCACGCTCAGCAGTTCCATAAGCAGTTCGGAAGCGGTGGATAGCAACCAAGTCATTCTCTTGCCCAAGCAGATCCAGTTTGACGCATTCAAGGCAATGTTCACTGACAACGCTTTCTGGAACAGTTACGCAAATACATTGTTCCTGACGGTGTATGGTACCATCTGGGCGGTGGGCGTGTCCATTCTGGGCGGTTATGCTCTGTCCAAGAAACGTCTACTGTTCCGTAAGGGTTTTAACTTCTTCTTGGTATTCACCATGTGGTTCAGCGCAGGCATAGTGCCGCAATACCTGAACTACCTCGCCACGCGCGACGTGTTCAACGCCGTCGGTATCATGGACGACAAGTGGTTGATAGTCATCGCCATGGGTATGGCGGCAATGAATATCATCCTTCTGCGCAACGCTTTCGAGGGCGTACCGTCCGAGATAGAAGAGGCGGCGATCGTGGACGGCGCGACGGAGATGCAAGTGCTTTCCAAAGTGTATATCCCCATGGCACGATCCACGATAGCGACAGTCACATTGTTCTTCGCGATATCGCGTTGGAACGGTTACTTCTGGGCAAGACAGATGACGCAAAACGTCAACGAATGGCCTTTACAGGTATTCATCCGTACAACGTTGGAGAATTACACCAACGGCGACTATATAACCGGTTGGTACAATATCCCCGAGCATACCTACTCTCCCAACTCGGCTATATACGCGCTCATCATCTGCGCAGTTATACCCATCCTCATTATATACCCCTTCATTCAGAAATATTTTGCCAAGGGTGTAAATATGGGTGGAGTAAAGGAATGATCATCAAGGAAATAACCGCGTAAGCGGTAAAAGAAACAAAAAAATCTATTTTAGGAGGAAAAACATGAAAAAGAGCAAAATTATTTTGTCGGTAGTTCTCGCTCTTGTGCTGGTGTGCACGGCTCTTGTAGCTGTCGCTTGCCACAAGCATGAGTTCGGCGGCGAATGGTATGCGGATAACGAATACCATTGGCAGAAAGCTACCTGCAAGCACACCGACCAAATCGGAAACAGAGCCAAGCATACGTTCCAAGACGGACGTTGCACGGTCTGCGGCTACACTCAGGATTTGAGCGCGTTGCTGCCCTATGCTGATAACACAACATTGCGTATCGCAGCCGGCTACAACAGTGCCGACACGGGTATTTCTTTCAGCGCAGGCGTTGCAAAAGACGGCGTCAAGTTGTCCGATGGCGTAACTTATCACGCGGGAGATCTGAAACCCACCTGGAAATTCATCTCCGAGAGCATGAAGATCAAGTTCGATGATAAGTATACGGGCGAAAGCGCGTCGAAAGAATTCCCCAAGTGGAAAGATCAGATGAATCAGGTTGATATCGTTGCCGGTACCGCTACGGACCTGCAGGCAGCAGGTGCTGCGGGAGATCTTATAGACCTCGCTCAGTATCTCAACAAGATGCCCAACTTCCGTCAATATCTGCAAGATAACCCCATCGTGCGTCTGTCCATCACCGGTGACGTAGACAGCGGTGCTATCTACTTCAGCCCCTACTTCGACGGCGTTGACGATATCGAGCGTTATCCTCTTATCCGTGCCGACTTCGTGAGAACGTTGTTGGACGGCAATACGGAGTATAAGGGCGACAACCGTGCTTTGGCTGCTGTTCATTATGAACCTTATATGCCCACGACCGGCACCGTCGCGGTTGAATCTTTGAACAAAGACGGTTCCGCAACAGAGACTATCACCAAAGACTACACCAAGTACGGCAATATTATCGATAAGATGAATGCCGAAACCGGTCTTACCGGCAACAAGGCCGTTGCTATGTTCCGTGAGTATATCGACAAGACGTATGGCGGTCTCTATGGCGAGACGCGTTCCGACCTGTTCCTGGGCTACAACGCTTGTTATGACGCCGACGAACTTGTAGCACTTCTGCGTTGCGGAGTTGCTTCTCTTCACGACAATGACGGCAATCCGATGACCGGTCTGTTCCCGCGTGAAGCTACCAATGTCCAACGCCGTGTGGATATGTTCCGTCTTGCAGGACACCTCTTCGGCGTACGCGGACTTGAGTCCCGTTCCGACTATCTGTACTTCGGTACGGACGGCAAATTGCACGATGCCCGTCAGGATGCAGAAGCCTATGAGGCTATGGAAAGAATGCACGCGCTTGTGCTGGAAAACCTTGTGGACGCTTCTATACCTTCCGGCGGCGAAGTGAAGAGCGAAAACCGTCTTGAAAAAGACGCAGGTATGTTGTCTTACGACTACAACCAGACTCAGACATTGCTGAACAACAAGTTGGATACCGAACACGGTGAAGAATATACCGTCATGATGGTACCCGTAGCCAAGTGGCAAGACGGCACCCAGAACGGCGTATACATGAGATTCACCGAGTCCTGGCGTTCCGTTAAGACAGAAGGTTGGGCACTTTCCAAGGCAGGTATCGGCACTGATACCAACAAACTCAATGCGGCTCTTTCCATCATCGACTATGCGTTCTCCGTACAGGGACAAATCACTATGTCCTATGGTCCCGACTCCTTCATCAAGGTCAAGAATGCAGATGCCGTTGTAAATATCATGTCCGATATACCCAACAAGTACGAGACATTCAACTTCAACGGACAGGAATGGCCGGTAGTCTCCGACGGTCTGACCAAAGACCTCAATGAAAGAGAAGGCGGCAACTATACCAACTTCGCACGTAAATATCTCGGTTCCACGCTGAACGGCTTCCCCAAGAGTCAGGCGTTCGAGTATCAGTGCACGGTAGAGCAGGGCAAGAACGGCGGAGCAAAAGTGTCTGCGGCTATAGCACTTGGCACCGTGAAGCACCCGCTTCTGTCTGTCAATACAGAGAATATGTGGTACACTTCCGTTCCTACGACATTGCCTCACGATCAAGGTGAGAATGACGCTATCAAGGGATATACCAACCTCGACAACAACCACTTCGGTTCGAGCAAGGGCAACACCAATATCTTCTTGCAGATAATGGAAAATGGTTGGGTAGGCACGGCTCTTGACTCCGGTATAGACTCACCTGCCAAAGCGGCGGCATCTGTAGCGGGAGCATGGGGCAACGGCACTCAATATCTGAAGATCAAGAACGACGCTTGGACCAGATTGCTCAACTACTACAACACTCTCAGCAAATAACAAAATAATTGCAGCAGTGCACTAAACTGTAAATATTGTTCTTCGCGGAGGAACACCCTCCGCGAAGCAACAACTTTAATCGACTATTCTGCCGGACGGCAGAACGGAGGACTGAAAACGATGTTTAAGTCGCAAATGAAATTTCAAAAAATTCTATGCTTTGTGTGCTTGATACTGGCGGCGGTGCTGTTTGTATACAGTTTGGGCTTCGTCACGAGCATATACAATATGCTCAACTACACCTGGCGCGTCAATAAGAACTCGGGAACAATGACTTTGCGTGATCCGGAATTGGAAGGCACAGGTTGTGAACTGTTTTGGGAATTGGAAACGCTGGTCATGCCCGAGACCAAACTCGTTACGGATGCCAACGGCAACGAGGAAGAAGTGACGGTGGAAAATCGCACTGTGGGTTTCGTGGATAAACTTATGGGCGTTGCCATTGCCGATATCGCGGCAGCAGTGATATTGTTCGTATTCAATACGCACAAGCGCAGAAAGTATTACATAGGTAATTATGTTGCAACGGGCATATTTGCCGGATACAATTTCGCGGCAGCGATATGGATGCTCATCAAACTCGTGGAGTATCATCACAAATTTCTTGCGATGGATCACGAAGCGATCAAGGCTTTTTGCGAGCAATGGGCGATGGATTACAATTACAAAGGTGCTATCATATCATTTGATTTGGGATATGTGCTGGGCGCGCTTATGATCGTCGCGGCATTAGCCATAGCACTCAATTTAGTTTGGAAATTACTGCTTCAGAAGCGTGAAAATAAATTGTTGACACAAGCACCTGTACAGGAGGTGGCAATAAATGGCTAATACATTCGAACGTACTCAATATGAACAGGAAGTGACCGAAGAAGCAACGGAAAAAAATATCGTGACCAAGGATACTGTTCAGGAAACCGTGGAGAAAGCGTCGCAGGAAGACGTGATGGAAGTCAGACGTCCGCTGATGGACAAGGAAGAAGAACGCAAGATCAAGCAGGATCGTATGCGTTTCGTCACCAACAAGCTGTCCAGTACGCTGGCGATACTCGCGATATTGCTGAACGTGTTCTACTTCGTCAGCATATACAAATCCGATCCTACCGGTTCCAGATTCTACTACAATGTAGACATAGGCATATCGGTATTGTTGAATTTGATATTCATGCTCGCCGTATTCCTTTGCTCTGAGGGCGTCAAGAATTACAACAAGTCTTACTCTATCGCGTTGATAGTGATAGGCGTATTGGAATTCGTGCGTATATTCTTCCTTCCGCTGGAAGCGCATAGAACGATGATAGGCGGAGGCTCCGACCCGGTCATGTCTAACGGACAGTTTACACGTGTGGTGATTTATCTGGCGGGTGCGGCTGCACTGTTGTTGGCGGCGGGCATTATCGGCGTGATCCGCAGTGTCAGACTCGCCAACTACAAAAAGACTCTGGATGAAAAACCCGCATAAGGAGAAGTTATGGCAGAACTAAGTTTACAACATCTTGATAAAATATATGACAACAAGGTTCAGGCTGTATATGACTTCAACCTTGACGTAAAGGATGGCGAGTTTATCGTATTGGTGGGTCCGTCCGGTTGCGGTAAGTCCACGACATTGCGTATGGTGGCAGGATTGGAAGATATCTCCAACGGCACGCTGATCATAGACGGCAAAGACGTGACGCGTATGCCTCCCAAGGATAGAGATATCGCCATGGTGTTCCAGAACTACGCGCTATATGGACATATGACCATATATGAAAATATGGCTTTCAGTCTTGTACTGCGCAAGGAGAACAAAAACGTCATTCACCAGAAGGTGATGGCGGCGGCGGAAATACTCGGACTGACCGAGCAATTGAACAAAAAGCCCAAGCAACTATCCGGCGGACAGCGTCAGCGTGTGGCCATGGGACGCGCGATCGTGCGTAACCCCAAAGTGTTCCTGTTCGATGAGCCGTTGTCCAACCTGGACGCCAAGTTGCGCGGAGCGATGCGCCGTGAAATCCTGCTACTACATAAGCGTCTCGGCGCGACCATGCTGTATGTCACGCACGACCAGACGGAAGCGTTGACGCTTGCCGACCGTATCGTGTGTATGTCCATGGGGCATGTGCAGCAGATCGGTACTCCGTTGGAACTGTACGATACGCCTGCGAATCTGTTCGTGGCAAGTTTCATAGGCTTGCCGCCGATGAATCTCTTCGACGTGGACGTCGAAAGGGACCGCCTTGTCGGAGACGGCTTTGTGTATCCGTTGGATACCGAGCAGCAGAAGTTGCTCACCGGCTACAACGGCAAAAAGATCGTACTCGGCGTTCGTCCCGAGCATATCGTAGAAGGCGGCGAGGTCATTCTCAATGTCACCAACAACGAAAATCTTGGTCAGAACACTCTCGTCCACGGACATATAGGTGCAAAACCCGTAGTCGCCAAGATCCGTGATTGGTGCCACTATAAGTACGGCGATCAGGTCAATGTGAGTTTCAGCACCGTTCACTTCTTTGACAAAGATACGGAAAACGCCATCAGGTAAGGAGAACTATTATGGATAATCTCGAAACAACCGCAACGGAAGTAGTGCAGGAAGAGACTGCTCCCGTCGAAAAGAAAAAGAAATCCGCCAAAGAATTCTTCGTTGCACTTGGCGCAAGGATCAAGGAATTCTTCCGTAAGACTATGGTCTCGCTCAAGCGTCGCCCGCACAATATCGCGCTGGTGATGTTGGCAGTGAGTTTTATAGTGTATTCCTTCAACTTGACGAAAATATCCAATACCACAGCGTACATAAGCGGAGCCGGCATGGGATTGTGCGAGTTCGCGACCATGTTGTTCTCCACATTGTCCTTCGTATGCTTCTTCAACTCCTTCCCCAAGCGTCAGAAGCCGAAACTCCTGTTCGTCATATTGTTCGGCGTCATGTTGGCAATAGTGATAGCGGCGGATATCGTGTATTTCTTGCGTATTCAGCAAGCACTTACACGTGCGGAGAGTCCTATCGTATTACCGGAAGACGGCTCGCGCGACTATGTGTTGCAAGCAAAATCCATGCTCATAGCGCATATCATCTTGGTGGGAATAACAGGGTTGCTCACCGCAACGATACCCCTGTACGGCAAGCTGTTCAAGAAGATCAAGACCAGCATCGAGGTGGAGTATACCGAAGCCGACGAAAATGTCGAACTTGCAGAAGATTGATAATATTTTCTGTTCGTTTTTCTCCTACAAAATCAACAGACGCAGCGAACGTCTGTTGTTTTTGTGTCCACTTGCAAAAGCGGTACACTTAGTGATATAATACATACATGTCCAAGAAAAATAAGCAAAAGTTCATCACGGAAAAGGACCTCGACAATTACTACGAGATGCACCGCGACGCGGTGGATCGTCTTGTCAATGCCGACGAAGAGACCGTGCCTGAAGTGGGCGAAGCGGAACTCAAGCAGTACAAGTCGAGCAAACTGTCCAAGATCCCCATGTGGATACGCGCGTTGTTTATCAAATTCTGGTTCAACGGTGCCGTATGCTTTTTCTTCCTATGGGGTCTGTCCATTGTGTTGCAGAACGTATGGGATCAGATCCTCGTAGTCGGATTGGCTATGGGCGTTGTAACGGACTTGTTGGTGAACAACGTATTTCGTTTCATCGAGGACGAACCGCACGGCAATGACAAGTGGATGATGATCCCGCAGAAAAAGTTCTGGACGCTGTTCGTCAATATCCTGTACGCTTTTGCAGTGTTGGCATTGGTGGTGCTCACGTATCAGGTCATCAATCTGGGGCTTACCGGTGGTCAATTGGACGAGTATAACTTCGGAAATTTTCTTGGTGTAGAGCCGTTTCTTTTCGGATTGTTTTACCTGGTATACGATATGGTGTTCATAGGTATCAAGGATGGTATCGTGGACGCCGTGCGCAAGGTCAAATCCGCCAAAACGGCGCAGACGCAATCGGAGACGCCGCAAGAACAGGCACCTGCGGAGCAGGAAGAGCAGCCTGCTCCACGACAGATCACCGTTGTGCATCAAGTCACGTCCGGTGGCTCCGGCAAGAAACATAAGAAGAAAAAATAATGATCCGGTGAAGATATTATGATAAAACTTGTATTCATCAGTTCCACTACGGCATGTTTCGAGTGGCAAAATACCCGTCCGTATTACACGGAGCGCAACTACGAGGTTATACTCAATGGCGTCAAGCAGTTCGTGGCTAACACCAATGTATTCAGCCTGTTCAATCTGAAACCTGCCACGCAGTACATATTGGAGATAAGCGACACCGCCATCAAGTTGCAATTTGAGACGCCTTCCGAGACGTGTTGCTTCGACGTGGCGGATTTCGGTGCCAAGGGTGACGGTGTGACGGACGATACTCATGCCATACAAAATGCCATCCACTGCCTGCCCAAGAAGGGCAGACTGCTTTTCCGTAAAGGTACATACCTCATTTCTCCTATCTGCCTGAAGAGCGAGATCACCATAGAACTTTCTGCCGATGCTACGTTGGTGGGGCGTACCGAGCGAGATAGTTATCCGCTTATCCCGGGCGAGATACGGGACGTGGAAACGGGAGAGATGCATCAGGTGGGCGCGTGGGAAGGCGAGCCTACCATCATGCACCAATCGCTTATTTTCGGTGAGCACTTGCACGACGTATATGTAGTGGGGCAAGGCAGTATCGATGGCAACGCGCAAAACGCCGACTGGTGGGTGGACGTCAAAAATCAGCCTTACGGCAGACCTCGTCTGGTGTTCCTGAATCGCTGTACCAATGTGTATTTTCACGGGATAACGGGAAAAAACAGTGCCTCATGGCAATTTCATCCCTATTTCAGTCAGAATATAAATTTCTACGGAATAAGTGTTCTTGCACCCAAGGACAGCCCAAACACCGACGCCATCGACCCGGAAAGTTGCGACAATGTACACATAGTGGGTTGTCGTTTCAGCGTGGGTGACGACTGTGTAGGCATCAAGTCGTGCAAAATGTATCTTGGACAGAAGTACAAGACCCCTGCCAATCATCACACGATAAGGAACTGCTACATGCGCTATGGACACGGAGCAATCACGCTGGGCAGTGAAAACGCCGGTGGCGTTCAGAATCTGACCGTAAACCGTTGTATATTCGACAGTACAGACAGAGGACTGCGCATCAAAACGAGGCGTGGACGCGGTAAATACGCCGTCATAGATGGTATTACATTTGAAAACATATATATGAATCACGTATTGACGCCGATAGTCATCAATATGTGGTACAATTGTTGCGATCCGGACAGGTATTCCGAATACAATACCACTCGAGAGGCACTGCCGGTGGATGATCGCACTCCGCATCTGGGACGTTTCCACTTCAAAGATATGGTGTGTGACAATTGTCACGTGGCGGCTTGCTTCTGCGACGGCTTGCCCGAGCAGCCTATCGATGAGATAGTGATAGAAAATATCCGTTTCAACTATTCCGTCAACGCGACTCATGGCGGAGTGCCCGCCATGCAAAACAATCCGAAAGTACTGTGCCGCGCAGGAATGTATTTCGACAATGTTGCCAAGTTGCGTATTCGCAACGTGGAGCTGAATGGGGTCAAGGGCGACGCCGTCATCAAGCATAATGTCGCCGACTACAAGGAGGAGCAATGTACGAGCAAATAGAACAATATGTCCGGCGTATTTTGCGTGAGTCCACGCCCGGCTGTCCTTTCTGGAATATAGAAAGCATCAAGCAGGGCAAGCAGCCGCATTGGAATTATATAGACGGCTGTATGCTTACTTCGTTACTCACGTTGCACAAAATCACGGGTGAGCAGCGTTATTTTGAGTTTGCCGAGCGGTTCGTGGACTTTTACGTATTCGACGACGGGACGATACGCGGCTATGACAAGACGGCATACAATCTCGACGATATCAACGAAGGCAAGGTACTGTTTGAGTTGTATCGTGTGACGGGCAAGTATAAGTACAAATTGGCAATAGATTTACTCAAGTCTCAACTGGACGAGCAACCGCGTACCGCTACAGGCAACTTCTGGCATAAACTCATCTACCCGGATCAGGTGTGGTTGGACGGTCTGTATATGGCGCAGGGATTCAGTGCTCTGTGGCAAAAGAATTTCGGTACGCACGACTACTCCGACGTGGTGCAACAGATGGAAAATGTGCGCAAGTACATGTATGACGAGCGCAAAAAGTTGTTCTATCACGGTTGGGACTGCTCTCACAAGGCATTTTGGTGTGACAAGCAGACGGGATTATCCGCCAACTTCTGGCTGAGGGCGATGGGCTGGTATCTGGTGGCGATGGCAGACTTTCTGGAAATATGCGACGACGCCGCGAGCAGCGAGCGCGTGGCAGAGATATTCCGTCTCGCCATAGACGGTATAGCCGGGTATGAAGACAAAGACGCGCATATGTTTTACCAGGTAATAGACTGTGCAGGCAGAGATGGCAACTATCTCGAGACCAGCGGCAGCAGTATGGTGGCTTATGCTATGCTGAAGGGCGCGCGTCTCGGGTTTATAGACAAGTCTTACAGTGCAGTGGGCAAGCGCGTATTCGACGGGATATGTAAGCGTTACCTGAGCGGTGATGACGGCGAACTGGATCTCGGCGGTATCTGCCTGGTGGCAGGTCTCGGACCGGAGAACAATCGTCGCCGTGACGGAAGCTATGCGTACTACATTTCCGAACCCGTTGTGAACAATGACGCCAAAGGTGTTGCCCCGTTCGTACTGTGCTATACGGAGATAAAGCAACTGTGAGCGGTTGCGCAAGTGCGCATATATACATATAAAAATTTACCTCGTGTAGCCCGGACGCTATACGAGGTTTTTAGATAAAAAACGCATCTGTGAGCAGATGCGTGACTATGTGTCGGATTATTTCGGGTGTCCGTAGCAGTCTATTTGCTAACGGGGGGGGGTGTATGCTTTTTCAGGTAATGTATGGGCGAGCAGCCGAAGTGCTTTTTGAATACGCGGGAAAAATACAGCGGTTCGTCATATCCGCACATGCTTGCCACTTTGGTGACATTGTACTCGTGATCGAGAGAGGACAGGAGCTTTTCCGCAGTCTGCATGCGTATATGCGTCAGGTATGCATGCGGAGTCACGCCCATCTCGTTTTTGAATAATTTGCGCAGGTAGTCGTAGCTGAAAGGCAAAGACTTCAGATATTCGTCCAATTCGTACGTGCAGTCCGGGAAGTTGCGCACGATATCGCTTTTTATTTCTTCTACCGCCTTGGATAGCTGCTTGTCGTTTTGCAACGCGATGACATAGTTGACGATCAGGTTACTGAGTGCCGAGAGCAGCAGTTGTCGCTTCTCTATATTGTTGTTGAAGTAATAAAAAATGTCCTCGAATGCGCCTAAGACATGTTTGTCATTGTCATCGATGATGCGCGTGGGGCTCTTGAACGGCAATGTGGCATCTGCGATGCGCACGTGGATATTCGTAAATCCTTTTGCGCTGGTGTTTGTGTGGGCGATATGCGGCGGCAATATCACTACTTCGCCGGAACTGTAATGGATCACGGAGTTGTCCTCGATCACAAATTCGCCCGTACCGCTGGTGCAGTAGACGAATTCCCAATTGTCATGGGAGTGCTCGGCAACGAGATATGTGCGTAAGTGTTTGCCTACGTAGACGACGTCGTTCATAGTACCTCCGTCCATATTGTACCATAATACAACTGTTTTGTCTATACCCTTTTTTTCATTGTTGCTGTAAAATAAAAAGATAAGGAGTTTTCTATGCTGGATATGCAACACGAGACGTTTTTGAGATTTCCCGAAGGTAAGGCAAAAGCCTTCACGCTTAGTTACGACGACGGCGTAGAGGCAGACAAGAAACTGATCGGGATATTGGATAATTACGACGTAAAATGCACGTTTAACCTGAATAGCGGTATGTTCCCGGACAAAGGTCTGCACGACAGAATGAGCGAAGAAGACTCTTACGCCCTATTCTCCCGATGCGGACAGGAGATAGCACTGCACGGGCACAGACACTTGTATCTGACCAAGGTATCCTCGGTGCAAGTCGTGCAGGAGATAGTCGCCAATCGCGAATACCTCGAAAGTAAATATAATAGGCTCGTGTGCGGTATGGCGTACGCCTATGGCGCGACGGATGACGGTATATGTAATATCTTGCGGGGACTCGGCGTTCACTATGCTCGCACGACAGTGTCTACTGGAAATTTCTCGCTTCCGCAGGACTTCCTCAGATGGGATCCCACTTGCCATCATACGGATCGTAGCCTGTCCGAGATCGCTCGGCGTTTTGTCGATACGTCGCCTCTCGACGAGCGTAAGGCGCGTGAAAGTTATTTGTTTTATGTTTGGGGACACAGTTACGAATTCGACGACAATGAAAATTGGCACGTGATGACCGACCTGCTGGATACGGTCGCTCATCGTGATGACGTGTGGTATGCTACCAACGGGGAGATATGCGACTACGTGAACGCTTTCGGCATGTTGCAGTGGGGCATAACCGACCAACTGGTATTCAATCCCACTCATACGGATATATGGGTAGAGCGGGACAAGAAACTCTATCGTTTACCGTCGGGCAGGACAGTGTATTTCGAAGTGTGATCAAAATATGCGCATATATGCACATTTTCATATTTTACGAAAATATGTCGGGTCCAAGCAGACTCGGGCAGAACAAGGAGAATGGAAATGGAACACTTTAATCCCATCACGCAAGGTTGCGACAAGACGGACAGATTCATAACTATAGGCGAGATCATGCTTAGACTCACTCCGCCCAACTATGAAAAGATACGTACCGCGTCCAACTTCGAGGCGAGCTATGGCGGTAGCGAAGCGAACATAGCCCTGGCACTTGCCAACTTGGGCGTAGACAGCACCTTTTTCAGCGTGGTCCCGAACAATAGCCTTGGCAAAAGTGCCATACGTATGCTACGCAGCAATGACGTACATTGCAGCCCGATGATACTCAGCACTCCGGAGGAGACTCCTACGCACCGCTTGGGAAGTTACTATCTCGAGGCGGGCTACGGTATTCGTGCAAGCAAAGTGACTTATGACCGCAAGCATAGTGCTTTCAGCGAATATGACTATTCCAAAGTGGATCTGGAACGTTTGCTGGACGGCTTCACGTGGCTGCACCTGAGCGGTATCACCCCGGCACTGTCGCCCAATTGTGCCAAGTTGGTCATGGATAGTATCCGCATTGCCAAGCAAAAAGGCTTGACTGTCAGTTTTGATGGAAATTTCCGCAGTAAATTGTGGACTTGGGAACAGGCTCGGGATTACTGCACAGGGTGCCTCCCATATGTCGACGTTCTCTTGGGCATAGAGCCTTATCACTTGTGGCGTGACGAGCATGACCACTCCAAGGGAGATGTGAAGGACGGCGTACCTCTTCAGCCTTCGTACGAGCAGCAGGATGAAATATTCAGAAAGTTCGTCGAGCGTTATCCCAATCTGAAGTGCATAGCACGGCATGTGAGATATGCACACAGCGGTAGTGAAAATAGTCTCAAGGCGTTCTTGTGGTACGACGATCATACCTTTGAAAGCAAATTGTTCACTTTCACCATTCTGGATAGAGTGGGCGGCGGTGATGCGTTCGCCAGCGGTCTGATCTATGCCATGATGCACAATTATAAAGCAATGGATATGGTCAACTTCGCAGTGGCAAGCAGTGCCATCAAGCATACTATCCATGGCGATGCGAATATAACCGACGACGTTCAGACCATACGAGACCTGATGAATATGAGCTATGATATAAAAAGATAGCATTACGAAAAAAAAGACGCACAAGGCGTCTTTTTTTGATACCGTATTACATTTTCTTGGTGAATTTACACTTGGGATAGTTGGAACAACCGTAGAAGTCTCCGTTTTTACCGTGCCTCGGCACAAGTTTGCCGCCGCATCTCGGGCATATTCCCTGTCGGATAAGTTCTTGCATATTGTTTATGTTTGCTATGTGCTCGAGTTTGTTTACGGTGGTGCTGTTTTTCAACGATAGCAGCAAGTTGTAGTATTTGTCCATATCAGATACGGACAAGATGGGATGAGTAGTGGTGTCCTTGATAGACTCCAATTGAGACAGCGAGTACACTTTGTCCGAGTCTATATAGGATATGTCTGCATTCGGAAGAAAAACAACTATGTTGTGAAAGATATTTTTTACTTTGAGATACTGCGATAGATGGTATATGTGAGCATTGTTTTGCTTTATTGGGTTATAGAATTGATTTTGGATCCTTCCGTTTGCGAGAACTTGCATCCAATTCTGATCGTTTTCCTGACCATATATCCGCCCGGCATAGTTTTTCGTCTCTATCACCCATATACCGGCTTGATTTATATGGATATGATCTATCTGACAAGTTTTACCCGGAGCGTATTCAAATAGCAGATCGTTGATAACGTATTGCACTCCCTCGATATTTTCTCCCAATATCTTTGCAACCGCCAATTCACCCTGATCGCCTTTGTTTCGGACAGGATATTTTTTGTAAAGTACTATAGTTAAAACAAATATTGCAACTAAAACGACTGCAACAAAAATGACGCTTATCGCTATCAGCATATTGAGAGTCTCCTGTAGCAGTTTAGCATTTTTAAGAAAAACAATCAACCATTCGCACACTTTTGCCAAACAAATAACGACAATTATATCAATTTATCGATCGCTCCAACGCATCCAACGCGGCGCATCCCGTAGTGTAAGTAACGCAATGGAGTTTTGCATACTCAGTCGAGGCATACAGTCATACTCCTTTCCGAGTTGGTTATTTGTTTTGCGCCCAAATACGCTGAATCCAAATGGCGGAGTGAGAAAAAGTAATATCTTGATTATATACTGGTATATTTGTTGAAACTAACAGGAGTTTTAATGATATCGTGCGATCTATCAAATATCTTATTGAGGCGTATGATTTGAGTATGGATGATTTTGTGTTCTATACAAGCTCTAAGGAACAAGGTGAATAAAAGCAAATACCATAAACATTGTAGCAATAAATTGCAAGCAGTTTTAATGGACAGGTAGTGCGTAGCAATACGAAAAGGTATGTGTGAGTACTATTGTTGTAAAAAATCGACTGTTAAAGTTTTTGAATCGTTCAATATCGGACATGGTGGTGGAGATAAGTAAGGGGATTCGTCTCGGCGGAGCATAAGAAAAAGGAGTGCGTTTGGGCACTCCTTTCTTATACGACTACCAAGCGAGTCGCACGCGTGGTGGAGTTGCTCCATCCAAATCCGAACTCAATTCTTCTTCCAATTCTTTTAAGGTCAGCTCCCTTGTGCCGTCCTTGTAATTGAAAGCGAACACAATCTTGTCATCGAACAGGTAAATACTGTTTACAAAGGTGTCGATCAGCCGCTTGCGGTTTTCCAAGTCATTGACGTTAATCTTGCGGTAACGCTCGATGAAGCAGACAATGTGGTCTTTCGTGATTTCGGGCTTTTGGAGTTGTTCGCTGTATATCGCCGTTTCGATTTCCGCTCGCGCTTCTTCCAATTCGTCAAGCCGCTTTTTTGCCGAGGCATTGAACAGCCCTTGCTGTATCGCATTGAGCAGGTTTTCGATATAGCCGTCAACTTCTTTCAACCTTGCCTGTAATTGAGGAATTTTGCTACTTTCGTGGGAAAGCAAATCCAAAATTCGATCCGATATGATGTCAACCAAATTGTCGTCCATTACGACCTTCATCGTGTAATTGACGACGAGATTTTCTATCCACTCTTTCTTGACGGGTTTCTTGTCGCAATCCTTGCGCCTTTTGGCGTTGGCGCACTTGTAATAGTGATGAACCGCGCCCGTCTTGCTCGTTCCGCTTTCTCCGACCATAAACGCACCGCATTTCCCGCACCGTAATTTTGCGGTCAAAATGTAGTCGTCCTCTGCCTTATGGCGAGCAGGTGCTTTCTGATTTTTCTTCATTTTCTGCTGTAC
>CANQGO010000002.1 GCA_947623225.1 uncultured Clostridia bacterium | reverse complement strand
GAGGCAGCCGTCAGAGGATAGGCTCCCCCGCAGGGGAGGCGTGCTGCCTCCCCCTACCTGTCACACTTAACCAAAGATCTCACCGTAGCGACCGCGCAGCCATGAGCGTAGCCGGGCGCGCGGTCGTGTCGGTGAGAATAGCGTCCGCGGCGTAAGCCGCAACCGCTTCTTCCGATGATGATATCCTCGAAGCGGCTTGACAAAAAATTTCAAAATTCCGTGTGTCCCTTGATACTGGACACACAAGTGCAAGAAAAGGAGTGGATTTATGCGTCCTTGTCGTTTTTATGCTTTGAATACCGGTAAAGAAGGCTTTAAGTGCGAGTTTGAGGAACAGGAGCACTCCTCTTTTTTGCGCTACCGGCACAACAAAGATTTTATTGAGTTGAATACATATTGCAATAGATTCTGTCCGCGTTTTTCCGACTGCGTGAAGTTAGCAGACGAGACATTTCGCAATTTTCGCGAGGCGAATGTTGTGGTGAATAACTTCGGTGACGGGCGCGTGGAGTTGGTGGTATACAATGAGCCGTTCAAAGTCCTCGAGCAAGTAATTAACGATAAATCCGATCACCGTCGTTGTTTTAAGCTGGTGAATATGGACTTTCTTGTGCCTGTAAAAGAAGGTGCCACATTGAGCAAATTGCATAAGTGTGTATACCGTGCCGGCAAGCGTGCTTTCGATACCTTTACGGGATACGCTCGTTCGAATAAGTGGGACTACTTCTTTACATTTACTTTCAGTCCTCACATTGTTCCGGCACGCCATAATGATTTCGTCATTCGTGATCTGTGGCGTAAGCTGCAACTCAAGCTCAAACGCCTGGATAATGGTTGCCGTATACTCAATGCTCCGGAACCGCATGCTGATGGAGCGAGACATTACCATACTCTTATTTCTTTTTCGCACGATCTTCCTATAGTTGACTATGGCGATATAAGTAAGCTGCCGCAACGCACTTGTATGGGCGGCAAGAATAAGGGCAAGACCGGTTTCTGCACATTTACAAAAGAAGGAACTTTTACTTGTTTGCCAAAGACGAATTACAAGTTGTTTCTGGTGCCGTATTATGATTACGGCGAACTGCAGCGAAGCAGTCTGGGCGACGTTCTGTTTTGTCTGAATGCATATCCGTATGGAATTAACAGTTGCGCGATCATGCCCGGGGATGAGACTAATCAGGCAAAGGTTGCGAGGTATGTGTCTGTCTACATGATGAAAGAGAGCAATAGCCAGTACAACCAAAAGAGATTCATGCGAACGAACAACGTAGAGGGCAAGATAAAGTTGTCCTTGAGTCTGAATGATGACGATCTCCGGCAATTTTTATCCGGCACGAACATGCAGGAGTTTAAGTCTACAGAAAAATGCACCGTATACCGTAATTTTGACCTGAGCGATACGCCTGCTGCCGTTCCACTGTCTGAGCGTATGAAACGATGAATTTTTAAGTGTCAAAATAAGTGTCAGTTTTATAAAACAACATTTTTAACGCGTTTTTTTGGGCTTTTTTGTGGGTGTTGTGAAAGTCCCGAGCCCGTTCAAGTCCAGTCACTCAGACCATTCCGGACGTCAACTGAACCAAAACAGGGTTCAAGTGGCGTCCGGATTTGTATATATTGTAACAACAACGTCAATATATTTTATCTGCGGTTGATTTTGACAAAGGAAAGCGGCGACGACGTAGCCAGTTCTCGTGCAAGTCAACGGCGAAAAATTTTTGTAATATATTCAATGTTTTTAGGAGTCGAGATGTTAAATTCTCGGCTCTTTCTTTTTACAAAAATTTTTCTGTTTTCCCGTTGACTTGTACAATAACAAATTTTAATTCATTATCTTACAGACCGACCTGTGCTATGCCCATCCTGCCGAAAGGCAAAAAAAACGAAGGTATAGTAGATGAAAAAGGAAATGTAACTCGGCAAGTGAACGAAAAAGTTATAATTATATCATTTGCGTCTTGACAATAGGGTGCGAATAATTGTATAATTTAGAATAATTGTGTTGTATGACATGTCGCAATTATGTGCGACTTGCGATACGACGCCAAATAAACTATACGCGAGGGAATATGTCTAAAAAAATCGTAATCGAACTGGACGGCAAGTGGATCCTCGAGCATCGCTCGGACGATCGTTTGCCTATCGAGAAATTCAAAGATATCTTCACGGCAGAGCACTATGAGGTGCAGGAGTCCTCTTTCACCACGCTTGACCTGATGCTGCCGGAGGGAATGACTTCCGAGCAGGCAGAGACGCACATACGTTCACTTGCCGCGCAACTGTATCCGAATGACAACATGGAAGAGTTGCTGACGGTGCGAGTTGCCGACGTGGTCGAGGCAAATACGATAACCGAGACTGCCGACATGTCGATCGGACAGACTCGCTTCGTCGAGCAGAGCAGATGCGAGCCATCGGACGAAGTGCGCAAGGTGCTTGACAAGGTATCCAACCTTGTCGGAGCGGCAGAGTTCAAGCAATTCATAGCCGAGACGGCAAAGGTGGCTCCGTACATACAGCAACAAAAGGCACAAGAGATATTCTACAACCGTTGCTACCTCTTCTCCATAGGAGACGGGTACGGACTGAGCACATATCTGAATCTCTTCTCACAGTTGCTCGCGGCGACGGGTTTGCGCAAAATGCACTCACGTCCGGTACTGGAA
This sequence comes from uncultured Clostridia bacterium, assembly GCA_947623225.1. GTDB lineage: Bacteria > Bacillota > Clostridia > Christensenellales > CAG-314 > Fimimonas. The sequence goes on along the minus strand of CANQGO010000002.1, from coordinate 108,049 downwards.
GAGAGACTGGGACCTTACAAAGAAGGACCGGAGCCTTTCGAAGACGTGATGCGTATCCTGCACGACGGCGACAAGAATCGCGTGCGTGTGCTGTGCATAGACATAAACGAGTGGCTGAACAAGACCAACTCGCAATACTTCCGCATGTTCCTGAGGGAAGTGGAAAAGGTCACAGAAGAATACATAGTAGTATTCCGTGTGGCATTTCTGGACAAGGCAGTACTTGCCAATCTCGGATTTTCGCTGAACGACCTGCTCAGCGTCAAAACCGTGACCTTCCCGCCTCTCAGTCGTGACGAGCTGCAGACCTGTGCCAAAAAAGAACTGGAAGCATACGGTTTCGAGATGGCGAGCAAGGGATGGGTGCACTTCCATCAAAGGATATCCGAGGAGAAGAGCGACGGCAAGTTCTACGGGCTAAGCACGGTAAAGAAGGTCGTACGAGAACTTGTATACAACAAGATACTTGCCAATGCCGAGCAACACAAGGTCGGCAACACCATCACCGTCAAAGACGCGCGAACGCTTTGTCAAACCAACCCCGACGAGTTGTCCGGAATGGAACAACTGGATAGACTCATCGGCAATGAGGACATAAAGAAGAAGCTCAACGAAGTACTGGCGCAGATAGAACTCGCCATGCAAGGAGATCCCGCAGACAGACCCTGCATACACATGAGATTTGTGGGCAATCCGGGCACGGGCAAAACCACCGTGGCACGCATAGTGGGCAAGATTCTCAAGGAAAAGGGCGTGCTACGCGTAGGCGGCTTCTTCGAGTATGCCGGACGAGACTTCTGCGGCAGATATATAGGCGAGACCGCGCCCAAGACTGCGAGCATCTGTCGGGACGCTTACGGATCGGTGCTATTCATAGACGAGGCATATTCGCTCTACCGCGGAGACGGTAATGACCGCGACTATGGCAGAGAGGCACTGGATACGCTCATCGCGGAGATGGAAAACCACCGCAACGACTTCGTTGTCATCATGGCGGGATATACCGACGACATGGAAAAACTGATGCAGGGCAATCACGGGCTTGCGAGCAGAATGCCGTACACTATCGAATTCCCCAATTTCTCGCGTGAGCAACTGTATTTGATATTCGAATCGCTGGTCAAGTCGCATTTCAAATACGAGGACGCGCTGCTCGACGCGGCAAAAGAATTCTTCCTCGCCATACCGGACGAGGTGACGAAAGCCAAAGAGTTCAGCAATGCCCGCTATGTACGCAACCTGTACGAGCGTACCTGGGCAAAAGCGGCGATGCGTTGCCAACTTGCCAACAAGAAAGAAGTCAAACTGACCAAGGACGATTTCGATCGCGCCTGCTCCGAAAAAGAATTCGGGCTTGACACTTACAAGAAAACCAAGATAGGTTTCTAATAAACAAAAAGGAGAATAATATGGCAGACAATGGAACCAAACAAGCAAAGATCGCATTTCAGACGCTTTGCGCAATGTTGGACGAAAAAGACTGGCACTATGACAAGGATGAAGAAAAACTTTACATCGACTGCGGTGCTCAAGGCGAAGACTTACCCATGCAGATACGCATCAGCATAGATCCCGACCGTCAACTCGTGTTGCTCCTGTCCGAGATGCCTTATGCTATACCGACAGAGAGAAAGGACGCTCTGGCTATAGCGGTAAGCGCAGCCAACTATGGCTTGGTAGACGGTTGCTTCGACTACGGATACAAAGAAGGGCGGATACTCTTCAGAATAACGACGAGTTTTCTGAACAGTCTCATCAGCAAAAACGTATTCGAATACATGCTCTACACTTCTTGTTACACGATAGATAACTACAATGACAAATTCCTCGTGGTAGCGAAAACGGACATGAGCGCGGAAGAGATCTTGAAATTTATGGCATAAGGAGCAGCACTATGAACGACGAAAATAAAATCCTTAAAGCAGAAGAGATGTACAAAACACTCTGCACCATGTTGGACGACCAAAATATTCATTACGAAAAGCACCCCGAGGACTATGTGGCGGTATTCACTATGACGGGTGAAGATATTCCCGTAAGCATAGTCGCGGGAATAGACAGCGAAAGAGAACTTGTACGTATATTCTCCATGCTGCCCTTCACGTTCGGCGAAGATAAACGACTGGAGGGAGCCATCGCCCTCAACCAGATAAACTATACGCTGGTAGACGGAAGCTTCGACTACAACTACGAGGACGGCAGGGTCATATTCCGCTTGACGTCAAGTTACCGTGAAAGCCTTATCTCCAAGGAATTGTTCGGATATATGATCGCTTGTCTCGCAGTGACCGTAGACAAATACAATGACAAGCTCCTTGTACTTGCCAAGGGCGGCACCACCTTGGAGGACTTCCTCAAAAATCTTTGATAAACGATCCATTCACCTGTGCCCGCAGACGCTTTTGCGGGTACTTTTTTGCACAAGATGGCATGAATTGTCGAATAGTATTATATTTATGTTGATTTTGTGGGAAAAATTTTGTATAATATGTACATTAGAATGGAAATTATATCGCTTGATCGATCACATAGGAGCAAACGGGATGAAAGTCGCATTGACAGGCGTAACGGGAAATATGGGGATCCAGGCACTGCGCGAACTTATAAAGTTGCCGGGAGTGGAGCTGAAACTTTTGGTCTTTCCCAAAGAAAAACGCATCAAAGAAATAAAAAAAATATGCAAAGGGCAGATGAAACGTATACACTTGGTGTACGGCAGCATCAATCACCCCGACGTATGTGAACAACTTGTCAGCGGAGTGGACCTGGTGGTAAATATGGCATCCGTCATTCCGCCGCACAGCGATCAATTTCCCCCGTATGCTGTAGCGTGCAATGAAAAGGGGGCGGATTGTTTGTGCACAGCCATAGAAAACCTGCGGGAGCAGCCCAAACTTATACATATATCCACCGTCGCGCTATATGGCAACCGCAACAGCAAGCATATGTGGGCGAGAGTGGGAGACCCCTTGCTGATATCTCCCTTTGATATTTACTCGCTGACCAAGATGCGCGGAGAATTTCGCGTGTTGGAAAGCAATATCCGCTACAAGACGGTACTGCGCCAAACGGCAATGCTGCACAGCCACATGCTCAGCGACAACATGAGCGACGGACTTATGTTCCATACCTGTTTCAATGCGCCGCTGGAATGGGTCACCGCAGAAGACTCCGGCCTGTTGATAGCCAATATAATCAAGGCGGAAATGGAAAACGGCAACGAGCTGAATAAGACCTTCTGGAACAAAGTATTCAATATAGGCGGCGGAGCGGTGAACTGTGTGACAGGCTATGATGTGCTCAACGACGGCTTCGAGATCATCGGCGGCAACGTGAAGAACTTCTTCGATCCGGACTTCAACGCCATCCGTAACTTCCACGGGGTGTGGTTCCATGACAGTCACGTGTTAGACGATATGTTCCATTACCAACGTCAAAGTACCAAAGACTTCTGGAGGCAGTTCGAAAAGAGTCACGGCATACTGAAAGCCGGAAAGATCGTGCCCAAGAAACTTATCAAAAAATTTGCCATAGAGCGTCTATGCAAAAATCCAAACAGCCCGAAGTATTGGCGTACACACAATGATACGGCGCGCATGCTGGCGTATTTCGGCGGAATCGACAAGTACGACGCCTTGGGCAAGGATTGGGACAAGTTCCCGTTGCTGTTCGAGGGAAAAGACGAACACGGAGATCCCATCGACTACAACGCACTGTTGGATCGCGAGTCCGCACCGCTTGCGGATATAGGTTACGATCCGTCACGTGAGATAGGATACAGAGAGTTGCGACGGATAGCGTCAATGCACGGTGGCAGGCTGATAAGCCCCCGAGGCGGGCTGTACGACCGACTGGAGTGGGAAAACAGCGATGGTCAGCGTTTCTTCATGAAAGGCTACACCGTAGCGGTCGGCCACTGGTGGAATCCGAGTTATACAAGTTATTGTTGGGACTTCGATCGTCTCGCCAAAAAAGATAAAATATACGCACAGATTTGGTACGACAGCCACGACAAGGACGAAGATAATTTTTATTATTTCAACGACAAGTTCGAAGCCAAGTACGGTAAGATAAAATGAAAATAACTATTTGCTACTTCTCCGGTACGGGCAACACAAAAAAGGTGGCGCACCGTTTTGCCGAGATATTTGCCGAAGAGCGACACGAAGTAAAACTATTGTCAATAGACGGGATCACGCTGAGCAAGACGCTTTCGTGCGAATTTCTTGAAAGTATACAAGACTGCGACCTGCTGGGCATAGGCTATCCCATATATGCCTTCAACGCTCCACCGATAGTGCTGCAGTTCGCCAAACGGTTGCCGCGTATGGCTCAAAACAAACACACGTTCATATTCAACACCTCCGGAGAACCGCTCAAACTCAACAACATATCTTCGTTGAAACTGCGCTCGATGCTCAAACGCCGTCGCTACAACGTAACCAACGAGTACCACTACTGCATGCCATATAATATCATGTTCCGCCATTCGGACGAAATGGCACTCAAAATGTGGCAAACGGCGCAAGCGTTGATACCGCTGGATGTCCGCGAGATAATCGACGGGCAAAAGCACCTGCCCGAGCGCGTAAGATGCGGACACGCCATAGCGTGGGCTATGCGTTGCGAACAATGGGGAGGACAACTCAACGGCAGAATGTACCGTGTAAGCAAGGAATGTGTACACTGCGGCAAGTGCGTCAACGATTGCCCCACTCACAATATCCGTATTACCAAAAAAGGCAAATTCAAGTTCGGTGGCAAATGCCTCATGTGCATGCGCTGCGCACACCTTTGCCCCGCCAACGCTATGCATATAGGCATGTTCAATAGTTGGAAAGTGAACGGACCGTACACCTTCAGCAAGCCGAAAAACGAAGAAGAAAAACAGAAATACAACAAGATGCTTACCAAAGCATACGAACAGTATTTCGCCGCTGCAGAACAAAGAATAAACAATGCAAATAAATAAACCTTCCGAAAATCGGAAGGTTTTTTGTAAAAATATTTCAGCGCAAACTCATCGCCTGAGCTATTTCTTGCGCTTGCAGTTTACGTCCCGTATCGGCATGCTGCTCTACCGCCTGCTGCAATGCTTCGCGCATTTTCTTGGCGTTGGATATACCGCAAAATGTCCTGACCGTCTTTTGCTTGCGAGAAATGACTCCGTCGGCTCCGCTGACACTGGCGATCTCTACGTCGTAATTGCGGAACCAATCTCCAAACAGAGTACTACGCACCTCGATATGGTCTAACCTGTCTATAGGAATATCCAGCGCGCGTATGCGGAATAGTCCCACCTTGCTGATAAGACGCTTGTTGGTGAGCACCAACTGCAGCGTCAAAAAAGTGATCAAATGCTTGCAGAATGGTAAGAGCGTGCACAGCCCCAGTATCAAGCCGAGCAAACCCGGAAGGACATATTTGAACACGGCAGGCAACACCCTGTCTATCATGGGGACATTGGTCACTACGGTATCCGCAAGGGCAGCTATCGCCGGTATGGCGAATATGAGTGCCACGACCGCTCCCACCAGACAAATAGCCGGCCATACGATGTACCACCAACTTTTTTTCGCTTTGATTATAACCTCTTCTCCGTCGGTAAGACTCTTACGAATATATCTGCTCATCTGCTTACTCCGATTGTTTTGTCTTATTTATTTTATAATCGAAATATGTATATGTCAAGTATCTGCGTGACAACCGTTATATTTTTATACGAATGTTCCCGTACACATGTAAAAATTCCGTCGCCCGGACGGAATTTTCTATCTATTATAAATCTTATCTCTTATATCTTTAACTTGCGAAGCGGTGATGTCATTTACTTTGATCTCCTCGCTTATTTTATCTCGGGCGTGCATGACTGTAGTATGATCCCTGCCGCCGAAGTACTCGCCTATGCTCGCAAGCGGTACGCTCTGCCCCAAAATATCGCATATCAGGTATATGCAGATCTGGCGCGGAACCACTATTTCTTTATTTTTCTTCTTGCCGATGATATCTTCTCGCCTGATGCGGAAATAGTCGCATGTCGCTTTGACAACCTGATCTATGGTGATGATATCGCTGCTTGCGTCGGCATAGTCCCTCAAGGCGTCCTGAACTATATTCATATCGTTCGGATCGCCGCCGACGAGTGTGCTGTAACTGATGATACGATTGAGCATACCCTCCATTTCGCGAATGTTATTGGTGATTTTCTCGGCGATAAGGTTAAGTATACGTATATTCAACGTATAACCTTTATTGCTGCACTTTTTCTGCAATATTGCGATACGCGTCTCGAGATTGGGCGGTTGTATATCCGCGATCACACCGGTTGCAAATCTCGTTTTGAGCCTTTCTTCTATTTTGATCTCCTTCGGGGGACGATCGCTGGATAGTATGATCTGCTTATCCGCCATGTACAACTCGTTGAATGTATGGAACATTTCTTCCTGAGTGCCTTCCTTGTTGGCAAGAAATTGCACGTCGTCCATCATCAGTACGTCAAGTTTACGGTACTTGGCGCGGAAATTTTTGGCAGCGTTGGGATCGCTATCATGTATAGATTCTATGAACTCGTTGACAAACTGATCGCAAGTTACATACATGATACGTTTCTCGGGAAAGTTGCGTTGCAAACTGTTGCCTATAGCATGCATAAGGTGCGTCTTACCGAGACCTACGCCTCCCCAGATAAATACGGGATTGTACTTGGTTCCCGGATTGTCCGCCACCGCTCTCGCCACAGCGTGAGCATATTCATTGGATTTGCCGACGACGAAGTTCTCAAATGTGTATTGCGAAACAAAACTGACCTTATCATCGGTGTCGTTCACATAGTTTGGAGATACGGGAATATCTACTTCCTTCTGTACATTGCCTACATTTTCCAACTCGTCCTCTGTGATGATCTCTATGTCCACTATAGAGGGGAAAACCGCATTTGTGCACTGACGTAGAACATCCTTGTATTTGTTGTCGACGATATTTTTTATAGCACGTGTATCGGCAAGCAAAATAAGCCTGTCGCGATATATTCCTACGGGCGCAAGCGAGTTGATATACAAGTCGTACGCAAGCGTCGTCGTCTTTGCTTCCGCTTCCAAAAGTATGTTTTTCCAAATCTGATCGATTTTCAGCATAATGTATCTACGTCAAACTCTGTTTTATTTCGTAATTATTTGTCGTCAAGCGTATACGTGGCGACAAGGACACGCTTGCCCTCATCCGACTCAGTGCCCAACGTACGCGAATATATGTAACCTTCACTCTCCAATGCTATATCCATATAGCACAAAAATATGCCCATGTCCACTTTGTTCCAATGCTTGAATAATTGATTGGACAAAATGGGCACTTTTCCCTTTTGCCGGTAGACGTTGAATTTATTTTCCACTTGGTCTACACGCCACGGCTGACTGTTGACTGCGCTGGGAGCGAGGCGCACTATCTCGCCCAAGCGTGCGTCGCTCATGCCGCTCCAGAAGTCGGCAGCGTCATCGCGGCTGAAATCGTAGTCGCCATTGCGGAACACGCTCGGATCGCACTTACCGAAGCACAGCATAATAGCGTAACGCAGATCGCACTGACGCTCCTCTGCCACTTTACCCATACCATACCAGCATACGCCGATATCAAGAGATGCCAGGTACAGATCCCACTGCTCGACCATGTAGCCCACATTGGTAAGCCACAGGTTCTTTTCTTCGCTGTACACCAGCAGACAATATTCCGCATTATACTTACAATTGGTCTCGTTACAGGGGACTATCTGAAACTCCACCTTTATGTCCGGGATCAACGGACGAAGTTGATGCAGATACTCTTCTACCTGTGCCAATTCTTCGTCGGTCAGTTTCTCCTCGCTGTAACGGCGTACCGATCTGCGTTTATATACGTATTGCAAAAGTTCTTTCATTGTAGCTCTTGTGCTCCAAGTTAAGTCTATTTTATCATATATTGGAATTTTATGTCAATGAACTCGCGCTTTTATGCTGCCTGCGGCGACGGAGCGTCACCGCTCTTGTTACGCCGGATATATTGGGTCCACTTGATATAACCATATGTAGTGTTGGTGAGATAACCCACTTTCAATACCAACAATATCCACTGACCCGCCATTATATCTATGACCGTCTCGAGTATCGCCACGATATACCAGGCGATCCACTGCTCACGATACCTGAACAGTATCAGCAAACCGTTGGCTATACCTACCGCACTTGCCGCCGCGTCCAGATAGCATACGATACGTTCAAATTCCAGGTTGGTGGCAAATATACCGCCGTCCACTTCTATCAATGTAAGAAGATATCCCACTCCGACCGTCCAGACCGCAATGGCGGCTATCAACACAAGATCCTGCCACCAGGTCAGTTTCTTGACAACGGTAAGTTCCTCTTTCTGCTTGTCCGGGTGACGGTGCCACATGACAAAGCTTATGATATCGCAAGGTATCCAGAACAACAGCGTCACGGCCATAGTCGCAAATCGATATATGCAAACTATGCATGTGATTATCTCCACTATCTCCACGCCCAACGATACTATAAAGTTCCACTTGCTCTGCTTGCTTATGAGCAATTCGCAGGCTATATTCAGTATCACGTCCAACAGATACAGGAATGTTATCCAACCGGCACTCACCAGGAAACTGTTAACCTTGACAAATTCGCCCTCTTCCAGCGTCAGGTGCGCAGAATCCAGCAATTTATCTCCATTACTGTTCACGAGAGATACCACAAGCGGAGTCGGCTCGTCACTGTCGCCGTTGTAGTAACACTCCAATGCCAATTTCGTATCTTTGTCTATAACGTAATCAAAAGATTTTACATGCGCGACATCGTAATCGAACGAATTGTCTCTATCGGCTTTTTTATCATACAACCCGAGCGCAAGCGTCAAGCTTTTGCTTTCGTCAGGATCCACCACCCACTCGCCGTACTTGGAGATCTCGGTCATGCTGTAGTTGTGCTCCGTGCCGTCGCCTTCCGTTATCTTTACACTGCATATGACATAACTGTCGGTGGTGCCTTCAAAACTCAGCGTATTGAAGCCTCCCTCCGCCTCCTGTACGTAAGCGGACCGATCCAAAGTTATGGTGTATGTCGGTTCATCCGTTTCGGGAAATACAAAGGCAAACACAATTGCCACTATCAGGATGCTGAAAAACCATATTTTCTCGTACAGGGTAAAATAATTCCACAGATCCTTACAACGCTGTCCGAAACTTTTGTTTTTTTGTGAATTTTCTTCTCTCTGTTGTCGTTCTTCCGTGCCTTCTTCTCGGTTCATTGGTATTTTCCTCAAAAGAATATATATTTTTATTATATATCCGCACACCGATTATGTCAAATATTTGCGGCGAATGCCGCAAGCATATAAAAAAAGGCCATATAGATAGCCGTTAGACCTTCTCAATTTGCGGCGGTAAAGTAACACCAATCGGAATCCCGATATCTGCCCGTCGCATCCACCGCCTTGATCCGCACGTTGCCGCAGGATACGTCGCTTGGGCATACCCACTCATTGGCATATACAGTATAGTGCGCGCCGTCCGCTTCTATCAAGTAATACGTCGAGTGACGGACTTCATCCCAAGTGAATCTGTTCTCGCTTTGCCAAAAGCGAACATTCTCCACTACGCCGAGATATCTGACCGGACTGAAACCAATAGTGCTGTGCGGAGAATCAAACAGATCGTTTACCACATAGATCAGCGACGCGGATATCAGCAATGCAAACAGCACTATCGCCGTCGCCTTTACGATCCTCGTCACCGTGACACCTCGGTGTCTCGTTTTGCTTCCTTCTTCCATAATTGTTTCCTCCTGTTTTTTTTGTTCATTTTTCTTCGTTTTGCACGAAGTGGATATAAAAAAATGAGATACAAACGTATCTCACATATCGCTCTCTTATTGGGAACGTCGCTATTCTATCACAGTGTTTTTGTAAGGTCAATTGTTTTTTATATTATTTTTCAAAAAATTTTTTCTCAAAATTCCCGGATAAATCTATGTGATATTTTGTTTAGAAATAACCGTTTTCGTCAATACTCTGACCAAAGGAGAAATGTGAAATGAAACTGATAAACAGCCAGACTTATCTGAACCTCGCCAAGGCATTCGCTGCCGAGACGCAAGCGCGGACGCGCTACGAATTCATGGAATACGGCATGCGATACAACGGATACAAAACAATGGCGGAGATAGTAGACTCTATAGCGTATCAGGAATTTAACCATGCGCGTATGTTCTATACTTTTCTGCAAAAAGCCAGCGACAAACCGATCAAAAATATAGATATCGCCGGAGGATTCCCCTTCAAAGAAAAATGGGACATAGAACAAAACCTCAAATTCGCTGCCGACGACGAACATGTGGAAGCATACGATATATATCTGCCGGCATCTCAGATCGCACGCGATGAAGGCTTCGACGATATAGCCGACTTGTTCGAACTGACCGCCAAGGTAGAGATGCAGCACGAAGCCATCTTCTCGGAACTATACGACCAGATGAAAAACGGCACTCTATACAAGAAGGACACTGAGGTGATGTGGATGTGCTCCGGTTGCGGACACACCGCCATGGGCAAAGAAGCATGGGATACTTGCCCCCTGTGCGGAGCCAAGCAGGGCACCGTCTGTCTCAAACTGGACAGCCTGAAATAGCCGCCACATACAGCAAAACAAATAAAAAAGTACGACGCCGATCGTTTTGTCGGTGTCGTACTTTTTGATACCGTTATATTCAGCGGCGACGTTTCTTTTCCGAGCGATATACGAAGTTGAGCGTCTTACGCGGTGCATTTGGACTATTAAGTATATCGTTCTTTGCAATGGGACTGACCACTACGTGACGCGCCAATCCTTCACCCTCGCTCTGAGTGGTCACATACTTGCTGCCTTGCAAAGCGGTATGGATCACACGGCGTTCGTACGGATTCATAGGTTCCAATTCCGCCGGGCGGCCGGTACGCTTGACTTTTTGCTCGAGATTGGAAGCCAATCGCTGAAGAGATTTTTCTCTCTTGGATCGATAATCCTCCGCATCCAATGTCACGCGCTTGATTTTACTGTTTTGCCCGCCGTGCATGAGACTGCACAGATATTGCAAAGCGTCCAATGTCTCGCCGCGATGACCTATCGCTCCCGAGGCGTCGTTGCCCACTATATTTATAAACAGAGTGTCATCCTTTTCCTCTGTCTTTACCTGACAGTCAAGCCCCATCTTTGTCAGAATATTCTGCAAAAACTCCACGATTTTTTGTTTCTCTTCCGTCATTGCCGACTCGTCATTGGCTTCTCCGGGTCGTACTTCTTCCTCTTTCTTTTTTCTCATTTCTCTACCTCATGTATTTTGCCTTGCCGGTATTGGTCTTGGCTTCGTCTTTGGCTATGCGCCGCAGGACCATCTTCTCCACAGGATAACGCAGTATGATGGTAGACAGTATGCTGAGCGTATAGTTGACTACCATGTAGATTGCGAATGCACCTGTATATATGAAACCGAACCATGCCATCATCAAAGGCATAATTATCATCATTGTTCTGTTGGTTACTTTTTGTTGCTGATTCTGTTCCACTACTTCGCCGGAGCGGTTTTTGCGTTCCATCTTCTGCGAAATGAACATGGACAGGAAACTCAAGCCGATGCTGGCAAACGGCAATATCATCAAGCCGTTCCATCCGCCCTTCTTATTATATCCATTTCCTTCCATAACTTTATCGCGAAGCTTATTGTATATCGCTTCACCGTTGTCCGGATAGTTTTTCAAGTCTACGGCATCAGAGAATCCTCCGCCGGCAAACGAAGATCCGTTGTATTGCTGCATAACGGGAGCCCATGTGTCCGGTTGCCATACATTTTGTATCCACAACCAACTCTCATGGTTTTGACCGTAATACTCACTCACCGCTTCCAGTGCTACTTTCTCGGCGGCGTCACACTTCTCGTTGTTGCCGTTGTCGTTCTTTTCCCCGATCTTGGCTGCAATGATACCGGAACTCTGGCATTTCAGACGCGCTTCGTTGTCCGTTAGTATACCGTTCTCATCCGTCCCACCGCGATCTTCCTTGACGAATTCCGCCAACATATCATTGTAGCCCATCTGGTGCTGCGTTTTACCGTTGTCGTCGATATAATCCACTCCATCATAGTAATAGCTACTCAAATCTTTGTCCTTAATGATCTCGGAGGTGTATGTATTGTAATATTGGTCTGTAAGTGCCTGGAAATTTTTGATACTGCTGTATGTAGAGTAATTGCGCAAGCCGGCGAACATGATGAAGAATATCACCATAGATACTACCATGGGCAAGCAAGTGCTCATCATGCTGAAACCTTGCTTTTTGTAAAGTTTCTGCTTTTCTTCATTTGCACGAGGCGTATTGGCACCGTACTTTCTGTCTATGCTCTCCATGATGGGCTGCATCTGTTGCATCTTCAGGCTGCTCTTGCGCGAGGCGTAGCGTTGCCAGATATCCAACGGTGACATTAAAATTTTCAGAAAAACGGTAAATACAACTACTGTCCAGCCGTAATTTCCTACCCATCCGTGCATCCACCTGACCAATCTGCCCATGACGCCGAGATCGTCGTCGTTGTACTGGAAATAATCGGGCTTATTGTTTGCGCAACTGACAAATATACCGAGGCAGAACATCGCCAACAATATGATCAGAATCGCGCTTTTGACTTTTTTGTTCATCTTTACTCCTAACTACGATCGATACTACACGTGCCATTTCATGCCGCCCCTCAGATTGGTCGGTACGGGATCGAATCCGCCCCTTCCCCAAGGCGCGCACCTGCACAGCCGCTTCAACGTGAGCCAACTTCCGACAAAAAATCCGAATTTGTAATATGCTTCCATAGAATAAACGGAGCAGCTCGGTGTATAGATACACCTTTTGCCGCCCTTTAGTCTGGATAATGTTGCTTTATACAACTTAAGAAGCCCTATTGCAACGTACTTCATTGCATCAATCCGGATTTGACGAAAAGTCTCTCTACGCTTTCCCGCACTTCATCGAAACGGTATTCGGAATGTCGTCTGGGTATGAATACTACATTGTATCCGTCCGACACCTTTTCCATAAAGCCGGACGCCGCCGCTTTCAATTGACGGCGTATACGGTTGCGGTGAACCGCTTTACCGTATTTCTTGCTTATGGAAAACCCTACCTTGGTGGGAACGCTGTGCGCCTCACAGTACAGCATGATAAAATTTTTATCCGCTACACTCTCGGCATGCTTATACACGAAGTTGTATTGATAGTTCTTTTTTAGTCTGAAAATAGACTTCAAAATTATCCCCTGTTATGCGGAAATGCTATGACGACCCTTATTTCTGCGTCTTGCAAGCGTTCTGCGACCGCCTGTGGTTTTCATTCTTGCGCGGAATCCGTGTACTTTGCTTCTTTGTCTTTTCTTGGGTTGGTAAGTTCTTTTCATTTTCTTTCTCCTTGTATCGCTGAGCGCGTTATTTTTCTTTTTCGGTGATGTGCATATATTCCGATACGGTCAATACGCATAAAACACATTGGTATTTTATCAAAGAAATATATATTAGTCAAGTGATTTACTTCCGTATACGATATAGAGCCTTCCACAAAAAAGTTGACTATTGACACGGAAACATTTTGCAATTATAATTATTTTGTACGGTCACATATCGACCTGCGCCAAAACAAGTAAAAAGGAGAACAGATCATGCCTATTCCCACCCCTCACATTGCCGCAAAAGCGGGAGACTTCGCTCCCACGGTACTCATGCCCGGAGATCCGCTGAGAGCCAAATACATTGCTGAACACTACCTCGACAACGCCGTACTTGTGAATAACGTACGCGGAGTACAAGGCTATACCGGTTACTACAAGGGCAAACGCGTAAGCGTAATGGCCAGCGGTATGGGCATCCCGTCCATAGGAATATACAGCTACGAATTGTTCAATTTCTACGGAGTGGAAAATATAATACGTATAGGTTCCGCAGGAGCCATACATCCCGATCTGAAACTCAGAAACCTCGTATTCGGACAGGGATCCTGCACCAACAGCGACTATGCACGTCAATTCGGAATGCCGGGAACACTGGCTCCTATATGCAGTTACGAATTGCTGGAAAAAGCCGTCGCTAAAGCCAAAGAATTGGGTTACACGTACAAAGTGGGCAATATCCTCGCCAGCGACACATTCTACGATGACGGGGGAAGCAGTGCCGTATGGGGAAAGATGGGAGTACTTGCCGTAGAGATGGAAAGCGCAGCCCTCTATCTCAACGCCGCGCGCGCCGGCAAAAAGGCGTTGTGCATATGCACCATCTCCGATCATCTGCTCACTGGAGAGGAACTGTCCAGTGAAGAAAGGCAGAATTCCTTCAACGAGATGATGATCCTTGCCCTCGAGATAGCCTGATATATCCATTTCGACAGATCGGTCTCCATGCGGAGGCCGATTTTCTTATTCTCACGCACGGCTTGTTTTGAAAAATATTATTTTATATGGTTATGTCTTGATTTTTTCACCCGGATATTGTATAATCATTATATATGGGCGCAACGAGTTGTCCGGGATCGCTTGTCCACATTTCATGCACAGAAACAATGCGGATATACGCGGGGCTTGTCCACATAAATTATCTGTGGCATACCACAAAATATTGTGTCAAGCAGTTGATCCGACAACAATATATTGTTTGACAACTGCTATTATCGGTGAGAAATACACAACTTCACACCGTCTAATACAACGACTATCCGTAGAAGGATATACACAATGAGATCCCACGCGCAAAGGAGAGATTTTGTATGAAGATAATCGTAAACAGTATGGATCTGAACGATGCCGTAAGCAAGGTGACAAAAGCGTTGCCTACCAAAGAAGTGGCCCCGGTGCTGGAGTGCATCAAGGTCACTGCGGAAAACGATCGCCTGACGCTATATGCTACAGACAAAGATCTGGCTATAGAGCGCACTATCGAAGCGAACGTGATCGTCGGAGGAGTGTTTCTCGTACCCGGAAAGATATTCGGAGACTACATTCGCAATATAGCGGAAAACGGCAGCGATATTTCGCTCGAGTTGACAGAGGACAACAGGCTGCTGGTGAGTTCGGCGAACAGCGAATGTAACATAGGCATACTCGACGCGGCGGAATACCCCGAGACGGAAAGCGTGAGCGACAGAAATTACTTCGCTATCACGGAAAGCAATTTGCGCGACATAATAAACAACGTTATATTTGCAGTCGCAACAGATGACAGCCGCCCCATGCTGAAGGGTGTGTTCTTCGAGGCGTGCGAATATACGTTGACCGCGGTCGCTACTGACGGATATAGGTTTGCGTTGAGCAAAAAAGTACTGGAAGAGCGTGTACAGAATATCTCCGCGACCATACCGTCGCGTAGCCTGTCGGAGCTGTCCAAGTTGCTCAGCGACAGTGAAAATGTGCTCAAGGTGTATATCGAAGATAACTATATGCTGATATGCATGGAGGACACCAAGCTGCTCACGCGCTTGCTGGCAGGACAGTATATCAAGTACGACAATATCGTTCCGCGCGAATTTTTGAGCACGCTGTATGTAAATAAAGAAACATTTGAACGCGCACTCAATACGGCATCCATCATGTCCCGCAGCGAGAAGAATAACCTGGTGGTACTGGATATTGAAGAATACCAGATGAATATATCATCCACCAGCCAATACGGTACGGCGCGTGAAAATATAACCATATCGCTTACGGGCAAGGATGTGCGGTGCGCCTACAACAGCAAGTATATCAACGACTGCCTGAAGGTAATAAGCGCAGAGACCATCAAGATGGAATTCGCACAACACAATAGTTGCGTTATAACCATAAAGGACAGCGACGAAGTACTCTACTTCATACTGCCTGTCAAACAAATCGTGTGATCGAAATCTAAATAACAAAAACACTCCAAAAGAGCGTGATTCTGCGTTTGACTTTGGAGTGTTTTTTTTTATTGCGTATTACAAAGGTTGCTTTCTCGGTCTGTTCTGACCGCGCGGGTATTGGCTCGGAGTATGCATGGTCTTGACAAATACGAGCAGACACCGATTGCTTCCGTCCGACAGACAAAAGTCAACATGCGTATCCAGACGCAGCCCGAGCACGCGACATGCATTGGCGGCGTTGTCCGCCTCGGACGCGTCCGTCTTGTATGCGACGATACTGCCGCCCACCTTGACTAGGCGAGCAGTGTATTCCAGCAATATATTCAACGGAGCGACGGCTCTCGCAACAGCCACATCGAATTCCTCCGTGTGACTCCGCGCGAAATCCTCTGCACGCTCGTGAAAAAACTCTGCCGCTATACCGAGTTTGGAGCAGAGCGTCCTACAAAAATCAATACGTTTATTCAAACTGTCTACCAATGTGATATCCAGGTCGTCCCGCAACAGTTTCAACGGTATCGACGGAAAACCTGCACCGCAACCTATATCGCAAACGGACGATCCGTGCGGTATCACCTCTGCTCCCGCCATACTATCCTCAAAATGCTTGCACCACACCTCATCTATGTTCGTTATAGCGGTGAGATTATATTTTTCGTTTTCCTCAAGCAGAAATTCGCAGTAAGTATCAAGTTTTCGGCGTAGGTTCTCGTCAATGTGGATAACTATGTCTTTCATACCTGTTTTGTGTAATTTTTGTATATTTAATCGCTTTAGTTGTACAGTTGAATCGTGTTAGTTGTACAATATTAATTGTGGATATTTTGTGCAAGATACACGATGAGTATCTGTATGTCTGCCGGGGAGACGCCGAGTATACGGCCTGCTTGTCCGAGGTTTTTCGGACGAATCTTATTTAGTTTCTGGCGGGCTTCTATGCGCAATCCGTCTATTTTCATGTAGTCGATATCCGACGGAAGGGTTTTGCTTTCCAATTTATCCGCTTGCCTTATCGATTCTTTTTCCTTCTCTATGTATCCGCGATATTTGCATTCCAATTCTATCTGGTAGAGCGCGTTGTTGTCGATATTCTCAAAAAAGCCCAAAGCCTGCAAGTCCGACGCATGTATATTGGGACGACGAAGCATTTCGTCAAGTGTAAGCCCTGCTCCTGTGACCGGTTCGTTCTTTTGTTCAAAAAGAGGTCTGTATATTTTGGGGGAAACTACTGTCGAGAGTTGTTTTTCACATTGCTCTATCTGTTCTTTCTTTTTCAGATATTTGCCGTAACGAATATCGTTTACCAAACCTATTTGTCTGCCTAGTTCCGTCAGTCGCAGATCGGCATTGTCTTGACGTAATATCAATCTGTGCTCGGCGCGGCTTGTCATCATACGATATGGCTCGGTGTTTTCTTTTGTCGTTATGTCGTCAATGAGCACTCCTATATAGCTATTGTCTCGCCTCAAGGTGAAGGGTGACTTGCCGTGTACATACCGTTCGGCATTTATACCTGCCACTATACCCTGTCCCGCCGCCTCTTCATAGCCGCTCGTGCCGTTGA
The DNA here is from genome assembly GCA_947623225.1 of uncultured Clostridia bacterium. Classification (GTDB taxonomy): domain Bacteria; phylum Bacillota; class Clostridia; order Christensenellales; family CAG-314; genus Fimimonas. Next base: position 90,572 of record CANQGO010000002.1, on the reverse strand, counting down.
TCTGTCCGGCAAAGAACATTCCTGGAATATGCTTTGCCATAAGGGTCGCATCCAATTGCGTGGCATCTATGCAGTCGTATTCGATAGCGTAAGCGTCACGCATGATCTCTGCGTGCTCCAATCCTTCTATACTGTGATATATCTGCTCCTGAACGCTTGCCGGCATGGAGCTTGACGCGCCTTGAACGTAAAATTCACATGTTTCCTCCGACTCCGGTTCGAGAAATATCTGATGGCGTTCTTTGTCGGAAAAGCGAACGACCTTATCCTCGATACTCGGACAATAGCGGGGGCCGACACCGTTTATGGAGCCATTGTATATAGGTGCAAGATGCTTATTCGCAAGAATGATCTCTTTTGTCTTTGCCGTAGAGTAAGTCAGATAACAACTTCTCTTGGTGGCGGGAATAGATTCCGTCACATACGAAAAGGGGTCGACGTCGCTTTCGCCGCATTGCTCGACAGTTTTATCGAGATCTATCGACTCCAGCATGATACGCGCAGGCGTACCTGTTTTGAATCGGCTGACATTGAAACCCAATCGCACAAGGCTGTCGGTCAGCAATTTTGCGTTGGAAAATCCATTCGGACCGCTGTCACGCACGCATTGACCTACAAGTGTGCGGGAATTGAGATACACCCCGCAACAAAGCACGACAGCATTGCATTCGTAAGTGAGGTCTACGGCAGTGGTTACGTAAAAACTGCCGTCATCCTTTACGGTTATATTTGTCGCCTCACCTTGTCGAAGAAAGAGATCCGGAGTATGCTCTACAGTCTGTTTCATGTTGCGGTGATAGGCATTTTTGTCCACTTGCGCACGGGGTGAATACACGGCAGGACCTTTGCCTCTGTTGAGCATACGCATTTGCAGTATGCTTTTGTCGGCATTTATTGCCATTTCGCCGCCCAGGGCGTCTATCTCCTTTACTATCTGCCCCTTCGCTGTACCGCCTATGCTGGGATTGCACGCCAGAAAAGCGACCGTATCCAAATTGGTTGCGAGCATGAGCGTACGACAGCCCAGCCTTGCCGCAGCAAGAGCCGCTTCGCATCCGGCATGTCCTGCGCCTATAACTATAACGTCGAACTGTTTAATCATATATCGTTATTTTCCCAAACAAAACTTACTGTATATGCGGTCAATGATGTCTTCCTGTGCATTGGTTCCCGTGATCTCACCCAATATCTGCCACGCTTCGCGTATCTGCGTGGATACAATGTCCAAAGTAGTTGCATCGCAAGCGTGTATGGCACCTACGATCTGCTCTTTTGCCCTATTCAGGCAGGACAGGTGACGTTCATTTGTGATCAGCAGATCGCTGGATTCTATCTCATTCGCGCTGAACATCTGATACAGTGTCTCTTTTATTATATCTACGTTGCCGTATTTTGCGGACACAACGAGGCTGTCTACACAGCATGGCTGCTCATCAAACAAGTCGCACTTATTGTAAATGCGGATCTGCGGACGAACGGTGGGATATACGGAGCGATCACTTGGATCGTCTGTGACGTGGAGAACTACGTCCGCGCTATCTGCCGCCTTTCTGGCACGCTTGATTCCCTCCAGCTCTATCTCATCCGTACTGTCCCGTAAACCTGCCGTATCTACGAAATTGAAGCGAATATCCTTATAATTCACGCTTTCACTCAATGTATCGCGTGTCGTACCCTGTGTTTCAGACACGATCGCGCGGTCTGTACCCAGCAGCGCATTGAGCAGACTGGATTTGCCCACGTTCGGTTTGCCCACGATCGCTACATCTATTCCGTATTTCGCCACCCTGCCCAGTGTAGCGGTGGAAATCATCTCGTCAAGGCTTCTGCCTATATGCACAAGCCGTTCTCTTGCCGTGCCGACCGTCGGAAGTTCCAGATCCTCTTCCGGGTAATCCAGTGCCGCCTCGCAAGAGGAAACTATATCCAGTAACTCATCCTGTAACGCCATTACGCGCTTGCCCAGTTTATTTTCCATGAGATCGGCACCGGCTTTTGCCGCAGAAGCCGTCTCTGCGTCTATCATCTCGATGATGCCTTCGGCGTTAGAGAGATTTTGTTTTCCGTTGATGAAGGCTCGTTTGCTGAATTCTCCGTTTTGCGCCGGTACGGCACCGTTTTGCAAGCACGTCTCTATTACAGCCTGTACAACTGCGGCACCGCCGTGGCAGTGAAATTCGACCACATTTTCCCCTGTATAAGAGTGAGGGGCAGCAAAATATACGCACATTGCCTGTTCGTCAAAATAGCGTGTTTTGAGTGTGCCCACTTTCAGAAAATTGGGCTGTTGCGGAAACGGAGAGAAAAACTTCTTCGCTATATCAGGTGCGTCCTCTCCGCTCATTCGTACAACTGCGATGGCAGCGCGACCACGCGCCGTGGATAATGCAACAATCGTTTTGTTCATATTCACCTCTGTCAGTATTGTTATTGTATCACTTTACAGACAAACCGACAACTTATTTTGCCGTTACATTTGCAGGTAATTGTTTCACAAATATAAAATTTTGTTTCACAATAGCTGTTTAACTGTTGAAATGCGTAAAATTTTATGTTATACTATATTTGTAAGAATTTGTCGTGTCTACGCAGAGTATGTATGCGACAGATTCCGAGAGATCCTATCTCTATTCAGGGGTGAAAACATGGGAAAAATCATTGCATTCTCAAATCAAAAGGGCGGTGTGGGTAAGACGACTACCGCGATCAATCTGGCTGCATATGTTGCCATAGCGGGGAAAAAGGTATTGTTGGTAGACTTCGACCCACAAGGTAATGCGACGAGCGGATACGGTATAGAAAAAAATGAATTGCAAAGTACCGTGTACGATGTACTCATGGGATACAATTCCGTAAATGAAGTCGCGATGCAGACCATGATACCCAATCTGCATATACTGCCCAGCAACAGCGACCTTGCCGGTGCAGAGGTGGACCTTGTGAGTCTGCCGGCGCGAGAGAGCACGCTAAAGCGTGCGCTTGCTTCGGTGAAAGGCAACTATGACTATATATTCATAGACTGCCCACCCAGTCTCGGATTGCTCACGCTTAATGCCATGGTAGCATGTGATAGCGTTATTATACCTATCCAAAGTGAATTCTTCGCATTGGAAGGCGTGACGCAGTTGCTCAACACGTTGAAAATAGTGAAACAGCGGCTCAATCCGCAGATAGAGATCAACGGCGTCGTGCTTACCATGTACGATACACGTACTACGTTATCCAAGCAGGTCACTGCCGAGATATATAAGTATTTCAGTAACAAGATCTATACGGTGCCTGTGCCCCGCAATATCAAGTTGGTGGAATCTCCGAGCTTCGGAGTTCCTGTGGTATTGCATGCTCCGCGTTCCAATGGTGCTTTGGCATATCAGGCTCTTGCAAAACAGTTTTTGGAAAGAGAGGAAGGTTAGTAGGCTATGGCAAACAAAGGATTAGGCAGAGGCTTGGCCTCTTTGATGGGACTAAACAATATAGACGATATCGAATCACCGCAGATACCGCATTCCGCGACAGAGCCTGTCGTTACAGACACGGACAATGTGGTACGCATTTCCTTGCTGGATATCGATCCGAACTATGAGCAACCGCGCAAGAAGTTTGATGAGGCAGCACTCAAGGAATTGGCTGACAGTATCAAAATTCACGGCGTGATCCAGCCTATCGTGGTCACTCCGATAGGCAAACGCTTCATGATAATCGCCGGCGAACGTAGGTTTCGTGCCAGTAAGATGGCGGGGCTTTCGGATATCCCGGCTATTATACGACATTACACTCAGCAGCAGATCAAGGAAATCAGCTTGATCGAAAACTTGCAGAGAGAGGACCTGTCGCCGATAGAGGCTGCGAGGGCCATCAAGACGCTCATGACGGAATTCAATATGACGCAGGAAGTCGCCGCAGATCGTATAGGCAAAAGTCGTTCCGCAGTGGCGAATACGCTCAGATTGCTTACGTTGAGCGACGACGTCATTGCTCTTATAGAACAGGGGCGTCTATCAGCCGGTCATGCACGCACATTGGTCGTGGTTCCGCAGGATCAACAGTTCAAGTTGGCATTGAAGGGATGCGACAATCAGCTGACTGTCCGTGAAATGGAAAAGATGGTCCGAGAATTTCTCAATCCCAAACCGGATAAACCAAAGCCGTCCATACAAGACAGTAAAGAGTTGGTGAATCTCGTAGCGAATATGCAGAGAGCATTCGCCACTAAGGTCTCCGCGATAGGCAATGGCAGAAAAGGTCGTATCTATATAGACTACTTCACAGCGGACGATCTGGATAGGATATGTAATCTGGTAGAGGACTGGATGAGCGATAAGTTCCGTCACGAAGAATAAATACAAAGGACCCGATTTTGCAATCGGGTCCTTTGTTTATCTTGTAGTTCTAATCTTCTTTTACAGTTGGCACTGCAGGCGTATCGCCTTCGGGAGCGGTGGGGGGTGACGGCTTGTCGGAGCCGTCATTTTCATGCGCTTCCATATAAGCGACGACTTCCTCTACCGACTTGCCTTGCATAAGCATTTCCACTTCTTCGGTGTGGATGGTTTCTTTTTCTATGAGCACGCGTGCCATATTGTGCAATACGTCAAGTTTGGACGAGAGTATCTCTGTTGCACGTTTGTGGCAATTTTCTACTATATCGCGTACTTCTTCGTCGATGATATTGGCAATTTCATCGGAATAGCTCTTCTCAGTCTGGTAGTTTTTACCGACGAATACTTCGCCTTCGCTGCCGTAGAACAATGGACCAATGCGATCGCTCATGCCCCACTCCGTCACCATACGATGCGCTTTTTCCGTCAAGGCTTTTATATCGCCGCTTGCGCCGCTGCTCACATTCTGTATGATGAGTTCTTCGGCAACACGTCCGCCGAGCGTCATGGTGATATCATCCAAAAGTTGTTGCTTGGTTACGTGGTTGTTGTCGTTTTCCGGACGGGTCATGGTGTATCCTGCTGCCATACCGCGAGGTATTATGGTCACTTCGTGTACAGGATCGCAGTACTTGAGGCTGCAAGCAAGTATCGCGTGACCGGATTCGTGATAAGCCGTAATGCGCTTGTCCGGTTCTGTCACAAGGCGTGACTTCTTCTGCGGTCCCATGACCACCTTGTTTATGCCTTCGTTTACATCCGCCATAGTTATTACACGTCGACCTTCGCGTACGGCAAGAATGGCTGCTTCGTTCAAAAGGTTTTCCAGATCGGCACCCGTAAACCCTGCGGTGATGCGAGCAACGGTACGAAAATTGACATCAGGTCCTATGGGCTTTTTACGTGCGTGCACTTTCAATATCGCTTCACGTCCGCGCACGTCCGGACGATTGACGTATATCTGACGGTCAAAACGTCCCGGTCTCAGCAATGCAGGGTCAAGAATGTCCGCACGGTTGGTGGCTGCCATCACGATTATGTTGGTGCTGGTCTCGAAGCCATCCATCTCTACAAGCAATTGGTTAAGCGTTTGTTCGCGCTCATCGTGTCCGCCGCCCAGTCCGGCACCGCGTTGACGACCGACTGCGTCTATTTCATCGATGAAAATGATGCAGGGCATGTTCTTTTTTGCCTGATCGAACAAATCTCTGACGCGGCTTGCGCCTACGCCAACGAACATTTCCACAAAGTCGGAACCGCTCATGGAGAAAAAGGGCACGCCCGCTTCACCTGCTACTGCTTTGGCGAATAGCGTCTTACCTGTTCCCGGAGGACCTACAAGCAATACGCCCTTGGGTATCCTGGCACCGATATCGCTGAACTTCTTGGGATCCTTGAGGAAGTCGATGATTTCTTGCAACTCTTCTTTTTCTTCCTCTGCTCCCGCCACGTCGCTGAACCGAACCTTCATATTCTGAACGACGCGTGCCTTGCTTCGCCCGAAGTCTATATTCTGATTGTTCTGACGAGCGATCTGGCGGAACATGATAAAGCCAAGCAAAATAATGAGACCTATCCACAGTACGGGGATAATGTAGTCCGTCCAACTTGTCGCATTGGGGTCTGTCACGTTGTATACAAGTTGTTGATTGGTAGGCTTATCTATATTTGCCTCGATATATTCCTGTATTTTTGCGTCAAAGGCATTTCTGTCTACAACGACACAAGTTTCTGTTCGATTGTCGTTGGTTACGCCTACTACCTTGTATATATTGAGGGTTACTTCCTTATAAGCACCTTCGTTTAATTTCTTTATAAAATGCGCCTCATCTATAGTGGTGGCTGCTCTTCCAAGAATCTGCCAAAGCAATATTCCCAAAAGAACGGCAATTACTACGCCTATTACCGTGTAGATGATCGCTCTGCTTTTTCTTTGATCCAAAATATTTCTCCTTTATGCGTCATTTTATACGTAAAAGCAACGCCCGAAAATGAGTGATCGTCTCTGCGGATCGTCGACTCTGTATATTACGTATACTTTTACATATACATTCTAACACAACTAATACATTATGTCAAATTCTATACGGCGTAACACTCGCGAATAGTATTTGCCATTTAGCGTATTTTATTGCACAAAGTAAAAGATCAGGCGTAGTGCTGGGAGTCGATGATGGCGTCTGCGATGAACTGCGCCACGCGCGACACAAATTGATCCTTTTCTGAGTTCAGAGTATAGAAGTCGCCCAGTCCTCGCTCTGCCACGATCCCCACAATGCCTATGTCTCCTACCGAAGGCAGGTTTTTATTTGTGGCGGCTCCGGGATATATACCACCATCGCATATCTGTACTTTACCAAGTTGCTCAGCCCCACCGACCGCGGCGTCTATGACGACGATCCGGTTGCTCGGATGCAACGCCCGTATAAAATTGTAACAACGCAGCAGATTCTCTGCGGTAATGTTTTGTTCGCACATTCCATATACAAATGAGGGCGTACGCATTTGTCTGTTCAGCAATGTGCCCACCCTCGGTCCGAGGCTATCCGAAAACACCTTGTCTGTGCCGATGCACATGAATACAGGGGTTCCTTTCATTTTTTCATTCAATGTTCGACAAAAATTTGCGGTATCTTCTGTGTTGTAGATGCTTACTTCCGTCATATAAAACTCCTTTTTTCATTGAGTATTGACGGTGCCGCACAAAATTTTCATATAATCACCGCAAATTTTGTAAAATACTTTATTTTTATTGCATTTTATGTTAATATAATATATACATAAATAAAGGTCTACCTGGCTCATCAATGCGGAGGTGTAAAGTGGGTATTTTCATTGACATAGGGGTATGCGCAATATTTTTGTTGGCGTTGGTCATAGGTGCCGTGCGCGGTCTATGTAGACAATTTTCTCGACCCCTTGTAGGTATTATTTCTATCGCCGGCGCAATTGCTTTGGTGGTCGTGCTGTATCCGCTGTTTGCAAATTCCTCCCCCATGCTTGGTTTTATAGTGTCTGCAGCAGGTTGGTTCAAAAAGCCTATGTACTCTGTTGTTGTTGCAAACGCCGAAGAATTGACGCAGGCCATGCAGGGAAGTTACCTTTCTGTGCTATCTGGAGTGTCGGATAAAATGTTTGCCCGTATGCAGACCATGCTCGAGCCTACGGGTTTGGAATACACCATCGGCAACTTCTTTGGTAAGATCATAGTTAATATTATCGTCGAATTTGCAATGTGGTTGGTATTTTATCTTGCCATCAAATATCTTTTGTTGGGCATAAAATACTTGCTAAAGAAAGTCACATCCGTCGTTGTATTCAAATCAATCGACAAGATCTTCGGTATAATTTGGTCGGTATCGTTGACATATGTAATTGTAATCGGCGTCGTACTCTCACTTGTTGAGATGATAGTCAACCAATTCGTCGGAGGCCTCGCTCCATCATTGCAAAGTTGGATAAGCGGAACGACTGTTTTGAAACTGCTCCACAATACAAATGTGATCGGCTCGTTCATTTCAGGTATATTTGGCTGGCCATTGATGACAATAGCATGATTTGCAAAAATTCTTTGCCCGCACACCGCGGGCATTTTTCTTGTCATTTTCCGATGAGATACTTCTCAGGCTTTGCCTCACCATACACATTGATCTCGGTTTGTCGGTGAGAACTTGCTTAAGACGTAGGCCTCGATGGTAACTCTTCATTCCCTCCGGCAATTTTTGCTTTGACTCGCAGAAATTTATTGTAAACTATCCCCGGCCTTTGTACTGCTGTTCCTTGTATATAAAATGAACATTTGTTCGCTATTTTAAAATGAGGATGCAGACACAATCTTTTTTTGCAATATAATTCCGAAAATTAACATATTATGACTGACATAATTCATGTAAGCAGGTGCAAGGAAATATTGTAGGCGCAGAAATAATGAAGCAATTTCGCGCCGTAAAATTTCCGAATAATTAGTAAAAGAATATTTGCGGCGTCCGCCGCGCCTATCATTTTTTAATATTGTGCAGAGAGTTTCATGTGAAACACAATGCTATACCTAATCATCCTCTTTATAAAGAGAAAATAGGGAAAAGATGTTCCACGTGAAACGAAACAGGAAAACGGTGTGACATGATTTGAGAAAATAAGCTCAAAAAGTCGCAAAGCTTAACTTGGGATCATGTGTTGCATAAAAAAATACAGCTCCTCATGTAGCGCAAATATACTCCAGATACTGTGTATACTTGAGGCATTGGGAGAACTGCTATTGGTTGCTCGCACATTGATGATTTTGAAAACCTACTCCAAATAAATTGAGGAGAAGCAGAACGGCCCCGCTCGAGCCAATCGAACGCAGAAAGATTCTCGTTTCGTGTAATTCATATATTGCAAAGCCGTGCGATTTTAGCGACATGGCCATAAAACCATAGAATAATTATGTTATATTTGCTGGTTAAATAAGGCGATGAGACAGAATTTTTATGTTCAGATTTTGAAATTCCCGACCTAAAATTTCCTCATTCTGTCTGAGCGGTACTAATTTCGAGTGATGTTGAATGGCGATTTTGAATTTTAATGATATAGGTCAAGGATTATTTGTTTCACGTGAAACAATTCGAATGAGTATTGAGTTTTGATTTGTTTTTGTATTGCTACGTGCTCGTTTCCATTTTGTCTTTCACTGATCGATTTCGGCGTATCGCGATTAGTCGATCTGGCTGGCTGTCCTTTTTTTTGATTTTTTTGTTTTAAAAAATGTGCTGTTTCACGTGAAACAAGTTGACTTTTTGTTTGGAAGCGGGTTGATGCAGTTTTTGTATTACGTCATTTTGCTGTCTTGTAACGTTATTTTTGAATTTATGGCGGGCGCATTATGTTATTTTATAAGCATTGTTGTTTAAAATCTGCCGATTATCCAATGGCGCATGTGAAATTTTATTGCAATGGTGTCCCTTCATTTTATATTTTACTATTAATTTTCAATGCTTTTACGACGCAATGTGAGTTAACCGACGCTTGGCTGAGGGCCTTTGGATCGAAAAGTGTTCTTCAACTTTTTCGGAGGTCGTCTGATTCCGGTGCCGGCGTTCGTGTGCTTCAAGTTCTCTATTTTTTTTGTTCGCAGCTCCGTTCGTTGGCATATTCGCCTGAAAAGAAATTCTTACTGTGCCATCATTGACTGTGTGGTCGTCGGGAGCATATGGCAAAGAGCGTGTTGTTCTGTCGGCGTGTCGGTTTTCTCTTTATTGTTCTGTATAAATATTTTTTTATTGCTATTTCGTTTTCTGCGCTCGTTGTCGTATGGCTGCTGGGCGCAAGTCGAAACGGAAGGCGCAAAATAAAAGCGAACAACGTTCGCGAATAAGCAAATATCTTTTTTGCATAGAAAATAATATAATTGGTATGAATAAATTGCCGTGCCCGGGGTTCCATTTTTACATAAGAAAACCTCTTTCCACACATTGCGGAAAGAGGTTTTCGAAGTGACCAAATCAGTCTTGTGAGTAGGTGGGTTTGAGGGCGGACCATACTTCGGGCGTGTAGGTGTCCAGCTCATATGCAAGATAGCCCACTCTGAATCGCACGGTAGTATATTTGCATTTTTCTCCGGCGTCCATTGTATCAATTTTTGCGGCGTCGGGAATGTTTTGTTGCAGGAGGTACGCGTAACCGTTGACGGTGGCCGCGACAGCGTTGAGTGAGACTTTCTTTGTCGTATCATCGGCGCGGTTCAAGTCGGTGATGATAAACGGATTGGTGTAGCTGAAGGTGAATGAAACGCTCATAACTTGTCCGGTCAGCGGATCGAACATATATACTGCGGGGGTGTCTTGGAAACTGTCCGTTGTTTTATTGATGCTGCGAATATAGAGAAGCAGTTGATTGGTGTCTATTACATTGGCGTTGCGTTGCAGTTTGTATTCAAAACTTTCGTCGTTGCGTTTGCCGGTGACGCGAGGTTTGCGTTCATTGCTGTAGTCGTAATGCGCTTCTGTCGTGTAGTCGGTCAATTGCTGGTTTGCCAGCCCAATATAGAAACCGTGTACTTCTGTAAAGGATGAGACCGGACGTTGGGTGTTATCGTAGAAAACCGCATTGGTCTTGGACGTGGATTTGAGAATGATCGAATCATCCGACGGGGTGAGAGCGGTAGCAGCTATTTCCGTTTCGCTTGCCGTTCTGGTTTGAAGGTCGGTCCATGCGGCGCATTTTGTCAAGTCCAAAGTGGAGCCGTTTTGAGCAAGAGAGGATTTTTTGTACTGCGCGTATATTTCTTGTTCTGTCGTGACGGTCCATTGATCCGTGGAGGTCAGTTTTATATCGAGTTTATAAAGTCCGTCGACGGCAACGGGGCGAATTTCATCCAGAGCGGTAAAGTTCTCTCCCGGCATAGACATGTCTTTATAGTAAACAGTGTCTCCGTCGGTAGTGGTCTTGAATTCGTTTTTAGTAGCACCCGTATCCGGGTCGACGGCGAAATCTGCAAGACTTATGCGGAACGTATAGCTTTCGTCGCTTTGCCAACGAGAGATGATCTTAGTGGGAGTGGCTCGGTTGCATGCTGTAAGCGAAAGCGTGGCAACGAGCAATAGCAATAAAAGGATCGTAAGTTTTCTTTTCATCTTATCTCCGAAACGTGGGCATATGATCCCAAGTATTTTATAATAAATAATTATATCATATATACAATGCTTTTGCAAATGATATTTTGCGACAAGAACGAAAGGACATTATTTGACAATAAAATCGCACTACTATTGCCAGTAAGTAAAAAAAATGTTACAATATATTTGATGATTACTATATATACAACTAATACAATGGCGGACGCCGAAAAATACGTAATGGACGTACTTTCGCGCGTAGATCGATCTAATCTGGATGTGATGCATACCGTGATAGTCCCGGATCGCGCTTCGTTGGAAGCGGAGCGGGCGATTTTGCGCGCACTTAAAGGAAGTTTTAACGTACAAGTTAAGACGTTTCGACGTTTGGCGGCGGATGTCTTGCCGAAATACGAGTATTTGTCCAAGCAAGCGGGCATCATGGTCCTTTCCGGGATAATACGCGACAATCGCGACAAGCTCAAGTGCTATAAGCGCGGAATAGATTCGCAGGGCTTTGTGGAAAATATTTATGAGACGCTGAGCATGATGAAATATTGTCGTATCACTCCGGAAATGTTGGCGCGTGAGCTGCCGAAGAGCGTGCGCGGCAAGGTGGAAGATATAGCATTGTTGTACAGAGCGTATCTGGATTATACCAAAGATCGCTTTATTGATTCCGCCGATAAGCTGGATCTGCTGTGCGAGACACTGTCTCAGACGGATTTTTCAACAAACGGGTACTACTATCTGTATGATTTTGACAATTTCTCAGCACAAGAATTGAAAATCATCGAGCAATTGATGCTCAAATCACGTGGAGTAACGATCGCGTGCTGCGTCGGAAACAACGACGGACGGTTGTATCTGAACGATATATACAGAGGGGCATGCAATATCTGTAAAGAAAATGACATTGCGCCGAATGTGATACATGGGGGAGGGTATGCGCACAGGTTCGCCAAGCAAATAGGAGAAAACCTTTTCCGCTATAATGACGCATCTCCTATGGAGTCCGATGGATTCATAGAGGTATTCGAAGGCGCAACGCGGTCGGACGAGGTGTATTCGCTGGCGTGCATGATCAGCAAGTATGTGCGTTGCGGAGGACGATACAGGGATGTATATGTGGTCGCCAGTGACGTAGCCAAGTATTTCAATGCTGTTTCGACAGTATTCAGTGAATTCGGTATACCATATTTTTGCGACAGGCAATATATCCTTGCCGACCATCCATATGCGAGATTTGTAGTGGACTATCTTGCGCTTTGCCGCAACGGCGGTAAATTGTCCGGCGTTCTGCCCTTTGTGAAGAATTATCTGTTTTGCGGCGGCGAAAATGCCGAGGTGGATGAGAACGTATTTTTGTTTGAAAACTATTGTCTGAAGTACAACATATCCTACCGCTTCGACAGATTCGACTTCGGCAAAACGGACGAAATGTATAATGGCGCAAATGAGTTCAGAACGAAGTTTAACGCGCTATATAGTACGCTTAAAGCCCCTAACTCTGCAACCGTGGGAGAGTATGTGTCCTTTGTCCGCAGCCTTATAGAAGTCTCGGACTTGAAGGGGAAGAACGACAGATTGGCTGAGTTGCAACAACGGCAAGGTATGGATTTCGAGAGCAAGGTGACGGCGCAAGCAGCAGACAAGTTTGAAAATGTACTTGTGCAAGCGGAAAAGGTGCTCGGAGAAAGACTTGTCAAATTGAATGAGTTTATACGATTGCTTTCGACAGGATTGGCTGCAGTCAAGGTCTCCGTCATTCCCGTATATAACGATTGCGTAATATTCGCCAATATGGCTAAGGCAAGAAAGCATGACGTGAAATTCCTGGCACTGTTGGGCGCGAATCAAGACGCCATGCCTATAGTCAAGCACGATACACGGTTACTGACGGATAGAAATATACGCGATCTGGTCAACAGCGGTATAAATATGGAACCGCAAATACTGACAGAGAACAGGCGTGAACGATTCAGTCTGTTTCAGTTGCTTTTGGAACCTACCGATAAATTATACATATCCTATGCCGTATCCGATGGAGAAGACAGACTGGTTGCATCATCATTTGTGCGCGAGCTATGCGATCTGTTCGAGATGGACAGAGAACCACTTCGGCCAAGCAATGAAATGGACGAGGATGTGTTTACCGAGAAGCAAGCCAAGTCCAAGTTGGTGCGCAACAGACGTAAAATAAAAGATCGCCGTTTGGTGGACTTACCCTCATATGAGGCGTTGTGTCAGCTATACGGGGATGAGTTGGCTGCGTACGAGACGTTGAAGAACGGTAAGGAAATATCCGTACCGCGCGGCACAGAATTGTATCTCAAAGAGGCGTCCACAAGCGTTTCGCAATTGACGGATTTTTATAAATGCCCGTACTGCTTTTATATACAATACGGGCTGAATGTGCGTCCGCGCACCGTCGCGGAGTTGCAGTCCTCCGACTTGGGCAACGTATTGCATGCCGTTTTGGAAACTTATGTCAGGGATATGGATACTGATGAGAATGACGAGGTTACGGCACGGAAAGCGAATGAAAAATTCGACGAGGCGTTGAATAACGACTTCTATCGTGCCTTGAAAAACGATGTCAAGATGGCGGGAATATTGTCTCAACTGAGGCAGGAAAGCATTCGCATGTGCAAGGTGGTCAAGAAACAATTCCGTGAATCCGACTTTGGCAACTATGCAACGGAGATGAGCTTCGGAGGGAAGAGCGCATTGCCTCCCGTGGTAGTACAGTTTGATGGAGGTCAATTTAACTTGGTGGGCAAAATCGACCGTGTAGACACGTGCGGCGATAGATTTATCGTTATAGATTACAAAAGCGGAGCCAAAGCCGCCTCATACAGTGAAAAAGATCTGTACATAGGACACAAATTGCAGTTGCCCGTATATGTGCGAGCGGTGGAGGACCTGTTGCATTTGCGTCCGGCAGGTTTTTACTACTTCAATATGCACGATAAGTTCGCAGATCTTTCGGAAGGTGAGAGATACGTATACAATGGCAGGACGCTCAACGACAAAGATATTGCATGTCAGATAGATCGCAACTTGGCCAATGGCAACAGCGTCAAACTCGGATTGTCTCTCAAAGACAACGGCGAATTCAATATGCAGCGTGGAAGGACTCGCCTGTTGAACGACGGTCAGTTCGATAATCAGGTGGAATACGCGTTCGCGCTTATACGTAGAGCCGGCAATTTGATGAGGCAAGGATACGCTGCGGTCAATCCCTATGAGAAGGTGTGCGATTATTGTGACTATAAGGATATTTGCGACTTCGGAGATGTATACACGTACAAGACGCGCAAAGTCAACGATGACGTGGACAAGGCGGCTATAGACAGGACGGTGACAAGTGAAAGAAAAGATATTTAAGCCTACGCCTCGACAGGGCGAAGTGATAGACTTGCGAAATACAGACATGTTGGTGTCGGCGTCTGCCGGTACAGGCAAAACCACTACGATGATCATGCGAATAGCCGATCTGATACGAGAAGGGGCGGATATATCAGAAATCGTGGTTGTGACATTTACCAACCTGGCAGCGGCGGAGATGAAGGCCAAACTCGCCGAAAAATTATCCGGGATGCACGGTGACAAACGCGCCATAGAGCAACTCGAGAAGTTGGATACGGCGGCTATATGTACACTGCATTCATTTTGCGTGGATCTGCTACGCAATTATTTCTATGTGGTAGATATCGATCCGGCATTTGCCGTGTTGGACACGTTGACCGCGGCTACTCTTCGCAAAAATGCGCTGGACAGTTTGTTTGGCGAATATTTCACTAAAGATGACCGCGTTTTCAGAGAAGTATACAAAATTTTCTCCACAGGACGGCGAGAGGACAATTTTCGCGAGACGTTGATGCGGCTGTACGATTTCACGAGATGTCTGGATGATTTTCCTACATGGTATGAGCAAAAAAGAAATAATTTCATCTCATATGGGGATGACAATGTTTTCGCGCTGATGCTCGGCGAGGATATAAGGCAATTGTTGCGGTATCAAGCGGATAAATTCGACGAATTATATGAAAGAGCGAGCGAGTTAGGTCTGGAATATGCCGACGTGATGCGATCAAATGCTGTCACGCTGAGATCCATAGAAGAAAAGCCGCTGCAGGAGATGCTGGACGAACTGTACACTCTAAAGTTGCAAGCTATTCCTGCGAAAAAAAGAAATGTCGAGATATCCGAATATGAAGAAAATATCCGATTGAACTGCAGACAGCTGAAGAAACAACTGGACGACAGGATAAAGAAATATTCCGAACTATATCGCGGCGAAAGACTGGAAACGCTGGGACGAGAGATGGCGTTATCGGTAGTACATGTGGACAAGTTGGTGGAATTGATAAACAGGTTCGACCAATTGTTCGACGAAGAGAAACGTCGCCTAGGCGGGCTGGACTTCAACGATCTGGAGCACATGACGTTGGCTCTTTTGCAGGACGAGCCTACGCTTGCGGACATACACAGTCGTTACAAAATGATATTCGTAGATGAATATCAGGATACTAACCCGGTGCAGGAGGCTATCATACAACGGCTTGCCGTTCGTGACAATCTGTTTATGGTGGGAGACGTGAAGCAGTCCATATACGGTTTCAGAGGGTGCGATCCGGATATATTTGTAGCTAAGCGCAATCGGTATGGCTCAGACTGTAGCGGAAGAGCACTCACGCTCAACGATAATTTCCGGAGCAATGTGCAAATTTTGCAATTCGTAAATAATATCTTTGAGGATCTGATGACGGAGCAGTTCGGGCAAGAGGACTATAAAAACAATGCCAAACTTGTCGGAAATGTGCCCCCCAAGTTGAAAACTGCATCCGTTCGGGTAAATTTTATCAGAAAAACAGAGCAGGAAAAAAATGAGATCCAAGAGATATATGACATCGCTGCCGAGGAACAAAAGGATGACGGGGTCAAACAAGGTGAACTTATCGCGGCGCAGATCAACGAATATGTAGGGCAAAAGTATTTTGACGATAGCGGTAGAGCGCAGACTATCGGATATGGCGACGTGGTGATCCTGATGCGCTCCATGACCAATCGCGCCACGGAGATATACAACACACTGGTCGCGCACAACATACCCGTCGCCGCCTCTTTCAAGGTGGAAGGATATGCCAACAAGGAAGTGCGCGATATCATAAATTTGCTTCGAGTGATTGACAATCCGTACAACGACGTATACATGGTAGGCGCCTGTCTCGTGTTTGGGAATTTGTCCGAGAGCGATCTCGTTCCGGTGCGACTGGACACAGAGGGGCGTATACCATTCTACGACAGGTTGAGAATATATGCTCAGACAGGGCACGACGCCGTTATCGCCGGTAAGATCCGCGTTTTCTTGGAATTTCTGCAAGATTTGAGATTTTATTCCGGTAGCGTCTCGGTATGTGAAACGGTGCTGTATATATTGGAAAAACGGGACTATGCGATGGCTGTACAAAGTTTGCCCGACGGCGAGATGCGACTGGGCAAATTGTACACGTTTATAGACAGTTTGCGCGGGGCAAGTTATGCACAGAGCGTGGATAAATTTCTGTCCTATGTAGATGAGACGGAGGAGAAGGACTCCGACGTGCAGAATGTTCCCAACGCCGTACGCTTGATGACCATACATGCGTCCAAGGGGCTGGAGTTTCCGATAGTGATCGTCGCCGGATTGGAAAGTTCATTCAATTTCGACAGATTTTCGCTGAAAACCAATACCCGATTGGGCATTGCGCTGAGTTATTACAACTTTGATACCATGCTCTGTTCTCAAACATTGGGAGACTTTATTTGCCAATTGGACAACGAGCGAAAACAGAGAGAAGAGGAAATGCGCTTACTGTATGTGGCAATGACGCGTGCGAAATATGTGCTTGATCTGGTCGCTACGGTGAAGGATGAGCAGTTGAAAGAACTGCCCAAGCAAGCCAATCGTGCCAACAGTATGCTGGATTGGTTGATGATAGGCTTGAGGAACAAGTACAACGGCACGTCGGAGGAGGGCGTGGAAATCAACATAATAGACAATATAAGCGCGTCTGAGTTGAAAGAAAACGACGGAATTTGCGAGCAGTATGTCGGAGTCGATGAGGTTCGCCGCAAACTGTCTTATCGTTATCCGTATAGTTATGACGAAGAGGTCCCGCTTAAAGTAGTCAGTTCCGCTCTGGACAAGGAATATATTGCGGGGGACGAGGAACCCCGTGCGGAGCAAGGCGTTGTACTTGAAAGCGACAGAAATGAAGTGGGTACGGCGTACCACAAAGTGTTGCAGTACGCGTCCTGGTCCATGGAAGAAGAACAAATATCGGAGTTGATCGAGTCGCTGGTGAATGACGGCAGACTGGACAAGGCGTTAGCCGACAGACTGGACGTGGGGCTTATATATCAAACATTGCACAATCCCGAGTTGCTTAAGATAGTGAATAATGGCAAAGTCTATAGAGAGATACCGTTTATGCTATATGCCTACTATGACGAGTTGGTCGCGGACGGTAAGCCGCACGAGCAAGTGATATTGCAGGGGGTCATAGACTTATTGGTCATATGCGACGACGAAGCGGTAGTCATTGACTACAAATACACCAATCGCTCCGACAATGTGGGATCGCGTTATCAGGCACAGCTCAATAGTTACAAATTGGCAGTCCGTCGTATTTGCGGTATAGACAACGTGCGGTGTTACATACTTTCGGTGGCAGACAATAAATTGATCCAAATGTAAAAGAAATATAAGTAGCGTCCGGATATACTTCGGACGCTTCATTGTCCGATTTATAAAATACTTGTTTTATTTTTCGTCAACAGTGTCAACAATCGTACAAAACGGAGGTAAACAATGTATTTTGTAATGAGAATTCTCTATTTCCTGGATCAGAACAGCGCGGCTTTTTTGTTGGCATCTTTGGCATTGTCGGTGCTGTTCGGAGTTGTAAACTGGCTGTATGATCCCTATCGCAAGCAAAATAAGCGCATGCGCACCTGCACGAGTGCCCTGCGCGCATACCCTGCTCGCGCGTCGCTGCATGTGACGCGATTGACGGAGGACTATCGCAGACAGTGGAGAGCGTTTGTCAATAGCGGCACGGACAAGCCGGCACATGTGTTCGAGTTTGTACCCAAGCGCAAAAGAGTCATTGCGCTATGGATGATAGTGACAGCGTCGATCGTGACTACTGCGTATGTGGCTGTTTTTGTGATGGTCGCGCGCAACTTCCTATATCTGACCGCGCAGGTGATATATTGGTTGGCGTTTCTTTTGATCTTTTTTGCGGACAAGGCCATATACCGCAAACAAACACGCCGGGCGAAGCAATTTTTTGCTCAATTTGTTGCCCAGCTGACAAGGGTGACGCCGCCCAAACCGTCCGCCGTTGTCGAGGATACGGTAAGCGCGCTCCACAAACTCAATAGAGGCGAAGTGACAGACGAAACCATCGGCAGAGCGAGCGAGTTGTTACAAAAAAAAGGCCTGGACGAACACCGTACCGTCGAGCAGCAGAGGCAGATCAATGTGGCACTGAACGGTCTGTTGCAAGCGTATGCGCGTAGCGGTCAGAGCAGATAGGATCAATCATATACCCCGACCTGTCGGTCGGGGATTTTTTTATTGTTATAGTGCACATTTTGTGGTATAATAGACCTGAAAAGTAAGATAACGGGAAAATCCAAAGATGGCAAGTGTGGATATTCAGACAAAATTGAAGAATTTGCCCGCAGAGCCGGGCGTGTACATCATGTACGACGCCGACGGCAATGTTTTGTATGTGGGTAAGGCGAAAATTTTGAAAAATCGTGTTCGCCAATATTTCCATGCGTCTACGAACAAGACAGAGAAAGTCCTTGCCATGCTCAGTCACGTCACGGACTTTCAATATATCATCACAGCCAGCGAGACGGACGCGCTCAGTCTGGAAAATACTCTGATCAAGAAATATACTCCCCCTTACAATATCTTGCTGAAGGACGGCAAGCAATATCCGTATATCAAAGTGGATCTGAGGTCGGATTTTCCCAAGTTTGTTGCCACGCGCAAGCTGCAAAAGGACAGGTGTCGCTATTTCGGCCCCATCACACAAGGGGGCGCGAAGGCTTTTCTGGAGATATTGAGCAGTGTATTCCCGACGGTCACGTGCAATAACAATCTGACCAAACTGCCCAAGAATTTTCGTCCATGCCTGAACTATCATATAGGCAAATGTTGTGCGCCGTGTGTGGGCAAGGTGACAAAGGAGCAGTACAGAGAGATAGTGAACAGGGCAGTGGCGTTTCTGTCCGGGGACGACCGCGAAGTGAGGGACATATTGCAGCAGAAGATGATGGAAGCGTCGGAAAAGATGCAGTATGAGCAGGCTCTTAACTACAAGCGTTATATTCAGTTGATAGACAAAATCAATCAACAACGTATAGTCGTGCTCAGCAAGTTTGTGGATTACGACATGTTTGCAGTGGCGAGCAACGGAAAAAACTGTGTGGTAAATCACACAATGATACGTGGCGGAAAGGTGGTATTCTCCGACAACAACGCTATCACCGACGCAGGCATAGACGAAGCACAAACTTTATCCAGTTTTCTTGCCGAATATTGCGAGATGGTGAAGTTGTGCGGAGAGATATATACCAATATAGAGCTACCGGACGCAGTCGAGTTGCAACAGCTGATCAGCGAAAAGACAGGCGTCAAAACGATAGTATACTGTCCCAAGATGCAGGACAAAAAAAGATTGGTGGATATGTCTTACAGAAATGCCGTAGAGTATCTGACCAAGAGCCAGACGGAGATAGACCGGAAGTACAATGCGACGCAGGGCGCAGTCCTGCAACTCAAAGACTTGCTGCACTTAAAGAAATTGCCTTTGCGCGTGGAGTGCTATGATATCTCCAATGTGCAGGGCGTGGACAAGGTGGCGAGCATGGTCGTGTTCACCAACGGCAGGAAGGACGCCTCGCAGTACCGTCGGTTCAAGATCAGAACAGTGGAGGGTGCCAATGACTTTGCGAGCATGCGCGAGGTGCTTCTGCGGCGATTCGAGCGTATGAAGCAAGATGACGGTGTGTTCGGCAAGACGCCAGACCTGATAGTCGTAGACGGCGGCTTGGGACAGTTGGATTATGCCCGACAGGCAATGGAAGAGTCCGGAGCGGAAGTGCAATTGGTGTCGCTCGCCAAGCAGGAAGAACTTGTATATACGTTGGGCACGAATCAGCCGACATATTTGCCGCGCAATAGTTACGCGCTGAATCTGCTCATCAATATTCGTGACGAGAGCCATCGTTTTGCTATCACGTATTTCCGCAAATTGCACAATAAGACGAGCATAAGATCCGTCTTGCAGGATGTTCCCGGAATAGGAGAAAAGCGACGGATAGAATTACACAGGAAATTCAAGTCAATGGATGCGTTGAAGGCGGCGACCGTGGATGAGATATCCGATACCCCCGGGATGACGCGTCCCGTCGCGGAAGCATTATACAAATTTTTGCACGATTGATACTCGTGTACAAGTACAAATATGTCAAGACGGCTTGCCCGAGAGGCAAGCCGTCTTTGCTTGGCTTGTGTATGACTTTAAGTCTGAATTACAGCAACATTTTTATAACTTCGCATATGTCTTCATTCAAATTGATCGATCGACTCTGTATTTGTTCGGGGCAGAATGCTTCGCCGTAGTTTATACAGGCGTAAGTCGCGCGTTTGTTTTGCGCGGTCAGTCGCCAAAATGGGTATTTGATAATTGCAGGCGTATTGTACCCCACGCCGAGTTCGAGATATAGAATATTGTCTTGGTTGTGCGCGGTCATAAACCGTTCGTAACGCTCGCAAGCGATGTCCCAACCCTCGTCCTGTACAAACTTGTCGTCGGCGCGTAAATTCATCGTCATCGGCTTTCCGCAGACGGGACAGTGCGGAATGAGTTCGGTCGGAATGTGCATATCCCGTTGCTCCGCTACCATTCGGCGGATGGTTTCCTCATTGTCATACGTCTGATTATGGCAAGGCACGGAGCATTGGAAGAGCCCGTAGTCCCCCTGTGTGTAAAAGAGCCGCTTTTTATCGAAGCCCGCCTTCTGAAAGCAATGATCGACGTTGGTAGTGATGACAAAATAGTCTTTTCCTTTTACAAGCTCAAAAAGATTTTGATAGACGGGCTTGGGTGGATCCATATAGCGGTTTACGAGGATATATCTCGACCAATATGCCCAGTGTTCTTCGGGCGTTCGATAGGGATAGAAACCGCCCGCATACATATCGCGAAAGCCGTATTTCTCACCAAAGTCGGAAAAATATTTTTCGAAGCGTTCGCCCGAATAGGTAAAACCCGCCGCCGTGGAAAGTCCCGCCCCCGCGCCGATAACGATAGCGTCGGCATTTTGTAATTCTTCTTTCAATCTACTTGTTTGCGCCGAGAAGTCTTGCATAAATTTCATAATCTTGCTCCTTGAACACATTGAAAATGACCTTGATTTTACTTGCCGTTTCCCTCTTGTATTCCCGCACCGACCGAACGGCGATCTTTGCAGCGCGCTCGTTTGGAAAGTGAAACTCGCCCGTCGAAATACAGCAAAACGCAAGGCTTTCAAGCCCGTTTTCGTCTGCGAGCGCGAGGCAGGAATGGTAACAATTTTCAAGAAGTCGCTCGTGTTCGGCGGTGAGCCTTCCAAAGACAACGGGACCGACCGTGTGCAGAACATATTTACAAGGCAAATTATAGGCGTGAGTGATCTTCGCCTCGCCCGGCGGCTCTTCATGTTCCTGTTCTCGCATGATTTTCGCGCACTCCTGTCGAAGTTGAACGCCTGCAAAGGTGTGAATGGCGTTGTCGATACAGCCGTGATTTGGAACAAAACAACCGAGCAGTTGAGAGTTGGCGGCGTTTACGATCCCGTCGCATTTGAGTGTTGTTATGTCACCTTTCCAAAGATATATGTCGGGCTGAATGGGCGAAAGATTTGCAATGTCCGTTATGCCTTTAAGCCGTAGTTCTTCGCACAAATATTCGTCCTGCAGTTGCAAAAATTCCTCGGTCGCTGTCATCGGCGGCCGCACATTCACCAGCGCGCGAAAGAGACTTTTCTTATCTACGCAAGTAAGGCGAGGCGTTTTAACGCCCCGCTCGTCACTTAAAATTTGTATCAATCTGTCTAAAGGTTCGTCAACCATTATCAGTCCATTGACGCGCCGCCGTCAATATTCAACGCTTGTCCCGTGATATGATCCGCATACTCTGAGCAAAGGAAAAGTACAGCATAGGCGATATCCTCGGGCTTCTGGTCACCGCGCTCAAGGGGTATGAAGTGTTTGAGACTTTCCTTCCACGAGGTCTCCCTGTCTTGACCGGCGGCGACGTAGCTATCCAGTATCTTTTCCCACATAGGCGTACGGATTATGCCCGGGCAGACAGAGTTTACGTTTATATTGTAGTCGGCACCCGCATAAGCGGCGGCTTGTGTCAGATATATGATGGCTGCCTTGGTCATACCGTAGTAGGCAAAGCCATCTTTTAGGGCATGACGCCCTGCGAATGAGGCGGTCGATACAATTTTGCCGTGATTGTACTTTTGCATACGTCTTACTGCTGCTTGCAAACCGTTGCTTGTGCCCATAAGGTTGACGTTTATGAGCTTGGCGATCTCTTCCTGCGTAGTATCGAGAAATGAACCGAGCGTCACGATGCCGGCATTGTTTACAACTATATCCAATCTGCCCGTCTCGCGTTCGGCACGCTCCATAACCTCGTCGACTTGCTCGAATTTGCTTACGTCACAACCCACAGCCGCACCGTTTAATCCCTCTTCCGCGAGATTTTCAACGACATGCTTGCAGTTTTCTTCGATGAGGTCTGCCACATAAACCTTTGCTCCCGCACGGGCGAGTTGCGATACGATGGCTTCGCCTATGCCTCTACCTGCGCCGTATACTATTGCTGTTTGTCCCTTCAAATTGATGTTCATAATTTGTTCTCTTCGTGATCGAAATTTATCGTCTTTGTCTATGATATTAGACAAATTTTATAAAATTTACGCTCGGATATACATTAAAATATTTCCGCATCTGTCGCGGTATATTGTTCCAGCGAATTAGCCTTGACCTGTATGCAAATATATTTGATTGGGCTTTTTCGCGAAGCGAAAAATTGACGTTTGGCAGATGGAGAGATACGCAGCCAATCACCGGCGGTAAGAGTAATGATTTCGCCGTCGATCATCGCGTTGCCCTCACCCTCCAGAATTCCGTAAATTTCTTCATTTTGCTTGTGCGCATGCACAAAGGGTACGCTCGCTCCCGCAGGGAGTGCATTGATGCTGATTTCAGCGCCCGTGAGACCAAGTGCGTCGTGCAATTCCACGCGTGCGTCTTCTTGTACGTTTACTTTTTTGTAATTGTTTGACATAATGGATACCTCCGAAAAATTTATTTTGTAATTCTCATTGATTACGCCCATAGTATAGCAAAAAAATAAAATAATTGCCGAATTGTTACAATTCTATTATCCGATAATAAATATATTACATTGTTTCTTTTTTGAACTATTGACGTGCATTTCACACTATGCTATAATATAAATACAAAATTTATCTTCAAGAGATTGTGATTATCCGCGTAAATGGCCAAATATATGCGGCTATATCATTATGATGTAATAAGAAAGGTTTTTAAGGAGGTGTGTGAAAATGCTGACGAAAGACGAACTGCCGGAATGTCCCGTTGCGACGACTGTACAACTCATCGGCAACAAATGGAAACTATTGTTGATTCGCAATTTGATATACAACGGCAAACAGCGTTTCAGTGATTTTATAAGGTCGCTCCCGGCAATCAGCAAAAAGGTGCTGACGGACAATCTGCGCGCGCTCGAAAAAGACGGTTTGATCGAGCGGCAGGTGTTTGCAGAAGTTCCGCCGCGCGTGGAATACTCGCTGTCGCCGACAGGCAATTCTCTACGCCCGGTTATCGACGCGATGGCTGACTGGGGAACGGCGTACAAGCGTGCGTTGCAGTGAAATGATCAAACAAGAAAAGACGAGGTCTCGACCTCGTCTTTGTGATATATGTATTATATTGCAATCGTGTTTTTGCTTGTTTGTTTCGGTTCAATGTTTGTCGGTGGTGGAGCCAAGCCCGCCGTTACGTTTGGCTGAGACATCGTCGTCTGCTGTCAACAGATACTGTACGAATATACCTTGAACAAATGCGGTTCCTTTGTCTATATGCAACGGTCGGTCGCTTTCGTTGGTCATGCGCACAAATATATGTCCCTCGTTGTCGCTATCGCAATAGTCTGCGTCGATGATACCTACGGTATTGTTCAGGCGCAAGCGGTACTTGAATCCGAGACCGCTACGCGGAAAGAGCATCAGGCAGACATTGTCTGGCATCAGTACGCGTAGCCCGGTCGGAACGGTAACGGTTTGACCGGGTGCTATATCCAGATCGGTCGGAGCAAATATGTCGTAGCCGGCACTTTTGCTTGTGGCGCGATGCGGCATTTGGATATTGTCATATGTATCGCGGTCTCCGTGTGCGGCAAACGTATCGTAAGAGACTTTTTTGAATTTTATATCTGTTCTCATAGGTATTTCCTCTATTACAGTATATCACAATATCGTACAATTGCAATCATTGCCGCGTAAAAATGTTTTTGGTTGCAATATCCTTGCCTTGCCGAGGTGTGCGAGAGATTTGTCTTGGGCGGCAGTTTACACGGAAAAAATTTTGTGGTAAAATATTATCCATACCAAGGAGAATTTGTTATGCCGTTGCGTGATCTGTATACCAAGTGGGGCAAGGATATAGGCGACAAGCCGTTGCAGGAGTATCCTCGTCCGCAGTTTGTTCGCAAAAGTTACATAAACCTGAACGGTTGGTGGGAGTATTCCATCAGCGTTAATGATACGATCCCTGACGAGTATCAGGGTAAGATACTTGTACCGTTTTCTCCCGAAAGCGTGCTTTCCGGAGTGGGGCGCCAATTGCGCCCGAAAGAATTTCTGTTCTATCGCCGCTCCTTCAATCTGCCCAAAACATTTGTGAAGGACAGGGTGCTGTTGAACTTCGGCGCAGTAGACAGTATATGCGACATATATATCAATAGCGTACACTTGTGTCATCACGAAGGTGGTTACAACGCTTTCTCCGTAGATATCACGGACGCCATCAAAAGAGAAAGTGAAAACGAATTGACAGTCCGGGTACGCGACATGACGGACAGCGGCTATGGCACTCGCGGCAAACAACGTATCAAGAGAGGCGGCATATGGTATGCAGCGCAAAGCGGTATATGGCAAACCGTATGGCTGGAGAGTGTCCCGGCGCAGTATATTCGATCCGTGAAAATAACCCCCGACTTTGACAACGCCCGAGTGATAGTGGAGCCGAAGTGCAATTTCGATGAGCCTGTCACTGTCGTCGTGACGGACGGAGAGCGGGAGATAGCTAAAAACGACGGCAAAAACAGAATAATAGTACATTTCCCGAACAAAAAATTCACCGCCTGGACCCCCGAGGATCCGCATCTGTACGGATTGCGGCTTATTTCACGCAGGGACATAGTGGACAGTTACTTCGGCATGCGCAAGTTCTATTGTTGCCAAGCGGGCAAATATGTCCGTCTTATGTTGAATGACAAACCTTATTTTCACAGGGGCGTGCTGGACCAAGGGTATTGGAGCGACGGGCTGTATACCGCGCCAAGCGACGAAGCATTGATATATGATATACAGACAGCCAAGGATCTCGGATTCAATACCATACGTAAGCATGTCAAGGTGGAATCTGCACGCTGGTACTATCATTGCGACAGATTGGGTATGTTGGTATGGCAGGATATGCCCTGCGGCGGAGCGCATTTCGGCAAATGGACAACGGCGTATGCACCGTATATAGGGCTAAAGATCAAAGATAGCCATTATGCTCTTTTCGGAAGGGGCAAACAGGAAAGTCGAGATCTTTTTATTCGCGAATACACCGAGATGATCGATCGACTGTACAACAATACATCCATCGCCGTATGGGTGCCCTTCAACGAGGGATGGGGGCAGTTCGACGCGAATAAGATCGCCGTACTGACCAAGCAAATGGATACCACGCGCATAGTAGATCACGCCAGCGGCTGGCACGACCAGGGCGGCGGGGATGTCAAGAGCCTGCACGTATACTTCGGAAAGGTTCGCTTGCCCAATGAGAAAAAGCGTGCACTTTGTCTGACGGAGTTCGGCGGATATGGTTATATAGATGAAGCGCATAGCGTCCATTCCGAAAGTGCGCACAGCTATAGACAGTTTGATAACGAGACCGCTTACAATGCGGGCATTTCCGAACTGTATGAAAAGGACGTTATACCCTATATCGCAAGAGGTCTGTCTGCGGTCATATACACCCAACTGAGCGATGTAGAGGATGAAGTGAACGGTTTGTTGACATACGACAGACAGGTAGTCAAGGTACATGCGGACATGATGAAGGAGATCAACAGTCGGTTGAATCTGGACAAGTTGGCGGATTTGTTGGAACAAAGTAAGTACAAAGAGGGAGACCACGTCCCCCGCTATGAGGAGACGGTATGACCGACGCGGAAAAATTCATGTCCGTTGCCTTGAGACAGGCACGCATATCTGCCAAGTCGGACGAGGTGCCTATAGGTGCTGTTATAGTGAAGGACGGAGAAGTGATAGCGGTAGCGCACAATACTCGCAATGCTTCGCACGACGCCACAGGCCATGCTGAATTGATCGCGATCAGGCGCGCCTGCAAGCGTTTGGGAGATTGGCGGCTGGCGGGCTGCGATATGTATGTGACGCTGGAGCCCTGCGTCATGTGTCTCGGGGCTTGCTTCAATGCACGCTTGAGCACGGTATACTTCGGCGCATACGATCTGAGCGGCGAGGGGTGTGTGCCCATTGCGGAGACGCTCGGGCGCACGCTCAATCACGAATTGCAACTGTGCGGAGGTGTATTGGAAAAAAAATGCTCCGCCATACTGACGGAGTATTTCAAATCCAAGAGAATATCCGATTGACGCAACTGCGGTTGCGCCTTTTTTATTTGTCGGTGCTTGATCGTCCTGCGAAGGTGATCTTTGTCAAAGCCATCTGCAACGCGTTGTTCAACTCTACCTTGGTGTGGTGCCCGTTGATGAGCCAGCAGTCTACCGCTTCCCATATGGAGAATGTCCCCACTATACTTATCACTTCGTGGAAGATAAGATTTTCTGCGAATAGCGTGATGAAGAAGTATGCCGCAAGCGCGACGATACCGAATATAAGCAAAAACAGCCCAAGCGAACGGTTGCTGTGTATATCATCCAGCTTGTCATATACTTGCATGTTGTAGTGGTCGCGCAGAGCCGTCTCCACCTGTTTTTGTTGTACGGGTGAGAGTTCGCGCCCGACGAAATTTACTGTAATATCGTATTCGGTGGGCACGAAGTAAGCCTGCTCTTCTATGTAGCGATAGATCTCCGGGTTTAATTGTCCGTACTCCGCCGGAGCCATCGGATCGAATATGTCCATATCCTCGGGCAGGTTGACGTTTATGCGTACGGTGTTGTCGGATTGTAGTCGCTTGGCGATGAATTTCTTGTTGGTATACTTGCCGTGAGAGTCCCTTTTCAGCGCGGACAGTCGCTCTTTGTATATTTCTCTTTTAGTCATTTCCGTTCCCCTTTTGCTCTATTATATCACCCTGCGATACAAAAAGAAAGTATGTGGGCCATCTTCCGAAACAAAAGTTTGTTAACGCTACAGATATATTCGCAATCGCCCCTCTTTCAACGTCGCAATATCTCATGAAATGTCGCAGTCGAGATCATCTTGCGGGCTCTGTCAAGTCCGAAGCGGGTCGGGCAAAACGAACGTAGTCGAGAGATCTAAAACAAAAAAAGTGGCGTTTCCGCCACTATTTTTTTCTGCAATATTTTAATTATTGGTTGTCATTTCGACCGAAGTGGAGAAATCCCCACATCTACAAATCTACTTCATAGAACATCACATTCCCTTGTGCCATTCCCACCTTTCTTCCATCAAGCAAAATGTCATAAGCCTTTTCTTCTGTTTTATTTAAAAGTCCATTAAAATTGTAAATAACATTATCGCTGAATTCATAATTTTCATCAGCTTTGTGATTTAGTTCATAAGTTTGCCCTTCAGTCCCATTCAGAATGCTGGTTTCGACAACATCACGCACGCCAAAACTATCAGCGTTTACACATTGAGCTTTTATGCCAAAACGGTTAATCGTGTATATTAAATATGAATCTTGTGTTACACTACCTGTTCCAATTTTCACACTCACAAAATCATAATGGTCATGGTCGCCTTCCGGATCAATTTTTTTCAAAATTTCAACGCCGCGTTCGTCTTCCGTTGCCTTTTTAAATGTTATTAGTTTTTTGCCTGTCCTTTTTGCTGTAGGTAAGCATAAACCGTTTTTAACATTTTCAGGAGTAAATTCTTGAGTGATAGGTAGTTCAACCAATGAAAGATATTCTTCTTCTTTGCCAGACATTGAGCTCAAATAATCTACTAAAATTTGAACTTTGTATTGTCCATCAACTATTGCAGAGTTTAATGCTAAATAATTGACTATCGAATCTGGCCTTATCAGGTTTAATATATTTTCTTCAAGTGCATCAGTAATTTTTAAAGTTATTTCTTCCTCAGTCAAAGGCTTATTTTGCTCGTCGACAGCGCCGCAGTCAGTGCAAACAAAGTCTTCAAAGTTGTGTGCGTGGTAGTCAACTTGTTCATGGCATGCGCCACAAACTTTCCAGTGGCCGTTTTCGTCATGCTGCCACTCGTCGCCAACAACATGGCCTTTTGACGCGATAACAGTGTCGTCAAGGTCAACTTTGTTTTTGCCATTGGCGTCAAGGAAGTTTTCGCCGCAAGCGGAGCAGTGATAATAGTCAATGTTTCCGTCAGCGGTGCAGGTTGCTTTTTGCTCAGTTTTGTGGGTGAGGGTGTGATGTGCCTTCACAACAAGGTCGGCTTTTTGCACCTCGTTTTTGCCTTGGCTGTCAGAAAACAGTTTGTCGCAGTCACTGCATTCCCAGTGCGCTTTCATTCCGTCTTGTGTGCAGCTTTCCTTCACAGCGTTAACTTTCAAAAGGCGGTGGGTGTGTGCCGGTTTTGGAGGTGTTGGCGTGTCAGGCTTGCAAGCAACCATAACCGTTGACATTGTTGCAGCGGTGATAATTGGCATAGCAATGCCAAAAATCTTTTGCAGTTTTTTGATAATTCGATCAAATCGTGATGGGTCTCTGAGGATGTCCTCTCTATAGTTTTCTTCAAAATTTTTTTGTTCGTCGACCCAAACATCTTCAGCTTTTTTCAATTTGCACCTCTTTATATTTTTATTATATCACAAAAATATAAAAATGCAAATTCGAATATAACTCTCTTGTTGTTTTGCTTGCCCTTTAGGAATCAAAGCAAAAAATGAGTCACAAGATAGCAAGAAAAGTTTTTTCAACGAGTTACAACAGCGTGGTCGAGAGGAGGTTTGTCCAACCGAATATACCTCCATATATTTTTTGCCTTTCGGCAGAACAGGCATAGCACAGGTCGGTCTGTAAGATATTGTATTAAAATTTGTTATTGTATAAGTCAACGGGAAAACATAAAAATTTTTGTAAAAAGAAAGAACCGAGAATTTAACATCTCGACTCCTCAAAACATTGAATATATTACAAAAATTTTTCGCCGTTGACTTGCACGAGAACTGTGCTACAACCAACGGACGAAAGACAAAATATATGGACGTTGTTACGGTATATACAAATCTGGACTCAACTTCTCCCTTACGGGTTCGGTTGAGTCCAGAGTGGTCGAAGTGACTGGACTCGAACCAGCGGCCTCTTGGTCCCGAACCAAGCGCGCTACCAACTGCGCTACACCTCGATTGCCATACTATTATACAAGATTGCAAACTTTTTTGCAACTGATTGAGCAGATTTTATATGAAGGGCCGCACAATAATCTTTTGTTGGTTGAAACTGCTTGAAAAAACAGGCGAGCGGTGCTATACTATGAGCACAAATAAAATATTATTACCAAAAGGAGAAGTTATGAGAAAATTTTTTGGCGAATTCAAGAAATTCATCACGCGTGGTAATGTTATCGATATGGCTGTCGGCGTTATCATCGGCGGTGCATTTACGGCGATAGTGACTGCGCTCACGAACAACATACTCATGCCTATAGTCAATTGGGTGTTGTTTATGGTGACCGGCGGCAAGGGCTTTGAGAATATATATACGTTCTTGCAGACCTCTTACCAGGTGGGAGATGACGGCAAGATTTTGCTGGACGAGCAAGGAAAGCAAATAATAGACCTGACCAAGTCTATATATATTGACTGGGGTGCGTTCATCACCGCCATCATCAACTTCCTGCTTATAGCCATAGTGCTGTTCTGCATCATCAAGGCGATCAACACGGTGCATGAAAATGCAGACAAGCAGAAGGGCAAATACGCACCTCTGTCCAAGGAAGACGTTGTAGCATTCCGTCGCGAAGGGAAGACCACGCAGGAAATTCTTGCGATCGCTGCTCAGAAGAAAGCCGAGCAGGAAGAGGCGGATCGCAAAGCGGCAGAAGAGGCTGCAGCCAACGCGCCCAAGACGGAGCAGGAGTTGCTCACCGAGATCGTGGACCTGCTCAGAGAGAACAAGCAATAGTTTCGGCAAAAGAAAACGCGACGGATCGAGTTCCGCCGCGTTTTTCTTGTGTTTTTATCTGGAAAGGCGATATATTGCTTCGAGATACAGCAGAGACATGGTACGCAGATTGCCCAAAGAGATGGCTTCGTCGGGCATGTGTATGGTCTGTGCCTCGCCCGGGAACAGCGGGCCGAATGCGACGCAGTTGGGAAGGCATCTGCTGTATGTCCCGCCGCCGATGGCAAGAGGCTGCAGGTTTGTATGCATTTCGCTGTTGTATACGTTCATCAGCGTTGTCACGAGCGCGCTGTCTGACGGGACGAATAACGGTTCACTTATGTGTTGCGGTACGATTTGGAATTCGCTTGGGGTATTGGTGCGCAGCAGTTCGTACATTTGATCGCAGGTGTATGTGACGGGAAAACGTATATCCACGGTGGCGGTGAGTGTACCGTCGGATGCGGTGCGTAGCACGCCGAGATTGCAGGTGAGACGACCGCTTTCTCGATCGCAGAGGGCAATGTGCCATTTGCTGCCCGTAGTATCTGTCACGCTGTCATCCAAGAATTTCAATGTGGCATTGTCCGGGAAGGCGTCGGCAAGCGCGTGCAGCAAGTTGTGCGTGGCGTTGATCCCTTCGTCGGGGGTACTGCCGTGCGCCGCCTTGCCTGTAGCAGTATAAGTGTGGGCTTTTGTCCCGGCGTCGCAAGTGATATGTGCGCCCGTGTTCAAGCGGATCGGGCTAACCGCAGTGCAAAGTGACGGTACCACGTTTGCGCGTTCTCCTGCCGTAATCGTCACGCCGTCGGGCAGTTTGCCGCATACAATGTCAAATTGGTATATGCCTTTTTCGCGATTGATAACGGGGAAGTCTCCGTCGGGGCTGAACGAAACGGTGGGGTATGGCATTTTTGAAAAATAATGTTCCACACACGCCATGCCGCTTTCCTCATCGCAACCGAATATGATGCGGATGGTCTTGGACGGGGTGAAGCCCGACTCTTTCAACGCCTTCAGCGCGTACAGGCATGCGATCATGGGGCCTTTATCGTCCATGGTTCCTCTTCCGTACAGTTTGCAGTCGTGTATCTCCGCCGCGTATGGGGGATATTTCCACTCTGAAGGCTTGGCGGGCACCACGTCCAGATGACCTAGTATGCCCAATACTTCGCTGCCGCTGCCGGCAAGTTGAGCATGTCCGGCGTATCCGTCGCAATTATACGTATCCAACCCAAATGACGCAGCCAATTCAAGCGTATAGTCAAGGCACCTTTTTATGTTCGTGCCGAAGGGAGCATCGGGTGCGGGTGCGGACTTTTCCGTGTCGAAACATATCACATTACGAAGGGCGTGGACTAGTTCGTCAAATTGTTCGTCGAGTATTTTTCTTGCTTTTTCCATATTTTTCTCCGCGTAGATAAAATTTCTTGTCTATATTATACACAAATTCTCAACAATGTGCTATCATATAGAAGCATTAATCGGGAAAATCATTTGACAAGAGAAAATATGAAACAAACAGACGCAACAAATCAAGGAATCAAAAAGGTTTACGACGAAAACAAGAACGAAAACGAAGGGCATCGTGAGAGATTCAGAGACCGTATTGTAAATAACGGAATGGAATCCATGCAGGATCATGAGATCCTGGAAGGGCTATTGTTCGGAACGATCCGCCGAGCCAACACCAACAGACTGGCGCACAGGCTGATCAATTCTTTCGGATCGCTCGACAGAGTGATAGATGCGTCTTACGACCAGTTGGTCAGCGTGAATGGTGTAGGAAAAGCCGTTGCTTGTCATATTTTGCTGATCAAGGAATGTGGAGTTCGTTGCGAACGCTGTCGTGCTCAGGGCGTACAGATCCGATCGGTAGCAGATATACTGAATTACGCTCGGACACTACTGGCGGGCAGGACCGAAGAGGCGATGATCATCATGTACCTGGACGGTGATAGCAAGCTTATCAAGAAGGACATTAAGACTTCCGGCAGTCCCAACTCCGTATTCGTCGAGCCGACGGACATAGTCCGAACCGCATTGAATTGCAGCGCACAGGGCGTGATCATGTGTCATTCTCACGTGTGGGGCCCTTGCCAGCCGAGCGAGGCAGACAGGCAATTTACGCAAAGGATGGAAGAGGCTCTTCACGCTGTGAATATAGTGTTGATGGACCATGTTATTTTCAACAGCGAGAGCTTTTACAGTTTTTCGTTTGAAAAGTCCAGGATCGGCGGTAGAAAACAAAAATAATACTAAGAGGTATATATGTCGCAACTCAGAACAAGATTCGCACCCAGTCCTACGGGGTATTTGCATATAGGCGGACTGCGCACGGCGTTGTATTCATATCTGTATGCCAAGAAAAATAACGGCAAATTCATCCTGCGTATAGAGGATACCGATCAAGGCAGGTACGTAGAAGGCGCAGTAGAGATAATATACAGAACATTGCACGAGACGGGACTTAACTATGACGAGGGTCCCGACGTGGGCGGAGATTACGGACCGTATATCCAGAGCCAGCGTTCGGATG
Organism: uncultured Clostridia bacterium; assembly: GCA_947623225.1. GTDB lineage: Bacteria > Bacillota > Clostridia > Christensenellales > CAG-314 > Fimimonas. The sequence goes on along the minus strand of CANQGO010000002.1, from coordinate 57,382 downwards.
AATATCTCAAGTATGCCCGGCAGTTGGTGAAGAGCGGACACGCTTATTACTGTTTCTGCAGCGAAGAAAGGTTGGAGTCGTTGCCCTCCGTCAATGGAGCGCGGCGTTACGACAAGCATTGTCTGCACCTGTCCGAGCAAGAGGTGGCAGAGAGGCTCGCTCGCGGCGACAAGTATGTTATTCGCCAAAATATGCCTACGGAAGGCAGCACCACATACCATGATGCCGTGTATGGGGATATAACTATAGAAAACAGCGAACTGGAAGACCAAATCCTCATCAAGTCGGACGGGATGCCCACATACAACTTTGCCAACGTGATAGATGACCACCTGATGGGCATCAATTGCGTAATGCGCGGAATAGAGTACTTGAGCAGCACTCCGAAATACAATCTGCTGTACGATGCGTTCGGCTGGGAACGTCCCATGTATATTCACATGCCTCCCATCATGAAAGATGCTCAGCACAAGTTGAGCAAGCGCAACGGAGATGCAAGCTACGAAGATCTGATAGCCAAAGGATTTTTGAAGGAAGCTATCATCAACTATATAGCACTGCTCGGCTGGTCGCCCAAGGATGACAGCGAGAAGATGAGTTTCGACGAATTGCTGAGCAAGTTCGATATAAGCGGAATCAATAAGAGTCCGTCCATTTTCGACCCCAAGAAGTTGGCATGGTTGAATTCGCTGTATATCAAGGAAATGTCGCCGGAGGCTTTTGAAGAATATGCGTCTCCTTGGCTGGACAGATGCTATCTCAAAGATTTTGACAAAGAAAAAGTCTGCAAATTGATCCAAAGCCGTATAGAGACATTCGCTGAAATAGAGGATAAGTTGCGCTTTCTGGTGGAGTTCGGCGATTTTGACAACGCATTGTACGAGAATCAAAAACAAAAAACCGACGCAAGCACCGCAAAGGAAGTGTTGCCGTTAGTGAGGGACAAATTTGCCTCGGCGGCATTGTGGGACAACGAGCACTTGTATGCGGCATTGGTGGAATTGGCACAGGAAATGGGCGTCAAAAACGGCAAAGTGCTTTGGCCGGCGCGCATAGCGTTGACGGGACTCGCCGCCACGCCTGGAGGTGCCAGCGAGATCGCCGAGCTGCTGGGAAGAGAAGAAACTCTACGTCGCCTCGACAGATCCATAACGCAACTCGGATAAGTCAAAAAAAGCAATCGCAAAAGCGGTTGTTTTTTGTAATTGTAAACTTTTGTGAAATATTTGACGACGTACGACCAATGTGGTAAAATTGTGTCGTAATGTGGGCGGTTTCGGAAAAACCGTCACAATTATTTTGTATTTGCGCGTGCAAGTGAATAGGAGGAAGTATGAGTGTTCTTATTTGCGATGCGGACGGCGAACTTTGGTATACTCGCGCCGAAGAGTTGGGACTGTATTCTATCCCCATGCCGTACAGCTACGGCGGCAATGTCTACTACTACGACTTGGGCAAAAATACCGATTTCCGCGCATTTTATGATGCTGTCAGAGGCGGAGAGGTGCCCAAGACCATGGCACTGAACCCCGAAGAATATGTGCAGATAATCGAGCCGATATTTGCCAAAGGCGAAGACGTGCTGTATGTCAGCTTTTCCCATGCGATGAGCGGTACCTTTGATCACTTGGACATGGCACTCGAGCAATTGCACGACAAGTACCCTGATCGTAAATGCACTGTATTCGACACCAAATCGATCTGTCTCGGATCGGGGATACAGATGGAGTACGCTGCAGAGTTGAAAAACAGCGGGGCGAGCGATGAGGAGATCATAGCCAAACTGACGGAATTCCGCGACAAAGTGGCGGTTTATTTCGTGGTGGATGACCTGATGCATCTCAAGCGCGGCGGGAGATTGTCCGGATTTGCCGCATTCGCCGGTACGCTTCTGAGCCTGAAGCCGGTTTTGACAATAGATGAAAAAGGAAGCCTGAAGGTTTTCGAAAAAATCAGCGGAAAGAAGCAGGCGTTGAAAAAAATGGCCAATCGTGTCATAGCCGAGCTCACCGGTACGGATTTTCCGGTATACATATTGGATGCCGATTGCCCGCAAGAGGGCGACAGCCTTGCCGAGATGATTAAGGCGGCCCGTCCCGAAGCGAAGATAATTCGCCAGACGGTGGGACCGGTCATCGGCTCTCACTGCGGACCGGGTACGGTCGGCGTGATATTCATTGCGGACAAGCGTCCCATCCCTCTTGCTGCAGAGGACTGATTTGAAACACATATGCACACCCCGTCGGGTGTGCACTTTATATATTCTACAAAATTATAAGCGAAATTACGAAAGGTACTATCAGGTATACAGCAAACCATATCCAACTTTTTGTCTTTATGGCTCGCATCACCATATATACTGATACGAGCCCCGACAGAAATGCCGCCGTAACTCCTATTGCCACGCAGTACCAAGGTGTTGCGATTACGGCATGCAAGGCTTCCCAACCTTCTACTACGGCACTTGCCAGAATGACGGGCACGGAGAGTAGAAAACTGAACTCGGCAGCGTCGCTGCCGTTCATTCCGAACAGCTTCATAACGGAAATCGTACTGCCGCTGCGTGACAGACCGGGCAACACCGCTATCCCCTGAGTGATGCCAGTGACGACGATACTTCCCCATCCTGCCTGCTCCAGGCGGAAACGTTGCTTGTATAGTCTGTCGGACAAGACTATCAATACTATTGTAGACGCGAAACCGAACGGCAACGCATAGCGCATTATATATTCCGGGACAAATAGTTTCACGAGCAGTGCGATGGCAAATGTCGGAATGCTCGCGACCGTAAGGAACAGAAGTTTTTTGCTCGCCATTGGATGTCGGATCGTTTGCCAGACGGTGTGGCGCAGTGCTATAAGGACGGCGAGCAGAGTGCCCAGGTGTAGCATGACGTCGAAAAACAGTCCGCCGTTTATGTCAAACAGCGACTCTGCAAGCATAAGATGACCGCTGCTGGACACGGGCAAAAATTCCGTAAACCCTTGCAACAGACCTAAAAATAAACTTTGTAAAACCGTCATATCCGTCCTTTTTTATTTACTTTTGGTAAATAGTGTGTTAGAATGAAATCAACTTCGTCGATCGTGTACGGCGAGAATATTCGCGTAATACAAGTTTATGCAAATTTTGTGAATTTTAGACAGAGGCGATTATGAAACTCGGAGTTGTAGGCCTTCCAAACGTTGGCAAAAGTACACTTTTCAACGCGATCACTCAAGCGGGAGCAGAGATCGCCAATTATCCTTTTTGTACAATAGAGCCGAATGTCGGTGTAGTTCCGGTGCCGGATGAGAGATTGGACAAATTGGCAGCGTTGTACAACAGCAAGAAGATCACTCCCACTTTTTTGAGATTTGTAGATATAGCGGGTTTGGTCAAGGGCGCATCCAAAGGCGAAGGATTGGGAAATAAATTTTTGTCTCATATTCGCGAAGTGGATGCGATAGTGCATGTGGTACGTTGCTTTTCCGATAGCAATGTCACGCATGTGAATAACAAAGTTGACCCGGTTTCCGATATGCAGACCATCAACCTCGAGCTCATCTTTGCAGATATAGAGACCGTTGCATCTCGTCTGAATAAAGCCATAACCATGCAGAAAACGGGCGACAAAAAATACAAGATAGAAACGGAACTGTTACAGCGTATATCCGCTCATCTCGAAAGCGGTCAGCCTGTGCGGACGATGACGTTTGACGAAGAGGAGCAGGAAGCGGTGAACGGAATGTTCTTGCTTACCGCCAAGCCGGTGATATATGCCGCCAATATATCCGAGGAAGATATAGGAAATGATGACAATCCGCTTGTAAAGGAAGTGCAGGAACAAGCGGCACAAGAAAATGCCGAGACGTTGGTCATTTGCGCTAAGGTGGAAGAGGAACTCTCCAAGTTGCCTCCGGACGACAAGCAAATGTTCCTGGAAAGTTACGGCATAGGCGAAAGCGGCCTGAACAGGCTGGTGAAGAAGTGCTACAAGTTGTTGCATCTCATAAGTTTTCTGACGGCAGGAGAGAAAGAAACGCGCGCATGGACCATTACCGAAGGGACCAAGGCTCCGCAGGCTGCGGGCAAGATCCACACCGACTTTGAAAAAGGATTCATTCGCGCAGAAATAGTTCCGTATGAAGTCATGTTGCAAATGGGTGGATACAACCAGGCGAAAGAGCACGGCAAGGTGCGTAGCGAAGGCAAAGACTACGTAGTCAAAGACGGAGACGTGGTGTTGTTCCGATTCAACGTCTGATATACAGTATACATATAAGGAGGATTAGATCATGAGCGCACGCGCAAAGACCAAAAAGCAATTTGCTCCGGGTCACGTTAGTCTCGGGAACAAATTGGCTTTTGCTTGCGGAGATATATTCGGCGGGGGAAGTTTCAATATAATCAACTTCCTGTTTACGCCGTTTCTTACGCTGGTAGTCGGTATACCTATGATATACCTGACGCCGATACTACTGCTTACCAAGATATGGGACGGTATCATTGACCCGTTTATCGGCAAGATTACAGATGCCAAGCGACCGGGCAAGTTCGGCAAAAGGCGTTTCTTTATGCTGTTATGTGCACCGCTGGTTTTGGTGGGATTTGTGCTTTTGTTCTTCCCGTGGAATATTTGTGTGGACCAGGTGTGGGCAAAATGCTTCCTTGTGGTGTTTGTGTATATCCTGTATGCAACGGCACAGAGTTTCGTTCTTATACCCTATTATTCTCACGCCAGCGAGATGACGGATGATTTCGCCGAGCGTAACCGCACCAATGCGGTACGTCTTGCCTTCTCCATCATGTCTAGTCTTATATGTGTCGCTGTTCCCGGAATGATTGCTTCGCCGGAGAAGGGCTCGAATTCGTATATTATTATGGCTGTGACCTTCGGCGGCATATTTATGGTGTCTATATTGGTTGCGGCACTGTTCAGTCATGAGCAGGTGGTGACTCCCGCAGTCAGATCCAAGTTCGACATAAAGGAATTCGTTCGTCCGCTGAAGATGGCTACGTATCGCCGTCACCTGGGTATGCAGATGTGTGCCAGTTTCGGCATGGCGGTCATGAGTAGTTTCTTCTTCACGTTGTGCGACTATGTTTTGAGACGCAATACATTTTATACATACAGTCTTGGGTTAGACGGAGCGACAAGTCGTTTCCCGATAGCAACGATTGCGGCTGCAGCCATGTTTGTGGCTCAGATAATCGCTTTACCTATGTATTTGTTCATTATCAAGAAGAGATCCAAACGCTTTGCTTATATAACGGGGGCAACAGTGTGGATGATCGTGGCGGCATTTATGGTATTTTTGCCTGCGGAAGGCGAGGTAAGCGTACTTGCGAACGGATCGATCCAGACGGTGAAAGGAGCACCCGATTGGTTGCTCATAGCCTTTGGTCTGATGCTTGGTCTCGGTATCGGCGGAACCGTATTCGTACCGCATAGCGCATTCGGAGATGTGTGTGATGTGGGAGAGTTGTATTTCGGCGAACGTACGGAAGGCAACTTCTCCGGACTTAACAATTTCCTCAACACTACCGCTCAAGCCGTGGGACTTGCCATTCCTCCGTTGATCATAGGTTTGACCGGATATGTGGAGACGCAGTATCGCACCATGGACGAATATAATGCACTGCAAGGCATGAGTATTGATAAGCAAATAGATGATCTCGGTATGGCTTTGGAAAACTTTAAGGTCACAGAAGGCAAGGGAGGCATAAATGTGCAGTTGTTGCCGCTGTCGCAACCCGAAGCCGCTCAAACGGCTATAAAACTCACGTTCATTTTGTTGCCTATCATTATAGTGGGATTGGGATTGTTCATCGCTTCCCGTTATCAACTTACAAGCAAATTGCAAGCCAAGATAGTAGAGTTAAATCGCCGCGGCGACAAGGGCAGCCCCGAGTGGCAGGCAGAGCGCAAGGATCTGTTGGCGCAGTTGGGTGAAAACACAAATAAACTTCCCGAAATCACGGCGGACACTGAGGACTGTGAGCGGGAAGACGGAGATGTTTCGGAAACACAGGAAGAAGTATCATCGAGTAACGATTCGGAAACAAATGACAACTCAGACTCCGGAACCACCTCTGATGAATAATTTGATAACACAGCAAGACGCAACCCTATCGGATTGCGTCTTTTGTGTTCGATACGAACAGGTTGTTCTTTTGGCGAGAGTATGGTATAATATTCTTACACGATTTTCGTAACTGCGGAAATCGGACAAATGAGGGAAGGATATGCTCAAAGTTTTTCCGCTGTTTAGCGGGAGTAAAGGAAACTGTACGCTTATAGTGTCGCCGGAAGCCAATTTGTTGTTGGACGCGGGATTTTCATATCGTGAAGTGTTGAAAGCTCTGTCGGAAAGAAACCTGAAACCGGAAGATATAGATGCAATAGTCATCACTCACGAGCATCGCGATCACATAGGCACACTGCTCGTGTGGGGGCGTCATATACAGACGCCGGTATATGCTCCGTCTGAGATAGTAGACAATGTGCAACTGCGAACGGGCATGTCGGAAGTGCACGGTACAGACGGATCGTTTGACATCAAGGATATACATATAGAAAGATATCGGTGCTCGCACGACTCTATTTGCTGCTTCGGATACAAGTTTGTGTGCGGCAATAGCAGATTCGCCTGTGTGACAGATACAGGTATACCTACTAATGAAATGACGGAATTTTTGAGCGACTGCAAGGCTGTCATGTTGGAAAGTAACCACGATGAGGACATGCTGAAGCGAGGAGAGTATACTTTTGTGCTCAAGCAGCGAATATTGTCGCCATACGGACACCTGTCCAATGCTCAGGCGGCGCAGGTGCTCAAGCAGTTGGTCGGAACGCGGGTGCGCACGGTGATACTGTCTCATTTGTCTGAGAACAACAATACTAAAGAATTGGCATTTAATTGCGCGGTAAACGCATGTCTTGAGTGCGGTGCAGTAGAGGGCAGAGATATAGATATATATGTCGCAGACCAATATCATAACGAGGTGTGCATTTGCTTAGATTAAATTACGAAAAGCGTGATTTGGGTTTTTCTTTCGGCTTGGCTGTGGCGATGATGGTCATTTCCAGCCTGTTGCTGACGCTTATCTTCGGTGAAGCAGAAGGTTGGAAATCTTGGTTGATGCAAGCGATCTATACACTGTTGATCGGAGCGGTCGCTCCGGTATATGCCGCTATCACCAAGACGAACCCGTTGACAGCCATGAAGCTGAATGTAAGACCGAGGTGGGCTCATATAAGTTGGGGATTGGCGGCCAATGTGTTTTTGATATTCGGAATGATGCCGCTCAACAGTATGCTGATGGACGCGATACAGGCTATGGGGCTTTCGCGTCCAGCTGTCAACTTGCCAGAAGACATAACGGGGCTTATTATAGTCGGAGCAATCTTGCCGGCATTCTGTGAAGAGGCAGTGTTTCGCGGCACGGTGGCGCAGTCCGTATCGAGCATGCGCAACAGGCTCGGAGCCATTACCGTGTGCGGAGGATTGTTCGCTCTGTTTCACGCCAATCCGGCGCAAACCATTCATCAATTTGTGCTGGGTGCGTTCCTCGCTCTGCTGGTGCTCAGAAGCGGTAGTTTATGGACGGGTATAGCAGTGCATTTATTCAACAACGCTCTTGTAGTGGCTTTGAATTTCACCGTGTTGGGACGTGACGATTTCTGGAGCGTAAGCGGCAATACGGCAACCGTGCTGAGTCTGCTTTTTGCCGGGCTTGTGGGTTTTGCGTTGTGCGTTTTCGGCTATATGCGCACTACGCGCAGTTTCTGGACGGGATCGACCGAAGATGAAACGGCGAAACGAAATACCGATTCGTTTATGGTGTTGGGAGTGGCGATAGGCGTGTGCGTATTGCTTTGGGTGACAAGTTTGTTCGCATGAAAATCAAGATCGTGGCAGTAGGAAAGATAAAAGAACAGTATTGGCGTGACGCAATTGCCGAGTATGTCAAGCGACTGCGCCGTTTTTGCACGGTGGAAATAGCGGAGACTGAGGAGTGTTTCAGCAACGGCACGCAGACTGCGGGAGAAGTGGAGCGCGTCAAAAAAGCAGAAGGTGAGGCTGTTCTGAACAAATTGGAAGGATATGTCGTGGCGATGGATATGAGCGGCGTACTTGTTTCCAGCGAGAAATTGTCCGAAATCATATCGGAACGGAAACAGTACGGCAGCGGCATTACGTTTGTGATAGGCGGAAGCAACGGCTTGTCCGACGTTGTAAAAAACAGAGCCGATTTAATATTGTCTTTTGGAAAAGTAACATTGCCGCATCAATTGTTTCGAGTGGTATTGTGTGAGCAAATATACAGAGCGTTTTGCATCGAAAACAATATCCGCTATCACAAGTAACTAATTGACAAAATAAACAAATGTGCTACAATGAATAATTGAAAATAGCACGAAAAGTTCTCGCAAAAGCGCAGAATTGTGTACAATCGACAGGGACAGATGGCAGATTGCCGTGGGTCGATTGCATCGGTGAAATTATGGAAAGCGTTTTGACTTCGCAAACGCTGTGGGAAGGATACAATCCCGCGGCAGAACAACTGGATATCGACTATATCAAGCAAACAGAACAGGGCAATATTGTCGTCAAGACCCTATACTTTACGGGAAGGACATTGCCAAGTGGAACCAAGTCCCGCGTGTTTGCTACTCTTTGCTACAAAAAAGTTGCCGAGGACAAACCCGCGGTGCTGGTAGTGAGCGATTATACAAAACCGATAGAACCGGATACGCTGAGAGATATTGCTTCGCGCGGATTTGTCGCCATGTCAGTAGACCTGGCGGGGACGCGTGAGGACGGGTTGCATACGCTGTACCCGGAAGAGTTGTGGTATTGCAACAAAAACGACGCTCCGACCATGTTCGAGATCGCAGATACCGCTCGCGAAACCAAACTATATGAATATACCGTTTGTTGTCGAAGAGCCATCACCTACTTGTTGCAGGCAGAACATGTGGCACAGGTGTCGGTGCTGACAGCAGGCAAAGGTGTATACGTGGGGATCATGGTACTGGGAGTGGATGACCGCGTTGCAAACGGTGCTATCTTGTTCGGCAATCTGTATCGCAATTTTCCAGTTATAGACAATGACGAAAACGTTCTGGACGCCGGCAGAGATGAACTGGAGAGGCATATAGCATATGACACGAAAAGACAGCAGTGGACGCTGGGACTTGCTCCGCAGACATATGCCCAGCAGATCAAAGTGCCCGTATACGTTATAAATTCCGCCAACAGTCCGTTTGCGGATATAGTACAGACCAGCAAGACAACGTTGAGGCTCAATGCGGATAGCCGGTTGCTTATTTTGCCGACATGCATGGATTATCTGCCAAGACACTATGTGGATGGAGTGTTGGAATGGCTGAACGGATATGCGCCGCAGCCCAAGTCGGAGATCAAGTCCTTCCGCGATGGCGAAGGAAATTACTGCATATCCGTCAAAACGACAAAGCCCATGAACAAGACGTATCTTTGGTACTGTACAGACGTTGATTCGAGAGCCAAGCACTGGACGAAAGCGAACCTTACCCAGGGCGAAGAAGGATACGTTGCCAAACTCGATCTGTATGAAAGAGAATGCAATGTGGGAGCGTTTGCTACATTCGAGGGGGACGTGGCGGTGTCGACCCCGCTACTTACGGAAAAGGTCGTAGCGGCCAATGTAGTCAAAGCATTGAATATCATATTCAGCGGTACAAACAAGCAGACATTGGTTCCTTTGACTGACAGCGGCAAGTGGTGGAACGTGGATCTTGAACCGCAGTTGGATAAAGGATATCTGAATATATTGGGCGCAAAAGGCAGAATACTTGCGACATTTGCAATTAACGATAAAAGTATTCGTATCAACCAATCTTTTACAGTCGTGTTTGACGTGTGCAGCAGCGTGAAACAGCAAATCAAACTCGTTGCCGTGACCGCTTTTGGAGAAAAAAATTATCAATACAGTCAATATGCGCCGTTGGTGGGCAATGGCAAGTGGGAACATGTCACATTTGACAAGATCAACTTCCATCGTGAAGGCGACGGGAAACAGTTGCCGGATTCGGAGAAAGTAGATATGCTCGTCATCTGTGCCGACAATGAATTTTTGTTGAACAATATATTCCTGGTATGATAGCCTTCAACGTGGGAGATACTGTAACAACACGGAAGAAACATGCCTGCGGTTCCGACACGTGGATCGTATTGCGCGTGGGCGCGGACTACAAAATCAAGTGTGTCAATTGCGGACGCACGGTGATGCTGTCTGCGGAGAAATTTCACAAGGTAGTGCAAATTGCAAAACGATAGCGAACAACTTGATAGCGTAAAAAAACGCAACAACAAAGCGTTGAGTATTGTATTCGACGTACTGTTGTGGGTAGTCATAGGCGCACTTTTGACCTTTACGGTCTTGCGTCTTTTTGTATTTGGCAAAATACGCGTCAGCGGAGAATCAATGACATCTCCTTACTACGACGACCCTGTTGTTTCGACTTACGATCCGGAGTGTACATTCCACAACGATGACATAGTCCGGCTCAACAAGACAGTCAAGCCCAAGCGTGGTGACGTGGCAGTGTTTTATAAGTACCATGTAGACAGCAAATTCAAAGCAATGTTTGCGCACGGCGATGACGCCGGGGAGGACGGTAAGTACGAGAAACTTATCAAGCGGATCGTGGCATTGGCAGGAGATAGTCTTTGGTTGGAAGCACAAGGCGCGAATGAATACAAGCTTGTTGTACAGACTGTAGACGGGGACGTGTTGTATGAAGATTACTACGTGAAAAACGATCATGTGCTGGATGTAGAGGCGTTTATTCTTTCCGACAACACCATCGCGGGAACAGGGTGTTTGAAAAATACGGACAAAGAACATCCGCATATAGTGCAAGAAGGGTGTTTCTTCGCCATGGGTGACAATCGCGGCAATTCCGCGGATAGTCGCGGCTCTTTGGGCGATGTGCCCTACGACCAAATCTACGGTATCGTGCGCAGCTAGATCAAAAACTTTTATTACCGCTCGGGTTATCCCGAGCATTTTTTTATGTCAGAACTGTTCGTTCATCGACAAAAATGTTTAATTATTGTATTTTGAGTATATTTTTTAGTCGCAAGCGCAAAAATTGCCATTATGAAGATCTCTTTTGACAAATTACAAAAACTATGGAGCGGACAGGACGATTTTCGTTTGCGAGAGCTCACTTGCGGTATTCCTTTGCATGTGGTATGCCTTGACACTATGTGCGATGATGCAAAAGTATCCGCGTTTGTACTGCAGCCTCTCGCCTATATGACTGTGAGCAACCTGAAAGAAGTAGAAAAGAAACTCGCCGTTGGCACGGGGGTCCGTCGTCCACCGAATCTGTACTCCGCTATAGAAGATTTTACCAACGGATATACATTATTGTTCGACGACAAGGACGATTGCATATCAGTAGATACGAGAACCGTCATCGGCCGTTCTATTGCCGAGCCGCCCACGTCCATGGTGATGCGCGGACCGCGAGAAGGATTCGTAGAGGACCTCAAGGTCAATATCACTCTTTTACGAAAAAGGTTAAAAACGCCGAATCTGAAGATAATCAATATTACCGTTGGAAAGTATACGAATACCGCAGTGGCGGTGTGCTATATAGACGGAATAGCGGACACCGGTGTGGTAAATGACGCAGTACAGCGTTTGCAATCCGTCAAGGTGGACGGCGTGTTGGACAGCAGTTATCTGGCACGTTATCTCGACGTACAGAGGACCTTTTTGTTCCGTCGCGTCGGTTGTACGGAAAAACCCGATATCGCTGTAGGCAAGATGTTGGAGGGGAGGCTTACAGTCATAGTGGACGGAAGTCCCATGGTGCTTACTCTGCCGTATTTGTTTGTGGAAGACATGCAGTCTCCGGGAGACTATTACGAAAATTCGGTAATGACTGCGTTGAGCCGAATGTTGAGATTTATAAGCGTAATAGCCTCGGTGTTGTTACCATCGCTTTATGTTTGTCTGCAAGTGTACAACTATCAGATAATACCGTTGCGTTTTTTGATCACCGTGCTCAATGCCAGCGAGGCAATTCCTTTCAGCCCGTTGACAGAGATGGCAATGGTGCTGATTATCTTTGATATCTTGCGTGAAGCCAATCTGCGTATGCCGTCGGCGGTAGGCATCTCCCTTTCGCTCGTCGGTGCTATCGTTTTGGGCGATGCGGCAGTGCAGGCAGGGTTGCTGGGTGCACCCGCAGTTATGATAGGCGCATTGTCCGGGATAGGGTTGTTTACATTGCCGGATAATACGTTGATTTTGTCTCTTTTGCGTCTTGCTGTGACGTTTATAGGCGGCGTCATGGGATTGTTCGGTGTTATAATCTCCGCCCTCATCATCGTGGTGTATCTTGCGTCGATGCAGGAATATAAGACTCCGTTCCTTGCACCTTTTACTCCGGATATTCCGCGGGACAGACAGGACGCACTCATGCAGAGGCCTGTGCCGAGTATGAAGAAACGCCCCAAGTCCATTCCCAACAAAAACGCCGACAGGAGGGACTGATGAAAGACAGAGTCAATATAGATCAATTGGCATTACTATATCTATTGTTGATCATGGGCGGCAAGTTTCTGACGTTGCCGTCGTTACTTGCCGGAGATGTCGGTCATGACAGTTGGCTGAGCGTGGCATTTGCTTTTGTCTGGGACGGAGTATGTCTTTGTTTTTTGCTGTGGGCAATACGCATCAACGACAGATCGCGGCTGGACATATCGGGTATACTTGACAAAAGTTTGACCAAGCCCATTTCCAAGTTGATAATGTGCATATTTTTCGTTATTTTCATACTGCGTATAAATATATTACTGTCCGATTGCTACAAAATGTTTTCTGTGACATTCGACGTCTCTACCAATTGGATAGTATATATATTGCCGGTCATTTTATTGACATTTTTTGCGGTGTATCGAGGATTCAATGCGATAGCGCGTACCGGGCAGTTACTTTTCGGGTTGATTCTTATAGCCGTGGTGGCGTTGCTTGTATCGCCCCTGACAGAAACGGATTTCGGCGAGCTACTGCCTATAGGCGAGGCGGGCTGGGATAAAATCATGCTCGCAAGTTTTACGCGCAGTTTTTGGTTCAGCGATTATATTTTTATGTATTTTGTGCTGGACGGGATACAGATCAAAAAACATGTTTTTTCTCCGATACTTATCTCTTTTGCCATCGGTGCGATACTGTCCATCTTGCTCAACGCCATCTTTGTGGCACTGTTCGGCTACCTTGCCCCGGATTTCGATATGGCTATGAGTAAGATAGGCGTTTTCTCCGCCGCGAGCACTACGAACGGCAGGTGGGACTGGTTGACGCTGTCCGTCTGGCTTATAAGCGTATTTATCAAAGTCGTGGTTTTTGCCTTCTGTGCATACAAGTGTATCGAGAAAATCGTCGGAGGCAATTTTGTCAAGTTCAATTGGGCTGCCGCGGCTACGATATCGGTCACATTGTTGTTGCCCATGTTTGTATCTACAGATACATTGCTGGACACCGTCATCAAGTGGGGAGTTATACCTTTTACCTTGGTGCAGTATTTGTTGCCGCTGTGTATGCCTTTACTTACAAAAACCGCCCAAAGAAAAACGGAGGTGCAGAGTGAGCAATCTTAAACGAATAGGCATAGTACTGGCAGTCGTTGCCGTCGTAGCGGCGGTCGCTGGAAGTTTCAAGGGTAGCGATGTTATGGATCGTGCGATAATTCTCGGTATGGGAGTGGATTTGTCTGACGACGGAGGAGTGGTCCTGACATGCGAAGTCGTTTCGCCCGGCAATGGCACGGAGCAGGTGGGCACATTCAGCAAGATAGTCTCTGTCGTGGGCGAGACTATCAATACTGCCATTCAAAATGTGGCAGAAGTTACAGGAAAAGAGGCGTCTTTAGGACAGAGCGTGGTGCTTGTGTTGGGTCAAGAATATTACGAGAAAGTAGATTTCAGCGACTTGACGGAATATTTTATAAACCATCACAGTTTTAAGGAAAGTGCAGTCATTTGCTGTTGCGAAGGTGACGCCAAGTCGTTGTTCAACTCCGGCAATGCGTTGACGCAGAGTATGTCCATTGCGATCTCTACGGCACTTTTGGATCAGGCGGAGAAAATAGCCGTACCCAACAACAGTTTGCTACAGTATGCTCGCAGTCAGAATGAACTGGACCGCACGGGGTTTCTGAACAGGATCAAATTTGTCCCTTCCGAAAATACCGACAGTAGTTTGCCGGATAAGCAGATGGGATATATAGGGTATCGGGAGATATGTATTTTTCGCGCCAATAGATATGTGACTACACTGTCCGAACAGCAAGTCAAGGGTTTGTCATTATTTTTGCCCGACGTATACGGAGAGACATTCGTTTCTTTTGAGGATATCGTGACGCGTACCGTTCAGGTTACGGATAAAAAGGTGGACTTGAAACCCGACGGCGGAGGTGGGTTTATTATAGACTTGGACATAACGGTGCGTTATGGCAGGACAGACAGCGAAGAAGTGAGCGGACCTATAACTGCCAAGAACAACACCGAGATACCGCAGAAAGTTTTAGACGACGTCACCGGACAGGCGCGTTATGTGGCAGAGCAATACTTGTCCGCACAAGTGGAGTACAATTTCGACTTGCTGGATTTCCATGAAATGTATCGCAGAAAGGAAGGCTCGAGCAATGCGCTTGCGACCAAACCTATGCAAGATTTCCCTGTGCGGCTCTCCGTCAAGATAAACGAGAGCTGATGCTCAAAAGTGATCGATAGAGTAATAATGCCGTTTTCTTGCGGCGTTCCCAGCGTAATTCACTATACGGTCTTTTGCTCTTCCGTATACAGGACTCGGCGCGATTTTGGCGATCATTGCGAATAGACGAGTGTATCGGCATTCTGCCGCTTACTTAACTTTGCAGCCGGTAACGCTTCCGGTTGCAAACGCTGAGTCCATGTTAAATTTTTACTGCCTTTTGTTTTCATAGTTTTCTCCTTAACAAAAAAGTACGCACGGACTTAGCCAATGCGTACTAAATATTTTAATGATGAAACCTAACCCTCACCACAAAACTCTATCTTGGGAATTATATCCTTAAATGGAACGCCATCTATAATGTAATGTTCCAGCAAGTCATCAAGATCCTCGAAATAATACTCGGGAGTATCTCTTTCATCAAGGTACAAAAGGTTTGCCGCCGGGAGCCTCTATCCTGTACGTCAATCCTCTGCACGTAAAGGTTACTTCAGAATTGCGTTTTACAATTATACGCAGAAATTCCAAATCTTCTTCATCGTATACCACATTACTTTTTACCATTCCAATCTTTCCTCTTCCTTTTTGCATTATTCATTTCTCGGGTCTCTTTACTGTCAACGGCCGCGCGATGATATCTAATCTTCGACAATATCGTGGGCATAGTCTTTTTATTGTGCTCATGCGGTGCACCAAGATTTTAATTCGGTTCTTCGCGCAATTACGAAACAGATCTACCATTCGGCGGAAGGTTCTTTCATTTGGCGAAATACTTATTTTTCTACGCAAAGTTTAGCATCTCTTTGTTAAATTTACAAGTATTTTAACTAATCAACGTTTCATACGCTCAGGGCGCAATCGCGGTAGACGGTGCGTTTTTCTGTAGTCTTACTTGTTTGTGCCGGATAAAAGTTGCCGTAGATCGCCATCGTTCGGGCTCAAGTAAACTTCGGACAAGATTTGTTTTTAATAGCAACGTTATATGGAACCGCATAAAGTCCGGCAAGGTTAATATTTTTCTTTCTGTTTCTGTTCGGATTATTTATCATTGACAACCCTCCTGAATTGTGTTAAACTACTACTGCGCTGGTGGGTAACAAAACCCAAAGTTAGAACCGGTGGGGTCTAACCGAGCGGAGTAGCGAAAGTGCTGAAATGGAGTTCCTTTGAGAACCGTGCTGTGAGGCTCCGCAGCACCCAGGACAAAAGTCCCGGGTGCTTTTTTGTCAGGTCATAATATTGGGTGTTACTCGGGTAACGCAGCATCTGACTGACCAGATACGCCGTTTTGCCTGCCCCGGGCTTGCCGAAAATTATGGTGATCATACTTTCTTGCGACCTTTTACCATTTCCTCGTAGAGAGATTTCTCTACAAGGTAGCATTTACTACGTTGGACATTTTGCTTATTGTCAAAGAAAGCCATCACCCGCTCATTCGTGACGTTCGGCAGCTCAGTGACGTCATTTACAAATTTTCTGCGCCGAGTGCCGTCCTTAGACTGCACGGTAGTGGTAATGAATGTCAGCTCTTTGTCCACGGCACCGTAAACGCCTTTGCGCCAACGTCTATTCTTATAGTCCCATGCAATATCCGAGTTTACCACCATCAACCCGGCGAGGTTAGCCTCATTGGGCTTTCTTTTTCTATTTACAATTTTAGTCATTGACAACACCTTCTTTTTTATGTTAAAATGAAATCCTCTCGGTAGCCATACAACGGCTAAAGTCGGAAAGCAAGCTAAGACCGACCGAGCGGAGTAGCCTAAGAGAGTGAAAGTACCGACAAGAGTCGGCGAGCTGTGAGGCTCCGCAGCACCCAGGACAAAAGTCCCGGGTGTTTTTTTATTAGCCGGAACCCTCCTTCTTGGCTTTTGCCTTGTTGATCAACAGCACCACCAGCCGCGCCGGCGCGGAGATTATGTACCAAAGTATCTTGAATATCCACTTTATACCTATCCAAAGCCACTTGAAAACTACTCGCAGTACAGGGAAGAATATGGACAGGATACCCAGCAGAAACAGTACGCCTATCACTACCAGGATCCACCAATACTCCACAAAGAAATCTCCTGCTTTTTGAAAGAAGTTTTTACAAAGATAGTCGATAATTCGGACAATTTATGTCATATATTGCTTGTGTTATTGACTGATAAGGTGTTTTATTGTATAATGCTAAGTTATGAAAGGCGTGATTTTGGTGAATCCATACGATACAAGCAGAGCGCAGATTCGCAAAACGGCGAGGATGCAGGAAGAGTTTGCTGCGCTGGGTGTAGAAACACGTGTGGTTCGTAATGACGGCCTTGCTGTGTATGTCTGTGATGGAAGGATAAAATGTAATATTAACGAAGATTTTGTGTTGTATTTTGATAAAGAACGCATCATTGCGAGCATGTTGGAAAAGGCGGGAATACGCTTGTTCAACAGGGCGGAAGCGACGGAAATATGCGACGACAAAATGCTGACGCATGCGGTGCTCGCCGATAGTGGCATACTCATGCCGGATACCATTGCCGGACCTTTGTGCTATTGCGCCGACGCGCGGGTCGATAGCGATTCATATATGCGA
Organism: uncultured Clostridia bacterium; assembly: GCA_947623225.1. GTDB lineage: Bacteria > Bacillota > Clostridia > Christensenellales > CAG-314 > Fimimonas. The sequence continues at coordinate 40,053 of CANQGO010000002.1, read as the reverse complement.
AAAATCGTGGATAGATTGGGCCTGCCCGTCGTAGTGAAAGAGTGTCACGGCAGTTTCGGAGAGCAGGTGTATCTATGCGACAGTATTTCTCAACTGCGGGATAAGTTGGAAGAGATCAAGGGCAAACCGCACTTGTTGCAGAGATACGAAGCCGGTAGCAGAGGTTCCGATATGCGAGTGATAGTCATAGGAGGCAAGGCTGTATGTGCAATGCGCAGGATCAACGCGCACGACTTCCGTTCCAATGTGGCGTTGGGCGGCAAGGGCGAGAGTACAGCTATACCGCGGGATATTGAGATCATGTGCGAGAAGGCGGCGAGCATCATAGGGTTGGACTATTGCGGCGTTGACGTATTACTTACAGATCCGCCAAAATTGTGTGAAGTGAACAGCAACGCAATGTTTGAAGAGATGGAATCGGTTACACAGTTCAACGTGGCAAGAGCCTATGCGCTTCATATCGTAAATAGCGTAGCGGCGAACGACAAATCAAGATGAAATGGAGAAGAAAAATGGAATTGAAAGAATTTTTGGATAGTGGTTATACGGCTTATCATGTGACGGCGAATATTTGCGAGGTGCTCAGAGAGCATGGATTTATGCAGTTGACGCTCGGGGACAGTTGGCAATTGGAACGCGGCGGAAGTTATTTCGTCACGCGTAACGGCAGTTCCGTTGTGGCATTCTGTGTAGGGCAAACAGACGTATTTAATATCGCTGTCAGTCATACGGACAGCCCCTCTTTCAAGATAAAGGGGGATAGATTGATAGAAAATGACGGGCTCAAGCGGCTTGATACGGAAAAGTACGGCGGCGGATTGATGTATAGTTACTTCGACCGTAAAATGAAGGTTGCGGGACGCGTGCTTTTGGAAACGGCGGATGGCGTGGAGCAACAACTTGTCGTCAGCGACTACAATATTACCATCCCCAGTCTTGCTATCCATCTCAATAGAGAGGCAAACGAGAAGCCTTTTTTGAATGTACAGACCGACCTGTTGCCCTTGTTGGCGCAGGGAGAAGCGAACCTGTATCGCAGTCTCACAAACAAGCGTGTGCTGGACGCCGATCTGTATGCCGTGCCCGCTTCCGAAGCGTTCGAGTGCGGTCTACACAACGAATTCCTTTGCTCGGCACGGCTGGACAACTTGACAAGCGTATACAATTCTCTTTACGCGCTTGTGGACGCCGATCCGCAGGATATAGCCATAGTGGCTTGTCTGGACAATGAGGAAACGGGCAGTGGTTCGCGGCAGGGTGCGCCGAGTTTTTTACATCAGGTGATAGACGGGATCGCCTCGGCATTAAATATGTCGCAAACGGCACTGTTCTACGCCACGGAAAACGGAATGGTGCTCTCTGTGGACAATGGACATGCAGCGCATCCCGCTCACCCCGAAAAGCATGATCCGGTATATCATTGCCGACTGAACGGCGGCGTTATCATTAAGCATCACGTCAATTATGCCACGGACGGACTGAGTGCGGCTATAGTCAAACGGTTATCCGACCAACACGGCTTGCCGTATCAGGATCTGTATAACAATAGCGAACTGTCGGGAGGCAGTACACTGGGACTTGTCACGGCACGCGAATTGGGCATGAAAGTCTGTGATATAGGTATTGCTCAGCTGGCCATGCACTCGGCGAGCGAAACGTGCGGTATAGAAGATATAGATACAATGCGCAGACTTTTGACGGCATTTTTGTCTTGCACGCTTTTCGGTGCAGACAATGTATCGGTAAATTAGATAGGAGGGCGACTATGAACTATATAGACAAATACAACGAATGGTGTCAAAAAGTAACTGACATTGAGTTGCAGCGTCAGTTGCGGGATATGAGCGACTCCGAAAAACAGGAGGCTTTTGACGGAGACTTGTCTTTCGGAACGGCGGGGCTCAGAGGTATCATGTCCGTCGGCACAGCTCGGATGAATGTGTACACGGTCTACCGCGCAACGGAAGGCTTGGCTCGTTATATGGACGCGCACGGCATGAAAAGTACCGCGATCACATACGATTCACGCAACAACAGTAAGCGTTTTTGCGAGTTGGCAGCGGCGACATTGGCAAGTCACGGGATCAAGGTGTATCTCACGGCAGAGTGTATGCCCACACCATATTTGTCGTATATGGTCAGGGAATTGCATTGCGATACCGGTGTAAACGTTACGGCAAGTCATAACCCCGCCGAATATAATGGCTACAAGGTATATGACGCGACAGGTTGTCAACTTCTGGACGAAGACGCGGCTGAAGTTACGAGATATATAGAAACGGTGACACTTTTCGACAGGCCGTTGCCTCTTTTTGAAGAATACGAGGGAAATTTGGTGCAGTATACCGATAGGCTGTTGGAGGAGATGTACATCGACAGAGTGTTACAGGAGAGACTTACGTTTGATTTGTCGGAAGATCTCTCTGTCGTCTATACTCCGCTCAACGGTGCAGGCTACAGGATCGTTCCCGAGACGCTGCATCGTGCCGGATTGAAAGAGCTGACCGTTGTGGCAGAGCAGGAATATCCTGACGGCAATTTCCCGACTTGTCCATATCCCAACCCGGAGAAAACGGAAACGCTTATGCTTGCCATGAAACTTGCGTCGGAAAAGCACGCCGATATCATCATTGCAAACGATCCCGACTGTGACAGGCTGGGCGTTGCAGCATGGGACGGAAAGGAATATAGACGTCTCAGCGGCAATGAAGTGGGCGTATTGCTTGCGGATTTTGTGCTGACCGAGTTGCAGAAAGCAAATTCTTTGCCGATCAAGCCGGTGTTGGTCAAGACTATTGTAACTACTCCCATGCTGGATGCTCTTGCCAAGCAATTCGGCGCAGAAGTCAGGGACGTATTGACGGGATTCAAGTATATAGGCAATGTCATTAATATTCTCGAATCACAGGGTTGTGCCGACAGATATTTGTTCGGTTTCGAAGAGAGTTGCGGTTACCTCAAGGGTTCTTACGTACGCGACAAGGACGGTGTGATAGCGGCATTGCTTGTGGCAGAGTGCGCGTCGGTGCTAAAATCCCGTGGCAAAACTCTCGTGTCTAGATTGGAGGAGTTATACCAAGCGCACGGATACTATTTCCAGAATACGATCAGCTACAGATTTGACGGCATAAGCGGTGCGGAAAAAAAAGAGCGGTTGCTTGCGGCGTTGAGAAAAGAATCGTTTGTCGCATTGGGCAATAGTCCCGTGACAGAGACATGCGACTTTCTCACGCAGACGGAGTATGATTTGCCGAAGGCGGACGTGCTTCGCTTGCGCAGTGCCGACGGAAGTCAGTTGATCATACGCCCCAGCGGAACAGAACCGTTGATCAAATGCTATATCACAGTCAAAGGCGACAAACAAAGCAACAACGCAAGGTATGAGGCTATCAAGCACGCTATGGATGAATTTTTTGCAAAGTAGGTGTTGGCTACAATGAAAACAAAATTTACTACGTTGAATGTGGTCACGACGGCAATGCTTGCAGCGGTAGGAGTGATAGTCGCCAGTATATTCCACTCTTTCGGAGATGTCGCGCTGTCGTCATTATTCAGTCCGATGCATTTTCCCGTATTGCTTTGCGGAGTTTTGTGCGGACCTTACCTTGGACTTATCTGCGGCGTCATATCTCCGCTCATATCCTTCCTCTCCACAGGCGGTGCCAGACCTCCCTTTCCGAACGGGCTTATACCAATGATATTCGAATTGGCAATGTACGGATTCACCGCAGGGCTTATGCGTTGGGTGTTTCTCAAAAACCGCAAGACATTTCGCTTCGCATCCGTATTGGCACTGATCGTTGCTATGGTGGCGGGACGGTTGCTCAATGCCGTAGTGGGCGCATTTTTCATCATGAGTGACTCTTCTACATATTTCGCGGCACTCTGGACTAAACTGGTTGGCAGCTTCACCTCTACATGGGCAGGGATCATACTGCAAATAGTGCTCATTCCGGCGATTTTGTTTGCTTTGCAGAAAGGAGGAGTGCTGGTAAAGTATCTTCCCGACGCGCAGTCTCCGTCCGAACCGGAACCGGAAACGATAGAAAAATGAAAATTGTGCGAAATTTTTATCATTAACGTTTGACATATATGTAACAACGTGATATATTTTAGCAAAGGTTCAGAATTGAACCGTATATTCAGGGCAAGTGAGGGATAAAACATGTTGGAATTAAAACAAATAGTAAAAGATTATCCTGTGGCAAACACCTCGGTCCATGCGTTGAAAGGGGTGGACCTACAATTTCGTACTGCAGAATTTGTGTCGATTTTGGGACCGAGCGGATGCGGAAAGACTACGTTGCTGAATATCATAGGCGGTTTGGATAAGTATACCACCGGAGATTTGATAATAGACGGCGTATCCACAAAGGATTATAAAGATCGCGACTGGGACACTTATCGTAATCATACGATAGGTTTTGTTTTTCAGACATACAATCTGATCCCACACCAGACAGTGCTCAAAAATGTCGAATTGGCTCTGACATTGGCGGGCGTGCCGAAGGGTGAACGCAGACCTCGCGCAGAAGAAGCCCTGAAAAAGGTGGGATTGGGAGATCACATGAACAAACGCCCCAACCAACTCAGCGGCGGCCAGATGCAACGCGTGGCAATTGCGCGCGCCCTTGTCAACGATCCCAATATCATTCTGGCAGATGAGCCTACCGGTGCATTGGATACCGAGACCGGTATCCAGATCATGGAATTGTTGAAGGAAATGGCCAAGGATCGCCTGGTCATCATGGTGACGCACAACCCCGACCTTGCAGAACAGTACTCGACGCGTATCATACGCATATTGGACGGGGTGATAGTCGGCGACAGCAAACCGCTTGCCGAGCAAGAGTACAACGAAGCCAAGCAGGCGGAGAAGGATGCTCGTACTCGGGCGGAAGAAGAAACGGCTGCCGAGAAAGCAAAAAAGGGAAAGGCAAAAAAGACGAAAAAACGTTCTTCCATGTCTTTTTGGACGGCCTTCAAGTTGTCGTTGAACAATTTGTTTACAAAGAAAGGACGCACTATCCTTACTTCGTTCGCGGGCAGTATAGGCATAATAGGGATCGCCCTGATACTGTCTGTGAGTCAAGGAATGACGCACTATATCGACTATGTGGAGCAGCAGACATTGTCCAGCTATCCTCTGACGATAGAGTCCTCTACTATGGATCTGACGGCAATTGTCGCCAACATGATGAACACGGACGAAAACAGAACCGAGCATGGCAATGACAAGGTGTATAAGCGTTCGATGATATACGATCTGGTCAATATGGTATCCGGTTCGGCGCAAAAGACCAATGATCTGAAAGCATTCAAAAAGTTTTTGGAAGATGAAGTAGCCGACGAGAACAGCAAATTGCACGAAGCGGTCGCGGGATTGTCTTATAACTATAATTTGAATCTGAGCGTGTATACCGAGAATGTAGACGGCGACATTATGGAATGTAACGTAGGCAATCTTATGCGAGAATTGCTGCAAATATATCTGGAAAATGTAGAGGCTTCTACGGGTCAGTACTATGCCGGACTTGGATCGTTCAATATGAATATATGGCAAGAAATTCTTTCCGGGACCGACGGCTCGGCGATAAATGACGTCGTCAAGGAGCAGTACGACGTGGTATACGGCGAGTGGCCCAACGAATACGACGAAGTAGTGCTGGTCATGACTTCCGACAACGAGATAAGCGATATCGCTCTGTATGCACTGGGATTGATAGGACAAGACTATATCGATGACGTAGCGGATGCTATTCGCGAAGGCAAGCAGCTCGTGGATAGAGGCAACTACACCGATTGGGACTATTCTCAGATATGCGGTACCGAAGCGAAGGTGATACTGAACCACGCGTTCTTTGACAAAAGCGCGGATGGGACTTGGCGTGACCTTCGTGACGTGGAGAGAGAGCAGGACAGAGATAGCGCGATCAGGTTGATATATAATAGCGACAATCCCGATGACGTGCTCAAGTTGCGCATCACGGGAATTGTCCGTCCCAATCCGGACGCTACAGTCCACATGCTGTCCGGCACTATAGGATATACGGTCGGGTTGAAAGATTATGTCGTTGCCAAATCCGAACAATCGGATATAGTGATCCAACAAAAGGAAAATCCCAACACGGACGTGATGACGGGTTTGCCTTTCGGCTCGGGAACGGGTACTTTGTCCAACGCAGAAAAGAAAACTTATTTTTTGGAATACTTTGCAGGTTTGCCTGCGCAAGGTTCCGTTGGCAAAAGCAAACAGAGCGTTTACCTTGACATCCTTTGTTTGGATAATCCTCAAGCTATAGAGACAATGACTCAGGGTATAATAGCCGGCAGTTTTGGTGATCCGGTAGACAGGGAGAGATTGGTGAATACTCTTGTTCCCATCCTTGCCGAGCAGATGCAGATGTCCGAAGAAAGAGCGAGGGCGTTGATCAATGCATTCCAAACGGAACAGCTGTTGGAAATGATATATCCTACAATAGAAGAGCAAGCGAAAAATATTTACAAAGCACAACTTGCGAGTAGTCTGGCGGGCAAGACGGACGAGGAATGCCAACAAATATACGATGAACACTTCCGCCTTGCCGAAGAGGGGCAGTTCGCCGAATACTATGACAATCTGGTGGATTTCAGTGAAGCATCTTATAAGGACAATCTGGAAAGTTTCGGTTGTGTAGATCTTGAACAACCTATAGCGGTCAATATATACGCGAGCAGTTTCGACAATAAAGATATAATCACACAAGAAATAGATCGCTACAATGATATGATGGAGGACGATGACAGCAAAATCACCTACACTGACCTTGTGGCATTGGTGATGAACGCCGTCACGCAAATAATGGACGCAGTGACGTATGTACTCATCGCTTTTGTTGCGATATCGCTGATAGTCTCTTCCATAATGATAGGCGTCATCACGCTCATCTCCGTACAAGAACGCACCAAAGAGATAGGCATATTGCGTGCTATAGGTGCCTCCAAGAGAGATGTGTCCGGCATGTTCAACGCTGAAACCATCATAATAGGGTTTGCTGCGGGACTGATAGGCGTATTGGCAACCTACTTGCTGTGCATACCGGTCAATATCATCTTGCGTGCTCTGACCGGCATGGCGGAGCTGAAGGCGGTATTGCCACTGGGTGCCGCGGCGATACTTGTCGCCATAAGCGTGCTGCTTACTATGATCTCGGGATTAATCCCTTCGCGCTCTGCGGCAAAGAAAGATCCGGTAGTTGCACTTCGTACGGAATAAAGCGCGAATATAGCGAGCCATACGAATATATGAATACCCCGACCCATGAGAGGATCGGGGTATCTTTGTATATGATAATCATTTGAGATTTGCCTTACGGAAAGCCCACCAACCGGACCAACCGAATAGAGTGGACAGAGGTATGAGGTATAGCAAAATTTTCCCTATAAGAGCACCGTCCGTTTCGGAAAGGTCCAGCATAGAAGCATTGTAAAGCGGCACCCAACTCAGATCGGCTGAGACATTGCTACCGGTTATTATCAGCATCGTCTGCCAAAAACTCACGATCCCGGACAATAGAGAGGGAACCACATAGCAGATAACTATGGAACAAGCGAGCGTGGCGGACAATTTGCGTGTGCAGAATAAGAACATGCACATAAGCGTCTGCACAAATATGACGGAAACAATACCCATTGCAAATGCGGTTATGATAGTGACGGTTATTTTGGCGGCATTCATACTTGCAAATCCGAATATCGGTCCGCTTAGTACGAGTGTGGTGAGCATAGATGCACTCATGAAACTTATGCCTATCACCAAAGAGATAAGTAGAAACGACGCATATAGTTCCGCTCGAGTGCGGCGGGCAAGCAAGATATTGCGAAATGTGCCGTACGCAAACTCTCTGCTCAGGAATATGCTCGAGCATATCACTGCCAACAGCGATGAGGTAGCCGTCAGACTTCCGTAAGATGAGAGTAGCATGGCGGTGACATTGAGCGTGCCGAATAACTCCAAACCGTTAGAATCTGTTGCAATACGAAGCAATGATGCCATAAACAACAACAGAATGATGGTCAGAATGGGCAAACAAGCGGTCACGCCAAACAATGCCCAAAACATTTTGCTCTTTTTCAATCTGTAGAATTCGATTTTCAAAATTTCCGTCATTGTCCACCTCCATTATCGCTATCGCGTACTGATTGCAGATAGAATTCTTCCAAAGAATCATCGGCGAGAACCAAAGCACGCACATTGACGTCTGCTACCGCCAACGTTTGCAGAATTTGCGTTGCGCTTACATCCGCAGTGAGTATGACTTGTTCTGCGCCGATTATCTCGGTCGGGCCGAATTGCTCGAGAGTTTCCTTCGCCACGCCTGTTTTGTCTACAGTGATACGGTATCTCTTTTGCACGCTGTTGTTCAGTTCTTCGGCAGATATCTGACGCAATATTTTGCCTTTGTCCATTAGAAGAAATTCCGTCGCGAATTTGCTCAGTTCGGATAGAATATGACTGGAGACGATGATGGTTACTCCCATTTCTTGGTTTAGTTTGACAAGTATCTCCCGTACTTGACGTATACCATCGGGATCGAGCCCGTTTGTAGGTTCGTCTAACAGCAACAGTCTCGGTCTGCCCACCAACGTCATTGCTATGGCAAGGCGTTGCCGCATACCCAAAGAGAAGTTCTTCGCTTTTTTTGTAAGATTGGGATCCAACCCCACTACGCACAGCGTCTGAGCAAGATATTGATTTTCCGCTCGGATACCCAGTAGTGTGGACTGAATTCGCAAGTTTTCCATCGCCGTCATGTCGTTGTATACGGACGGTCGCTCTACTATTGCCGCGACGTCTGTGCTTGAGATACTTTGTCCCGGAAAAATACGCACCGTGCCGGAATCCGGCTTGACCAGGTCGGTCAATAGACGTATCAGCGTGGTCTTTCCCGCGCCGTTTTTGCCGACAAGACCAACAATTGTTCCTTGTTCTATCGAGAAACTTACCCCGTCTACAACTTTGACCCCATTGTATTTTTTTGTAAGGTTTTCAACAGATATAACGATTTCCGACATAGTTGCCTCTCTGCGTTTGTGTATATTACTAATTATATCGAATTTGAAAATTTTTGCAACACTTTGTTTGTTGTAAAATACTTGACTTAAATTCACTAACATAGTACAATAGATACGCTAAATTTTTTGAGAGGTGCTATCATGAAACAAGGTATACATCCGAATTATCATCAAGCGACTGTTGTATGTGCTTGCGGAGCCACTTTTCAAACCGGAACAACTAAGGATACGGATATAATAAAGGTAGAAATTTGTAATAAGTGCCATCCGTATTTCACTGGAAAGCAGAAGTTGGTAGATGCCGGCGGAAGAGTGGACAAGTTTAAGAAAAAATACGGTCTGCAATAAAGATGAACAAGACAGAGACGAAGCGCGTCTCTGTCTTTTGTTTATATGGATATATTCACAATAAGTTCCATCCGTATTTTACGGGAAAGGGAAGCGGACAGATGTTTACGAAATAGCGTCCGGAAAAATAATCACAATTTGCCTCAATATCGACATATAGTACAATATGAAGATAGAAGAAGTCCCTCGTCGGGTGCATTTTATAGGTTGTGGCGGTATCGGCATGAGCGGTCTTATGCAGCATTTGTATCGAATGGGATACACTGTAAGCGGAAGCGATCGCGTCAAGTCGGACAGAACGGATGCGCTTGAGCGGCTGGGCATCAAGGTGTGCATAGGTCATAACGGGGAAAATATTGGTGACGCCGAACTTGTGGTGAGAACAAGCGCGGTGTCGTTGAACAATGAAGAAGTGGTCCGCGCCACTGAGAGAGGGGTGCCGGTCGTTTTGCGCGAAGAGTTGCTCGGCGCAGTGTTCAATAGTTTCGAGACGCGTATTGCCGTATGCGGTACGCACGGAAAGACGACCGTCACTGCGATGCTGCACAAATTGCTTACCGACGTCGGAATAGACCATGCGGCTTTCATAGGCGGTGTATATAGGGCAAACAATTATTTCTTCGGATCGAAAACGGTGGTGGCGGAAGCCTGCGAATTCAATCGCAGTTTTTTTTATTTGAAACCGACGTTGTGTGTTTGTGTGAATGTAGAATACGATCACCCTGATTGCTATAAGGATATCGATGATACAAGGCGTGCATTCGGACGATTCTTTTCAAGTGTGGGCAAAGGCGGCTGTGTAGTGCTTCCGAGTGAATTGAGGGGGCTGTTTCCGCACAGAAACAGGTTGCTGTACGACAGAGGTAATAAAATATTGTCTCTTCGAAACACTTGCGGCACGTTCAACTTTGACGCGGAGACGTATGACGGGACGGTGCATGTAGATCTCGGCATTCCGGGCGAGCACAATGTGTCCAATGCTTTGGCTGTGCTGTCCGCGGCGCAGGCTTTGGGTATTCCTTCCAACGCCGTGGCGCGTAGCCTGCAAGACTTTTGCGGGGTGGACAGACGCTGGACGGAATTAAAAAAAACGAATTTGGGTCTGACGGTATTGGATTATGCTCATCATCCCACGGAGATCGGTTGCTCGGTCAGTACGGCGAACAGTATGACAAAAGGACGTGTGCTGTGCGTATTTCAGCCTCACACCTATACGCGCACCCAAGCATTCTGGGAAGAGTTTGCAGAGTGCTTTCGCGGTGCCGATGCTGTAGGGTACTTGCCCATATACTCGGCAAGGGAAAAGCCAATAGGTGGAGTGAATTCTTATCTTCTGGCACAGCATGCCTCCGAAAAGGGTATCAATGCCTGCTTTCTGCCGGACTTTGCAACTGCTCGCAAGTGGGTATTCGGCAATTGCGGTCCGGATGACATTTTGCTCATACTTGGAGCGGGTGACATAGACAAACTCGCCGACATGCTTTAGAACACCAAGGACCAGTGTTTTATTTCTCTTTTGGGACACCGTACATCATGTGCGGTGTTTTACCGCTCAGGACAGGTATGCTATGTCGCCGCCGCAGTCGGCACATACAAAAGCATTTTTTTGCGCACAAGCAGGGCAGACTTTTTGTCTGCATTTGGTGCATACGCAGTAATCGTTTAAGTCTATTTCGTTGTTGCAACCGATGCATTTCATATAGCAGAGTATTGCCCATTTGGTATCAATTTATTTGTAGCCGCGTATATTTTTAATTGTTCGCCGTCGCATTGTATGCGACGAATGAATATGCTGTTGATTTTTGCGTAAGAAAATGATATAATTCCAATAAAATAAGATATCGGAGGCGGCAATGGCTAAGTTTGACGAAGCAAAAGTCTTGTACAAAACACTCTGTCAGGCGCTGGACAGTCTCAATTGGAAGTACAACAAAGAAGAACACGAAGATTTTTTTATGGTGTTTACTTCTGCGTCGGGCAAAGACGCCAATATGCGTCTGGCCATTCGCATAGAAGTGGACAGAGAATTGATGTATCTTAAGTCGCCCATGCCCTTTGCTGTTCCGGAAAACATGCGCGATACGATGGGACTGGCAATAGTTCGCGCCAATTGGTCCATGCTGAACGGCAGTTTTGAAATGGACAATTCGGATGGCTTTGTGGCGTTTAAGATGGTCGTCCCGTTTATGCAGAGCATGGTGAGCGCGGAAGTGTGCAGATATATGATCTTACTTTCTTGCAATATGATAGACAAGTTCAGCGGTAAACTCGCCGAAATTGCAGAGGGCAAGCTGGGAGTGACGGAGTTTCAACAGTTTATAGATAATTATTGATGAATATATGAAGTTGATATGCTGTTCGCCATACAAGCGAGGAATATATCTATTGAGAGACGGCTCGGCAAGACATCCGAGTCGTTTGTGTTAGAAACATAGAATGACATTTGCAAAACGAACGCATATGGTTTGACAACATATTCTAAATATAGTAAAATAATAAAAAATTTTAAGTAATTTTTATTTAAGATTTCGAACATCTAAAAATGGAGAAACGCAATGAGGACGAACAGAAAAATTGCAACTATCTTGTTGGCAACGGTATTGGCGGTAACGTGTTTGTTGCTGATCGCATGCAAACCCGATACGCCGAAGAATGGATCTGTGGCAGATTTCACAGTCAAAGTGATCGGCCCCGACGGCAAGCCGTTTACAGGTGTTCAGGTGCAACCTTGTCTGGCTGACGGTACGACATGTTTTAATGGTAAGTCGGTGGATAGTACCGGTACTGCCACATTTGACGCGGAAAAAGATTTCAATGATGCAAATATCAACGAGTTGGTCATACACTTGTTGGGGTGTCCGAGTTACCTCGAGTATGACGAGGTTACGCTCAGCAAGGGACACAGCATCACTGTTTCTCTCAAAATGAAACAAGACGATTTTGATGGTGGCAGTGGTATCGGAACGTACAATGCTGCCTCGAACAAAATAGAGCTGAGTACTTTTGACCCATACAAAACCAAGCAAGGCGTGTATCAGATCAAATTTACTTCCGCCGACAGCAAGATTTATTTTCAGTTCCAGGGCGATCAGGAGTATCCCGCTATATATAAGGTATACTCCATCGGAGAAGTGGATGCGAGCATTACATTGCTCAGCGGCAATAAAGCCATAGGTCTTACTCGTCCCACCGATGCCAAATACACAAACGACAATATGACTGATACGGACAAAAATTTCAGCTTGGAATTTACGCATGATGATGCCAACCTTGAACAGGTAGGCAGTCTGAGTTGGTTTGAAGTGTCTCTTGTGGATAGTACCGCTATCAACAAAACATTTTATATCGTATTTGAATACGTGAATGATCTTTAAGATATAAAGCAAAAGTTTTTCTGTACCAGATGATCTGACTGTAGAAGGAGAAGTATTGTGAGCAAAGCGAAAAAGATACGCCTTATATACGGACTGTGTCTGTCTGTTTTGACCGTGGTGGTCGGTGTCGCATTTATTATAGAGGCCGCCGACATTTATTACGGCGGCAAGGCAGACTCGACTTCTCCATACACCGTGGATACGGTCCGGTCGCATTTGATTTTGCCATTGATACTGCTTTCTGTCTGGGTGGCGGCGGCGATAATCGGATATGTGCTCAGCGTTATATATCCGAGCGAAGAAAAACTTCGTGTTCGCACAAATTATGCCGCTTCCTTCTCCGTGCTCAAGGTACTTATACCGCGAGAAGGAGAGGACTTCGCCGATACTCGCAATACACTGCAACGTATGTCCCTGACAAGAAGAACTATATGGGGTGCGGTATTTGCTTTGTTGACGGCAAGCGGTGTATATATGGCGGTGTACATATTCGATCCTGCCCATTATCATACCGACGCTATCGGTAATGACATCCTCGCCTTGGTGCGCAATATCATCTGGTGGGGAGTTGCTTGTCTCGTAGGAATATGCTTTGCGTTGATATACGACAACGTTTCGCTACGCAAAGAAGTGGATATCGCCCGTAATGCTTTGAAGGGCGGCAGGCACACACCTCAAACGAATACAACCGCTCACGGCAAGGCGGCGGTGGTCGTTACCGCATCGATATCGGTCGTAGCCGTAGGTGTATTTGCTGCGTTGCCCGCAATAGCGACGGCGTTGTCCCACTATATGTCGAAAGGCGGAGAATATTCGTATGCGGTCACTCTTTCGGTGGCATTGATATTGCTGGTCGTGACGGTGACTGCGACGATCTTGTTTTCGCGCTATAGTCGCGACATACCATTGTCGGCGCGGAAGCCCATACATATGGCGATAGCCGCTGTTGTATGTACCATATCGGTTGTGTATCTCATGGTGGGCATTTTCAATGGCGGAGCGAGAGACGTTTTCATCAAAGCGGTCAATATTTGTACCGAATGTATAGGCCTGGGGTGAGTCATGACTGCGTTTTTCGGAAAGATAAAAAATTGGATAGTAGGCCACTTGCCCACAAAACGTCGTCTTATTCAGATATACACCGCATTGCTGTATAACGCAAATATCAAAGGCTATATAAGCGGAGATATTTTCAAGGGCAATTCCAAATATGTCTGTGCCCCCGGATTGAACTGCTATTCTTGCCCGGGAGCGGTGGCGGCATGTCCGTTGGGTGCTTTGCAAAACGCTTTCGCCTCATCCGGGAACAGTTCCGCGTACTACATATTCGGCATATTGGGTATATTCGGAGTCATGTTTGGGCGTACCGTGTGCGGATTTTTCTGTCCGGTAGGACTTGGGCAAGAATTGCTATACAAGGTACGGACCCCCAAGCTCGCCAAGAGCCGCGCCACGCGAATTCTGTCCTATCTCAAATATGTCATTTTAGTCATGATGGTTATTGCCATACCCATCATGTATTCTGCACAATCCATAGCGGTACCTGCTTTTTGCAAATATATCTGCCCCGCAGGTACGCTCGGCGGTGGCATCGGTCTTCTTATAAACCCCGTCAACCAACAGGGTAGTGGCAATTTGCTTGCCATGCTCGGAGGCATATTTACCTGGAAGTTTGCGCTGCTTATAGTGTTTTTGGTGGCGAGCGTGTTTATTTACCGCCCGTTCTGTAGATTTTTCTGCCCACTTGGTGCCATATACGGATTTTTCAACAAGTTTGCGCTGTTCGGCATCAAGGTAAACGAAGATAAATGTACGCATTGCGGGCTGTGCGTCCAACATTGTAAAATGGACGTCAAATGCGTCGGAGATCATGAGTGTATCAATTGCGGCGAGTGCAAAGCAGTGTGCCCTGCCGGAGCGATCGGTTGGAAGTGTGCCAAACTTTTCGGTCAGGAAAACGCCGACGCTAAGGTTTCCGTTTCCACGCCGATACCATGCGAGGCGGGTACCGCTCAGGAGGGGCATTCCGTGTTTTTGACTCGTGATGCTTCCGAGAGCGCGACGGACAACTCCATTCGATCATCGGATATACAGGGCAGTCCGCTTATGACAAGCGGCGATGCAGTCGGAAAAAAACGGACAAAAGGTTTTGCAATACAGCTTACTGCCTGGATATTGGCTTTGTCGCTGTTGGTGGGAGTGGCATTGTATTGTAATGTGTTCGCGGAGTCCTCCTCGGGTTCTATAGAGGTGGGGTCCGTTGCTCCGGACTTCTCGCTGAGGATATACGGAACGGACGAGAAGAACGCTTATACTCTTTTGGAAGACAGATTTGTGTTGAGCGAGCACTCCGGCGAAGTCACGGTGGTGAATTTCTGGGCAACGTGGTGCGGTCCATGCGTGGAGGAGATACCGGGATTCAACGAAATAGCCAAAGAATTTCCGCAAGTCAACGTGCTCGGCGTGCAAGGATTGGCAGACAGGGATGTCGCTCGATTTATCAGCGGTAGGGATCGCGATGGCTACGAGGACAGAGAAAGTTGGCGCGATTATACCATGATTTTCTTGCAGGACGAATTAGACGGCAACGATTGCCTTACGTATATCGCTTTTGGCGGACGCAGTACATGGCCCATGACGGTCATTGTGGGCAAAGACGGAAAGATCGCTTTTATACGCAACGGCAAGCTTTCCGAAAGCGAACTGCGCGAGCAAGTGGAACGAGCACTCAACGCTTGACTCACCCATCGTCCACAATAACAAAAAAACCGAACGTTTTTCGCTCGGTTTTTTATTATTTTATAATGTATATTTCAAATCTTTTTATTGGTGTGCCGTATGCATCGAAAGGGTTACAGTGGTAATATCTTGCGCGGAAGACGGACTTTGACGCGGAGCGGAGTATCAACGCTACTTGTGCCTACATATATCTCGTAATCTCCACCTTCTACAAGGAAGTGATCTTCCGACACGGAGTAATAGGCGAAGGCTCTCCAGGGTAGCACTACTGCCGAAGTTGCTTTTTGATGGGCGAGGATGTTTACGCGCTTCCATGCACCGAGTTCACAATAAGGGCGAAATACACGCGGATTCACTTCATGCACATACAGTTGTGCTATTTCCGTTCCGTCACGGTCAGAGATATTGTCTATTGTGAAACGAACTTCCACACCATCTTCGGTTATATGTGCGGTCGCATCCGAATAGGAAAACTCCGAATAACTCAAGCCGAACCCGAACGGAAATCTCGGTTGAGGAATTGGGAGGGCAAGTTGAGTATGCGCTGCAGTCGTGTGATAACGATATCCTACCAACAACGCGTCGCTGTATACGCTGACGGTGCTGTCGCTGTAGCAGTAGTGCGCAGGATAGTCATATTCGCCGACAGGGAAAGTCTCCGTCAGTTTGCCGCTCGGATTAACTTTGCCTGTTAATACGTCTGCTACGGCGAGATTGCCTTCTTCGCCCACATAACCAGCCCACACAACCGCGGCGACATTGTCTATCCACTCGGACATATCTATGGGAGCACCGCAGTACAATACGACAACGGTGTTCGGGTTTTTGCGTGAAGTTTCCTTGATCAATTGTTCTTGCGAACGAGGAAGACGTGCAGAGACACGATCAAAGCCTTCACAGTCATGCATTCCGGCGCATATTATGGCTGCATCTTTGCCGTAAGCGTCTTCTATTTGCAGCAACGGTGCTTCGGATACGCCGTACTCCCACAGGTCGCGGAAGGAAACTGTACCTTGAGGCAATGCTTTTGTCAACGCGTCAAGCAGTGTTACGGGGGTGCGACCGGGCACGACAGAAGAGGATCCTCCGCCGTTGATATAACAATTGGCGAAGTTTCCGCCTATGCTTATGTTGGCGTCCGGCTTGAGGGGCAAGAGTCCGTTGTTTTTGAGCAGGACTGTTCCCTCTTGTTCTATTTGACGCGCTACGGAAAGCCTTTCATCCACAGACATGGTCGTGTGTCGTTTTTGTCTGTTAGTTTGACATTTTTGAACAAATTTCACTACCCGATCGACGCAATCGTCTATTTGTGTCTCGGTCAATTCGCCGTCGAGGTATGATTTCTGCAATTGCTCTTCGCATTTGTCCGAGTAGGGCATGATGAGATCCAATCCTGCGCGTACGGAAGCAGCGGCGTCTGTCACTGCGCCCCAGTCGGACATGATCAATCCGTCATGGAATCGGAGGTCTTTTCTCAGCAGTGTCAGCAGTTTTTTGTTTTGTGCCATACGCACTCCGTTTACCACATTATAAGAGCACATTGCCGCTATGGGGCGGGCTTCGCATGCGATCTCAAATGCACGTAGATATATTTCTCGGAGCGTACGCTCGTCCACCTCTGCGCTTAGCCACATGCGGCTGTTTTCGGCGTTGTTGCAGCAGTAGTGTTTAATTGTGGCCCCTACGCCGTTGTCTTGCAGACCGAGTATATATTGCCTGCCCAGAGTACCCGCCACAAGCGGGTCTTCGGACAGATACTCGAAGTTTCTGCCGCAGTGCGGACTGCGTTTGATGTTGAGACCTGGTGCAAGCAGCACGTCGACATCTCTTTCGATGGCGTCATTTGCCAACGCACAGCCCAGGCGATAAGCCAGTTCTTCATCCCAACTCTGGCTCAAAACTTGTGCGGACGGATAGGCCACGGAGGGTTGGTCCTCAAAGTGATCGCCTTTCTGCGCCGGGGTGCGCAGTCCCAGCGGTCCGTCGGACACCTTGACGCTGTATAGTCTGCCGTCGAGGTCGTTGGTGTGCCAACAATCTTTGCCCATCAACAATTTGAGTTTTTGTAAATTGTCATTTTTATCCGGATTTTTCAATGCGTTATCTCCTTATATGATTGGATTCTTTATATGGTAGTTCTATATCAATAATACTCAACGACTTCTACTGGTATCTTGACTTTTTGCTCAGGCATGGATGAATGATCGTACAGTTGCATCATGGAGTACGCCGCTATGGCTCCCCAGTGTTTTCGTTCCGCCTTTGCAGTCACATACGGAAAGCGTATAGGAGGCTCAAGTCCGTCAAAGCCTGCCAACAAAACATTGCCTTCCAGATTTTTTCGTATCAATTCATTGTGTATGCCCATGGCCGTTTCGTCGTTTGCGCATATTATGGCGTTGGGAAGGACCGACTTCTCCAGTAAAAATCTCGACACGCTTATGCCCCCTTCGTAGGTGAAGTCGCTCTGCAATACGACGGTCTTGTTGCTTTGCAAGTGATTGTCTATCAGGGCTTGACAAAAACCGTCGTATCTGTCATGGCTCTCGGAAGAGTTGTTCGGACCGCCCACGAATGCAAAGGTTTTCGCGCCGCGATTGATTATGGCGGTAGTCACGTCGTAGCCGCCCTTGAAATTGTCCAGCGTGACATTCACCGCACCGTCTACGTCGTCATCGCGATCCATCATCACTACCGGTATGCGCCGACTGGTCAGAGTTCTTATCTCTGACGTGGGTACGCCGCTGTTCAGAACAAATAAACCATCCATCCATTTCAGATTGGATATATTTTCTCCCACATACACTACAAGCTCGCAGTTGCTTACATTCAGAACGCTTTTGAGGGTGCTGACTATTTCCGGATAAATGATACCGCTTATAGAGTGCAGGCACAGCACCATTTGCCGCTGATATACATGATTGTGCTTTCGTCCGCTCTTGCCCATATAGCCGAGTTCTTGTGCCGCCGCCAAAATGCGCTGCTTGGTCTCGTCAGGTATGCGCGGATCGTTGTTGAGCGCGTAGCTGACTGTGGATACCGCAACGTTCGCTTTTTGCGCCACATCCTTCAGTGTGATCATCTTTCCACTCCTTTGTTGCGATCGTCGAAGGAACCATTTGCAATGTTTTTGCTTTTTTCCTTCCGACCTCTATGGTTTTATTGTATCACCGCGTTGCCGCTCTTGTCAAGAATTCAATGTAGCACAGCCAATTTCAATGAAATTTCGACAAATTAAACTGAATTGTCGTATTGAAAGGGAGTTTTGGTTGTGTTACACTAAATCTGTAATGGTATAAAAGGCGAATTATGCCGTTTTACTGTGAAATTATTGAAAGAGAGCGATATTGTATGTTGAATAATAAATACGGATTCTTTTCCGAATCCGGCAAAGAGTTCGTGATTACCGATCCATATACTCCGAGACCGTGGATCAATGTGATAAGCAACGGCGACTATTCCATGATGGTTTCTCAGATGGGCGGCGGATTTTCTTTCCGTGGCAATGCTGAGCAAAATCGTATCACCCGCTTGTATCAGGATATAGTTAAGGACAATTGGGGCAAATATTTCTATTTGCGCGATAAACAAAGCGGACGATTCTGGAGTGCCGCGCTCAATCCGGTCAAAGGCAACGTCGATAGCTATACTGTGCGTCACGGTTTGGGATATTCTACGTTTGTACGCTCCACGGAGGGTGTCGAGAGCACGCTCACCGTATTTGTGGCTCGCGAGAAGCCTATGGAGTATGCGCTGCTGACGTTGAAAAATCTTACGGATCGTCACCGCAAGTTGGACGTGACAGGATATTTCGAGTGGGCACTGGGCATCGCTTATGATACGCACAGAGAATTCCAGCGTCTGTTTTATGACATGGAATATGACGACGGTCTTCACGCTGTCGTAGCGAATAAGTGCCTGTGGGGTTTCCCTGATGAAAAGGGGCGTTATAACAATGATGACTATCCTTACACCGCATTTTTCGCATGTTCCGAATCGCCGTCGTCCTTTGATACGGACAAAGAATCCTTTGTGGGTATGTATCGTGACGAGGCGGATCCTGCGGCAATGTCTCAAGACAGACTTGCATGCAGCCGCGGCAGATACGGAGATCCTGTAGCCGCCTTGCGCGCGGATGTGGATCTTGACGCTTATGGCAGTGCGACGTTGTGCTTTTCCATAGGGCTTGCCAGAAAAGGAGAAGAGGAATATCGTTCTCTTGCTGCCTCTACGCGTGTGGAGCAGGCGCAGGCGGAATTGCGGCGCGTGATCGACTATTGGACGGAGTTGTGTGACAGAGAGCATGCGGATACTCCCGACCCCGCATTTGATGTCATGACCAACTATTGGTGCAAATATCAGGCGTTGTCCTGCCGTATGTGGGCGAAGGCAGCGTATTACCAGATAAGTGGCGGCATAGGTTTCCGCGATCAGTTGCAAGACAGTCTTGTGGCGTTGGAAACGGATCCGTCTATTACGGAAAGACAGATATTGCTGCACGCTACCAAGCAGTTCCGCGCAGGAGATGTATTGCATTGGTGGCTTACATACAATGGCGCGGGGCCGCGTACGACCTGCTCGGATGACTTCCTGTGGTTGCCGTTTGCAGTGCTGTGCTACATGGAAGAAGTGGGCAACCGTGATATTCTCGACAAGGAAGCGATATGGTTGGACGGCGGTAGCGCAACAATATATGAACATTGCAAGGCGGCGATAAATCACAGTCTCGGCATGTTCAGCGAGCGTGGTATTCCCCTTATGGGTGCCCATGACTGGAACGACGGACTATCTGCCGTAGGACATGCGATGAAGGGCGAAAGCTTTTGGGTGGCGGAGTTTCTCTACTATATAATTACTCGTTTTGCACCTGTTGCTGCCGAGCACGGAGATAACGAATTCTGCCAATTATTGAAAGACAGAGCCGTAAGACTCAGGGACGATTTCAATAAATACGGCTGGGATGGAGAGTGGTTCTTGCAAGCAACCAATGACTTGGGCGAAAAACTTGGCAGCAAGGACAACTCGGAGGGACAAATTTTCCTCAATCCTCAGCTATGGGCGGTCATAAGCGATATTACAACCGAAGAACGCAAGCAAAAAGCCATGAAATCGGTGGAAAAATATTTGCTTAAGGAACACGGCGCATTATTGCTGTCTCCGGAGTATTGCTCCCCCGACCGAGAAGTCGGCTATATTACCCGTTATGCGCCTGGATTGCGCGAAAACGGCGGAGTATATACGCATGCTGCGACTTGGGCTGTATGGGCAGAAGCATTGATGGGCAGATCTGATCTGGCATATCGGGCTTATAGCGGACTTTGTCCTCCGAATAGGGGCAAGGACATAGATTCGTTCAAGTCGGAACCGTACGTTCTGCCGGGCAACAGTGACGGTCCCATTTCTCCGTATTTCGGAAAGGGCGGTTGGAGTTGGTACTCCGGCTCGGCGCAGTGGTTGCACAGGGTAGCGGTCAATTGGATCCTCGGCGTGCGTGCCACCTATACGGGCTTGGTCATAGAACCGTGTATTCCCGAAAGTTGGCAAGGATATCGTTACAGACGTACATTCAGAGGTGCTGTTTACGATATCACCGTTAGGCGTACAGGACGCAGACTGCTTACAGTGGACGGTCAGGTTACAAACGGATGTGTTCCGGATCTCGGTCCCGGAGAACATTCCGTAGAATTGGAAATAGAGTAGCAATCAATAAAAGTAAAAACAGGAGGACAGACATGAAAAGATTAGCTATCGTATTGGCGTTGGTACTCGTACTTACGGCAACGGTCGTACTCTTTACTGCATGCAAAGACAAGTATGATCTCACGTACGCTTGTTGGAACCTCGGTACCGAAACGGAACCGACGGTGGAAGAGTATATGCTTCAGGCATTTGAAGAGGCACACGACGTAAAAATCAAAAGAATGAACTATCCTGTCGGATATGATGATGCTATCAAGGCAGCAATAGCGCGCGGTGACGCACCTGACGTATTTATGATCAGTAACCTCAACTATGTTTTGGTAAACGAATACGGACTGGATATTAAAGAGTTTGCCGAAGCCGACAGCGATTGGAAAAAAATCCCCGCTTCACTCGAAGAATCCGCACACTACAAGAGCGGTATATACGCTATACCTTTTGCAATGCATATGAACGGTTTCTTTGTAAATGTGGATCTGCTCAAGAAGAACAATATAACGTTGCCTTCATCAGATAAATTTACTTATGAGTGGTTGATTTCCACGTTTCCGCAAATCAAATTGGTAGACTCCGAGTCCAAAACAAGAGCGGTGGCACTGAATAAGGAAGATTCCTTCCTTGAGTGGTATCCCTCCGCATACAATTCGGACTACGGTATGTTTACGTGGGACGGAAGCCAGTATCACCTTGACAGCGAGGAATTCAAGGCCGGTATTGCTCAAACTAAAGAGATACGTCACGGCCATTATTCGTATGACTCGCTTACGGCGGATGAGCGTACAGCCGACTTCAGCGGTGCCGAGATCGCAGATGCATTTAACCAAGGTCAAATAGCATTCCGTTACGGCAGCACGTACGAAGCACCCGATATGTACAATAAAGTTCACAACGGGTTTGAAATTCGCTTTATCGGGCTCCCCTATGTGGCGGGATCTACCAGCGAGCATAAGCGCACGGATAGCTTCTCCATATTGATCCCCGACTACACGTCTATATATAAGGGAACAAAGGATCCCGAACTTGCATTTGAGTTGGCAAAGTGGATGGGCTATGGCCCGGAAGGAATTGCCAAACGTATAGAACTGGCAAAGTCGAGCACAAAGGACGCAGAGAAGGTCCCCAATACTCTTCCCATGATCACTGATGAGGCAACGGTAGAGAAGTTCTTCGCTATATTCCCCATCGACGGCGTGGAGCAAATGTATGACAAACTTGACAAGGCCGTCATGGAGCCCACCAAGATCGTACCCGGATATCAAGGAGCAAGATGGAATGCTACGACCGGATTGTCTGTCACTGTGATGACGGACGGCGGAGAGCAGACAGTGCCCAATGCCAATATGGGACAATTCCTTGACGCTTGCTGGAACGGTATAAGCGACGTCGAATATACGCAACACGCCACGAAGTGCAATGAATTGGCGAACAAACAATATTCAAATGCCGTCGCAAAATACGGTGATACTTACAAATAACATGGAGCAGAGTCGTAAAGATGTTTACGACTCTTTCTCGCAGAGTTGAGTTCGCTTACAATTGCTAAAAACATTAAAAAATAAGGAAAACACTATGAAAAAAGCATTGATCGTAGTATTCGCTCTGATATTGACATTGGCGACCGTCCTTTTGGCGGGGTGCAAGGGTGAGGCATACGATTTTTCCATCGCGAGTGGAGATTTTTCATCGGTCGAGCAGTCCGCCACCAATCAGAAGGTCACCGCCGTTGTCAATGAATCCGAAACTACGGGCGACAAGGTGACAGAACAGGCAGATCTGCACGGATATGACCACGAAGCCGTACGCTTGGATGAGGGCGACACCGTTACTTACACGGTGACGTTGGACGCTGCTGATAAGCTGGCTATATATGCCGATTGGTATATATTGCACAATGGTCTTTCCGACAGCGAGGTGGAGATCACTGTAAACGGAGAAGTTGTCTCCGAGCGTTCCGGAATGAAAGCACTGTGGCGCAATCAAACGGAAGATTTCAGCACGGACAGTTACGGCAACGAAATAGTCCCTACGCAGGAAAAGATTGACCAATGGACAAGAGAAGGTGCACTGTACGAGTATGACGCTTTGACAGCGATCGCGCCCGTGTATCCATTCAAGGCGGGCGATAATATCGTTAAATTTACCGTCATCACCGCGGGCGAGCTACTGCTCGGAGACGTCTCGGTGCGCGCCGAGACATTACCGCTGAGTTATGCGGACTATAAGGGTGCTCATCCGGATGCGGCGGGTAGCGGAGCGTGCGAGGTGCAAGCGGAACATGTGTACAGCAAGAACAGCACGTCCGTTGTGCCTACATATTCCGCCGATGTCAACGTGACGCCGTATGAGACCTATGTGTCCCCGCTGAATACCATGTCCGGTATGACCTCTCCCACGCAGACGCTTACATATAAAATCAATGTGGATAAAACCGGCGTTTACAACATTGCCTTCAACTACAACAATGAAAATGCCAACCGCGTCACTTTTGCCAAGATCGAAATAGATGGCAAGGCTCCGTTCCGCGAACTGTTGCGTTATCCGTTTGTAAACGGCGACAACTACAACGTGGAAACGCTTTGCGACAAGACGAACGGGGAAGCGTACGGTATATATCTGACTCAAGGCGAGCATCTGCTCTCCGTTAAGATCGACGGAAGTATGACTGCTGAATATCTCACGGAACTCTCCGAGTCCATCGATGATCTGAATGGAATTTACCTTGATTTGAAAAAGATCGCAGGGACCATTCAGGACACGAACAGAGAGTGGTCGCCTGAGAGCGATTATCCGGGAGTGGTAGACAGACTGAAGGAAATAAACGAACAGTTATATGCGCTCAGTGACGAAATGCGCGCGATAAACGGTTCCGAAAAGGTGAACTACCAAGCGATCATTTACTTCGAAGCGGCGATCAACGCGATAGAAGGTCTGCTGGAGAAACCGCAATATATAGCCAATAACTATGCGCAACTTTCCGAAGGAAGCGGTTCTATCGTACAGACATTGGCAAATGCGCGTTCGGATATAGAGTCTACGCCATTGAACCTGGACAGAATAGTCGTCTATGCAAAGGGCGAAGATGCCGGATTGGACAAGCACAGCGGCTTTTACGGATTCTGGGAGGGCGTCAAGAAGTTCTTCCACAGTTTCGTTGCCGATTACTCCGTGGTAAGTGCCGATGACGATACTATCGAAGTGTGGGTGGCGCGTAGCCGTCAATATGTCGACTTGATGCAGCAGTTGATAGACGCGAGCGACTTCACGGCTCGTACCGGATACAAAGTTCGCTTCTCGATACTTGCAGACGAAGGCAAATTGATCCTGAGTAACGCGGCAAACATTTCTCCGAATGCGGTCATGGGCATATCCAACTGGTTGCCGTACGAAATGGGTATAAGAGACTTGACGGTAGATCTAACGCAATTCCCCGATTACGGTGATGTCATCTCGCGTTTCAGTAGCGGCGCGCTTATTTCGCTGATAGCGGACGGTCGCGGTCTCGCTCTGCCGGAGACGCAAGACTTCTACGTCATGTATTATCGCAAGGACGTCTTGGAGCGGTATCATATACCTCTTCCCGACACATGGGACGACGTGATTCGGATATTGCCGGAGTTGCAACGGTTGGGACTTAACTTCTATGTGCCCCTGAGCAGTTCTACTTCGAGCAAGTCCATCATGACGACAGCACCGTTTATTTATCAATATGGCGGCAATCTGTTCTCGGATGATGCTACACGTACGACTATATCGGAAGAAAACAGCCTGAATGCGATCAAGCTGATGACGGAATTGTATACACTGTACGGTCTGCCTCAGCAGATAAGTAACTTCTTCGACAACTTCCGCAACGGAAGCCTGCCCATTGGTATATCCACATTCGATACCTATATACGGTTGTCGATAGCCGCTCCGGAGATATCCGGCAAGTGGGGCGTAGCTTTGTCCCCCGGTGTGAAAAATGCCGATGGCACGGTAGAGCGTTGGCAAACCGGCAGCGCGACGTCTATGACGCTGATGAAGAGCGGTGATGCTGACAAGGACAATGCGGGTTGGGAATTGCTCAAGTGGTGGTCGAGCGCAGATATTCAGACCGAGTTCATGAATCGTCTTACGATGCTGTACGGCAAAGCGTATATCTGGAACAGTGCCAACTTGGAAGCATTCAACAACTCCGTCGCCTTCGCAAGTGCGGACAAGAAAGTCATCCTCGAGCAGTGGCAGTGGTTGAGAGAGATCCCGAAGGTACCGGGCTGGTACATGTTGGAACGTGAACTGAGCAATGCTTGGAACAATATCGTTATCAACGGTCAGAACACTCGCTCCGCAGTAGAGGATGCTGTGACCAAGATAGATAAAGAATTGATGCGTAAATTGGAGGAATTCGGATACGTTGAAAATGGCAAACTTGTCAAAACGTATAAGTTGACCACGCTGGAAGATATAGAAGCGTTGAAACGCGGTAATAACTGATCGGAGACTATTATGGCAGAAAAAACAATCAAAAAAGAAAAATCCGTTCATCTTCCTTCTCGGCAAGAGCTGAAAAAGAAGAATATCGGCGGAAAACGTACTGCATTTACAACCGCATTGCTCATAGCACCGTATATCTTATCGTTTGTGGTGTTCATTGTGTTGCCCGTCGTGATAGCCATCGGATTGTCCTTCACAGACTTCAACAGTATCAGTTCGCCGCACTTCGTTGGATTCAGTAACTACATACGTCTGCTTACCAGCGATGAAGAATTCATGCAAAAAGTCCTGCCTAACACCATCAAGTTTGCGTTGATCGCGGGACCGACCGGATACTTGCTTTCCTTCCTGCTCGCCTGGATGTTAGCGCAGATACCCAAGCTACCGCGCACCATACTGGCACTTTTGATCTACTCGCCGTCGCTTACCGCAGGTGTGGCTATGCAGGTCGTGTGGACGACGATATTCTCCGGTGACCCGAACGGTTACTTGAATGCGATCCTGCTCAAGTGGGGCGTCATTTCGGAAGCGATACAGTGGTTGCAAAGCGAAGAGTACCTCATGACTATCATGATCATAGTTACTGTCTGGTCAAGTATGGGAGTCGGATTCTTGGCTATGCTGTCCGGTATATTGAATATAGACCCGGAGTTGTACGAAGCGGCTTACATGGACGGCATGAAAAATCGTATCCAGGAAATATGGTATGTCACTCTTCCCTCCATGAAACCTCAACTGCTATTCGGAGCCGTCATGGCAGTGGTGAATACCTTCCAGGCAGGCGCGATAGGCGTACAGTTGTCGGGATCCAACCCGACCCCCAACTACGCCGGACAGTTGATGGTCAACCACATAGAGGACTACGGCTATATTCGTTATGAAATGGGTTACGCCGCGGCGATAAGCGTGGTATTGCTATTGCTTATATATCTTTTGAGCAAGATCATCCGCGCAATACTTACGGAAAAAGACTGATAAGGAGGTATACAAATGGCATCATTTCAAGGAAAAAAGATAAACCCAAAACACTTTCATATCAGCCAACTCAAGTTCTACATAATACTGTTGCCCTTTGCCGTGTTTATGGTGTTGCCGATAATCTATATCTTTACTACGGCATTCAAACCGGCAGATGAGTTGTTCAAGTTCCCGCCGAGTTTCTTCGTAAAGAATCCCACCTGGGACAACTATAAGGCACTGTTCGAGTTGATGGCGGGATCGTCCGTGCCGGCGTCGAGGTACCTGTTCAACTCGGTCATAGTTACTATACTTACGGTCATTATAAGTATCTTCCTTGCCGTGTCTGCAGGTTATGTACTGAGCAAGAAGAACTTCAAGGGAAGAAATCTGCTGTTTGAGATAAACACTTTGGCATTGATGTTCGTGCCCATTGCAGTATCGATACCGCGTTTCATCATCATCGTCAATCTCGGTCTGGTGGATAGGTTTGTGGCAAATATATTGCCCATCATAGCGATGCCGATAGGAGTGTTCCTGCTCAAGCAGTTCGTGGATCAGATCCCCGATCCGCTTATAGAAGCCGCCAAGATGGACGGTGCGGGGGAGTGGACGATATTGTTCAAGGTCATCATTCCCATGGTTCGACCTGCCATAGCGACAGTGGCGATACTGTCTTTCCAGTCGGCGTGGGGCAATGTGGAAGCGTCTACGTTGTATATCAACAATGAAAGTCTCAAGACGTTCGCTTACTACATTACGACATTCTCCTCAAGCACCTCTTCTACGGTGACGCAGGGCATCACGGCAGCAAGCGCATTGATAATGTTCTTACCAAACCTCATCATCTTTATATGCATGCAGAGCAAGGTAATGGATACTATGGCGCACTCCGGTATCAAGTAACGCACAAAGGCAAATTTACAAAAAGTAAGTTACGGAGGTTTCCTCGTGAAACGTTGGTATATAGTGATAGCAATCATTGTTCTGGCAGCGATAACGGTATTCGCCATGCCCTCGATTGCCTTTGCCGTACCCTATTCTACCGAGACGATCGGCCCCGAAGGGAGTGTGGTGCCTACGCAGACGGCATACTCGCCCGTAGACAAGATCGCTATTTCCATCGATGACCCGACAAAAAAGGTCGCGCCGGAGGATATGGCGATAGATGAAGAGGCGGGATTGGTCTATGTCGCAGAATCCACATCTCAGAGCGTCTTGGTTCTTACCATAGACGGCGAGCAGAAGGGAGTGATCGGCAAGGGCACATTGAGCCGCCCCACGGGCGTGGCATTGGACGAAGAACGTCTGTTTGTCGCAGACAGAGGCAATAACAAGATCTACGTCTACTCCAAAGACGGCTACGAATTGCAGAGAGAGATAACCAAACCCACGAATCCGTTGGTGGGAGCGGATACTCCCTTCGTTCCGACAAAGTTGACGGTAGACAGCCGCGGCAATCTGTATGTGGTGAGCGAAGGCTGCGCAAGCGGACTTATGCAGTTGAATCTGGACGGCGAATTCATAGGATATGTCGGCGCCAATGAGACACAAGCCACATTCAAATCGCTGTTGCAGGACCTGTTCTTCTCCGAAGAGCAGAAGAGCACATTCCTTGCGGCACCCCGTTCTCCTACGAACGTTGCGATCAACAGCAGAGGTCTGATATATACGGTCACGAATACCGCATCACAGAATGCCGTCAAGAAACTGAATACCCTGGGCAACGCCATCATGTCTCCTTCCGTCAACTATGCCCGCACCGTTGCGGTGAGTATAGATGACGCCGAGAATATCTACTCGGTGGACAATGACGGTAATATAGCGGTATTCGACAGTTACGGCGATCTGCTCTTCCGTTTCGGAGGCAAGGACGCGGACGAACGTCTCGGCAGTCTGTCCAATCCCGTTGCGATAGAGGTACTGGATGATGGTTCTATCATAGCACTGGACAAGCAATACGGCATGGCCGTCATATATGAGAGAACGGAGTTCGCAAACAAGGTATTCGACGCGGTCAGCTACTACAAAGACGGTCTGTATCTCGAAGGAGAACGGCTGTGGAAGGATATTCTGCAACTCAATAGCAGTTTCATCGTGTCTTACAAGGCTCTGGCCCGGGCAAGCATGAAACGCGGTGACTACGAGACGGCACTCAGACAGTTCAAACTCGCCGAAGATAAGCAGGGATACTCCGAAGCATATTGGGAGATCAGAAACGATTGGCTGCAAAAGAACGTCGGTTGGATAGTGGCAGTGGTGTTGGTGTTGATAGTTCTCGTGGTGGTCTGGAAGATCATCGACAAGAAGAAACCGAAATTGCTTATGCCCATCAAGAAGGGCGTCGGTAAGGTGACCAATGTCAAGATCGTGCACGAATTGTTGTATACGGGAACATTCTTCAAGTCGGCTCCGGACGCGGTGTATCAAACCAAGTATCACGGTGCAACGAGCATATGGTCGGCATTGATTCTGTACGCTTGGTTTGTAGTGCTACAATTGTTGGATGTGTTGGTGACGGGATATCTGTTCAATAGCAACAGCGTCTACAATAGTAACGCATTGCGTATAGTGCTTACCTCTACTGCAATACTCTTTGCGCTGGTACTGTGCAATTACTTCGTGAGTACAGTCACCGACGGCGAAGGCAAATTGAGACATTGCTTCATCACATTCATATACGCATTGGCTCCATATCTCATTCTGGCACTGCCCATGTTTGTGATAAGTAGGTTCCTGACTTACAACGAGCAGATAATCTACGATTTGCTGATGATAGTGATATACGGCTGGAGTGCCGTGTGCGTGTTCCGCACGATAATGGAGTTGCACGACTACACTTTCTGGCAAGCGGTCAAGAACATAATTCTGACGCTGTTCGCCTTCCTCATGGCAATATTGTTTGTCATTGTGCTGCGCATGTTGCTAACCCAATTCTTCGGTTACTTTGCGTCACTGTTCAGGGAGATTTTCACTCATGCGTAAAAAACTATTGATCTTACTGCTGTGCGCGGTGATAGTATGTACCGTTACCATAGGTATTGTGTATGCCGATGACCCGACCGCTCCGAGCGAGGACGGCGGTGAAGCAACGGCGGAACTGTATACCATAGAAGTGGGCGACGCTACGTTGACCGTGGACACGCACAATCTGAATATGAGTATCACCAAAGGCGGTCGCACTTGGTACAGCGGCCGTAGACATCTCGGTGAGGACGGTGAGCCGGACGACGGTTTGCAATATAACGGTTCGCGTATCACGGACGGCGTCACGGTCACATACCGCGATGCCAGCAGTGTCAACAAGATCCAGCAGACGGATTCCATTACAAATCTTGCCGACGATCCCGTACGTGATTTCAAAAAGTTGGACAATGGCTTTGACGCCAAGATCCGCTTGAAGAGCAATGTCGGAATCAGTTTCACGGTCCAGGTACGTTTCGACGGGACTCACCTCGTGGCTACAGTGCCCAGCAGCTCCATTACCGAGACCACAGACAATATGCGGTTGGAGCAAATATCTCTGTTCCCGTACTTCGACGGAAGTTATCAGCAGGCGGATGGTCAGATATTCGTCCCCGACGGTAGCGGCGCGTTGATAGATATGTCCGTTCGCTCCAATGCGACACAGGGCTATTCTCAGAGAATATACGGAGAAGATTGTTCTCTCTCCACCCCCTCTGCTCGTGCCAATGAACCGGAGCGCGCTTCGTTGCCCGTGCTTGCTACTCTCTATCCGGATGGCGGTACAACTATGATCGCTACCGGCGGCGCGGAGTATTGCCGTGCGAATGCCAGCGTCAGCGGTATAGGTCAGTATCCGTACAACCGTGCAGGTTTCACCTTCATCTATCGCGAGCCGTACACTCGCTACTATGACGACAGCGGCGACACCAGCAAGAGCACTTACGAATTGCAGACCGAGCGCAACGAGTTCGACGCGCAGATCACATACACATTGATGGACGAAGGCGTGAACATCGCCGACGTTGCCAAGGTGTATCGCGACTCTATAGATATCAAGAAGTCAGACATTACCAATGTGGGCATGCGCTTGCAGTTCCTGATGGCCGAAAACAAACCGAGTATGTTCGGCAGGACCAGAGTGGAGATGACCACTCCCGAGTATGTTGAGAGCGTGGCAAGAGATGTGTCCTACTACTGCAACGGACTCACTGTCGCGCTTACAGGCTACCAGAAGGGCGGTCTCGGCGGCGCGGATCCTTCAGTGTTCCCCATGTCGGGCAAATCCTCATACCGTTCGCTCGGTGAAAGCCTCGCCACCTTCGACGTACCGCTTAGCTATTGTGTGGACTATGTACGCGTACACGAGAGAGCAAGCTTCTCCAACGGTAACCTGTTGCAAAACATATCCGAGCAGTTCATCGTACTTGCGGACAATCGCGCGGGCTCCGACGTTGCGTTCCGTGTGATCAAGCCTTCTTACAGCGAGAAGATGCTCAAGTCCGACGTGAAAAAACTCGAAGAATTCCATGCAGGTATAGAAGCGACCAATGTAGGTTCCATGCTGTTCTCGGGATATAAGTCGGAAGCATTCTCTCGCACACAGCTGATCGCAGATACCGTTCGCATGATAGGTGAGGCGCAGTTGCCCGTGGCACTGTCTAATCCGAACGCGTACATGTTCGGAGTGCTGGACAGTTATGTGGATACGCCTGTGGAGTATTCGGCGTATCTCATCGAGACGGAGAGTGTTCCATTCTTACAGATGGTACTGGGCGGCAGCGTTCCTATGTACTCTGAGTTGCTCAACCTGGACTACACCGGTGCTCAACTGGTACTCAGACTGATTGACTGCAATGTATATCCGTCCTTCATCCTTACCGAGCAGGATGCTATAGAACTCTATGGCACCGACAGCCAAGGCATCTTCACTTCTTCCTTCGACGTGTGGAAGTACAGCATACGTTCCACTTACGAACAGGTCAACGAAGTGCTGAAAGAGGTCGTCGGTCAGCAGATAACACGCCGTGACAAGGTGGCAAGCAACGTATATGTCAATACCTACTCCAATGGAGTAAAAACAGTCGTCAACTACTCTTCCGCACCTTACTACTACGAGGGTACATTGGTCGAGGCCATGTCTGCAGCGGCAGTTCGCTGAATCCCACAAAAACGGGTAAACTAATATGAAAAAAGAAAAAAGACAAAAAATTCAATATTCACGTTCGGACGTGCTGTCGGGATATGCATTTTGCGCGCTGTGGCTCGTGGGCTTTATGGCGTTCATGCTCTATCCTATAATACAGACGTTTATATTCAGTTTCAATGACGTCACCGTTCAGGAAGGCTCATTCAAACTGACAAGTGTAGGCTTCAGCCACTACATACAAGCACTTTCGCAGGACGCGGACTTCTTGCAAGGACTGAAAGATTACGCTATCAAACTCGTACTGTACGTCCCCGTCATCACGGTGGTATCATTGATACTCGCCATGTTGCTCAATAGCAAACTCAAGGGCACAGGTTTCTTCCGCACGGTATTCTTCCTGCCCGTCATAATCACCAGCGGTCCCGTTATGAGTATATTCATCAATCAGGGCGTTGCATCCTTCCCGGGAGTGGAGCAGTTGATCAATTTCGACTCGCTCGCGGGCACAGTTCCCTCCTTCCTGCTGGATGCGCTGAGGTTTTTGACAAGCGAATTCATTATGATACTGTGGTTCAGCGGTATTCAGATACTTGTGTTCATGACGGGTTTGCAGAAAATGGACAAAAACATGTACGAAGCCGCCCAGATAGACGGCGCGTCCAAGTGGGAGATGTTCTGGAAACTTACCCTTCCCGCACTCAACCCGACTATCGTGTTGAACGTGGTATTCACGGTGGTCATGCAGTCGGTATTCTCCCTTAACCCCATCATCGCGCGTATCACGGGCTACATGAACGGCGACGGCGGCTATGGCTACGCTTCCGCTACGGCTTGGATCTACTTCCTTGTCATGATGGCTTTGCTGGGACTTGCCGTGCTCGTATTCAAGAAACACGAAAGGAGGGTCAGAAGATGAGTAAAAAACGTACTCCTTCCAAGCAGGTCGAACAGGAACCGATCGTCACCGAACAGGAACGTGATACAGACGTGACTCGTTCCGAAAATTCGCAAGAACCCGTCACCGAGCAGACCCTCGATCAGACTGCAGAGATCGCCGAGGAAAAAGAGACCTTCGGCACTCGCTGCAAAGACTTCTTCATAGGGCTGGGACGCAAGATACGTACATATTTTGTGAATTTGGGCAAGCGTTTCTGCGCGTTTTGGGTCAATTTCTGGCACAAGACCGTCAGATTCTTCAAAAACGTCGGTGTATTCTTCCGTATGCTGTGGTCGCTGTGCGTAGAGGCCAAGTTGAAGATGGACGACAGACGCGCCGCTCGCAAGGCCGCTCGCTCTGCCGCCGAGACAACGACAACGGACGCTGAGACGATCGCGGAACCGTCGGAGGAGACGGGCGAGGAATCTGTCGCCGATGAGGCACAGCAGGAGCAGCCGCAAGAGGCTGACGAGGCTATATTCCGCGATTCCGAAGAGGAGCGTACAGACGAACCGGACGAAGTCATGCTCATGCGCAGCCGTTTTGCTCACTTCTTCCGCAAGCGTACCAAGGACGAATGGAAGACGGCACTGCTGGGCAACAACGAGAAGAAAGGCGCGATACAGTTGATAGTGTGCTACGCGTTGCTGATACTGTTCGGATTCGTGTACATATACCCCATGCTGTACATGCTCGCATACTCCCTGATGGGTGAGAGCGACGTGGCAAACCCGATGGTCACCTATTGGCCTACGGAGTGGCGTTGGGCGAACTACCGTGAAGCGGCACAGACATTGGACTTCTTCCGCACACTGCTGCAGACGGCGTACATTTCCGTACTCCCCGCCCTGTTCCAAACGGTAGCATGCGGCTTGACTGCGTACGGCCTTGCCCGCTTCCGTTTCCCCGGCAAGAAGATCATATTCGGAATGATAATACTTACATTCATCATTCCTCCGCAACTTACAATGATGCCGCAGCTTATCACATTCACCAAGTTCGGCTTCGCGGGCAACGTACTTAGTTACATTGTTCCCGCAGCGATGGGACAGGGTATCAAGTCGGCAGTATTTATCCTCATCTTCTACCAATTCTTCCGCGGTATTCCCGACTCGGTGGTAGAGGCAGCCAAGATAGACGGAGCCAATTCCTTCCAGATCTTCACTCGTATAGGAATTCCCGCCGCCGTACCGGCCATATTGCTCAGTTTCCTGCTCTCTGTGGTGTGGTACTACAACGAAACGGTGCTTGCGTCCGTATATATGGGCGACACCGTCAAGTTGCTCCCGCTGGAGTTGGAAAAGTTTCAGGCGACATATTCGCAACTGTTCCCCGGAGCCACTGCCGGCGGCAAGTCCGTCAATGAAGCCATCTACATGGCAGGCACATTGCTCAACGTGTTGCCGTTGATCATCATGTACTTCTTCACTCAGAAATACTTCGTCGACGGTATCGACAAAGCCGGTATCACCGGAGAATAAACCCATAAAGGACACCAAGTATGAAAAGAATTTTGACTGTATCTTGCTCGATAATACTTATCCTGGCGACGTTGTTCTGCCTTGCCGCTTGCGGCGAGCCGTCGAGAGAACGTTTGCTGTCCAAGTATTCCGAGCAGATAGACAAGGAGATGCGCGGCAGTTTTGACTTCTTCTGGAATGAAGCGCAGACGACGAAGGACTCTCCCGCTTACGGTCTGATAGCCGACCGCGCCGGTACCACGTCCAACTCATATGCGTCCATTGCGTCGGTAGGCTTCGGGCTTGCGGCGTACGTGGTGGGCGCAGAGGAAGGCTACGTCACCAAAGCACAAGCGGAAGAACGTACCATAGGCACCTTGGAGACATTGCTTACACTGCAGACCAATGGCAGCAAAGCCACTCAGCACGGTTTCTTCACGCACTTTCTGAATATGAACTCCGCCACTCCCGCTCCGAACAGTGAGATATCCTCCATAGACACGGCGATCATGCTGTGCGGAGCCATCACCGCAGCGGAGTACTTCGGAGGCGAGGTGGAGACTCTGGCAGAAGAGATATATGCCAACGTGGACTGGACGTCCATGCGCATGATGAGAAACGGCAAGCACTATATCGCTATGACCTTCAACGCCAACGGCAATCCCGTCACCCCTTGGGACTACTACGCAGAGCAGTTGATGATATACGTGCTCGGTGCCGGCAGTCCTACGCCCGAGTATCGCCTGGATGATACCGAATACTACGACTTCACCCGCAATCAGGGCGAATACGGCGGACACAAGTTCTATTTCAGCTGGTTCGGCAGCATATTCACGTATCAGTTCAGCCACGCTTTCATAGACTTCCGCGACAAAAAGGACGCTCAGGGCACCGATTGGTGGACCAATTCCGTCGAGGCGTCCGAGGCCGCATACGAGTATTGCCGTGACAATTCTCGCCGCTACGAGAGCTTCAAGCAGGGCGGTTGGGGTCTGACGGCATGCGACGCCCCCGGCGGCTACAACGGCACGCTCGGTTGCCCGCCCAGAGGCTGGTCTCCCGAGGACCCCGAGGCATACGCGAGAGTGGAAGGTACTATCGCTCCCTGCGGAGCCATAGGCAGCGTCGTATTCACTCCCAAGCAGTCCCTCGAGGCTCTGGAATACTATCAGACTCTCCGCCTGATCAATGGCAAATACGGTCTGATGGATAGCTACAACCTGGACAGAAACTACTACGCTCTCGACTATATAGGCATAGACAAGGGCATCTCCCTGCTCATGCTGTACAACTATAAGTGCGACGGCTTGTGGGAGCTGACCAACAACAACGTATTTTTGCAAAACGGACTTGAAGTATTGGGCTTCACCGCCGCTTAGGTAGATATGGAAAAGAAAGATCAAACGAATATCGCTCGGGAGTATGACCCCGCCGTGATAGAAGAGATGCACGCGTGCTTCCGCTACTTCTACGAAACATTTTCCCGTAGCCCGGAGGCGTTCGGCTTGATGCCCGACCGCGTGCCCGACTTGAGAGCCAAGTGCTCCATCGCCGCGACCGGCTTCATGCTGGCGGCTATGGCTGTCGGTGCCGACTTCGGCTGGATAGACAGAGCAGACGCTCAGCACGTGTGCGACGCCACGCTCAAGACTATATACGGGCTGAAAAAGGACTACGGCTTCTACTATCACTTCTATGAGACGGAGGACGGCGAGCGTTACAAAAAGAGCGAACTGTCCACCATAGACACGGCACTCATGGTCGCAGGCGCACTCACGGCAGGCGCGTACTTCGGCGGCAACACGTTGAAACTCGCTCACAGGATAGCCAAGGACGTACAGTGGGACTACTTCTATGACAGAGACAAGAAGATGTTTCGCATGGCGCGCTACGACGAGCTGGGCATGGAGGCGCAGTGGGACTACTACGCCGAGCAGTTGATCATATACGTGCTGGCAGCCGCCAACGGTGCCGAGTGCGCGCGCGAGGCGTATGAGAGCTTCGGCAGACTGCACGGCACAGCGGCAAACGGCAAGGACTTCGTGTATACCTGGTGCGGGACGCTGTTCACTTACCAGTTCAGCCACGCATACGTCGACTTCGCAGGCAAGACGGATGCTCACGGCTTCGACTGGTTCGCCAACTCCGTCACCGCCAGTATCAATGACCGCCTGTTCTGCGCGGCTCAGCCCGGTCTGTACCCCGATGGGATATGGGGACTGACCAGTTGCGCTACCCCGGTGGGCTATAGAGGTCATATAGGCTCCGCCCCCAGCGGCAACGGCAACAGGGAGAATCTCTCCGACGGCACCGTCGCACCTTGCGGAGCACTGGGCAGTATCGTATTCACTCCGCAGGAGTCTGTAGAGGTGACGGAGAAGTTCACCCACTACGACGGTCTGACGGGTAACTACGGACTCTATGACAGCTTCAATCCTACCGCCGGCTGGATAGCCAAGTGCTATATCAGCATAGATAAGGGCATCACGCTCCTGATGGGAGCCAATCACTACCGCCGCACGGTATGGAACGCATTCAACTCACTGCCCGAGATACGCAAGGCTATGCGTACTCTGGGCTTCACGACAAGTGCTCACAGCTAAAACCGCTCACGCGGAG
Organism: uncultured Clostridia bacterium; assembly: GCA_947623225.1. Lineage (GTDB taxonomy): Bacteria > Bacillota > Clostridia > Christensenellales > CAG-314 > Fimimonas. The sequence continues at coordinate 3,279 of CANQGO010000002.1, read as the reverse complement.
TATATATATTACTAAAAAACTTTTGACGGTCTACCCGTCACCACTCAGGAGGAGCAAATGGCAAACATATCACTCAGAAACATTGCAAAAGTGTACCCCGGCGGAGTCCGCGCGGTGCATGACTTCAACCTCGAGATCCACGACAAGGAGTTCGTCGTGTTCGTAGGTCCGTCCGGTTGCGGCAAATCAACTACACTTCGTATGATAGCCGGACTGGAAGAAATCAGTGAGGGCGACCTCTACATAGACGACAGACGCGTCAACAACGTCGAACCCAAAGACAGAGATATCGCGATGGTGTTCCAGAACTACGCACTCTATCCGTATATGACCGTCTTTGAGAATATGTCCTTCGGTCTGCGCCTCAGAAAGGTCCCCAAGAAGGAGATCGAGCAGAAGGTCAAGGCAGCAGCCAAGATACTTGGCTTGGAAGACTACCTCGACCGCAAGCCCAAGAACCTGTCCGGCGGTCAGCGTCAGCGTGTCGCGCTGGGACGCGCAATAGTCCGTGACCCGAAGGTATTCCTGCTGGACGAGCCTCTGTCCAACCTGGACGCTAAGATGCGTACCCAGATGAGGACGGAGATCATCAAGCTCCACAACCAACTGCAGGCTACTTTCATCTACGTCACCCACGACCAGACAGAGGCTATGACGATGGGTACCCGTATCGTGGTCATGAAGGACGGTCTCATCCAGCAAGTGGACACCCCCGACAACCTCTATACCTACCCCGCCAATAAGTTCGTTGCAGGCTTCATCGGCACGCCGCAGATGAACTTCCTCGACGTGACTATGGAGGAGGAAGACGGCAAGATCTACGCCCGTATCGGCAGAAATCGCCTTCTCATCCACCCCGACACTGTCAAGCGTATGACCGTCACCGAGGTCAATCACCGCCAGTTCGTGCTGGGCGTGCGCCCCGAGGACGTGCACTTTGGCAGCGAATACGCCGAGATATACCCCGACTCCGTCATCAAGGCGACAGTCAATGTCACCGAGAAGTTGGGCAACGAGACCCTCATCTACTGCTCCGTAGACGGCACCGACGCCGAGATAGTAGTGCGCGGCGGCTCTCGCTGCAGAGTAGAGAGCGAAGACAAGATCCTCGCCTACGTAGATACTCAGCATATCCAGCTGTTCGACTACGACACAGAGGAGACTTTGTTAAAACGTTAACAAACGTTCCATACTATTGGTAATTCGTTCGGCACTGCCGAATGTAAATACAAAAATATTATAAGGAGAAAAAAACAATGAAAACAAGAAAAATCATGTTGGCTCTGTTCCTTTGCATCGTGATGGTCGCTGCTGTTTGCCTTGCCGCTGCATGCCAAAAGGACAAAGAGTTCAAGATCGACCTTCGCTCCGCTAAGGATTGGGGCAACGACTATGATGAGACCGCCTATACCGTTAGCAACGATAAAGACGGCAACCTCATCTTTGATTATGAGAAGAACGACACTTACCAACTTATGAAGAGAACCATGGTAGAGCAGGTCGAAGATCTCCAGAAAGTGAAGAAGATCGTTCTGGTCGCCGAGATGACCTCCTCCGAGGCTACTCCTCATCTCCTGCTTAAGCTTGAAGGTACCGACGAAGTCGCCGACAACCCGGTCAAAGCCGCTGCCGAGGTGAATATCACCATGAAGAGCGGAGAGAATACCTACGAGTGGGACTTCCGTCAATTCAGCGACGGCAAGGCATATGATCTCACCAAGGCTTCCAGCCTGCTCATCTTCGCAGATCCCGGTGTTGCTACGGCAAAGGGCAAGATCACCATCAAGGAATTCTACTTCTCCGACAAGGAGTTGGATACTGCCAACGCAGTGACTCTTCCCGCCAAACCCACACCGGCAGAGAAACCCACATATACTTGGCAAGAGATGAAGGCTGATGACTTTGATCTCACTGATTGGCAAGACGGCGGTATGGGCGTATACAGTGTGACCAAGGACAACGGCACTGTCAAGGTGCATGTGGACAAGGACGCTGTCGAGGGCGATGACAAGTATATCGCTTTGCTGTCCATTGTCTACGGCGACGCACTCAAGACAGTCAAGTCCTTCCGTATCGATATCAAGGGTACGGCAGGTACGACTGCTCTTATCAAACCCTTTGACTACAAAGATTTCAATGTGACATTTGACGGAACCGTACAACACTTCGAGTTCGATATTGCTTCTCAGGCTGCTCGCGCAGACGCCGACTTCTCCAAGAAGGATGAGCCTACGGCGGATAACAAAGTCGCCATTCTTGCCCTGCAAGGTGCAGAAAACGGCAAAGCAGATCTCGAGATAGTCTCCGCCGAGTTCTCCACCGAACCTGCAAAGGCTCCCGAAGGACCCGCTCTGGATGCTACTTATCCCCGAGATCTGAAGGTGGACTTCAATACCGGCTGGCATAACGAAGAAGGAAAAACAAAGTTCACAATAACCAAAGAGGAAGGCGTAGTTAAGGCCACCTATGGTGCCAATACCGATGATACGGGATGGAATCAACTTAATACAGAAGTTGATTTTGGTACCAATTCGTATAACTATGCCATTATGGAAGTGAGGGGAACTCAAGGAACCACTGGTATATTCAATGTCGGACTTGGCGAATACAAGTTTGAAAAGGAAAATAAGTTTACGGGAGAATGGCAGACATTCGTAGTTAAAAACTATGAGACCCCTGTTACTGGAAAACTCACGATTCGCGCATATGGCGGTTTTGAGGACAATGCTCCTGCAGGACAAATCGAAATAAGACGTGCAGAGTTCTACTATGTAGGCGCAGTCGCAGATGGTGAAAACAATCTGAGTGCAAACGGAACATGGCTCAATGCTGCTGAGTCACAACGCAACACGATCGAATTTGCCAACTATAAGACGACTATTTCGTACGATGGCCCGAGTTGGGATAGCGTTCTCACATGGGTAGATCTTGGAGAGGGTGGATATGACCATATCACCATCACGGTAACCGGTACGGAAGGCCACACCGCAATCTTCAAAGTCGGAACGATCGAGTATAAATTTGAAGAAACCAGTGAGCACGGAGTGTATCCCGGCGGCACGCAGACCTTCACGATAGACACCAAGGATCTCAAGGGACTTGTCGAGTTCAGAATGTTCTTTGACTTTGGTGAAAACGATGCGAACAAAGAGGGCGGAAAATTTGAGATTTCCGTGGCAACGTTTGAAAAGGCGTAAGCCTAATCACATGCAACAAAAACCATGTTTGCTCCTCTGCAAATAAAGGTTATATAGTCTCGGACGGACAGTTCCGTTCGAC
>CANQGO010000001.1 GCA_947623225.1 uncultured Clostridia bacterium | reverse complement strand
AGGCTGGGATTCTACCATTGAACTACACCCGCACTTCAACAGCCTCTTTATTATATCCCACGTAGAAAAAACTGTCAACAATTTGACGGTATTTTTTGCAATATTTCGTGCAAAAAATTGCAAACCGTCTATTCGAACTTGCCTTGCTTATACAACTTGATCAATAGATTCTGCGTATCGGAGAATCGGATCACTCTGACTATGGTATTACCATCGTTATCTTTTTCTTCGGTCTCTTCAACCAGACCCGGCTTATAATAACTATTGGTACCCTCTTCTTGTTTTTGCAATTTGAGATACAAGTCGTTAAAAAACTCGCCTATCTTGTCCAGCATGTCGAATTTGCCCCACATAGCGGAGTAATTGCCACGCTCACGAATTATTCCCTCGTCTATTCTATCGTATAATCGTTGCGTCGTCTCGTCTGTATTCGGATACTGTGCAACGATATTGATTGCACTATACATACATTGCACAAGTGCTCCGTATCTGATATAAGGGTCTTCGCTGGTAAGACATACGTACTGTCCTACAATATCTGCCTCATATTCCCGCATCACTCCTTTTCCGTGTGCCATCTCATGTCCAAGCGTAGCAGGAAGATACAATGTATCGTTTATATTTATATTTGCCTCTCCAAAAGGTGCAAAAAACACTCCCGTGATACCCAATTCACTCATAATAGTCTTATTGAGAACCCTTTTGCCATATGGAGTGTACGACGAAAAGTAGGCATTGTCCAACTTTTTGTATTCTTTATCCAGAATTTGAGACATCTCTTTCAAAGAATACGGATAGATTATATTGCCATCCTTATCATGATTTGTTGCACCGTAGGCTTCATTTGCTTCATCGACAATATATGTCGCTATCTCGATCGCCTCATCTACTGTCAGGTCGTCTCCTGAATATTCCTCGTAAATGCTAGTCGGCAACGGATCTCTGCCATATGAGAAGGTCGCCGTAGCAGTATAGATATTCAGAAAAGCAAATACACATATTGCCACAATGATTACTCCCGTGATAGCCTGACGCCATTTGCGCTTGCAAAGCAAAACAATTTCCACTACCACAAAGGTAATAATTCCCAAAATAACTAATATTAAAAATAATTCGTAAAAACTCATCGGCACCAAACCGAAGATATTGCCAAAGACGTATATCCACGCACGTGATATTGTGGTGGCAAAAAACTCGCAGACTTTTTGATTAAGCGTAAGCAAATATAAAATAACAAAAAGCAAAACAAGGCAACCCAATACGATCAAACGTCGTATCGTTGCTCTTCTGTATTGTTCATTTTCGCTTTGTGCCCGCATGCCATCCTCTTCAATCAAATAAATCGAATTTTTTTGCAAGATACTCTTCGTTGTGATTTATATATGTGATTACATCCTTGGCATTCGCTGCGCGTTCTATGCGATTTTCATCGGAAATAATGCGTTTAGATATCGCATTTGTCCCGCAAGCAATGATATCCGAAATTTCTTCCATTATGCCTATATTATACAAACATGGCTTATTGGGTTTGCAATATCCAACATTTTCGAGATTTTGTGCCATGTATTTTTGTCTGTACATATAGTATGGAGAGTAATTTGCAGCATACAGTTTTTCTCGCGAATAGTCCACCATCTTGCTCACATCTGCATAACTGTAGTAATTCTGCTCCTTTAATAAGCTGCCGTGCTTAAGCGCCAAAGTGTGGACGGTAATATTGTCGGGCGTCAAAGAAACTGCCTCATCCAAACTATACCGAAACATTTCGTAAGTTTCCGTCGGCAAACCGGCAATCAAGTCCATATTTACCGTGAAACCGTATTTTTTTGCCAAGTCATATTTGTCATATATATCCTGTACGCTATGTTTACGACCTATTATATCCAAAACCGATTGATTGAAGGTCTGCGGATTTATCGAGATTCGATCTACGCCATGCGCCTTCAGTACGTCCAATTTTTCACTGTCAATCGTATCCGGTCTACCCGCTTCCACCGTATACTCAACAGGATCTATGTCGATACAGGACATGATCTCATTCAATTGTTCTGCATTCAATGAGGTAGGGGTACCGCCTCCAAAATATACATTGTTGATGCGAATGTTTTTTTCTTTTACGAAAGCAAGTGTCGCAACAATATCCCTTTTGAGTGCTTCCACATATGGAACCACATATTTTTTCAATCGTTCGATCTCTCCGCTTGTAAAAGAACAATAACTGCACCTGCTTACACAGAAAGGAATGCCTATATATAAATCGGCACAGCCCGTTTTACGCTCATGCAAACTGCCTTGCGTTTGCAAAATATCCGCGACCAATTGCGCTTTTCCCACAGAAACGCCGAGTTTATTAGTAAAGACATCAAACCAGTCAAATCCTTCTTTTGTCAACTGATCCGCCAATTTGGTGGGACGTATACCCGTGAGACTACCCCACGGCATGTTTTTTCCGGTAAAATCAACCAGCACATCGTAAGCCGCTATCTTAGCGAACCGTTTACGCAAACGAATTCGCTGTAGTTGGTCCACACCATTGCAATCTACTCTCTGTATGGCGTGTTTATCTCCAACGATTGACGCATATTCGTAAATATTCCCACGCTCCGCCTCAAGCAGCACTAATTCTGCCTCTTCCTTATTTGAAGTCAATTCCGCTTCAACATAAAACATTTTTACAACGTCTTGTATCTCTGTAGGATAGCAAAAATCGGTATACACTTTCATATTTATCCCTGTGTACGATAGACGTTTATTACCGCCGGGATAGCCAGCAGTCTATTCATCAATGCATTGGTTTGCTCATGGTCGGTTATTTCGACGGTTATAGTTGCGATAGCGTTGCCTTTCCTATCCTTGCGAGCATTGATTGCCACGAAAGAAAGCCCCTCGTTAGTTATAACCTTGGTTATATCGGCGAAAACGCCCCCTTTATCTTCTGCTATTATTTCAATGGTGACAGGGAAGGTTGTAGCCTCGCTCATATTTGCCCATTCGGCCTTGACCAGACGCTCAGGTTCCATGTTTTTAACTGTCGGACAGTCCGCTCTATGGACACAGACACCCCTCCCGCGGGAAATATAGCCGACTATATCGTCTCCCGGAACAGGGGAACAACAACGCGAAAAACGCACCAACAAGTTTTCCACACCTTTTATTATGACCGACTGTTCTTTAGAACCGACTCCTTGTTTTTTACGTACGCTTTGTTGAGTTTTTATTTTTTCGACGATCTCTTTGTTGCCGGAAATCAACTTGATAACGACCTGATTTAAGGAGAGGCTCCCGTAACCTACAGCAGCATACATTTCGTCAATACCGGACAGCATATATCTGTCACAGACAGCCTGTATTGCCTCGGGCGTCATCAATTCAGAAGGAGTTATACCTCTGTGCTTTATTTCACGTTCGATCATTCCTCTGCCGGTACGAATATATTCGTCTTTCAATTCTCGTTTGAAAAATTGACGTATTTTGGCGCGAGCAGAGGGCGTTTTGGCAATCTTGAGCCAATCGCGCGAAGGGCCTTTGGCGTTCGGATTGGTCATGACCTCTACGGTATCACCGGTCGACAGAACTGTGTCAAGAGGCACGATTTTGTTATTGATTTTTATACCGACACACTTATTGCCCACCTGACTGTGTATCATATAGGCAAAATCCAACCCCGTCGCATCCGCCGGCAAGATCTTCACGTCGCCGTTCGGTGTGAATACGTAAACCTCATTCGTATTGGATATATCATTCTTAATTAGATCAAGAAATTCGGCACTATCTTTGAAATCATCGTTGTAAGACAATACTTCTTTTACCCAACCCAGTTTATCGTCCATCGCCGTAGGAACGGTGATCCCTTCTTTATACTTCCAGTGTGCAGCGATACCGTATTCGGCTATCTTATGCATTTCGTGTGTTCTTATTTGGACCTCTATCGGGTAGGTATGCGTACCTATTTCTATAATCACTGTAGTATGCAGGGATTGGTACATATTTGGTTTGGGTACCGCTATATAATCCTTAAATCGCCCCGGCATTGGCTTCCAGCGGGCGTGGATGGCACCCAAAACGGCATAACAATCCTTAATGGTATCCACAATGACCCTTACGGCTGTCAGGTCGTAAACTTGATCAAGCGTCTTATTTTGTCGACGCATTTTTTTATAAATAGAATAAAAATGCTTCGTTCTGCCGTATATATCGAAGTCCTTGATATTACTCTTACTAAGTTCAGCCTTGACCTCTTCGATAAAAGCGGTAACAATAGCTTCTCGTTCGTGTTTTTTCAGTGCTATTCCTTCGCTGATTTCGTTATAGGCCTGATTATCAAGATACTTCAAACACAAATCTTCCAGTTCTGTTTTTATTGATGAAATACCCAATCTGCCGGCAATCGGAGCAAAAATATCCAACGTTTCTTTGGCAATTATCTGTTGCTTTTCGGGTGAAAGATACATCAAGGAACGCATATTGTGCAACCTATCGGCAAGTTTGATGAGCATAACACGGATGTCTTTTGCCATTGCAAAAAACATTTTTCGCATATTCTCCGCTTGTTCTTCTTCCTTGTTGTGAAATTGAATTTTGTCCAGCTTAGTTACGCCTGCCACCAAGTCTGCGATCTCGTTTCCAAATTTGTTCCGCAAGTCCGCATCTGTTATATATGTGTCCTCCACGGTATCATGCAACAGCGCAGCGCAAATCGTCGGGACATCCAGTCCCATATCGATCAATATATCCGCGACGATGACGGGATGCGTAATATACGGCCTGCCGCTGGCTCTGAATTGCCCTTGATGCGCTTGATAAGCCACCTGATAAGCATCCTCGATCCTGGAAATTTCATGCGGATGATAATAATGCTTGACCTTAGTCAAAAAATTATTAATAGTAACCTCTGCTTTCTCTTGTTCTGTATTCATAATTCTCCGTTTTACTGAAACGCTCTGAATATCGACGACTCAGATAAATCTCTTTTCGATGACGTATCGAATAGTACCGTATATTTATCTTTGATGGTTATCAATTTTAGTTCTTCAAAGACCCTCAATGCCACAATATATTGTCCGTAACTGTATTTATTGACCAGATACTTGTCGTACACGCCCTTAATACTGTCATATTTTCCTTTGTGCTTCAATGCCGAATATACCACCGCGCATATATCTCTTGTCAATACGAGTCTGTACATATCATCGCGCGCCGTGTCCACTTCGACATAAATAGCATTTTCAACAATTCGAGCAATACCTTTTCTCGCAAAATACAGCACGGTATCAAATCTTCCGAACGAATAAGTCGGCATTGGAGAAATTACGATTGTCCTGGTCAAGCCCCCATCGAAAAAGATATCCACACAGAAGTCAGACAAATCATATTTTCTACTGTACGACAGGTACGTATCATAGTCGTCAAATACCACTGCGACTCTATCGCCGAACAATAACTGCTCTATATTGGAATCTTTTGCAAAAGCCATATCGTCGGTGGAAAAGTTCTTGAGCAAATTGAGTTTGTAGAACTCGTCAAAACACACCGAGTTCTCCAACGACATGTCTTCCAATATTCCGCAATATTTTTTAGTATATGAATCCATTTCCAGAACGCAAAGCAGATCCACATTTGCGCCGTTGCGTATAAATGGAGCCAGATGCCCGTATCGGAAAAAGCCCTTTACTTCCAAGCCGCTTGCAAGCGTAGCGGATAGATGCTGCTCCTCTTTGCCAAATGTATTTGCAAATCTGACGCTGTCCCTTACCCTGCACACTATTTTATCTTGCGGAAGCATGGGTTGCAACTTCTTTGACAATTCCATACATTCCTCGACGCTTCCGTCGGGACCAAGTTCAAAATCATAATATTGGCGAGCCTCAAACAGTTCCGCGTCCATTGATTGTAATATGCTGACAAGTGCCTGCCTGAATAAATCAATTTCAGCTAACGAAACCGTGAAACCGACTGACGCCTTGTGACCGCCGAATTTGATAAGATATTCTTTGCATTGCGAAAAGATCTCAAACAAATTTACAGAGTCTATTCCTCGCGCAGATCCGATACAACGATCCCCATCAATAGTCATTATCACCGCTGGGAGTTTGTATTTCTCTTTATATCGGGATGCAACTATACCCAAGAGACCATGCTGCCACTTCTCACTGCACAGAAACACCATTCTCTCCGTCGAAATTGTCCGATCGTCGCACATTGTCTCGGACTCTGCAACTATCTCTTCCAGCAACCGTTTACGTTGTTCGTTCAAGTCCAACAAAGTGTTGATTTTATTCAAATCAACCCTATTGCGACTCATCAAAACAGCCAACGCCGCCAAGGGTGAGCCTACTCGTCCTGCAGCATTGATTTTGGGTACTAATCGCATCGCTATGTCATTAACCGTTATAGGGTCTGCACAATTGGACAACTCAGCCAATTTGACAATGCTTTTGTGGGTCATATTCCCTAATCCCATCTTTACGATGGCGCGATTTTCGTCCTGTAGCGGCATGATATCGCCGACTGTACCAATACAAGCGAGATCACTGTATTTGGAAGCGATATTCCTTCCCGCAATGGCTTCAACCAGCTTCCAAGCCACCCCCGCGCCCGCAAGATACGGAAAAGGGTATCCCATTTTCGGATTCACGCATATACAGTCAGGCAATACCTCAGATAACTCATGGTGATCTGTGACTATCACTTCCACACCTAATTCCGACACTATTTTTTCTACGTCTTCAGCATTGGATATACCGCAATCTACAGTTATTACCAAATCATAAAAATCGTTTTCAAACGCACGTATAACATTCTCGGCGTGCAAGCCGTACCCCTCATCGCGAGTAGGTATGATGACATCATTATCAACGCCTTGATCCGTGAAGAATGACGACAAGATACTGCTGGCAGTCAGACCGTCAGCATCATAATCGCCGTAGATTAAAATCTTACCGCCGGTATCTATGACAAAATTGATAGTTTCAACCGCTTCTGTCATATTGATCATCTCAAAGGGCGAATGGAAAACAACTTCGTCGTTAACGAATTGGTGGTAGTTTTCTTTGTTGATTCCACGTGTAGAAAGCACTTCTGCCATACTGCGCGAAATGCCCTGTTCCATCAAAAATTGAACGCTGTTTTCATCCACTACGGGACGCTTTATGTATCTTTGTTTCATAATGTAGATAGCATAACAGCCTTCTGTGTAGAAGGCTGTCGTAATTTATTGGTTCAAAAGTTATCTTCTCGCCTTACCCCTTTTCTTATCGGTGAAGAAGTATGGGGTAATCATTCTGGTCATCAATCTATTGAAACCGAACGTTACCGCAAACGACAACACCGAGCCATACAGAAGTGCATTACCGAGAGGTGCTGTGATTCCCGTGGGAATAGACCAAAGTATAATACCAAGAACAAGAAGTGCAGCATGCGCAATTACAGTCAAGCTGATATTTTTCCAGTTGCATGCAAAAGCGGTATTTCTTGCTTTTGAATAAGTTGCTCCTTCATTTAATTCCTTACGGATATGCTCCAAAGGCAAAGCAGAGAAGAAAGTAACGAACAGCCACGCGACTATCACGCCTACGTACATACCGACATTGAATATTTCCAAGTGTACCAATACTCCGAAGAACATGAACACAAACAATGCCAACGCTTGCGTAAGAACAGGGATCAAGCCCAACGCCTTGTAACGCGCTACAAAGAAAACGAAACTTGCCAGAACTATAACGCCCAATACAATCAGATATATAAATCCATACTTGTTGTTGATTTCTTCAGTGCTTCCTTCTTGAGTAAGCGTCGCATCCAATGCACCGCTGCTTATATATGCGGCCATCGACCTTGCGTGCTCGGCACTTGTGGCTTCATCGGTATAAGCATAGGTAATCTGCAGTTCGTTGCCCGTCCAATAGACCCAAGTCTCTACCGTACCGTCTATTGCAACCGTATAAGGTGTACTTTCCGCCAACTGAGCAGCGAGTTCACGTCCTTCCTTTGTAAGTCTTACACGGCAGATATACAGTGTTACATCCTGGTTGATATAACTCCGTACGCTTGCACGCTTGAAGTGTTCCTGCGACAATAATACGCTATCTTCCGAATAACTCGGACTGTTGGAATAATTGACATTGAGCACTTCTACCTTGCCGTCTACGATTACATTATTCAATATGGTTTGAGCGGAAGGTTTTGCTTGAGTATTTGTATTATTGGACTTAGGTATTTCTACTGATATTGTTTGCTTTTCGGAATCATATTCCACTTTTGAGCCGTAATAACCGTAAGTCTTCGACAGACGCGTTTCTATCGATTTTGCTACGTTTTCTGCGGTGTTCTGAGTCTCTTCGTCCAATTTAAGTGTATATGTAGCTTTAACGGTATCGGTAAAAGCACCGCTCTTTTGCATCACGGTATATGCCGACTGATAATAGTCACCGTATTCATTTACATCGAAATTGGGACTAAAGCAAAATACGCCCAACGTTAACGTTATACAAAATATCAGGCATAAAAATAATGCAACTAATACTTTCTTTGTTGTTTCAGTCATAGTGAGTCTCCTTGACAGCCTAACTTAACTATTTTATTATAATATCACTTGCTGAATTAGTCAATTGTTTTTTCAACTTAACGACAGCCTTTTTTAAATAAATAATATAATATCCTACATATATTAAGAAAAAAGGCAGAGAACGATCTCTGCCTGATTATATATTGAATCCGTAATTGTTTTTGTTCGCACAATTATGCCGATTTGCGATTTTTGATCAATGCGACGACGGCTGCCACCACCAGCGCAATACCGAGATCCAATGCGATCTGGCCCAAATGGAACTGTCCGCCCATGATGGCAAACAATGCAAGAGACAGTGCCCAGAAGATAACAGCACCTATTACTGATTTCAATAAAAATTTTTCATCCTTTATGGAGATCAATGTACCAAGTGCTACAGCGATGACTTTTATGACTTGATTGATAATTGGCAATGCCTTGTCTCCTATATTGCAAAGTTTGGCGACCAATGCCAGAATCAGTATTCCGATACAAGAAAATATCAGTGATAACAGCCCCGCTTTGATAGATTGTAATATTGTGGATTTTCTAACGCTTGCTTCCATAAAAAAACCTCCGATAACTATTGTAGTTTATTCGGAGGAATTTTGTTTTAGACTCAACTATTTGATTTCGTCTACTTCATTTTCTTTTTCTTTCTGCTCTTGCTCTATTGCTTCTGCTTCGGGGGTGCCGGGTGCAGGTGCTATAGAATGAATAGCTTGGCGCACAAACTGCATGGTAGTTTTATTATCATCAGTTCCCGTAAGCAACCAGATGTGACTATCGTCCAACTGAACGACCTCGCCGACAATTCCGCCTATCGTTGTGACTATACTGCCGACAGCAAGTTTTGACATCATCTCTTCCTGACGCTTTTTTTGTTTCCTCTGAGGAATGATCATAAGCAAGATCATGCCTACCAGCAATACGCCGAATACCACATAAATCCACCATGAATTGTTCGGAGCATCCTCAAAAAAATTTAATAGATTCAACATTATATAACTCCTTAGGCTATCTGCCATTTAATTTTGTTCTGTGAGATTGGACTTCACTATCAAATATTATACAACACCTACTGCCAAATTGCAATAAAATATCGTAAATATACTCTATTCTCTAATCGATTTTGCATATTCCATAGTATTTCTCATTAAAAATTCGCTTGTATTCGGCAAAATTATCGTTTTTTATAGCAGCTCGTGCCCCGGCAACCAACTTTAATAAAAAATAAACGTTGTGGATGCTCAGCAGTTCTGCCGCAAGGATCTCGCCGCAATTTACCAAATGTCTGAGGTAGGCTTTTGTAAAGTTTTTACAACAATAACAATCGCATTCGCTATCCAACGGCGAGAAGTCTTCTTTATAGCACGCGTTACGCACCACGACTTTGCCTGCCGAAGTCAGTGCCGTACCATTGCGCGCAATGCGCGTTGGAAGTACACAGTCGAACATATCTATACCGCGCTCAATGCCCTCCAATATATAGTCCGGAGTGCCTACGCCCATCAGGTAACGAGGCATATTCTCCGGCAGATATGGACGTATATCATCCATCATTTTATACATGACTTCACTCGGCTCACCCACAGACAGTCCACCCACAGCGATGCCGCACTCGGCGTAATCACGCACAAATTTCACCGACTCAATTCGCAAATCACTGAACATATTGCCTTGTACGATCGGGAAAAGCATCTGATCTCCGTTTGTATGAGACTTTGCGCACTTGTCCAACCATCTATGAGTACGTTCCATTGCCCTGCGAGCGTACTGCTTATCGCAACCATAAGTGGAACATTCATCAAATGCCATTATTATATCTGCACCGAGGTCGTGTTCCGTTTTCATCACGCTTTCCGGTGTAAACATGTGCCTGCTGCCATCTATATGCGACGCAAATACTACGCCCTCGTCGGTTATTTTGCGTAACTCACCCAACGAGAAAACCTGAAACCCGCCACTGTCCGTCAAAATGGGACGATCCCAATGCATAAACTTGTGTAGCCCGCCCGCTTTTGCTACGATCTCGCTTCCCGGTCTAAGATACAAATGATAAGTATTGGACAGGAGGATTTGCGTTCCGAGTTCCTCAAGCGTAGAAGGCAATAGCGATTTCACCGTCGCCGCCGTACCTACGGGCATAAATATCGGCGTTTCAATATCTCCGTGCGGTGTATGAAAAATACCTGTACGTGCTCCGGTACTTTTGTCTATATGCAGTAATTCGTATGAAAATTTTTTCATGATCTATTCGATAAACATGGCATCGCCAAAAGAAAAAAATCTATATTTTTCTTTTACCGCCGTCTCGTACACATCCAATATCTCTTGTCTGCTACATAATGCTGAAACAAGCATGATGAGAGTACTTTCCGGCAAGTGAAAATTGGTTACAAGTGCGTCAACTATCTTGAATTGGTAAGGAGGATATATAAATATATCCGTCTCCCCGCTCTGGGCATTGACATGCCCGACAACATCTGCGGCACTTTCCAGCGTTCGAACCGCGGTCGTTCCAACACAAATCACGCGGCGACCTTCTCGCTTAGCGCGATTGATCGCTTCTGCCGCAGAAGCTGACACCTCATAGTGTTCTGAATGCATGTGATGCACGGATACGTCATCCACTTTAACAGGTCGAAAAGTTCCAAGCCCCACATGAAGAAGGATTTCCACTATTTCCACGCCTTTATCACGAATTTTTTGCAATAATTCGCGTGTGAAATGTAATCCTGCAGTAGGTGCCGCCGCCGAACCGTTTATCTTAGAGTACACAGTGTTGTAACGTGTCTTATCGTTGAGTTTTTCTCTTATATACGGCGGCAATGGCATCTCGCCCAACTCTTCGAGTATATTCTCGAACGTGCCGCTATAGATAAACTCCACAATTCGGCTACCGTCCTCACCTATACTGTCTATGCGCGCCTTTAACTTATCCCCAAAACAAAAGACAGCCCCGGGCTTTGCTATTCTACCCGGTTTAAGGATCACTTCCCAATGCGTCAAGTCTATACGCTTAAGCAACAAAAATTCGATTTTTCCACCGCTGTTTTCTTTGCGACCATATATGCGCGCAGGAATGACCTTTGTATTATTTAATACCAATACATCTCCGCTGTGCAAGTAATCAATGATATCGCGAAAATGTGCATGTTCGATTTTTTTGCTCTGACGATCATATATAAGCAATCGAGAACTATCGCGAGGCTCTACGGGACTTTGCGCTATGAGTTCTTCCGGCAAATCGTACCAAAAATCACTTGTCTTCATCTTCATCGTCGCTGTCAGCATATATGGACAGCAGTTCCATTCTCTCCTTGCTTATTTTTCTGTTGAGATGCTTATATGCATTGGGCATGCATACTCTGCCACGTGGAGTGCGTGCAATGAAACCCAGTTGTAACAAGTACGGCTCGTATACGTCCTCAATCGTTTGCGTATCTTCGCCAGTTGCCGAAGCAAGCGTGTCGAGTCCTACCGGTCCTCCGCTGAATTTATCTATGATAGTGGTTAGGATATTATTGTCTACAGCGTCCAGACCCAATTCATCTACTTCCATTACTTGCATTGCGTGCAAGGTGACGTTCTTCGTTACATTTCCGTCGCCGAGCACTTCTGCAAAATCTCTGACGCGCTTCAATAACCTATTGGCAACACGCGGCGTGCCACGACTTCTGCGTGCTATTTCGTAAGCCGCATCGGATTCTATTTCTGTATTCAATTTCTTTGCAGATTTAAGCACTATTCCCTGCAACTGTTCCGGAGTATACAAAACAAGACGCATCTGCATCCCGAACCTGTCTCTTAACGGTGCCGCGAGATTCCCCGCTTTGGTCGTTGCACCTATAAGCGTAAATTTTTCCAATTTGATATTTACACTTGTTGCACTTGGGCCCTTACCCACGACGAAGTCCAGTCGATAATCCTCCATAGCAGGATACAGAATTTCTTCCAAACTACTATTCAATCTGTGAATTTCATCTATAAACAATACTTCATTGGGCTTGAGTTTGGACAAAATGGCGGACAAATCGAATTTACCGGGGATAGCAGAGCCGCTTGTAACTGTAATTGGCACTCCCATTTCGTTGGCAATTATATGTGCCAACGTAGTTTTGCCCAATCCCGGAGGTCCATAGAGCAACACGTGATCAAGACTTTCTCCACGTGAAAGCGCAGCCTTGATATAAACTTTCATATTATCTTTGACCTTGTCTTGTCCTACGTAGTCGTCAAAAGTCTTAGGGCGAAGTATATTCTCAGTATCGCGCTCTTTTTCTGTTAATGTACTGGTAAAAAACTGTTGTTCCATAATTATATCCGATATCATTTAATTTTGAATGCCATGCTGACTAACTCTTCAGTCGATATAGCACCCAGTTTCAGCGCTGCATCCACGAGCATCTCCGCATCTGCCTGACTTTTGCCCAATGAGCAAAGCACCGCCACCGCGTCTCTGACGTTTTTGTTTGTCTGCAAGTCCAAATTCTGTCCTGTAGACAAAGCAACCGGCGAGAACTTTGCCACGATCTTCTCTTTCAATTCCAAAACAAGTCTCTCGGCGGTCTTGTTTCCGAGTCCTTTTATTTTGGATATCTGCTTTGCATCTCCACGCACAATAGCGTCAACCAATTTATCAATTGACATTCCGGACAAAACGCTCAATGCCACCTTGCAACCTATACCGGACACGGAAATAAGTTGCAAAAACATATTCTTTTCTTCCAATGAAGCAAAACCAAACAAGGCTATGCCATCTTCTTTGACTTGCATATATGTATAAAGTCGAATTTTTTGACTCAATTTGCATTCTGTCAAAGTATTCTCCGAAACCTGCAATTCAAAGCCAACGCCGTTAACATCTACCGTTACTTTTCCGCTGACCAATTCGGTAATCTCACCGTAAATATAATTGAACATTTGTTCTCCTTACTTGATGTAGAATTTATCTGTCAATCCGCCTGTTTGTATATGCGTCAACGCTACGGCAAGCGCATCTGCAGCGTCGTCCGGACGGGGAATTTTCTCAAGGCCGAGATACATCTTTACCATTTGTTGAATTTGTTTTTTATCTGCTCTTCCGTAGCCAGTCATTGCCTGTTTGATCTGCAAGGGAGTATACTCATACAACTTTCCGCAACTGTGTATTGCCGCCAAAAGCAATACGCCCCTGGCATGCGCGACATTTATTCCCGTCGTGATATTTGTATTGAAAAACAATTCTTCTACGGCGATCTCATCGGGCTTAAACTTCTCTACCAATTCCGTAACGGACTTGTATAAAATAGCCAACCGTACAGGAAAACTTTCTTCTTTGGGAGTCGTTATTATCCCATAGTCTACGACTGTTTTATCGTTGAACGATTCAAAATCCATTACGCCATAGCCCACTATAGCCAGCCCCGGATCGAAACCGATTACTCTCTTCATAAGTTCACCTATTTACTTACTAAACAATATATATCAATGCCGCTTAAAAGTCAAGTAATACAAAAAATGAGTTCGGCACAAACCGAACTCATTAGCACACAAAAGTATTATTCCAATTCTTCTTCAGGCAATACCACATTGTGGTAAACTTCCTGCACGTCGTCATTATCTTCCAATGTGTCGATCATCTTTTTGAAACGCACAAGATTATCACCTTCCAACGTTATCATATTTTGAGGGAGCCACTCTATTTCTGCCGAAACAAGGTTGAGCCCCTTTGCAACGGTAGCATCTCTGACTGCACTCAAGACTGAAGGATCACACGTGATCTCTATTATACCATCGTCCAAAGACACGTCGTCTGCTCCGGATTCTATCGCCAACTCAAACGCGCTATCGTCATCCAGACCAATAGTATTCTCAGCCACGACCACTCCCTTGCGATCGAACATATAGCTGACACTGTTCGTACCACCAAGATTACCGCCGTTTTTATCGAAAGCATGTCTCACATCGCCTGCAGTACGATTTTTGTTATCGGTAAGGCATTCTACTATTACTGCACTGCCGCCGACGCCGTATCCTTCATAAGTTATTTCTACATATTCTACCGCAGAAAGTTCACCACTCGCTCTTTTTATACTGCGCTGGATATTTTCGTTAGGCATATTGTTGGCTTTTGCCTTCTGTATGACGTCATACAACTTGCTGTTTGACGACGGATCGGGCCCGCCTGACTTGACAGCGACAGCGATTTCTCTTCCTATTTTGGTAAATACCTGCGAACGTGCGGCATCGCCTTTTGCTTTTTTATTTTTGATATTATTCCATTTACTATGACCGGACATATTTACCTCCAATTATCTTCTTTGTGAAAAGATCTGATATGCGATAACACTTCCTGCGACAGCGACGTTCAATGACTCGATCTTTCCGGACATCGGCAATGAAACGGTTTCGTCCACTTGATCCATTGTATATTCGGACAGCCCATTGCCTTCGTTGCCTAAAATCAATGCTACTTTGCCGTCAAAGTTCATATGAAAGACATCTTTTCCGGACATATCTGCGGCGATTTTTCTGACATCTCTCAATAATTCGAAAACTACCGACGCATCATACGATTCGTGCAATTTTACACAAAAATGAGCGGACATCGCGCTGCGTAATACTTTAGGAGAATATAAGTCCACCGAGTTGACAGCGTATATATCGCTGAAACCGCACGCAACAGCGGTACGTATAAGCGTTCCCGCATTGCCCGGGTCTTGCAATCCGTCAAATACCATACAATCCCCTTGTGGTTCCGTCATGATCACTTGCGGTTTGCGAGCGACTGCAACTACGCCTTGGCTGTGGACAGTATCGCTTATTTTAGCGAAGACTCTATCCGACACTACCGTAAAGTCATCAAAAGGCAATTTGTGTTGCAAACCTTCCCGAACGAAAATCTCATCGATCTGCGCACCACTTTTGATAGCATCGGAAATCAACCTTATACCTTCAAGCAAATACTGGCCATCACGATCACGATATTTTTTTTGAGTCAACTTGGAGACTTCCGATATTCTACTATTGCTTGTAGAAGTGATTATCATTTTAGACAAACAGCAAAAAGAGCCCAATTAAGGCTCTTATTGCATTAGTTGAGTTGTGCCTTCGCTGTTTCTGCAAGTTTTGCAAACGTTGAAGCATCGCTTACAGCTATTTCCGCAAGAGACTTTCTGTTGAGATCTATATTGGCGAGTTTAAGACCATGAATAAACTTGCTATAAGACAATCCATTCGCATGCGCCGCTGCATTGATACGTGCGATCCAAAGACTGCGCATATCACGTTTTCTCAAACGTCTGCCGACGTATGCATAATTGCCGCTTTTCATCACAGCCTGACGGGCAAGGCGGTAATTGGTGGATTTGAGACCGAAATAGCCTTTGGCAGCTCTCAATATTTTTCTGCGTTTCTTTACTGCATTTACTCCGCGTTTAATTCTCATAATTCATCCTCCTATCAGTAAGGCAACATGCTCTTGATGGTCCCTTCTTGCGTCTTATTGACGTAAGCGGTACTGCGCAGATTGCGAGTTCTTTTGGTCGTTTTCTTGCCGAGCTTGTGATTCTTGTTGCATTGAGCGCGCTTAATTTTGCCGCTTTTGAGTACAACAAATCTTTTTTTAGATGCACTATGCGATTTTTGTTTAGGCATATATTTTTTCCTCCGATTGAATTATTTATTTGAGCGGAACAAGAAACATTGTAATGTTTCTTCCTTCCGTTACAGGTGCTTTATCTACTTTTGAAATATCGGAAAGCAATTCGGCGAATTTATTCATAACCTCTACGCCTTGTGCGGCATAGGCTTGCTGCCTACCGCGCATACGTATTGTTGCTTTCACCTTATCACCATCTTTCAAAAACTTGCGCGCTATATTGGCTTTTGTATTCAGATCGCCTATATCTATGGTCATCGAAAGCCAAACTTCCTTTATTTCCATAGTTTTTTGATTGCGCTTCATTTCCTTTTCTTTTTTGTTCTGCTCGTACTTGTATTTGCTGTAATCCATCAATTTACATACCGGCGGAACGGATGTGGGCGCGATTTTAACAAGATCAAGACCTTGTTCGTCGGCGATTCTCTGCCCATCATAAGCAGAAACGATGCCGTATTGTTGTCCGTCTTTTCCAATCAATCTAATCTCTTTATCTCTGATTTGACCGTTGATTTGAAGCTCTTTTATAACTGTACCCTCCTGAAAAGTTTGTTTTGATTTACATAAATGAGCCAAAAAAAGTGCGGTATCAAGCAAAACACCACACCAATACACAATACCCTAAGGACACCGATATACTATAGGATGACCGACAAATTTAATTATCTGTCCGGTGAGAACCTCTGTTCTGCTTGAATACATACTGATTTTAACAAATTTTTTTCGCCATGTCAATCGTTTTGCATCGTTTTATTCGAAACTTAACGAGTTTCCTTCAAAAATCAAATTTTATCGTAAAGTTGGGATACATAAACTTGTGAGCGGTCGTTTAATGAAAAACGACCGCTCATATTACATTTTACATATCGTCGGATTTACTCTCGACTTCTTGGCGCAACCGAGCAACAAATTCTTCAAAACTCATCACGCCCAAGTCGCCCTTCTTTCTATTGCGAACGGCGACATTTCCTGTCTCTTTTTCTTTATCACCCAATACTAACATATACGGTATTTTTTTCAATTGCGCTTCGCGAATACGGTATCCCATTTTTTCATTTCTGTCGTCCAACTCTACGCGGAAGCCCATCGCAGTCAACTTATCACAGACAGACTGTGCGTACTCCGTTTGATTTTCGGAAATGGGTATCAACTTGATTTGTACCGGTGCCAACCACAACGGAAATGCGCCGGCATAATGTTCCGTCAAAATAGCTATAAAGCGTTCTATACTGCCAAATACGACGCGGTGGATCATTACCGGACGATGTTTCTCACCATCTTGGCCAATATATGTCAAATCAAAGCGTTCAGGCATCTGGAAGTCCAACTGAATGGTACCGCATTGCCATGTACGGCCCAGACTGTCTTCCAGGTGGAAATCTATTTTGGGACCATAGAATGCGCCGTCGCCCTCGTTTATCTCATACGACTTACCCAGCGTTTCAAGTGCTTTTTTAAGCGCATCTGTGGCGGTATTCCATTCCTCGTCCGTTCCCATGCTATCTTCGGGACGAGTGGAAAGTTCCAGGCTGTAATTAAATCCAAATACCTTATAAATTTTATCTATAAGTCGCACTACTCCCTCGATTTCGCTTTCGATCTGTTCCGGAGTCATGAATATATGTGCGTCATCTTGAGTAAAGCATCTGACGCGCATAAGACCATGCAATGCCCCGGACAGTTCATGACGATGCACCAATCCCAACTCGGCCATACGCTCGGGAAGATCTCTGTAACTATGAGATTTACGCTTATACACAAGCATTCCGCCCGGACAATTCATCGGTTTTATAGCATAATCCGAGTCGTCGATCTTTACGACATACATGTTATCCTTATAATGATCCCAATGCCCGCTTCGATGCCAAAGTTCCTGATTAAGTATCATGGGCGTCTTTATTTCCTGATAGCCCGCCTTTATATGTTCCTGACGCCAGAAGTCCTCCAACAAATTGCGCAAGATCATTCCTTTAGGGAAGAAGAACGGGAACCCTGGACCTTCGTCAAATATATCATACAGATCAAGTTCTTTACCCAATTTACGATGATCACGTTTTTTTGCTTCCTCGATCCGCATCAGGTATTCGTCCAATTGCGCTTTCTTTTCAAATGCCGTACCATATATGCGTGTCAACATTTTATTTTTTGTATTGCCACGCCAATATGCCCCGGCAATACTTGTAAGTTTGAACACCTTCAGTCTACCCGTAGACGATATATGTGGGCCACGGCACAAATCCACATATTCTCCTTGCGTATACAACGAAACTGTATCGGCGTCCAATTCGGATAGAATTTCCACCTTATATTGATCATTTCTTTCACGGAAATACTCTATTGCCTCATCGCGAGACATTTCACTGCGTACTATGGGCAAATCCTCATCTACGATCTTCGCCATTTCTCTTTCAATGGCAAGCAGATCTTCCGGTGATATCACTTCATCACCGAAATCTATATCATAATAAAATCCGTTGTTTATAGCGGGACCAATGGCAAATTTGGCGTTTTTCCACAAGCGCGAAACAGCCTGTGCCAGCAAATGAGCCGTAGAGTGTCTGAGCACCTCCAGTCCTTCTTCATCCTTCAGCGTATACACCTTAAAATCACAGTCTTCGGTCAAGATCTTGCTCATATCGCACTTTACACCGTTTACTGCTGCGCAGACGGCATTTTTTGCCAAGCCCATAGATATGGACTGCGCAACCTCATTGCAAGTAACCGGTCCGTCGAATTGTTTGATACTGCCATCCGGCAATTTGATTTTTACAGACATCATAGTTCCTCCTTTATTAAAAAAACCTTACAAGCCTATTGCTCATAAGGACGAAAATTACTCCGCGGTTCCACCTTATTTTACAGCTCTCGCCGTACACTCTTTATACTCCGTTTCGTGGAGCGACGCGTCAAATCGAGTGGTATCTTACGATATCGCCTACAACAATCACACCATCTGTTGCTCTCTGAAAGACTACATTCGCAAGACATGTCTCAATCTATAACGTATTTATAAACAAATTTTAGTACTAACGCAAAAATCTGTCAACTATTTGCATAATTTTTATTGCACAAAATGTTTTTAGCGATTACGGAACATTGATATACTCTATATCAAACAACTGCTCTGACATGGCTCTAAAATCATTACTCAAAGGGTGCGAAGAATATGTCTTTATCATTTGCGGCTTTAGCCACAGCATATTCAGCATCACTTCCTCTTCAATGTCGGAATATTTTGCCAAAGACGCTGTGGGTTCCATTACCTCATCCGAATCACCGTATAGAATAAACCGTTCTTTTTCAATCGATACTGTCAATTTCTTGAGTTTAGACGAAGATGACTCCAACAAATATTGTAAAAACTCGACGATCAACGTCTTGTCCGTCATAACATAGTAATTATCATTTACTAAATTAGCTATCTCCTGCCATTTTTTCTTCAAAGTCTCCATGCGGAAATTGTAATAACCGTCTATATATATTGACTTTTCAATGTCAATTAAATGTCTGACGGCCTGTCTATCATAGTCATTGTCAAAAAGACAAAGTGTATTTACAAGTATATTTTGAAAAAAACTGTTTTTATCTATTTTCAGTAACTTGCGAACATAAACATTCTTGTAGCCCAACGCTAATGTTTGAGATATAGTCTCACGCAGTTGACGCTGCATCTGAAAACGATAATTATCTGCACACGCAAAAGAAAAATAATCACGTAATGATTCTTGTGACTCTGCCATCAATCCATCTACTTGAATCAATGATTGTTCCATCTGCCATTTCACATAATTCAGCAAGTGATTGTTTTCTTTTTCTACGCTGACCGTTGTCTCATACATATTTGTAGTGTATGCAACTTCATTTTTATTTATTTGATTGCGACAAACTTCGCATATCATAAAGAAGAAGATCTATTCGTCGATATTTCAACGAATCTATACCTTAATTCATCTTCATACACCGCGTCCATTTTTTGTCTTCTTCGCTTATACAATGACTGTCTCTCATTTTCTGCAAAGCACGGTTGTAAGCAAACAGACTCAACACATTCCTACCTTCATTTTCCATAAACTTCATAGTTTGTTCACGACAATTTGTCATCGCCGTAGCAATAAGCCATGCCACGCCCATATCCACATAGTAACTTCCCCATAATTGTATTTTAGGCAATTCGAAGAATATCCTATTAATATGCGCTTCGTCCGAGAACTTGCTCATCAGATTAACGATCCCGTATCTGCATACAAATGTTTTGTCGCCAGACAACATTCCGGCAAATAAATCAAAGTAACACTCTCGTTCTTCCTTTGGAATTCTGACAGGCACATCACATACTGCCCAATTTTCTATCGTTTGCACAAAACGCAGAAGATGGATCGATTTTAGTTCAAACGGCAATTTACACTCGGCAATCACAATGGAACGTAGCAAATCCACCTCATAATACTCATGAATTGGAAAACTTTGCATCTCTTCCAAAGAGATATTTTTAGCTAATCGTCTGAGAAACGGAATAGTACAGCCTAAATTCGGCACAGAAGTATTTGCTATCTTTTTTTGAAACGCTACTTTTTCGACATCTCCATTCTCTTTAAGTATTTTTACAAGTTGTTCGTATTGCATATATGCTAATCCAAAAATCCGAACGCACAATGTGCGTTCGGACTATAAAATCAAAGTTTTACTTCTTTTGTTCTTCTATATATTTAACAATAGCACCGACCGTTACAAGCTCATTTGCCGCTTCGTCAGGAACGGTAATTCCGAAATTATCTTCCAGAGACATGAGCATTTCCACCATATCAAGGCTGTCTGCGCCCAAATCCTGAACAATATTGGATTCCATTGTGATCTTGCTCTGATCGTCAATATTGAGAGATTCTGCGAGCAATCTGCGTACTTTTTCAAAAATCATTGTTAGATCCTCCTGTGATATAAACACAGTATAGTACACTTTTATTAAACTTTCAAGTATTTTGACAAATTTTATGATCAAATCATATTGTTTAATATGAAGTGTTGCAATTCCGGAAGGTTCCTAAATGAACAAACTTATCTGAATACTATATGTTGCTCGCAACAGCGACGCAATTGCTGCAAGCGACCCAAGCCACATGACGAGTACGGGCATTCATTGGTATATTCCTATCGCTGTGCCAAAGGAAAAATCACTTTACATTGCGACAATCGTTCCGCCGGAGTATCTGTCGAGTTCAATCACCGCTGCAAATAAAAAACTGTTGCAGAACGCAACAGCTTTTTATTTACAGATCGTCCGCATCCTGAATCGGCTCTGCAAATTTTCCCCAGCCAATGGGATTCCCGGTGTAACTACCTTGTGGGTCACTCTCGTCTTCTTGCGAAGAGGATTTGCTGCTGCGTTTATTGCCGCAACAATCGGAAGTTTTATTCTGACTGTTGGAGCAGCCGCTCGTTTTTGTGTTCTTAGCCGGTTTGTTATTTGTACTCTTTGTAGATTTCATTTTTTCTACCTCCTGATGAAAGTTTACCCAAAGATGAGTAAAATATACATACATTACCAAAGCCAATAACAAAAGCGACCCACTCTTGAGGTGAGTCGCTTTTGCCACTTAATACTGTACACTAATTTTTCATTCTGCGTAAAAACGGAGGAATGGACGGATCTTCGTCTACGACTACATTCCCCGAAATAGTTTGCGCGGGAGCGGGTTGCTCGCGTTGTGGTTGCGTGGCAAACGGAGTACTTTGTGGAGCCATATCGCGTGCAGATTCCGTCGATCCAAGAGGATTGCCGTTACCTGTAGGTTGATTGACTGCGTTCGAACGCTGTATATTTGTTGCCGCGACGTGAGTTGCCGCCTCACTACTGAAAAATGCCGCGCGACCATCACCCTTGCCGGAAAAGCCCGTTGCAATAAGTGTGACTTGCACTTCGTCCTTCATTTCTTCGTCAAATCCAACACCGAACAAAACATTGGCATCCGGTGATATCACTTGTCGGACAAGATCTACACCTGTAGTCACTTCATCCAAAGACAAATCTTCTCCGCCGCGGAAATTAACTATCAAACTCGACGCACCTTGAATCGTCGTTTCCAACAAAGGCGAATATACAGCCTTACGTATAGCATCTATTGTCTTATTCTTACCTTTACCTTCGCCAACGCCCATGTGCGCCATTCCACTATTGCGCATGACACATTTGATATCCGCCAGATCGAGATTGATTCTGCCGTCTTGAACTACTATATCCGTTATGCCTCTGATACCTTGCAATAAAATCTCATCGGCCTTTGCGAACGCGTCCATAATGGAGAAGTTTTTGTCGCGGTTCAATTTCTCATTTTGAACGATAACCAGAGAATCGACATTCCCCTTGAGATTTTCTATTCCCATCTCGGCATTTTTCATGCGCTTTACGCCTTCAAAGTTAAAAGGCTTGGTCACTACGGCAATGGTCAATATCTCTAATTCTTTGGCGATTTGGGCCACGACAGGTGCAGCACCTGTACCTGTTCCACCGCCCATGCCGGCAGCAATAAACAATAAATCTACGCCTTGTAGCGCATTCTGTATGGCTTCCTTGCTTTCCAAAGCGGCGGCTTTGCCTACTTCGGGATTGGCCCCGGCACCCAAACCTTTAGTCAATTTCTCACCTATAGGCATTTTCTTCGCGCTCAATTTGGATAGGGCTTGCTGGTCGGTATTCAAAGCAAGGTATTCCACATTGCGTATTCCCGCTTTTATCATACTGTTGACGGCATTACCTCCTCCGCCGCCAACACCTACAATCAATATTTTTGCAATTCCTGCATTATTGGTTTCCATCAGTTTTCTCCTTTGCGGATATTTTTTAATAACGCGAGCAATCCATTTCTACTTTTATTGGATCTGATCGCTTCATATATCAAGCCGTAACTTGATGTGTATTCATTTCTATTAGTCTGAGGATTAACGTTGCGATACATGCGAACAGGCTTTTGTAACGCTTGTGAAAGTATATCAACACCGCCGCGCAGGTATGCTAGTCCGCCGCCCGTCAAAATTACGGGAGTATCGGAAGGAATTTCCTTGTCGCAAAGCGAAAAACTCTTCATGATATAATCGGCGATTTGATTTATGCGCGACCTTACTATTTCATTAGTCTGCACTGCATCGACCGAACGATCATTTACGTTATACATATCTCCGGGTCTTACTTCGAGGTTGAGATTCACCTTTTCCAATAAGGCTGTGGCCGTTTTAAAATCACAGCCGAGTACCTGACACAAATCACCCGCAAAATATCCCGATCCGAGTGCAAATGTACGCTGGAACATTAGTCCATTACCACCGCAAAGCATGACGTTCGTTGTTATATGCCCGACATCTATTACAATGGAATACGTACTCTTGATCATAGAGTTTGCAATATATACCGCTTGTGCTTCGCAACCGTTTATATAGTGTATCTTTCGTATACCGAGTTCTGTGAGAACAGGATCGACGGAATTGCGAAAGTACTTTCTCGCATACGAAAAAGACACCAAACCTGTCAGCTTATTTCCTATTGTACCCACCGCATCTACCGTAGGGATTATTCCATCCACCAAATAATATATCGGCTTGCCGCCCAACGCGAAATAGTCATCGTTCGTTTCAAAAATATCCGCTTTACGCGTTATTTCCGCGATGTCATCCTCATCTATTTTCTTTTTGGAATGGAAAGTCAACGACGATTGTCCCATCACCATCGCACAAAACGCACCGGGGACTCCAACATATATCTCTTTTACATTGCACCGAATTTTATTTTCGACTTGTGCGATTGTTTGACCTATTTGGTTTTTCAAAAGGTGCGGTTCATACCATGAATTGTCGTCAAAGCCATTATAGGACACTTGCCCTACCGCCTTGATCAGAAAATCTGCGTTTTCGGAGACTTTCGTCGCAGCCATGCATGTGATTTTTCCCGAACCAAAGTCCAATATTGTAACTGTACTGTTTTTCATGATTTCCTATGTAATTTCTTTCTACTTTGATGATGTTGTTACTGTCCCGTTTTTATATACAGTTACGGTGTAACTGTCTTCCTGCACATTAAGCGTACCATTGTAATAAACTCCGTATGCTTTTATTAGTCTTTCACTCAAATCCGTTTCCGGGCTCTGCACTATGATACGTCCGCCTGTCTTGGGAGAAATCACCAGGTTTTCATCTTCGTCGAAAGTGAAAACATTACCGCCGTCCCCGAGTACGGATTGCATGTTGTCTATATCGACCAAGCATTGCCATGTTGCCAGAATGGAATCAAGAACATAGCGAAGCCTTACATTGCTGACCGAACTTTCAAATTCAAACGGCGTACCGATCGCACTGCTTTTTGCTTCCAGCCCCTGTCCTTGAAAAGCAGAAGAAATGTCGATTACATCGCCCACCGCAGGAGCGGGAGCGGCATATCCAAACGAATCGACATAGTACATTTGTCCGCCGGCACTGAATTTGGCTATAGCCGTACGTGCCACAAAGTGTATCTCCAATTCGTTTGGGAAATGTTTAATTACAGCAAAAGCATGCCAACTGTCATACGCCACGTTCAGTTCGGACATAAGTTTGCTTTTCGACAGGAAAATAATACTTTTTCCTTTATATTTCGACAAAATTTCGTCAGAAGAAATACCACTGTCCGGAGCGGATACTTGTGCACCGTCAAAACCGTGATAAACTATTGCAACCTTTTTTACGGTAAGGATCGCGGCCAAAACGACAATGATCACTATAATAACCGCAATTACCGTGAGTGCAATAAGAAGTTTTTTGCTCTTCACTTGTAACTCCCTTGACGTCAAATGTCAATGTCGACCATATAACGCCAATTATAGTTAAATAAATTATACAACCAAAAGCTATGTTAGTCAATGAATTATTGCAAAATCATACCAAGCGATTTTCTATATTAGCACCTACCCTATTCAAGTTTTCCGACAATGCCATATATCCCCTGCTTATGTGTTCCACTCCTTCTAAACGGCTTGTTCCATGTGCAGCAAGTGCCGCTATGACCAATCCTGCTCCACCACGTAAATCTTTAGCGACTATCTCCGCACCGATGAGATCCCGTCCAGATATTATTGCCGTATTACCGCACACTTTGATATCTGCACCCATTTTGTTAAGTTCATTGGCGTTATGTTCCAAACGGTTTTCAAAAAGATTTTCTTTGATAACAGTCTCTCCGTCGGAACATGCTGCCAATGCAAGTAAAAGTGACTGCATGTCGGTCGGAAAGCCCGGATAGGGAGCAGTTTCAATTGTTCCATATCCAAATGACTTGCACTTCGGTTCCAAATGAACTGAATTCTCGTTTTTCTTTAAGTCAAAATGCGGTTGCAATACTTCGATGAAACGTTGCAAATGCCCCGTATTGCATTCATTCACGGTCAAATTCCCTCGAGTAGCGGCTGCCGCAGCCAGGTAAGTCGCAGCTACGATTCGATCGGGAATGATCTTAAAAGTCGTCCCGTGCAATTTCGCAACGCCATTGATACGGACCACCGAAGTGCCTATTCCGTTGATTTGGGCACCCATCTGCACCAGCATTTCTTCCAGTGCAACGACCTCAGGTTCCATCGCACAATTTATGAGTGTACTTTCCCCTTTTGCCAATACACATGCGCACAACAGATTTTCCGTTGCACCCACACTTGCCATTCGCATCGAATATTCGGCACCTACGGGATATCCTGAACAACTTATCAAATCTCCCGCATCCAATACGCTGATACCCAGTTTTCGCAGCCCACACAGATGAATGTCCATTGGCCTTGCACCGATGGCGCATCCGCCAGGCAAAGGCAGCACGACCTGTCCGTATCGTGCCACTGTACTGCCCAAAATCAACGCCGATCCTCGCAACAAAGTAGCGATTTTCTCAGGAGCGTATGTCCGAGTCAGACTTCCACTAACAGATACTTCGTCTCCGCTACGAGTAATTTTCTTGCCCATAACACCAAGAAGCATAAGCATGTTGTCTATATCTGTAATATTCGGGCAATTTGTAAGAGTGATCGTCTCATCAGTCAAAACAGTTGCACCCAGCAATGCAAGCGCACAGTTTTTTGCGCCGTAGACTCTCAATTCACCGCGCAACGGATTTCCGCCTTCGATCAAGTATTCCACAATTTTCCTCCGATATCGTTATAATATGCCCTATTGGACAGATTTAACAATATACCCATAGCGGTCATGAATACAACAAGCGAGGTACCACCATAACTGATAAACGGCAGAGGTAACCCTGTAGGAGGTATGCTTCCTGTAACAACGGCAAAATTAAGCAATGACTGCACCGCCACAATAGCGACTATACCTCCGGCGAGGATACTGCCGAATTTATCTGTACTGTTGACCGCGATGCGCACACCTCTCAATATCACTATCATATACAACACAAAGATCACCAAGCAACCTATAAGCCCCATTTCCTCGCCGATGACGGAAAAAATAAAATCACTTTCTGCGAAAGGTAAAAATCGGTATTTTTGTCTGCTGTGGAATAATCCAACACCAAACCATCCGCCGCTTCCAAGCGCATATAGTGACTGTATCAATTGATAGCCTTCTTCTTTCGGAGAAGCCCATGGATCGATAAAGGCTAATAGTCTCTGCAAGCGGTACGGTTCTGCAATGATCAACAGCGGCACCGCCAATACAATAGGTATCAAGAGAATAAAAAAGTATTTCCACTTCATTCCGCCCAGAAAAAGCATTATTATCATCAACATTGCCATGCACATTGTTATAGACATATTCGGTTCTGCTATAATCAGTGCGCAAAAAAGCAACCCGATGCCTATAGGAATAAAGCAATTGATCAATTTACTCATGTCGTATTTTGACATAAACACCGCACAAAACAATACATAAGCGAATTTCGCAATTTCCGACGGTTGCAATGAAAAGCTACCAAAACCGATCCATCTACGCGCGCCATAATTCTCTATGCTTATACCCGGTACAAACACCAAAACAAGCAAAACAACAGATAAAACTACGCCCAAAATCCATAGTTTTTTTATAAATCCGATATTTATGTGCATGACGACGAGCATTGACACCAATCCAATTGTCGCCCCGATTGCTTGCTTGATTAGAAAAAAGTATTTGTTTCCATATGTTATTTCTGCCGAATAATTGCTTGCGCTATACACAAATAGCAAACCGATTCCTACAAGTGCGATCACGCAACTAAGCAATATGTAATCAATTTGTTTTGTTCTCAATTTTTAGTTCCTCTACTGCCATTGCAAAATATTGTCCACGCTCTTCAAAATCATGGAATCGATCAAAGCTTGCACATGCATTTGACATGAGAACCACCCCGCCATCCGAGATAAGCCTATCATAACAATACCGCACAGCAACTTTTATGTCGTCAAGAACGACCACTTCTATATCGTACTTGGCGGCACATTGTTTTATGTTTTCCGCTGTTTGTCCAACAGCAACCACGCAACGTACATTTGGTGTCATATTTGCAAAAATGGCGTCGTAACTTTCACGCTTATCCGAACCACCCAATATCAATGCCAGACTGTCGGAAAAGCATTGAAGCGCGCTTACGGTCGCGTGCACGTTGGTCGCTTTGCTGTCATCTACGAATTTCACGCCCCCGATTTGCCCTATAGTCTGTAGCCTGTGCGGCAAAAAACAAAAATTTTCCAATGCATTGACGGACTCGGTTAAGGGTACCCCGACACAACTACAGGCAAGTATCGCTGCCAATGCATTGGAGCGATTGTGAAGCAAAAAACCATTCATATACTCCGCGTTGCATCTCTCAATCAACCCGTCGATGATCAGGATCACATTCTTTCCATCGAAGTAGCAATCGGCAGTCGGATCCGAGACAGAGTAAAACCTTTTATTGCATTTACATGACCCGGACAATTCCACTACGTCTTTATCGTCGTAATTAAATATTGCTATGCCGGATTTTTGGTTAATAAAATTGTTTGTTTTAGCACAACGATAATTTTCATAAGTTCCATGCCAATTAAGATGATCCGGAGCAATGTTTGTAAATACACTTACGACCGGCTCGAAGTTCCCACATCTCAGCAATTGAAAACTGGAACTTTCCAAAACAACATACTCATTGCATCCAATATCCAACACCTGCGAAGAAAATGGAATACCACCGTTTCCCAACAAGCGGCAAGGCATCTGAAAATATTTTAATATTTTATGTATCATTTCACATGTCGTTGTCTTTCCATTCGTGCCGGTTACCGAGATACACTTACCTTTGCAAAGTCGGAAGCAAAACTCCAATTCACCGATTATCTTAAAGGCATATTGTTCCGCCATGCGATAACCTTTGGCATATGGAGGTACTCCAGGACTGACAATTACCGTTTTGTTGGAAAAATCCGTTTCACAATCAAAACCATCTGTATCGTCATAGAAAATTCCCGTTTTCCCCATTTTTTGTAGCAGATTCATCAAACTTTGCCCTGTTTTTCCCCTTCCGTATACTATTATGTCAGACATATTATTCTCCAAAACAAACCAAGATAAATATGATGCATACTGTAATTAAACTATACAATACACATATACGCGTTTCACTCCACTTTTTCTTTTGCAAATGATGATGGAATGGTGCCATCAGAAAGATCCTTTTTCCGTGTGTCGCTTTGAAATATAATACTTGCATTATTACCGATACACTTGACAGAACAAAGACCAATCCCAATATGGGAATAAATAGACTCATTCTCGTAAATATGGCTACACAAGCAACCATTGCTCCGAGTGCCAAAGATCCTGTATCCCCCATAAACACTTTGGCGTCATTACTATTGAATAACAAAAAAGCCGCAAGCGCGCCGCAAGACAAATAACAGAGGTTGATTACGTCCAGTGTCTGTCTATATGCATAAGTATCTCCCACGCTTTCCAAACCGACAAGCTCACGCTTAAGCAACACTATCATGCCTGCTAAAAAACAGATAGTCGTGCATGTGGCAAGGCCATCTATTCCATCAGTCAGATTGACGCTGTTGGTACATGCCAGATATATAAATATCACAAGTGGAATTATCCAAAAGCCAACGCTCACGCTTGTATCTGTGAACGGAATGCGTAACTTATCTCCCACTGCCACATCGCTCCAAACAAATACGGCTACCAATACGGCTATCGCCAATTGTACAAGTATCTTTTGGTACGCATGCAAACCCATATTGCGCTTATATTTGATTTTTATAAAATCATCCAGAAAACCAACCACACCGTAGGCGACAAAAACCGCTACAGAAACAGCGGTCACCCTATTGGACCAATTACAAAAAATACTACTCAGCAACGCTATTGTCACAATAAAGGCAATTCCTCCCATTGTCGGAGTTCCTTGCTTGTTGCTATGTTCCGTTACATATTCAAGTATTTCCTGCCCAAGTTTAAGTCTCTTGAGCAATGGTAACAGCATTGCCGTCATAAACAAACAAAAGGCAAACGCCGTCAAAAAAGATATGGCTTGCATGATACTCCTTTTTTATTGCTATTATGTATCTACTCCACTCGCAATAGTTTACGCACCACCTCTGCGTCTGAATATGGAAATTTACGACCGCGTATTTCTTGGTACACTTCTGCCCCCTTGCCGAGTATTGCCACCGTATCACTGCCCGTCGCAACAGATAAAGCATATTCCGTTGCTTGAGATCTGTTCAAAATGATTTTATATTTGCAAGTCAATGCTTCCGATACATCTCTCGCTATAAATTTAGGATCCTCAAATCTCGGATTATCATTTGTCAATACAGCAAAATCCGCATAGGAGGAGACCGCTTTAGCCATAAGAGGGCGTTTGAATTTATCTCTGTTGCCACCGCACCCAAATACAACTATCAACTTACCTTCCGAAGTACGTTTAAGAAATCCGAGAATATTCTCTATTCCATCAGGAGTATGTGCAAAATCTATCACAATACGCGCGCCGTCTGATCTTATTATCGTTTCGTTTCTACCGCTGACACAGTTTATATCTTGTATGGCAGAAGCTATCACGTCCACATCTATACCCAATACAGCGGCACAAGTAGCAGCAGCGAGCGTATTGTATACATTGAAAATACCCGCCAAATGGGTTTTTATCAATACGGTTTCGCCAAACAATTCCACCTTATAGCAAGACGAGTCTTTTTTAATATATATTTCTTTCGCAACTACGTCCGCTTGGCTGTTGATCCCATATGTTGCCGAAGGAAGTAACGTGGCAATTTCCCGCCCAAGTTCATCGTCGGCATTTGTAATCACATTGCTCGTGAATATCTCATTAAAATAGCTTTTCTTCGTATTACGATAATTTTCCATTGTATTGAAAAAATCGAGGTGATCTTGCGAGAAATTAGTAAATATCGCTATGTCCGCATGGATCCCTATCATCTTGCGCAACGCAATGGCATGAGCAGACACTTCCATGATCACAACTTCTACTTTGTTCAGATACATTATTCTAAACCATTCATGTAACTCTATCGGATCCGGTGTAGTCAGTGTACCACCATGCTTTTGTCCATTGAAAAACACTCCATTCGTTCCGATTATTGCCGTTTTGTAGCCGGCTTTGGACAAGATCGCCTCCAATACGTACGTTGTGGACGTTTTTCCGTTTGTCCCAACTACGGTAATCACTTTCATTTTGTCAACGCAACAACCATAGAAATTTTTTGCCGCTATACTCATGACTGCACGCGCATCTTCCACTATTATCTGTAAAGCCTGCGTTTCCAGCGGATGTTCACACACAATTGCAACAGCACCGTCGCCTAATGCTTTACGAAAAAACTCATGGCCATCGTATTTCCCACCGTTGATACAAAAGAATAGGCATCCCGGCTTAACTTGTGCTGTATTGCAGGAAAGCGAGGTGATTTCCGGATTTCCAGTTCCTATAGCGTTGTAACTCACACCATTTAGTATTTGTTGAAGATACACATTTTTACTCCAAAAAAAATCTGCGCCCTATGGGTACAGATTATATTATTTGTTATTGCAACTATTTAGAATACGCAAAGTGGTATGGACTATTGAGACGGTGGTATATTCTTATAATTTATTATCTCACGAAAAATCGACCCCGCATAGGGTGCCGCAACGATTGAGCCGTAACTTTGTCCTTGCGGTTCATCTATTATCATCAATACGAGGTACTTCGGACTCTCCACAGGGAAAAATCCAACAAACGATGAAACATACTTGCCTGTTGCAAGTTTTCCGTCTACAAATTTTTGCGCGGTTCCGGTTTTCCCTCCAACGTTGTAACCCTCGATCCGGGCATTTTTACCTCCGCATTCATCCACAACTTTTTTTAGCATTGCAGCAATTTGTTGACTGGTTTCTTCGCTTATGACTCTGTTCACTATCGTAGGAGAAAAATGCTTGACGGTCTTACCTGTTATCGGATCGGATATTTCCTTGACAAGGTACGGTTTCATAAGCAAACCGCCGTTTACCGCAGCAGCCGTCGCCACACAAAGTTGCAGAGCGGTAACGGCTATAGTTTGGCCAAAGCCTATGCGAGCCAGATCGCCATTTGTTACGGTACTTTCCGGGACAAGGATGCCGGCCTGTTCGCCAATAAAATCGATCCCGGTTGCCTTACCATACCCAAATTTTTCCAAATAATCATACATTGTCGCTTTCCCGAGAGACAATGCTATGTCTGTAAATATAGGGTTACAACTGTTGTTCAATGCGTCGGACAATGTCTGATTGGAATGTTTTCCATTAGCGTGTTTTGTCCAACAACTTATTTTTGAACCATCCACAATACGGATGCCAGACGAATTGCCGAATACATGTTCTGCCGAAAAAGCTCGCGGATTACCTTTATGGTACTCCTCCAGACATGCCGACGCTGTCAATATCTTAAAAGTAGAACCTGGCTCGTATACATCTGTCAAAAGAGTATTTTTCGAATATTTCATCAGATATTCTACATTGTCTCGCGGCAAATTGTTCAAGTCAACACTCGGCTTAGATGCCATCGCTAAAATTTCGCCGGTATTCACATCCAACACAATACAGCGTGCCGACTGCGGATTTTGCTGATACATTGCAAGTTGCAAAATATTTTCTACAATGGTCTGTATTACAGCGTCAATCGTCAGCGTTACCGTCAATCCATTAACGGCAGGAATATATGTTGTATTGCCACTTTCCAATTCGTCACCCACAAGATCTGTCTCTGTGAGCAACATTCCATTCAAGCCTTGCAAATATTTGTCGTAATACGCCTCCAATCCTGTTTGTCCAACTCCATCGGACGATACAAAACCGAGCACTTGTGACAAAAAATCGCCATAAACATAACTACGCAATCCTTCTGAGGCAAGATATATCCCGACGAGATCATTTTGTCGTATTTCCTCCGCCACGTCGGATGTCAATTGTCTCTTTAATGTAACTTCGGACACACCCCTTTTTGTGATCTTCTCATACAGCGTATCACGGTCTATTCCTAGAATTTCACTAAGTATATCCGACGTTCTTTCTGCATCCTCAACGCTCTGCGGACGAGCATACAGAGTATAACCTGTAGTTGTCGTAGCAAGCAATTTCCCATTTGAGTCTACAATATCTCCTCTGTAGGCACGCAAAGGCAAATCACGCAGCCACTGCTCACTCGCGCGCACACGCAAGTCTTTGCCCCAAACTACTTGTATATAGCCCAAACGCAAAAATATGACTCCAAACAAAAAAATTGCCGCCACCAAAAGTGACAGCAATCTCTTTTTTGTTATATAATAACTGTTTTGCAAATCAGCCTCCGAATACATTGCTGAACCAGTCGCACAACGAATCAAACCAGTTGGTTTCGACAGAGAAATTTTGCGCCGGTCTTGTTTCCAGTTCCGAATAAGTCAGGGTGTTTGAACGCGATGCATCAACGTAACCAAGTTCGGTTGCCATCCTGTCCAACTCCTCAAAGTTCTCTTCCTGAGCTGCACTCGTCAATGCTTCAACGGATGACGATAGTTCGCTATACTGCACTGCACTATCCAAAGCCAAATCAAAGGAACCGGCTACTGACACCCCGCATATAGTTACTGCAACTATCAACGCCAGTAAAACGATCACGTAACTTGCCACGGCGACTTTACCCTTTGTGGAAAGTTTGGATGCAGTTTTTGTTTTAGCCTCTACAGAATAATTACGTTGATAATTCATTTCCAACGTTTGCTGAGAAGGCATGGTATCAGGCGTTGAATCGATAATATTTTCTTCCTGTGCAATACTGAGAGAACCGAGTTTTTGCTGTATACTGGAAAGCGAAAACTCCTGATTATCGATATTGTTCTGAATGTCGGGATTCGCCGAATAGGGCGTTACTATATCCGCATAAACGTCCTGTTGCGGTTGTTGATATCCGATATCATTATTCCATTGCATTATATTCACCACCTTGCGATATAATTACTTCTTTACAAATACTCTGAGTTTTGCGCTTTGGGAGCGTGGGTTTTCCTGAATCTCAAATGTAGAGGGTTCTATAGGTTTTTTAGTGAGCGTAGCACCAAGTGCTCTATGATTGCATACACATTTGGGAAAATACGGAGGACAGATGCAATCGGTAGAAAAATCGAGAAATGTCTGCTTGACTATTCTGTCTTCAAGACTATGGAAAGTTATTACCGCCAATCTGCCGTTGTGATTCAACCTTCCCACAGCATCACGCAGAAAATCATCTATACCGTCCAATTCTTTATTTACTTCAATACGTAGAGCCTGAAAAGTTCTCTTGGCCGGATGGCTGCCTTTTTTTCTTGTACAATGCGGAACCGATTCTTCTATGATCTCCACCAACTGACCACACGTGAGCAACGGTGCCTTTTGGCGTTCACTGACAATATTCCTGGCAATCGATTTTGCGAATTTTTCTTCGCCATAATCATGTATCAATCTGCACAACTCCGCTTCGGAATAAGTATTCACTATATCCTTCGCTGTGAGAGTCTGCGTTGTGTCCATGCGCATATCCAACGGCGCGTCGCTCGTCATATACGAGAAGCCTCTTTCCGGCGTATCGATCTGATAAGAACTGACTCCCAGATCTGCAATGATACCATCCACCGTATCGATATTCAACTCATCCAACAAACTGTTCAGTTGCTTGAAATCACTGTGAATGAATTTGACGTTTCCTTTAAGCTTCTCGCGACACACTGACAATGCGTCTGTGTCTTTATCTATGCATACAAGCGTTCCACTCGTGATGCTCTTCAATATTTTTTCCGAATGTCCGCCGCCGCCCGCCGTGCAATCCACATATATTCCGTCGGGCTTAATATTGAGTGCTTCTATGGACTCATCCAATAGCACCGATTTGTGTTCGTATATCATCCTTCATGTAATGCATTGTGAAATTTCATATTCAATTCATCATAGGCGGCATCACTTTCGTCTTTTCCTTTCAAACGATCAATATAGCGTTCCTCGCTCCAGATCTCCACTCTGTCCACCACACCTATAATCCGAACTGCTTTGTCTATATGTGCCAGCCTCAATAAATCAGGCGTAAGCATAAATCTTCCTTGAGAGTCCGCTTCAACCACTGCGGCCTTTTCCGTAAGGCTGCGGATCGTTTCTGCGTTATCTGCGCTGAATTCTCCCAACTTATTGACTGCATTGACAAACTTTTCTTCTGCGCTTGCCGGATACAAAGATATACAACCGTGTGTGCCCGGAAACAGGATATATTCCGAGCCCAATCTTTCGCGGAATTTTGCGGGAAGACGTATTCTGTTTTTGTCGTCCAACGCATGTTGGTAATTGCCGAGCAAAAGCATCAGGTTACACTCCTTGTATCTTTGTAACCATTATAGCGCACTTCCTAACCAATTTCAACCATTTTCGTCCATTTTTTTTGAAAAAATTTTTTGAGACAACTCAAATGGCTAATTTGA
Organism: uncultured Clostridia bacterium; assembly: GCA_947623225.1. Lineage (GTDB taxonomy): Bacteria > Bacillota > Clostridia > Christensenellales > CAG-314 > Fimimonas. The sequence goes on along the minus strand of CANQGO010000001.1, from coordinate 108,139 downwards.
GTGCTCAAACGAGAAAAACAAACAAAATATTTTATTATTAAACTTCAAAATAAACTATTGCGTCCTATCTGAACAAGTTTTAAATGAGCTCACTGCGTCGAACATATCCTGGTTTTGACAGGTACAATGAAATTGTAACATATTACTTGTAGCAATGCAACAATATTTAGCGTAAAAATACTCAATTACTCACACAGGATTTCAGTAAGTTTATTGCCGACAAGATCGCAACTTGTAAGATAAAACTCTATACCGAATTTTTTCATGTACAGATTAACCCTACAATCCTTACCATGCAAATGCCCATAGACAACGGTATGGATGTCCGCTTCGACAAACTGTTTTACGAATCCGCTGTCATCGTATCTTCCATTAAAAGGAGGATAATGCATGATAGCTATCACTCGGTCGTTGGGCTGACGAATTTTTTTCATGGCTGCTATAGAGAGTTTTAGCCGCTCCAATTCGCGAAGGTATATACGTTGATCTTCTGCTGACAAATTGTCGCCATCAGGGCAAACCCAACCGCGCGTACCGCAAATCAATATGTTTTCAAAACGCAAACAATCGTTCTGCAAAGCATGGAAACCATGCGGTAACATTGACCGTACTTGCGAAAGCGTATTCCACCAGTAATCATGATTGCCACGCAAGATGACTTTCTCGCCCGGCAACTTGGCAACCAACTCAAAGTCAGGCACTGCTTCCTCCATTCGCATAGCCCACGAGAAATCTCCCGGCAATAGAACAATGTCCTTGTCCGTCACCTTCGCGCGCCAATCGGCAGATATTTCTTCGAAATAATTCTCCCAAGATTTACCGAAAATATCCATGGGCTTTTCTGCAACGGTGGAAAGATGCAGATCGCTTATCGCAAAAACTTTCATGTTGATATTATAACATGCTTTCTTTGTTTTGTCTACAGTTACCGTCCTTTACGAATACGTTTCTCGCGACACTCCGCACACATGATATCATCTATTCCCATCGTATTTTTCTCGCAATACGGACAAAGCAATTCTTGCGTGGAATCTTCGTCGAAAATACTTCTTTTGCCTTCCATTTCATCCATGCACACGCTACACAGCTGACTGTCTTCCGTTATATAGTTCAGTTGGCAACGCGGACACCTTCTGTATTTCATCATCGGCACCCCAATACAATGTAAACTATGAAATTCTTTGTCTAAGTGTTACACCATAATATGCGGAGCGGAACAAGTCTGAAAAAAAAAGAGATTAGAAAGTTCTAATCTCAATTTTGTGAATTTCATGACAAATGCAATCGATCAAGTATTGTTCCCGTTACCGGTTGTTCTTCCGCCCGGAAACAGCGGCAATTCAAAATAACCGGAACATACTTCTTCCGTATACTCCTGACAAGGCGGTATTACCGCATAACCGTAACTCGGTAAGATCAATTCTACATCCATCGTAACTTTGAGAATCGCCGTGACACAGCAATTTATTACGAATATATAGTATGTCACACCATCAATGACCTGCGTCTGACTATACTGTCCTTCGGGGCTGACCGCTGACACACTGGCTTCAATGGTATACGGAATGATTGACGGTTCAGGCAAAAACATTACCACGTCCGCAGGTACCGTAACACTGCCCATACCGCTCCCCTCTTCATTGTTGCTGTCTATGTAAGTCACTTCCACAGGTACTACGACATCCGCCTGAACTCTACCGTACTTGGGACGCTCGGTAAGGCGTTCGACTACAAGGTTTTCTATGATACCCTTGGTTGTTGTGCTTTTAGCACTTACAAAGCGCAAAGGAACTGCTGGGGAAGTAGGATTGGTATCGGATATACTCACCGTTATTTGCTGTAAAGTGGTCTGCTTGACGCATGCGTCAAATACTTTTTTGCCTTGAATACATATTTTTTCACTACAATTGTTGCCATCGAAATTATTGACCGGCATTGATAACCTCCTATGATAGTCAATACATTGTATGACAGTAGAAATCAAAACGTGATAGAACTACAAAAAAGCACCCGCTAAAAGTGGGCGCACTAAAACTTATTCTGCATCAAAATGGCGGAACCTATCTTTCATGTGTCCGAAATAGAACGTTATCAATTCCCGCAACTTACGTTCCAGTACCTCGGGTGTGTCGTCATTGTGTAGTATTTTGAAGAAACTTGTCAAGAAGCCTTCGGCGATAGCAGTATAAAAGTCAGGATTACGGATCTTGTCATCAATTTCGGGAAAGATGCTTTGCACCATTTCCTTTATCTTTTGAGCGATAACTTCGATGATATAGCTGACGAATTTATCATAATGAACAGAATTGCCCTTACGGATAATGAGCAGTTCATCATTGTACTGCATAATAAATGTTATGAGCATTTCGGATATCTCCTTCATGCTCTTTTCTTCAAAAGAAAAATCGTTTGTAACGAATTGCCTCACGCTCTCCATAAAAGGATTCACCACGGCAAAATATAATGCTTCTTTATTGACGTAGTACCTGTAAATATTTCCCAGTGAAATTTCCGCGTTGCTGGCAATATTTCTTATCGACGCGTCGGCGTACCCCTGCTCTTTGAACTCCTCTACGGCTGCAGCCAAAATCCTTTCCCTGATCTCCTTTTTCAAGTACTGCATAATTTTACTTTCTCCGTTACGGTTGCATATATTGGGTGACGTTTGTATAATACAACGTCACCGCATAATCAGTATAACATACCGTAAAGAGAAAGGCAACCCCTTTTCGTTAACGATTTATTTGAATTTTCAATTATCAATAAGCACACTCCAACAACATTTTATCTGCAAGCAATGCTATAAATTCACCATTTGTGGGTTTTTCGGAAGAATTATATACTTTCACTCCGAAAATACTATTTATATTTTCTATCTTGCCTCTGTTCCAAGCCACCTCTATTGCATGACGAATGGCGCGCTCTACTTTGCTCGGAGTAGTATTGAAACGTTTGGCTATAGAAGGATACAAGCTTTTTGTGATCGCATTTATTATCTGCGGATTGTCCACTGCCAGTTTGATGCCTTCACGCAAGAACTGATAACCCTTTATGTGAGCGGGGATACCTACACTTACGAAGATGCTGCTTATGCGCTCATCCAGCGTTTTTTCCGATACGCTCTTCTTGCGCACTACTTTTCCGCCAAGTCTTTCACCTTCATATACATTGAATATCCTCTGTTCCAAGACACTGTACTCGAGCGGCTTCACCAAATAATACTTAGCACCGAGTTCCAAGGCTTTAATAACAAACACCTCGCTTTTCAGTTCGGAAGCGACTATAAACTTGGCATCATGATATCTTTCCATCAATGCATAGCCATCCTCGCCACTCATCATCAATTCCGTAATCACAACGTCCGGCAACTGCTCATCCAGATACTTTCTGGCATCTTTGCCTTCTACGTCAAAAATTATATCGAATTTATCATTTTCTTGCAATTTTTCTTTCAAACCACTTTGACCGATCAACCCAATTGTTATCACGACAACTATCTCCTTTTTATTTGTACCTTAATTATAACACAGCTTATCACAGTATAAATTGTCTAAAATTATCCAAAAAAATTATTTATCGTCGAAAATTGTCGAAAAGAATCTAAAAAAAAACAAACCCATTTATAGGGTTTGTAAAATCATTCGTTTTCACTGTCATTGCTTTCGTTCTTTTCCGTATCAGGCAAATCTATTGGCACGTCTTCGATCTCTTCTGTCGGAACTTGTCTATTTGCGACATTGTACTGTCCTATATCCGTTAAGATACAAATATAAAAAACCGACCCAAATATGAAAATAAATATCTTGCAAATCACCATGATCACCACATTTAAAACGGGTATCCAGCTGAAAATCATATTTACGAAAGTAAACACCATCTCCATTACAAAAGAGACAGCATATAGCGGTACGCCTACTATCAAACATAACGTTTTTCCCAAGCAATACCAAAAGTTTTTGTTTGAATATGTAAATATCCAGTGCAGTCTATCAAGATAATATTCTTTCATACTTCGATCCAACCATTTTCAATTTTATTGTATAATAATCGAGTCGATTTGTCAACTTATACCTATACACAGACTTCAGTGTTTCGGCGTATAATAAATAAAAAAGATTATATAAATTACTTAAAAACCATTGACACAAAATTAAAACAAAACTACAATAAAGGTACAATTGAAAATCCGGTAGGTGAGGCTACCATGGGGATACGGATTGCTACCGACATAGCGTGGAGACACGCGCCGTTTGGGCAGCAGGGTTTGTCGAAAAACAAGGCTTACTCTAATGCAATTACACCGCCCCATGATGCTAAAGCTTGTAATGGTAGAACGAAAACTTTTCGTTGGTCGAATCTTTTGCGTGTCCGTGCTGTTACAAGCGCGGGCATTTTGCTATCTGCCAAAGGAGGAAATAATGGAATTCGAAGAGTTGAACGAAATAACCGAGAAAGTACTGCAATTGCTGGAAGATAAAAATTTCCGAGAAATCAAGAAATTAATCAACGAATTGCAACCGCAAGATAGCGCGCTACTGCTGGACGAGATGAACGAAAAGGACATTTTGCCTATATTCAGACTGTTAAGCAAAGAAAATGCCGCAGAGACCTTTGTGGAAATGTCATATGACGGGCAGGAATTGCTGTTGAACAGCTTCACCGATGCCGAATTAAAAGCAGTGCTGGATGAAATGTTCCTGGACGATACTGTAGACATTATCGAAGAAATGCCTGCCAATGTCGTAAAAAGGATAATAAAACAATCGGACGCAGAGACCAGAAAGCAGATAAACGAGATACTGAAATATCCGAAAGACAGTGCGGGTTCGATCATGACGGTCGAATATGTCAGTCTCAGAGAGCACTGGACCGTAAAAGAATGCTTTGACCGCATACGCAAGATCGCATTGGACAAAGAAACCATTTACAACTGTTACGTTACGGATGACAAGCGCAAGTTGATCGGTACCGTCACAGTAAAAGACTTGCTTCTGCATGACTACGAAACTCCGATACGCGAATTTATGGAACGCGAGGTCATTTCCGCAGAAGCAAATGACGACAAAGAATTTGTAGCCCAGCAAATAGCAAAATACGACCTGTCGGCAATGCCCATAGTAGACAGCGAAAACCGTATGGTGGGCATAGTCACCGTAGACGACGTCATCGACGTAATGAAACAAGAGGCGACAGAAGACATCTCCATCATGGCAGCAGTCACTCCCTCTACCGATACATATATGGAGCAGTCTGTCTGGCAAATATGGAAAAACAGGATCCCCTGGTTGCTGATATTGATGATATCAGCGACATTCACCGGGCTGATAATAAACACCTTTGAATCCCGATTAAATGCTTTGTCGACAGCATTGTTTGCTTGCATTCCCATGCTGATGGATACGGGCGGAAACGCCGGAAGTCAGTCGTCCGTCACCGTTATTCGCGGACTTGCACTGGAAGAAATAAGACCTCGTGACATACTGAAAGTGCTTTGGAAAGAACTGCGCGTTTCGTTACTGTTGGCAACCTGTCTATCTATAGTTTGTTTCGCAAAACTGTATTTTTTGGATGGACTGGCATTTGGATATGACTACACCTGGTATATATGCCTCGCTGTCTCGTTGGCACTGTTCGCTACAATCGTAATAGCCAAGTTCGTAGGTTGCATGATGCCCATACTTGCAAAAGTATGTAAACTTGACCCTGCCGTAGTCGCGAGTCCGTTCATCACCACTATCGTAGATGCTTTGTCGCTGATAATCTTCTGCTTTATTTCTTTTGCAGTTGTCACACCATTCAAAGTATAAGAGTAAAAACCAAACATTTATAGTATCCCCCTTAGTCGGAATCCAACTAAGGGGGACTTTTTTGCCAAAAGGCTTTGTTTTCTTATGCCACTACGCCGCTGTCCAATTTCTTTACCGTCAAATATGTGTTGACGTTGTCCGACGGAGTCAACGTCGTGCCTACCGTACCGGATATCTGCAACGTAACAACACTGCCGGCGGGAAGATTTAATATCGTACTTCCCGAAAGACTATTTTCTACCGTTGTGACAAAATCCTTGCTTACCGTAGCGGACGGTTGTGCGACCCCTCCGACGTATACGCCAAGAGTCAACGTAGTATCCGCGCCCACCGTTCCGCTTATGCCGTAGTTGATTTCATAATCGCCTTCATTTGTAACCGTGATATCATTTGTGCCATAAGTCTCATTGAGAACGGGCATTGTCAATGCCATCGTCAACGGAGCAAATGTTCCCGCAGAAACGGTCACCGCCGTCGGATCCGTCGAATACCGTCCACCGTATGCAAACAAACCGTCGGTGGCAGGACCGGACGGTCCTGTTGCTCCTGTAGGCCCTGTGGGGCCGATAGGTCCTGTTGCTCCGATGGGACCTGTAGCACCGGTCGCTCCTGTCACACCGGGTACGCCTTGCGGTCCCTGAATACCCTGTGGTCCGATAGGACCGGTGGCACCCGCAGGACCGGTTATACTCATGCCCGGAGGCCCCATGATACCTTGCGGACCGGTGAACCCTCTGGGACCTCGCAATCCGCGATCGATAATGACCGTATTTGTGCCGCATTCATTGTGGCAGCAACAATTGTTATTCCAACAACTCATTTTACTCTCCTTGTACTTTTCGGGGATTTTCCCCTACTGCCATACTATTTCAAATGTAAAAATAATGTGCGACTTTCTCTCTTGAAAAATTTTACAAAAATATATACCAAACCGCTTGACATATTATGCTATCTGACATATACTGATAATAGTTGAACAATCATTCAACTGTTTCACAAATGGAGGTGGACAATGATCGATCAAGAATGTGAAGATAATATAATACACGACGAGGTGTGTGAGCAGGTAACTGTCGACATGCCGGCTGAAAACGATCTGTATGATGTCGCAGAACTATTCAAAATATTCGGAGACTCCACCCGCATACGTATTCTTTCAGCATTGGCGCAAGCGGAAATGTGTGTGTGTGATCTTGGCGCGGTTTTGAATATGACCAAGTCCGCCGTGTCGCACCAACTGCGTATTTTGCGCCAAGCCAAACTCGTCAAAAACAGACGGAAAGGTAAAGAAATATTTTACAGTCTGGACGACGACCATGTGCTGAGCATAATAAACCTTGCACTTGAGCACATAAAGGAGTAATGAATGATGATCAAAAAAGTAATTGCACTGGAGGAGCTTGACTGCGCCAACTGCGCGGCAAAAATGGAACAAAATATACGCCATATCGACGGTGTGCTAAATTGCAATGTAAATTTTATGTTGCAACGTATGACATTGGAAATTTCAGAAGAAAATCCTGAGGAAATAATCAAGCAAGTCAAGGCTGTAGTTCACAAAATCGAGCCTGAATGCCGCTTGAAAATATAAGTAAGTTATCATGTCGAGAAATCAAAAATCATTGGTACGCATCTGCGTTGCCGCTGCCATCTCCGTAACGGGGATAATAATCAAATACACCATCGCTCCCAAAGAATGGATATCATGGATCATATTTGCCTCGGCATACATAATTGCCGGATATGACGTTTTGTGGAAAGCGTTGACAAATATATTCCACGGTGAAATATTCGACGAAAACTTTTTGATGACAATCGCCACTATCGGCGCTTTTGTAATAGGAGAATATGCCGACGCCGCCGCTGTAATGATACTGTATCAAACGGGAGAACTTTTCCAACGCTATGCCGTAGGTAAGAGCAGAAAGAGCATCGCCGATCTGATGAAAATACGACCTGAGGAGGCGACCGTCATTCGAGACGGTGTGGAAAACATAGTTCATCCATCGGAAATAGGACCGGGCGAAACGATCATAGTCAAAGCGGGAGAACGAGTCCCTCTCGACGGAAAAATCGTGCGCGGCGAATGCAATATCGACTCTTCAGCCATCACCGGAGAAAGCCTACCTCGTCACATAAAGGAACAAGATGAAGTGATTTCCGGGTGTATAAATCTAGACGGAGTGATATATGTGTCGGTAACGGGCACATACGATAACAGTACAGTGGCCAAAATTCTGGACCTTGTGGAAAATGCCACTGCACAAAAAGCACCTGCCGAGAACTTCATCACAAAATTCAGCCGATACTACACTCCCATCGTTGTGGCACTTGCCGTCATCGTCGGTGTGTTGCCTCCAATCATAAGCGGCAATATGAGTTGGGAATATTGGAGCATATGGGTCAGGCGCGCAATGATGTTCCTATTCGTCTCTTGTCCGTGCGCGCTGGTAATAAGCGTCCCGTTGGGCTTTTTCGGAGGAATTGCCGCTGCAAGCAAACGAGGGATATTGGTAAAGGGCAGCAATTATCTGGAAATGCTTGCAAAAGCCAAAACAGTCGCGTTCGACAAAACAGGCACCTTGACTAAAGGAAACTTTGCCGTGACAAAAGTATATCCCGAAGAAAGACGTCGGGAAATACTGTCTCTCGCAGCCATAGCGGAACAGTACAGCAATCACCCAATTGCTTTGTCGATTTGCAAAGAAAGCGTTCCCGTTCAAGAAGCCGCCGTGTCCGAAATTGCGGGGAAAGGGTTGGTTGCAAAAACTTCGGAAGATACAATATTGTGCGGAAACAAACAGTTAATGACTGAAAATGGCGTTGATTGCCCTGACGCAACGGGCGGTACCGTAGTTTATGTTGCAAAAAACAATGAATTCGAAGGATATATAGTCATAGCAGACGAATTGAAATCCGACTCGAGACAAGCAATCGCAGAATTGCACGGACTGGGTTGCAAAACAGTCATGCTCACAGGCGACAACGCGACAACGGCTAATCAGGTAGCGGAACAACTCAATATAGATACATTTTATGCCGATCTGCTACCGCAGGATAAGGTAGAAAAACTTCAACAACTCAAGCGTGACTCCGGCGAGAAGGTTGCATTTGTAGGGGATGGAATCAATGACGCACCCGTATTAGCCACTTCCGACGTCGGTATAGCTATGGGAGCAATGGGTAGCGATGCGGCAATAGAGACTGCCGACGTGGTTTTGATGCAAGATAATCCCACTGCTATTGCCACTGCGAAACAAATAGCAAAAAAGACTCTTACAATAGTGAACGAAAATATAATAGTCTCCATTCTTATCAAAATAGCAGTTTTGATCCTGTCTGTCGTCGGACTGCTTGACATGATACCCTTCGGAATGTTGGTCGCAATACTAGCCGATGTGGGCGTGTGTGTACTTGCGATACTCAATTCGATGCGGGCAATGTATGTACGCAAACGAATCGGGAAAATCAAATTATCCGACTGACCTCATTGCAAAAGGCGACGCCTACTGCGTCGCCTTTATATTTTTCTTTATTTGCTCTTTGTTAAACTGAAGCATATACAGTTCGTAATACCTGCCCCGTTGTTGCAATAATTCGTGATGGTTGCCTTGCTCCACGATCATGCCATCCGATATCACGATAATATTGTCTGCATGCTGTATGGTGGAAAGCCTGTGTGCCACTATCAGCATAGTACCTATATTCATCATCTTACCTAGACTGTCCTGTATCAACAGTTCCGTTTCGGTATCTATATTTGCCGTCGCCTCATCCAGTATCATAACTTCGGGGCGATGAATAATTGTGCGAGCGAAACTCAACAATTGCCGTTGACCGGCGGAGAAATTATTCCCTCGCTCACGCACTTCTTCGCCCAAACCGTCTGGCAATCTATCGATAAATTTATCAGCGTTGACGTATCTGCAAGCCTGCATCACTTCATCATCGGAGTACTCATCGCGCAAAACGATATTGCTTCGCACTGTTCCTGCGAATAGAAATACGTCCTGAAGCATTTGCCCGAAATGTCTACGCAATGAAGAAATCTTAATATGTCGGATGTTGATCCCATCCAGTAAAATCTCTCCTTTCTGTATATCGTAATTTCTGCACAGCAGTGACAAAATCGTAGTTTTGCCGCTGCCGGTCGCGCCCACAAAAGCCACAGTGTCGTTGGCATTCACATGGAAACTGACTCCTTTGAGCACCCATTCGCCTTCGTTGTATGCGAACCAGACGTTCTTAAATTCTATCTCTCCGCGAATATTCTCCACTTCTATGGCGTCCTGTTCATCTACCACAGACGGCCGGATATCCAGAATAGTAAATATCTTTTCGGCTGAAGCAAACGCCGATTGCAAACGATGAAATTGTTCTGCCAGGTTCTGTATCGGGTTGAAAAATCTGGATACAAACATATAAAACGCAACGATCGTCGCGCCGTCCACTACCTGTCCCAATATTTCCTTGCCGGACAAAGCGCCTTTGGCACCAAGAAAGAACAGACACAATACAGATGAAATGTAAAGCATATACACTGCCGGACGGAATATACCGAATACAAAGATCTGTCCTCTTTGCGCTCGGTACAGTTTTTGATTCTTCGCATCGAACTCCTGCATTTTTCTTTTTTCACGGTTGAAAATCTGTATTATTTTCATTCCGGAAAGATGCTCAGCCAGATATGTATTGATATCTGTAGTTCCATTTTTGACCTGACGGTATGCCCTGCGCGAAAACTTGCGGAAAATAACCGTAAACAGTACTATAAAGGGCACAAAACAAAGCACCATCAAAGTAAGCATATAGTTTATAAACAGCATTGCAATCAGCACGCCTATTATAACGAATATATTCTTGAACAGATTTGCCAACATGCCCGTAAACATCATAGATATGGCATTGGTATCATTCGTAACGCGCGTGACAAGTTTACCCACAGGCATATGAGCCAATTGCGCATGGGAGAGGCTTTCTATGTGCGTAAATGCGTCTTCGCGCAATTGTGAGATGATTTTTTGCCCGGTTTTCTGCAAAACGATCGCTTGTACATACGTACCGATGAGGGAGCCGATAAGTATGCAGGCGTACAGTATGACCCTCCACAATACATCATTGTAGACAAAACCATTCTCATTCTCAAATATTCTCTCTATACCGGAAATAAGGATAGGCGACAGAATATTGTAAGAAACAGACAATAGCATGACCAATCCTACAATGACGAAATTGAACCAATACGGTTTTGCGTAATGCAACAGACGCTTGATCAATTCACCGTCTTTCATGTTGCGTTCAAAACCCATAGACTCTTTTTTGTCCTTGATGAGCGCATAGACAAGTATCAACACCGCGCTGAATACTCCTATAATGGCACCGACAATCAAAAGCGGAAGATAATCTCTCATATCAGGCATCCTCCTCTTCCAGTTCCTGCAATGCCACCATATTTCTGTACATAGGGCATCTCTCCATCAATTGCGCGTGGTCGCCTATATCCACTACTTCGCCGTTGTCCAACAAGATAATTTTGTCAAGATCACGCACGGTGGATATTCTATGTGCTATGTATATGGTCGTTTTGCCGTAACGCGCTTTGCGCAAATTGTTAAGAATATTTTTTTCAGTATCCGTATCCACTGCCGATACCGAATCGTCCAGAATAAGTATGGACGCATTGGTCATAAGGGCACGGGCTATGGATATCCGTTGCTTTTGACCACCGGATACGGTTACACCACGTTCGCCCATAAATGTGTTGTATCCGTCACCGAAACGGCTTATATTTTCATCTATATCCGAAAGTATTGCTGCAACCTTCACCTCTTCGTCAGACGCGTCGTCGACGGCAAATGCGATATTGTTACGTATTGTATCGGAAAACAGGAAGTTATCTTGCGGTACGTAAGCACAGAAATCTCGCAAACTCTTGACCGTAACCGTATTCACATCCCGCCCATCGACAAATACCGTGCCGTCTGCCACATTATAACAACGTAAAATCAAATCCGCCAAAGTAGTTTTGCCGGATCCGGTCTTGCCTATGATGCCCACTTTCTCGCCGGCATTGATGAGAAAACTGACGTCATGCAACGAGTCATAATCAACATTGGGATATCTGAATGTAACGTTGCGAAACTCGATCGTCCCGTCAACATGGTCTATGGATACGGCTTCGGGACTGTCCGTAACGTCGCGCTTTGTCTCGAGAAGGTCGGAAACTCTGTTCAGTGAAGCCTTGCCTCTGGAGTGCATCTCTATCAGTTCAGTAATGGCGGTGACAGGCCAAATTATCGCATTGAAATAGCCTATGAACTCCATCAATTGACCGCCTGTGAATATCCCCTTATAGACAAGATAGGAGCCGTAACCCAGCACAATGCAGATCACGGATTCCACAAACAATGTAACAAGCACATTGAGGATCGTGCTTATCCTGGTATAAGCGACATTGGCATTCTCGTTTTTCTTATTCAACCAACGGAAAGCAAGAAGCTCCTTGAATTCCTTCACGAATGCCTTGATCACGGCTATTCCGGAGAAACTCTCCTGTGCAAAATCAGATAAATCACTGAATGCTTGCTGACGCGTGCGCCACTTGAGCGTCATATATTTACCAAGTATAAGGCTCATCGCCACCATCAAAGCCATTGGGATCAGCGAGAGCAATGTCATCAACCAATCCATTCGGAACATTTTGTACAGTGCCAATCCGCCCAAAAACGCAGCGTCAAACGTCATCATGATGCCGTTGCCAAAACAATCCTGCACTGTTTCCAGATCGTTTGTGAACAAAGACATCAAATTGCCGATTTTTTCGCGCGAATAAAACTCGGCAGACAGTTCTTCGCAATGGGCAAACATTTTCTTTCTAAGATCCCGTTCCACACGAATTCCGCTCCCGAACAGGCAGATCCGCCATACAAATCGACCTACTATTATAAAAATAATAATGAAAAACATGGGCACACATATACGCGCCCAGACAAACTGCATATCAAAATCGGCATAGCCTCCGTCTACGGCGACTACACCCTTGTCCACTCCGTCGATAACCATTCGGTACATTTCCGGAATAAGCGTCTGTGCATAATCTACGGCAACAAGCGCAGCCAATCCGCACAGGATCAACACCGCATATTTCAGATAAAATCTATTGATATATTTGCCGAAAATCATTTGTTCCTCAAATAGTATTATTTAGTAAAATAGTATATCATCAAATAAATACATTCGTCAAACATAATTCGACGATCGAAGAAAAAAAGCGAACGTTGTTCGTTCGCAGAGTCATAATTTCAATAATTCCCCAAGACTCTTCAACGGTGAAAAGCTGTGAGATATATAGTTATAACAAATATGCAGAGCGTCTTTCAAAGATTCTGCGGTAAAATTGAGATTTTTCAGCCTATCATACGGCATAGATTGGACCATTTTACATACAGCGATCGTACGAGCGGAAACCGGTAAATTACGAACGGTTCGGCAACTATCGCACACTATACCTCCGCGCTGTAAGTCCAGATACTTTTTCTTGTCCGTATCGCCGCATACCATACAACTGTCGAATTGCAACTCCAGACCCTGCAACTTCATGAAATCCAACAAAAACTTCAACGAAACGAGCAACGGTTCCACGCTGTCGATCAACGTTGAAAATGCTCTGAGCATCTCCACGAAAACTTCCGGCTCGGCTTGCCCTTCTTCTGTGTAATTCATAATACTTTCCGCTATGGTGCAAGCAGCATAATAGACACACACGTCCTCTCGTAATGCAAAAAAACTATCCAATTGTTCACATGTTTTGAGTGTGTAGCGTTCGTCCGTCTTGCTCAATTCATATTGTCCAAAACAGAACTGATCCGCTGCAAATTTCAATTTGGCATTGTTTTTCCGTATTCCTTTGGCGCAAACGGTAATTTTGCCGTACTCGAGCGAGTACAGCAAGATCAATTTGTCGTTCTCTTTATAATCATTTGCCCTCAGGACCATGCCTTTTGTCGTTACGTCCATCTTCGGTAAGTTCCTTATACAGCAGGTAATAAACGGGATTGCCCGTTTCACGAAATAATTTCCAAACGGTATCTTTCATGACAACCTCCATGTAATAAGTTTGTCTAAAAAGATACCGTAATATACAAAAAGTTTACTTGGTGCGATTGGTGTATCCCAACTCGTTCAGCATGGAAGGATTGTTGCGCCAATCTTCTTTTACCTTGACCCACAGCGTCAAAAAGACTCTGCTGTCGAGTAATTTTTCTATACTCTGTCTGGCATGAACACCTATACTTTTGATCATGGTTCCATGCTTGCCTAAAACGATCGGTTTATGAGATGCTTTTTCCACTATAACCGTCGCGTCTATATCCCAAGCGGAGCCGTTTTGCTGCATCTTGTTTATTTCCACACCAATCCCGTGGGGGATCTCATTATTGCAAGCCAGCAATACTTTTTCTCGTATGATCTCGCTGACAGCGAAACGTTGAGATTTATCGGTAATATCATCCTCTTCGAAATACAATTGCGTACCCGTCAAGTATTTTTTCAGTGCTTGCTTGAGTTCTTCTACTCCCTTGTTGCGTTTGGCGGACACACAATAGACTTCAGATATTCCCTCTACGCCGTTTAGTTTGCCCAACTCCGGCATAAGCTTGTCGGGCTGAGAGATATCGATCTTGGTAACCGCCACAACAATAGGAACGTTCTGCTTGCGATACTTGGCTATTTGCCCTATTTCTCTTTCGTCAATGCCATCGTGCCCGTCTATGACCACCAAAATACAATCGACATCCTGCACGGCATTGTCTATGCTCTTCAACATGTAGTCACCGAGAGCATTTTTACTCTTCAAGAAACCCGGTGTATCCACAAAGATCATCTGACTGTCTTCGTCTGTCCAAACACCCAGAATTTGCTCTCGCGTCGTTTGCGGTTTGGGGGAGACGATGGACACCTTCTGTTGAACAAATGAATTGAGCAATGTAGACTTGCCGGCGTTTGCTTGACCGACCAATGCAATAAATCCCGTTTTTCTCATCTTTTCTCTCTGGTTATGTGCAATTTAGTAAGAATTTCTTCCTGCAAAGTCGACATTTCTTTTTCGTCTGCTTCTTCGACATGATCATATCCCAGCAGGTGTAGCATGCCGTGCAATGCCAAAAAACACAATTCACGTTTCAGACTGTGACCGTAATTTTCCGCTTGTTCTTTTGCACGCTCGAAGCAGATAATCACGTCGCCTATATTCAATTTGCCCGTTTTGACGTTCACGGCATCGGAGGGATAATTGTCCGGCGTCAACTGTGCTTTGCCCAAGTCTAATGTTGGAAACGAGAGCACATCCGTAACCGAGTCTATTCCGCGAAATTGCTTGTTGAGTTTCGTTATCTCTTCCGGTTCGACTATGGACAGAGACATCTCTATTTGTCTGAATGGCTGATGGAGATATTTCAATGCGCCCTCCAAAACGTGCTTGATCTTATGTTTATGTATACCTACGTTGGTAAAGTAAATTGTCATTTGTCACCTGTCAATCTTACGTCCGGATAAGACACACGCTTGTGCCGTATACCTGCAAACGTTGAAATAATGGTACTTTTCACTATATCCAATTCTTTCAAAGATATATCGCAATCGGAAAACTGCTCGAACGCCATACGTTCTGCGACTATATCATCAACGATCTTCTCTACGTTGCTCTTGTCGCCATTCGCGCGCAACGCCGCTTCCGCCGCATCGCATATCATCAATATAGCGGATATCTTATTCGTCGGCTTGGGACCGTCATAGCAATATCCATCATACGGCAAAGGACCGTCATTGTATTTTTGCGCTTTCAGATAAAAATACTTGATAACCATCGTGCCGTGATGCTCTACGATCGCCGCCTGCACTTCCTTGGGCAAGCCGTATTCCTTGGCGATGGCGAGTCCGTTTATGGTATGATATTTGATCATATTGACACTGGCTTCCGGAGTCATGCTGTCATGAGGATTGATGCCGCTGAATTGATTTTCCGCAAAGTAACTCGGATTCTTCATCTTGCCTATATCGTGGTAATAGGCGGCGGCACGTGCCATGACCGCGCTTTCTCCTATTGCTGCTGCGCACGCTTCCACGTAAGTAGCGACCGTCAAACTGTGGTTGTAGGTACCGGGGGCCTTTTCGAAGAGCTTGCGCATCAATTCACTGTCTGAAGTGGCTATTTCGGAAAATCTGAATACGGAACTCACATTGAATATTTTCTCGAATAGCGGTACCAACACAAACATGAGCATGACACCTATGATGCCGCTGGCAAAAGAGCAAGCCGCCTTGATGCCGAATACCGACCAAGACCATTCATCGCTGAACATCAGATAACTTATCGTTGCGCAAACAACTGATATGATACCCAATACGACTCCGAATGCAAGATAGCGCGAGCGACGATAATGCTTGCCCAACACAAAGGAGGCAAAGACCGCTTCGATAACACCGCTGAAAAGCAGGTAGAAAAAGTTTTCCGTTGCTACTGTAGCGGAAACCTGCCAATTGATATCTTGCATAAAGCAAAGCATGATCACTATAAAGTTAGCGAAAAAGCCGCATTTGCCGGAAACTATCAACGAAAGTATCAAAGAGCACAGCGCGAACGGAACAAGATTGATGACGTAATCCCATATCGGCGAAAGTTGAATCAAACCGTACGCGACGAGCATTGTGGTAAACATTGCCCACGTTTTGCGCGTACTCTCCATGACCGCTATATCGGTGAAGAACGTATACAGTGCGAGGGCGATAAGCATGATGACCACTGTCGCCAACTGCAGTCCCACTCGAATCCAAGTCAAGCGGTTAAAATTTACCAATATGGTCAAAGCGGATAAAATTACGAATATCGCAAAATAGCTCAATATTACGTTTCTCCATTTGATATTGGTGATTTTTTTTATTTTTCTCATTATTTATCCTCTGTTTCGTATGCTTTGACGATCTTCTGCACCAACGGATGCCGAACAACGTCTCTCTCATTCAAACGAATTATTCCTATATCATCTATATCCTTCAATATTCTTATAGCATGTTTGAGTCCGGAGGTGAGACCCTTGGGCAGATCGATTTGCGTCAAGTCTCCGGTAATTATCATTTTACTTCCTTCGCCCAATCTTGTCAAAAACATTTTAATTTGCTCACGCGTCGTATTCTGCGCTTCGTCCAATATCACATATGCATTGTTCAGAGTACGGCCACGCATATAAGCCAACGGAGCAATTTCTATCGTCCCGCGCTCAAGCATCTTGTTGTAAGTATCCAATCCGAGCATTTCCTGCAACGCGTCATACAGCGGGCGAAGATAAGGATTGACTTTTTCCTGCAAGTCTCCCGGCAAAAATCCCAACTTCTCACCGGCCTCCACCGCGGGACGAGTCAAAATGATCTTCTCGACCTGCTTAGCCTTGTAAGCGTTGACGGCAATTGCCACGGCAAGATATGTCTTGCCTGTACCGGCAGGCCCGACGCCGAACGTGACGGTATTTTTCTTCATCAGGTCTACGTACTTTTTCTGTCCGACAGTCTTACACTTGATGGGCTTGCCTCTGGATGTAATAGCGACGATATCGCCCAACAGCTCGTCCACTTCACCCAACTTGTCCGACTTGGCAAGATCGCACAGATAATTGACGCGTCCTATGTCCACGCTGTCGCCATTGGCTATGAAGTCACGCAATTTTGCCACTACGCGCAATGCGCTGTTTACGTTGTCCTCTTCACCGTAAAAACTGCTCTGTCCATCCTGCATAACGACCTTGACGTCGAATGCCGTACATATTGAGTTTATATTCTCGTCAAACGGACCGAACAATTTGATAAGTTCATCCATCGAGTCCGCTTCGATCTTGCGATATACCAACAATTTTCCTCCACTCTATTCTATATGTACTTCTCCATGCAATATCGCCGTCACACCGCTGGTGTCTGCTACATATTCCGTTTCTTTTACGTCAAAATGGCACGCCTTCAATGCCAAGTCGTATGCCTGATTCTGCAGTTGTTCTCTGCACTCTTCCAATGTCGCCGCTATACGCCGCGTCTGCGTCTCGTGATATGTATTCCTGCACAAACGCAAATTCAGCGGATACAAACCCAGCTCTTCCGTCGTGACATTGTAATTTTCAAAGGGACAATTTTTGACGTACTCTTTGCCGAAAAGCACTACTCCTGTGGCACAAAAGACGTTCCCGGTCTCCACTGTCACTTCTCTGGTCCCGTCAAAAGGTGCGAAACCGTTTACCGACACGGACAGCGTCACCCTGCCCAGTGCATATACCTCTTCGGAAGTACCGTCATTAAATACCCGCACTCCTTCTATCAACAGATCACCCTTGGATACCGCGTCCCCGACGCGAACAACCGCTGTGCCTTGCTCGCAAAGAATACCGGTCACGACCCCGTCGCACGAAGCGTATATGTTCCTTTTGGCGTGCATATCTATAGGAGGCAGGATCACCTTTTTCGCTACGGCGTTGACATACAGTACACTTCCCTTACGTACTACGGACACATAATTCGCATCCAGTTCGTTGGCAAGACGATCCTGTACGCCCTTCAGGTCCAATCTGTTCATATTGGTTCCGATACTCACGCCGACATCGCTCAATGCCTTTGCTACCTCATCGTTGCCAAAGTCCCCGTCCACTACGATCCGCAGGCAAAATCCGGACGCTATCGACATGATCACCACTGCAAATATACATATAAGCGGTAACATGAAGTGCTTTTTTGCAAATTCGACTGCTCGCGGTAAGCCGGTGTATTCTATACGGAGAATATTATAGCACCTTTCGCGTAATATTGCAATAGTCTGCCGCGAACGTCTGTACGGAACTTCCACAGAGCATGTACGTCCTGTCCTATTTACTCCATACAGAGGAATATTCTCTTTGGCAAACTGCGTCAAAGTTCTGTTTATATTTAACCCCTCAAAGGTTATAATGCAACTATTTGCCATTATTCACCTCTAAAGAGATTATTTTACCCACAATGACAGCAAAATTTTTCTCAAGATGTCGGATACGCAGCCCTTCACCGTTGACAATAATGAAACCATGCGGTGACGCGAAAGTAAGTTTGTCCGCGGAGTAATCGACTATACCCTTGTGCCCTTCGATGACGACAGTCTTGCCGCCATACACCGAGCACTTGCTTTCTCTTGCCAACGTAGCCAATTCGTCTCCGCAAATATCGGCGATACACTGTAAAAAAGAATTGCTCATGCCCCTATTATATTGGACTAATAAGCAATTCTTTCATGATCAAAGCAGTTGTTCGAGAATTTTGGCTATCTCTGCAAGTTTTTCCTTGCTGTCCTCGCCGCTGCTATTCAAAACACAGTTGGCAAGGTGGGCGTTGAGCACTTCCCTGTTTGCCTTGGACAATATCGCCTGACAAGCCATGATCTGATTGGAAATATCTATACAATACCTGTTCTCCTCCATCATCTTCAGGATACCATCCATCTGACCTCGCGCTGTCTTCATCAAGCGGATTACGGTGCTTTTGTCTGCTGTCATAATTCGTTCACCTCCGTCACGGTATAACCGGCCTTTTCCACTGCGGCTTTGAGCGACTGCGGTTTGGCGTGCTTTCCGACCTCTACTACGGCACATTTGTCTTCGAGGCTGACTTCTGCGCTCAGAACTCCGCGCGTCCCTTGCAATTCCTTCTGTACGCGCGATGTGCAATGGTCACACATCATTCCTTCGATAGATATACGATACTTCATTGTAACTTCCTCCTTTGGGTGTGATTTATTTCTATGTCTGTTTACAAATGTATGCGGTTTGAAAAATCTCAAACGCAATGCATTGGTGACAACAAATAAACTGCTTAAACTCATAGCGGCTGCCGCGATCATAGGACTAAGAGACAAGTTGATCGGCGACATGGAAAGCACCCCTGCCGCAATGGGAATTCCCAATGCGTTGTAGAAAAATGCCCAGAATAAATTCTGTTTTATATTCCGTTTTGTCTTTTTGCTCAATTCGATTGCCGTAGAGACATCCCTGATGTCATTCTTCAGCAACAATACATCCGAACTGTCCATTGCTATGTCCGCACCGCTCGCCACGGCGAAACCTATATCCGCACGTGTAAGCGCGGGCGCGTCGTTGATACCGTCTCCGACCATTGCCGTGACGCCGTCTTTCATCAACTCGCTCACTTTTTGTTCCTTTTGATCGGGCAACACCTCGGCGTAAAACTTATCCATTTGTAATTCGTTGCAAACGGCCTGCGCCGCCAACGTATTGTCTCCGGTAAGCAGGACAGGTCGGATATCCTGCGCCTTTAACAACGAGATGGCCTCGAAAGAGGTATCCTTTATCTCGTCACCGACGCCGATAACTCCCAAAAAGGCTCCGTCGCGCGCCACGATGAGACAGGTAAGTGCCCGACCGGAAAATTCATTCACAACTTCTTCGTATGCGGCAGAAGGTACTCCATGCTCGTCCATCAGACGCTTATTGCCCACGGCATACAAGTTGCCGTCCACTCTTGCAGTGACGCCGCGCCCCGGCAAAGTCTCGAACTCGCTCGGTTCGAGCAACTCCACTCCCAATGCTTCAGCGTACTCTACAACCGCTTTGCCGAGAGGGTGTTCACTTTGCTTCTCTATGCCTGCAATGATAGCAAAAAATCTATCTGTATCGCAATGGACGGAACAATCCTTTATGTGCGGTTTGCCCATAGTCACAGTCCCCGTCTTGTCCAATACCACTTGGCTGATATCCGCAAGCCGCTCAAGTATCTCTCCGTTTTTGATAAGTATGCCGTTTTCCGCGCCCTTGCCCGTGGCTACCATGATGGCTACCGGAGTGGCAAGTCCCAGCGCGCACGGACAGGAAATGACCAATACGGATACTGCATAATTAATAGCGGTGGCGATCGTCTCGCCAACACACAGCCACACAATAAAAGTAACCAACGCAACAGACATGACGATAGGTACAAATACGGCGGAAACCTTGTCCGCAAGCCGCTGTATGGGTGCCTTGGAAGTGCCGGCATCCTCTACCAGCCGAATTATTTTCTCCAATGTGCTATCCTGACCGACTGTAGTTACCTGTACCCGAACATAGCCGCCGACACATACCGTGCCGCCTATTACCGACATGCCCTCCTTCTTCTCCACAGGCAGACTCTCGCCGCTGATACTGCTCTCATCCGTAAAACAGTTGCCGAAGATGACCTTGCCGTCAGCAGGGAAAGACATGCCCGCCTTCACGGCAACTATATCTCCCGCATTGAGCGTCTTGCCGTCCACTTCCTTTTCATCGCCGTCAATGTAAAGTAACGCCTTATCCGGAGCAAGTTTGCGCAATTTGGCTATGGCATCTCCTGTTTTTAACTTACTTCTCCCTTCGAAATACTTGCCGATATCCACCAGAGCAAGTATCATGGCTGACGACTCGAAGTACAATTTATCTCCATATGTCTGTATAACAGCCATATTCCCCTCGCCCAGCGCGTGACTCATCACAAATGTAACAGCGATAGCATACAGCGCACTTGCTGTCGAGCCTACGGCAATAAGACTGTCCATATTCGGAGAGCCTCTGAAAAGACGCTTGAACCCGACAGAAAAGTATCCGAAGTTGACAAACCATACGGGAATACATAAAATCAACTGAACAAGCGCAAGCGATACCTTGTTGGAATCGCCGTGGAGAAACTCCGGTAACGGAAGTCCTATCATGTGTCCCATGGAAAAGTACATAAGTATGACACAAAAAATGACGGATATAAGCAGTCTCGTCAGACCTACGCTATTGGAAGTCTGTCCTACACTCGAAACGGTATTCTCTCCTAAGGGACTTGCACCATAGCCGCTCTTTTTCACGGCTGCACATATTCCCTTCGCACCTATAGCTTTTTCATCATACTCGACTGTCATACTGTTGGTCAGCAAACTGACAGTCACGCTTGATACACCCTTCAACTTGGCGACAGCCTTTTCCACGTGCGCAGAGCAAGCAGAACAAGTCATCCCCGTCACATTGAATTTTTGTTTCATGAGGTATACCCCCTCCCCGTGTATGTGTCTATTATACGCTTTATTTTGAGCAATTGCAACTATTTCAAAACCATTGATGCGAATTTATTGCCAAGTAAGTTCGGAAAATATTCCAATCAATAAACTATCGACAAATAAAAAAACAGCCATTGCAATAATGGCTGCGTGTATATCCCGTCATATCATTTCGCGAAAATATCCCTCAGCAGTTTCCAACATTCAGAATGTATATCGTCGCTGTACTCTTCCGTACAGATACAAAGTTCTTCGCTTTGCTTGTCAAAGCGTACGAAGCCGCCTTTGATGGAGTGTTTTTCAAGATAAGCGCGGAGGACTTCAAACTTCTTCGGAGAAAAAACGTCTATATCTTCGCTTACGCCCGCACGGTCAAAGCCACCCTTTGTTTCGACGATCCATGTCTCGCCGCATACGGATAGAATATAGTCGGGATAGAAAAGTTTTTGTTTCTTGCCGTTGTCCTGATAGACGATAGAAAAATATTCATCGCCTTTGTCGCCGTTCTTATAGAACCAATCCACCTCACTGCAGTTTTCGCAAAACTTCTCAAATTTCTTTTCAGAAGAGGATCGCGGCTCAGCCGAGAGCAGATACCCTTGATATACATTTTTCGTGCTTTCAAATTGCACTTTGCTTGTTGCGTCGTATGTGAACGACACGCTATGTGGGAAGTAGAACGATTTCTCGGAAACCATAGCGGGAGCGAGTGATACCTGCGCCATGTTCGCTGCCATAGCCTCCCGACAGATATGCCGAAGCGCGTACATATTGTTGATCACAAAGGCATAGAGTTCGCGCACTGTCAAATTCAGCACCTGTCCCGTATAGGAAAACTTGTCCGAAAACAGTTTGCCTATGATCGTATTCATTTTGGCATATTCCATGCCTATCTCCAAACCTATCTGCCCGACACGATGATGATACTCGCGTCCATGAACGTGAGTATTGATCGGTTCTTTTATCTCGATCGCATTGAGCCTGTCCCTTTCGGAAAGTTCCCAGATCATAGCGACCTTCCCCGAATAAGTATAGCGTACGATATGGTCGGAAAAAATAAGTCCCTTACTTTGCAGTTTCAGTTTGTTCTGCTTCTTGTCGCCAGTCAGCCCGTAAATCGATTTAAGATACGTCGAAATAGCGGCAAGTGCCTTACGGGAATCACGCAGGTCCGTCACCATAGTCCGCTGCTCTTTGATGAGGGTAAACATTTTGTGTTCGTTTTTGAGGAACAAAGTTTTTGCATCCAACGCGCTCTTGCCCATGCTCGCCTTGACGCCCTGCGTAAATGTGCTGTCGAATGTGTAGAGATAGCAACTGTCAAGAAGATCAACGTCATAGTGCTTTGCCTCAGGCATACGGCGGATGCGCCCTATCGTCTGAACTTCGAAGGTTTCGTCCATATTCTCACGCAATTTGACGAGAATGTGTGCACGAGGGCAGTCCCAACCGGTAGCGACAGCCTGCTTGATGATAACTGCAACCGTGGCGTCATTGTTTTCGGAAATGTGTTCAAGATTTTCGTGCCGATCCGAAAGCCACACGGCAAGCGTGCCCGCATCGTATGTGATCCCGTTCTTCTCAAAATACCGCTCCACTACGTTTAACAGCAGGTCGGAATTGTTGGGAAGCTGTACAATGATGAGCGGTTCGATATCTGCCTTTTTGTTGAGGAAGGCAGCGCGGAGTTCTCGCTGCTTTTCAAGTGCCCGCTCGAGAAGATATTCCGTTTGATTTGCCGTCTCGATCACTTGCGGAAAATCATCATTGATGACGAGTAGCTTCTTGATCAATCCTTCGGCAATGACATCTTCCTCCGGGATCTCTATGAGTTTTGCATGCTTGTCAATGAGTGGCGTCGCGGAACAGCGGATGATCTTGTCGGTGCGGAATAGTTGAACGATCGCGTCTGCCTTCTCAGTAAAATTCTGATGACTCTCGTCAATTATGACCTTGAACGAAAGCCCCGCGTATTGCGCCTTTTCGATCCACTCCAGAAAATTGGTTCGCTCGCTGTCTTTTAAGGCATTGTTGCCCTTCTTCGTCAGTTTTTCCCAGTTGATAAAGCAGGCGTCATTTTCCGCAAAACCGCCTGTCATGATATCTGCGAGCAACTTTGTTTTAGCGTTGTGGATATACTTATCCATTTTTGCCTTGCTCTGCTCTTCCAAGTTACCTTTGCCGGGCGTAAGCCAAACGAACACACATTTTGCGTGCCCCTTCATATATTCGTCCATGAAGTGGGTCAAAATTATCGTCTTCCCGCTTCCGGTCGGACTTTTCAAGATAATATCGCGAACGCTTTCATCCATGCTTTCAAGCAGCCGCTTGATCGCGTCCAATTGAAAATCTGCCAAAGTGATATGCATGTCAGCCCTCCAAATCCCGGTAATAATAATCGGGGATCACGTTGACGGAGATATTGTGCTCTTTGAATAGTTGCTCTTGCGCTTCACTCGTCAGAACGTCATGCCCGAGATAGATCGTCTTGCACACTGTGCTCCCGGATACGGACGCCGTGAAGGCGTCCAATTCTGCCTCGGTAAGAATAATGGCGATCTCCGCATTGCCAATAAAATTGATACCGTTTTCAAGTTCCACAAGTTCTCTTATATGGCGCAAAAGCTCATCGGCATATTCGTAATAGAGTCTATCGGATATTGGGATATACTCTACTTTGTAATATTTCAGGCTTGCGGCAAAGTTATCTCTCGCGATCACTCGCTTAATTCGCTCATATGTCACTTCGCGACATATATTGTTTTCATTGTTGGTGCAGAGAATGAACGTGCGCTTGCCGCAATCTCTATCATTTTGCTGCAAACAAGCTTGTCCAGTTGTTCCGCTCCCCGCAAAAAAATCTAACACTGTAGAATCTTTTTTACTTCCTAGCTGTATTAGCGATTTGATCAACCTTGATGGCTTTGCCCTCATAGATGAATAATCACCTTGTAAAATTTCATTTAATTCCTTTGTGCCTTCTGTTGTAGTTCCGTCCTGCAATAAGATAGACGACGGTGTCACCAATCTTTCTTCATTGATGAAAATCTTTAGAGATGGAACTCCATCACCATTCCTGCCCCAATATATGCGGCTTACGGATTTTCCGTCGCAATTTATTAAGATGTCGTTATTTAGAGCATCAAACTCTTCCTTTGAGATATCAAACTGTCTCGTAAAGGTTTTGCCAGAAGGAGATACTACGGTATAATAATTTTTATGATTTGGGTTAGATGCGCTTTCCTTCCTCGAAATACTTCCAGCCTTATACTTTCCGCGTGGATCGTTATCCGGATTTGGGTAATCATTTACAAAACTTGGTAATGCACACAGTTTGTTTAATTTGATAATGGATTTGTAGGCGACTAAAAGATACTCATGATCTATACGAAATGTAGTAGTATTCTTCATCTTCCCATCTCTGCCATCACCGCTTTTTCGCCAAATCATAATTTGAGTGCGGTTTTCACCGAATATTTCATCTAATATCATTTTTGCCGGAGTTACTTCAAAGTCATCTATACTCATAAAAAGAACTCCATCTATACTCATCAGGTCTCTTGCTATAGATAGTCTGTTTTTCATAAAAGATAGCCATTGTGAGTGTCTAAAGCTATCCTCTTTTCCGACGAAGTCATCATCGTATATAAAGTCCTTATTGCCCGTGTTGTAAGGCGGATCTATGTAAATAATATCGATTTTGCCCTTGTGCGTCTTTTCGAGCAATTTGAGTGCAGCGAGGTTATCGCCCTCAATGAGGAAGTTCATTTTCCCGCCGTTGTCAATAAATAATTCTTTTTGTTCAGTCAAGACGGGCGTATGCGTTTCCAATAGCTCATCGACCGCTTCACGGTGTTCCTCAAACACAAGTCCGTACTTCTTGCTTCGGATGTCCTTCTCGATTTCCGCAATATATGTCAAAAGTGCAGCCGTATTTTCATCCTGCGGTGCGGAAGCAATATAAGTTTTGATTTCCTTGATTTCTTCGATAAGCCGCTCGCGCTTTTCTTTGGATACATTGGTAGACATGCGAATCGCCCTTTTAGTCTTATAGATATGTCTATTGTAACATTATACGACTAAAAAGGCAACACTATAAGACTGAATAAATTTTAGGATCGGCGTAAAATTATTCTTATAAGACTAAACGGGGGTTTTATGAAAGTCGGAGATAGGATCAAGGAACTACGCGAGAAAACAGGGTTCACACAGAACAAGTTGGCGGAGTGGGCAGGCGTGTCGCAGACGCATCTGAGGCGAGTGGAACTTGGGAAAGCAGACATAACCGTGGGACATTTGCAACTGATTTGCGACGCTCTCGGGACTTCTCTGAAGGACTTCTTCAACTTCAACGAAGAAACCGAAGAGCTTGCAATCGCAATGTCAAATCTGACACCTAAACAAAAAAATCTGCTGATCGAATTTTTGAAAAGTTTATAAAATGAAGCGGTCTCGGAATAGTAACCGAGACCGCTTTGATTTATGTCGTTTTTAACCTAAGTCAGGAACCGTGAGTAGCCGCAAGATGGCTATCGACGACTATGTCAAGCCTCTGCATAGGAGGCAAGAGTTTCGAACAAAGTCGGGTTGACACGCTTGAGCGAGACGGGGCGGGAATGACTGTCAACAAAGCAATGCTCGCTCTCGGCAACACATACAACGGCGTGGTCGCACTCCATGGTATAACCCACGTGCAATCTGGTGGCGGTAAGGCCTATAACGCGGACATATATGTGCAATTCGTCGGAAAACGTCGTAGTTCTATGAAACTTCAAGGATACAGATATGACGGGAGAAGCAAGTCCTTCCTGCTCCAAGCGGGCGTAACCGTAACCTATTCGTTCAAGAAAATCTATGCGTGCCTCCTTCATAAAGCGAACGTAGTTGGAATGATGAGTAATTCCCATCTTGTCTGTCTCGTAATATTGTATCTTATGAATATACGGCTCTATCATAGGGTTCTCCACTACTATTTATTTTCAAATTCGCTTGCCACGTCGCATAGCAATTGTCTTATTTTCAAGCCCTGTGGACAGGACTTTTCACACTTGCCGCACTTGATACAGTCGCTCGCCTTGCCGCCATTGCGAGTGTACATAGCGTAATCGGACGCTGCCTTGCTGTCGTCGAAATGCAATTTACCATTGAGACAAGTGAAAAGATCGGGAATATCTATATGCATGGGGCAACCGTCCGTACAATACCGACATGCCGTGCACGGGATGATATTTTCCCCGCGAAGGATCCCGGCGACAGCCTTTGCCAAAGCCTTTTCCTTATCCGTGAGCGGATGGAAATCTTTCATAACAGAGATATTTTCGCGCATCTGTTCTATGTTGCTCATACCGGACAATACCATGAATACGCCTTGTTGGGAGGCTGCAAAGCGCAATGCAAGTTCGGCGGGACTCATACCTGCCTGACGGATCATGGCAAGCGCGTCAGATGGCAGATTAGCCAAGCGGCCGCCCTTGACAGGTTCCATAACAATGACAGGTACGCCGTGATTGACACAGACCTGATGGCACAGGCGAGACTGTACTGCCGCGTCGTTCCAATCCAAATAATTCAATTGCAACTGCACCGCATCCAACTGAGGATGATCGTCGAGGATCCTTTCCAACTCTTCTGCCGTATCGTGAAAGGAAATACCGACATATCTGACCTTGCCCTCCTGCTTCAACTCGAAAGCGGTCTCGTAGGCATGGCAACGACGATACTGCTCATAGTTGCGACGACTCTGGGCGTGCATGAGATAGAAGTCAAAGTAGTCCACACCGCAACGGGAAAGTTGCAGATCAAATAACGGACGGATGTCCTCCTGCTTGGAAAAATAACTGTCCGACAGTTTGTTTGTAAGAATATACTTGTCGCGCGGATACCTGTCGGTAAGACATATCTTGACCGTTGGTTCGCTTTGCTCACTATGATAGCCGTGTGCGGTATCGAAGTAATTGAACCCGGCGGCAATGAACTCATCCACCATTTGCTTGGTTTGTTCTATATCTATAATGCCGTCTGCTCCGGGCAATCTCATGCAACCGAGTCCAAAATTTCCGTGTATGCCGTCAAAATTATACATAAATCCCTCCTTGAGAAAATTATAGCACAAAAACGCACTTAATCAATATTTTTTATCTGATTTGCAACAGAAAATGCCTACTACGACCTGTCATAAGCAGGACAGCAAGCAAACGGCAAAGAAAGTAATATAAAAGGGAGCAGATCGCTGCACCCTTTACACTGCGGCATAGAGAATAATCCGCTCGATTGGTCTACCTGTCGGGACTCGAACCCGAAACGACGCCGTCGGAGGGCGTAATTTTATCCAATTAGACTACAGGTAGGTTTTATGTGGGTATTGTATCACACATTTTGTTTTTATGCAATAAATGTAGATCGGATAAAAAACAAAAAGTTTGGAAAACTTACGTAAAACCGTTGATAAATCCTTGAAAATATGGTATAGTATAAAAGCAATTTGCGCTGGTGTGGTGAAATGGCAGACGCGTCGGACTCAAAATCCGATGTTGGAGACAACGTGTGGGTTCAAGTCCCACCACCAGCACCAATAAAAGAAAACCACAAGAAATTGTGGTTTTCTTCTTATTTATCGCAAAATTCACTATAATCAAGGACTTCCGACATACAAAAGACGGCTTCTACAAGCCGTCTTTTGTGTAATATAGTATCATTTGCAAATATCCACGCCGCAACTTGCGCCTATGCGATCTGCGCCGCTCTCGACCAATTTGCAAGCGGTCTCATAGTCACGGATACCACCGCTTGCCTTGACCTTCAAGCCGGCGGGATGCACGGTCTCTGCCATAATACTTACGGCTTCTACCGTCGCGCCGCCCGTGCCGAAGCCGGTGCTGGTCTTGACATATTGAGCACCGGCGGCGATGCAAGCCTTGCAGGCGGCTACTATCTGATTGGGCTTGAGATTGCATGTCTCAAGAATGACCTTCAACAGTATATCTCCGCATGCCTTTTTGACTGCCGCCACTTCTTTTTCTATCTTTTTCCAAGCATTGCTCTTGGCAAGGGACTGATTGATGACCATATCTATCTCGGTCGCGCCGTTTTTGATAGCGTCCTTGGTCTCAAACACCTTTACGCGTGTCGTATTCTCTCCCAAAGGGAAACCTATCACCGTGCAGACTTTGACATCCGAGCCGGAAAGTTGCTTGGCTGCAGTCTTGACATGACAGGGGTTGACGCAAACAGATGCGAAACCGAACTCCTTGGCTTCGTTGCAAAGTTTTACTATCTGCGAGGTAGTTGCCGGTTTGAGCAAGGTGTGATCGATCATTCTTGCCAATTCTTCTTTCTTCATATTCTTTCCTCCGAAATATTTGTGAATGATCATAAGATCATTCTTTTTTTACGGTCCACACTGTACAAGTGAGAACCTGTAAGAATAATTATACCACATACATATTGCCATTTCAATAGGTAAATCCAAATTGTCACGATACGATCAGTCATGGGAGTCACGGCGCTTGCCG
This sequence comes from uncultured Clostridia bacterium, assembly GCA_947623225.1. GTDB lineage: Bacteria > Bacillota > Clostridia > Christensenellales > CAG-314 > Fimimonas. The sequence continues at coordinate 78,749 of CANQGO010000001.1, read as the reverse complement.
CGTCTGCCGAGATGGACGGTAAGTACGTCATCATCCATCTCAAACTCACGCTTACGCCTGGGTCTGTGACGAAAGGCGCGTAGGCATACTGCTACTATATACACCAAACTCGCGGCTATACCGATGCCGCACACGACTGCTACGGGAACTATTATTTTCATAATGCACCTCATCGTCATTGTAGCAAAACAAGGTTGACGAAAAAAGGTCAAAGAACGTAATAAAACACGAGAAAAAGCAAATACTAACCACGCAAACATACGAATATGGAATGCATATATCAAAACAAAATGATAAAGGAGAGATGGTTATGAAAAAAATGATGATAGCGACGTTGGCTGTATTGACATTGGCATTGACGATCATACCTATCGCCGCTGCGCAAACAGTTTGTGAAGAAAAAATCTGTAGTATGGCAAAGGAGTGTGAAAACGTCAAAGAAGCAAAATGTCTGGTATACCAACGTATCGCTATTGTAGCGATCAAAACGGAAAAATTCACAACACAGACGCAATACAACGAATATGTCGATGAACTGAGCAAGCGTGTCAAGACGGAATGCGAAATAGACAGGATATTTGTAACAAGGAATCCCAAAGTGATGAAAGAGATAGAACGCCTGTCTGCGTTGGATGAGACGGAAAGAGACTCCGCAATACAAAAATTGTTGGACGATATGCTGAACCATCCGATAAGGAAAATAAATATTCCAAAACTGACTACTTCTCATCCATACTGATACATGCAAAACAACTCCGCCTTCTCGGCGGAGTTGTGTCATACTAAGCAAAAACAGTATCGACAAACGTTCTTACAGTCCCAAGATCTTTTCGCAGGAGTCCACCACCAGACGAAAACTTTCTTCTTCGAAAGGGGACATAAGCCCGCATGCATCCAGCAACTCGGTGAAAGTCTTGGTGCCGCCGTAATTCAGGAATTGGATATATTTGTCGAATGTGGCACTATAGTCCTGCTGAGACAGTGCCAAAAACTGCAAGGCGGTAAATTGCGCTAAGCAATAGTCTATATAATAGAATGGATTGTGGAATATGTGTGCCTGACGTTGCCAACGGCGTCCATCTTCGAAAGCGGGCAAGCCCTCAGTACTCATATATGGAAGAAATTGTTTTTCCAACTTGTCATACAAAGCGTTGCGCTCGGCAGGAGTCATATCCGGATGGTCATAGCATGTCTGTTGGAAACAGTCTATGATGGTGCCATACGGAATAAATGTCACCGCACTGCTTAGATGCGTGAACTTGTACTCCGGTGTACGATTCCCAAAGAACTTATCCATCCAAGGATAAGCCAAAAACTCCATAGACATGGAATGCACCTCGGCCGTCTCCATGCTGACACTGCTGAGAAATTCGCTGTCTATGAAGAAACTCTTGTAGAATTCCAGCGCGTGGCCGAACTCATGCGTCAAAACATCCACGTCACCAGCGGAGCCATTCCAATTGGAGAATATAAAGGGCAACTTATACGCAGCCAATCCTTCGCAATAGCCTCCGCCCTCTTTGCCCTCGCGGGACATGACATCGAAGCACTCGCACTCCACCATCATATCAAACAGCTTGCCCGTCTCCGGCGACATCTGATTGTACATATCCGACGCTGCGGCGAACATTTGCTCCGGAGTACCGATGGGCTTAGGTTCCACCGCTGTATAGATACTGTCGTCATAGAAATATTGCTTGCCGAGACCGAGATCTCTGCCTACTTTCTCGCGGATCTTGCCCGCCAGCGGAACCAGATACTTGAGAACATTGGCGCGAAACTTGGCAATATCCTCCTTGGTATAGCAATTGCGTTGCATCTGAAGATAGCCCAACTTGCTGAATCCGTCGAATCCCAGTACCTTGCCCATCTGAGTACGCACCTTCACCAGACGGTCGAATATGTCATCCAACTCATCTTTGTGGTCCTCTATAGCCTGTCCCCAAGCGGTATATGCTCCTTTGCGCAGCTGTCGGTCATTGACCGTAAAATACTTGGATATGCCGCTCATAGGCAGACGCTCACCGTTGAACTCTATGACAATCCCGCTCATCAATTTGGAGTATTGCGTGGTGAGCTTGTTCTCCTCCACACGATAAGGTATCAAGCGAGGATCATTGGCGTCCACACTCATTTGCAGGTTGACAAATACAACATGCGGAAAGCGTTTTTCCAACTCACTGCGGAAAGGGGAATGCAAGTAGCACTTGAACACCTCGGCACTTGCGGCGTTGAGCTCGGGACCGATCTCGTCCATAATGTCCTTCTCTGCGGCGTAGAACTCATCACGCGTATCCTGGGTAAACCGAATAAATGCCAACTCTATATTGCTATTGGTCTGTTGAAAAAACTCTTTGAACTCCTCATGCACAGAGTAGAATTCCTCGACGTTCTTTGCGTTGTCGAAACGCTGTCTGAAGGAGTCCAACTTACTTATGATTTGGTCCTTGTCCGGACGCGTATATGCTATTTCTGAAATTTTGACCATATTTTCTCCTTATATTTCCGCTGACTCGGCGGAATAAATCTTGTCGACGAACTCCGATACGACACGGACATAAGCCGCATTGTCGGCATGATAACTGCGCGCATGACCGGCGTTCGGTATCAAATGCAATTCCGAAAGCGAATTGTTTGCCGCGTGGTACATCTGCTCACTGTGTTCCGGACGGATGAATCTGTCCGACTTGCCGTGAATAAAACAAATAGGTATATTGCAGGATCTCACGTCATCTATAGGTCTGACGTTGCGAAAATCGTAGCCGTACTTGCGCCTGGACATAAGATTGGATATATCCACTATAGGGAATCCCGGCAAATGCGTCGCTTTCAGACAAAGTTGACGGTAATAGGTTACAGTATCGCTGAATGCGCAATCGGCTATCACGGCGTCGATATCATGACGCAAAGACAGTTCGCACAGAACGGTAACTGCGCCCATGCTCTCTCCATGCAGTACCAGAAAGGCATCTTTGCCGAACTTGTCGCGTACATAGTCCAATACTCTGCTCAAGTCATGTCTCTCGTTGTCTCCCAGAGTGGTATGGTCGCCGTCCGACAGTCCGAAATAAGCATGGTCGTAAATGACTACATTATAACCTTTCGCATAGAAAATACGCGCATACTTGATGGAATTGATACGGTTCCAGGTGTGTCCATGACATATTACGGCAACCTTGGAACGCTCACTCGGAGTATCATTGAAGATCACCTCTCCGCGTATCTTGCCCAATACGCCGTCTACGGCAAATTCCTCTTTGCGCCACGTATGATCATAGTCATAGTAGTCCATACCCTCGTATTCCGCCTGAAACGACCGTGCTTCTTCCAACGTATGTGCTACGGGAGTGGTAGCCGCCTTTAACGTGCCCTTGGCGACTATCGTTGCCAAGATCATATACAGTGCCGCCAATACAACGACCGCACCAACCACTATCAATAGAATCCAATACCAAGCCATTGTTATTTCTCCGATAAAATAATTCCCGTATCCGGGCTCACAGCCAAATCGAATATATCGCTCGCCACCTGCTCAGGAGTATACAGACGAGCGCTGTGTAAGCGACAAAATTCTTCTATATCGTCCCGTGTATAATGTGCACACATATCCGTATCGACTATGGGCGGACATATACAGTTAACGCGTATGCCGGCAGAAACCAATTCCAATGAAAGGCTGCGTGTAAGTCCAACGAGCGCGTGTTTGCTCGCGGAGTAAACACTCTCGCAAGAAGATCCCTGTATACCCCATATAGAGCCTACATTGACTATACTGCCGCCGCATCGACTCAAAAACGGCAACGCCTTCTGACAGCAAAAAAAGGCGGATTTGACGTTGTTATACATGACTTCGTCGAATTGCCGCTCGGTGACGTCTTGCAACTGAGCAGTCAACGCTATGCCCGCATTGTTCACCAGCACGTCAATGTGCTTGAAATATCTGCCCACCCAATCAAACATATTGCCTATGCTACACATATCCGACACGTCCGCCTGCACCGCATGAGCATCATGACCTTGCGCGCGAAGTGCATCGCGAAGGCTCTCTGCCGCCTCACGGCTGCGATTGTAGTTGATGATGACCGAGTAGCCCATCTCGGCAAATTTGACGGCTGTAGCCGCTCCTATGCCGCGACCGGCACCTGTAATCAGACAAACTTTCATAACGTATGAATTGTAGCATAAGACGCGAATTTTTGCAACAAAGATGACAGATATATGACGAAAGGTATACTGTTGTTGACAGAATATGTCACCATGCTATAATATACTTGAAGGTTAATATCATGAAATTGTCAAGAGTATCGAGTTTTGTAGTTATCACGCTGATATATGCCATAGCGGCAACGGCAGGGATTCTATGCTATATCTATATTCCGATTGCATTCTGGCTCAGGTTGCTTGTCGCGGATATAGTAGCCACGGTGACGGTATTCTTATTCAGCCTGTTATTTCACAACGCAAGCGTATACGATCCGTATTGGAGCGTACAGCCTATGGTCATAGCCGTCGGCTACGCTGTAGTTTCTCCCAAGTTAACGATATCGCAGATACTGCCGCTTATCGCAGTTCTTATCTGGGGCATACGTCTGACTGCCAACTGGGCGTACACATTCGGCGGAATGAACTGTCAGGACTGGCGTTACACCATGTTGCACGAAAAGATGGGAAAAGTCTATCCCTTCGTAAATTTTGTAGGAATACATCTCGTTCCGACGCTGGTAGTATACGGATGCGTCCTACCTGTGGCATTTACATTCGTCGAATCGCCGAAATTCAATGCAGGGGCGGCTGTATTCTTTGCCGTATCCATATTGGCAACGGTATTGCAAGGCACGGCAGATATACAGATGCACCGCTATCGCAAACACCGCAACGGTCCATTCATTCGCAACGGATTGTGGAAATACAGCCGTCACCCTAACTATCTCGGAGAGATACTCATGTGGTGGGGAATTGCGCTTGCCTATATATGCATAGCACCACAACGCTGGTATCTTATGACAGGAGCAGTTGCAAATACATTGCTTTTCCTGTTCGTAAGTATTCCGCTTGCAGACGGCAGGCAAGCACGCAAAGAAGGGTACGAACAGTACCGAAGAGAAACGCGAATGTTGTTGCCTATAAAAAAGAAAGTCAGATAAATATACGTAAAACACATGCACCCCAAAGGATCGACCTTTGGAATGCATTTTGTCAGTATCGTCTGCAATGCGACATTTTTAATTACTACGACAGACATATTAGTATATATTTTGACGAAACAGTGACATGCCACTTCGTTATAGGCAGGTGGAGACTCACACCAACTGCTCCCATTCCGATACGGCGGCTTCCAGAGCAGCATTAACTTCGGAAAGGTGCGTCATCACCTGAGACAGTCTGGAGTAGTCGGACACGACGTCCTGAAGAGTCATCTGCTCGTTCAGTTGCGCCGCTTCCGCCTCCAACTCGGTGATATGTGCTTCCAATTCCTTCAACCTGCGAGCACGATTGGTCTCCTCGGCGCGTTGCTTGGCATTCCTGTACACGCTCTTGACGGGTTTTGTGACAGGCGGTTCCGGTTGAGACTTTTTGCGCGAAATGAAGTCGTCATAATTTCCTTGACACACAAGAATCTCGCCGTCGACAAGTTCGGCAATGACGGTGGAGACGCTATTGACGAAATATCTGTCATGAGACACAAACAGTACCGTACCGCCATATGCTTTCAACGCCTCTTCCAAGGCTTCACGAGAAGGCAGATCCAAATGATTGGTCGGCTCGTCCAACAAAAGCAAGTTGCAGTCCTTTGCCATGATCATGGCAAGACCGAGACGCGCACGTTCACCACCACTGAGCTCGGAGACGGACTTATTTACGTCGGCGGCACCCAATCCGACCTGCGCGAGCAGACTTCTGATATCCGTCTGAGACATGCGTGTATTGTCGAACCATAATTGATCCAGCACGGTCAGATTTGCGTCAAGATTCAGGTTTTCCTGATCGTAATAGCCGACGCGCACATTCTTGCCGAACACTATCTTACCTATATCCGTCGGCAACGGCATAGCCAATCTTTTTATCAATGTAGATTTACCCACGCCGTTAAGTCCGAGCAATGCTACTTTGCTGCCGCGCGAAACTCTGAGCGTGCCATCCTTCAGCAATGTCCTGCTACCGAAACTAAGTGTAAGGTGCTGTACGGTCAAAGGAAACTCCGACGGTTCGGATGTATAGCCGAAAGCAAAACGTGGCGGACGCGTCTCCGGAGACGGAGCATCCAACAGTTCCATTCTCGCAAGCATCTTCTCGCGAGACTTAGCCATGTCGGCGGTACTTGCCCTAACCTTATTCCTCGCTATGTAATCTTGCAACTTGGCGACTTCGCGTTGTTGCTTCTCGTAAGCGGCAAGGAAGGTCCGCTGTCGTTCCGCTTTAAGTATTTTGTACTTGGTATAGTTGCCACTGTATGCAGTGATCTTCTTATTCTCCACCTCCCAAACGGAAGTGCACAACTTATCCAGAAAATATCTGTCATGGGAGACTATGAGCAGCGAGGATCTCTTGTCGGACAGAAAAGTCTCCAACCAGTCCAGCGTCTTGTAGTCCAGGTGATTGGTTGGTTCATCCAGGATCATCAATTCCGGACGTTGCAAAAGCAACTTGCACAGAGCTGCCTTAGTCTTTTCTCCGCCGGACAATGTAGACACTGTGCTCGATGAAAATTCCGCCATACCCATGCCGTTCAGAACTGTTCGTATCTTCACGTCGGTATCGTACGCTTCGGATACGTCCGCTTCTACAGACAATCTGTGGTATCTGTCCGCCAACGCACGATATTCTGTCGAGTCAGGGTCTGTAGACGCCATTTGCTGAGAGACGGAACGGATCTGTTCCAACAATCCGGTCTGATAAGTAAATACAGACGCCATCTCCTCATATAGCGTATTTGAGGAAATAAAATCACAATTCTGACGAAGGTAACCGATGCTCAAACCGTTACGCAATGTCAAAGAACCACTAAAGAGACTCAATTCTCCCGTTATACAATTGAGCAGGGTGCTCTTGCCTGCACCGTTTGCGCCGACGATACCTATGCAATCGCCGTCCTTAACGTCCAAGTCAACGTCCTTGAACACGGTGACGTCACCGAATCTGAATTCTGCTGATCTTATCTGTAAAAGCATTTTTATCGATTTCAATAACAAATTTGACGGTATAAACCGTCAAAAATGCAAATATATCTTTATTTTTTTGAAGTTTTTTTGGTGGATTTACTTGATTTCTTTGGCAACGGCTCTACGGCAGCCAACTTCCTCGAAGGAATCTTCAGTTGCTGGAATATGCGCATCCACGCATACAATATGAAGGGTGTGGCAAGTATCTCCACCATAAGCAACAAGACCTGTTCTCTGCCCAGCGGACCATAGTCCAGAAATGCATACAATGAAGGCACGCTCAGACACAATATGACTATCGACCAAATACCAACGAACATGGCTTTTTTCCACCACTTATTAAATGGCTGACAGGCGTAGAACAACGCAAATAGTCCTCCAAATGTATAAGTAATAGTGATCAAAGTCGGGAGCTGATCGGCGGGAACGAGCACATTTGCCATAGGATCTGTCTGCAGAGCAGTCTCTCCAAAACCATACAACACGTAAAACGATATCGTAGTGATAATGAATGTGAGGGACGCCGGCAGGCAACGCCTGAGCACATTGCCGAAAAAGTTGCCTTTGATGAGTTTCTCATTGGGCTGTAAAGCCAAAAACATGGTCGGCAACGCTACTATCACCCAGTCCATAAGCACAGTACTCTTGTTGGTCGCCAGCGGAGACTGCATAGTCTTACCGAAACCGAAATGCAGTATCACGAGCAATATATTTATCAATATGACATATACCGTCTTCATGAAATACATAGCCGTAGCACTTTGAATATTGTTGACGACACGACGGCCTTCCGCAACTACTTGAGGAAGATTGTTGAAGTTGTCATCCAGTAGCACGAGGTGGGCCACCTGTCTGGCAGCATCGCTTCCGCCTGCGAGGGACACGGAACAATCGGATTCCTTCATAGCGAGGATGTCATTAACACCGTCGCCCGTCATCGCGACAGTCGCTCCGGATGATTTGAGTGCGCGTATGAGGATTGCCTTCTGATCTGGGGTAACTCTGCCAAATACAGTATACTTTGTGGCAGCATCCCGCACTTGCTCATCCGTCAATCCATCGAGACTTATATAATTCTCGGCGTTTTCCACACCGACGCGCAGTGCGATACTGGAGACGGCGACCGGGTTGTCGCCGGAAATGATCTTGATCTTCACGTCGTTTTTGCGGAACCAATCTATAGTATCCTTTGCGTCGGAACGGATATGGTCCTCTATGACCACTATAGCGACGGGTCTGCGCGTCTGCGGCAATGTATTGTTGTATATAGAACTTGTAGCATGCGCCAACAACAATACGCGCAAACCTTCGTGAGTATACTTATTCACCAACTCGTTGATACGCTCGTTGGGCGTCTTCAAAACAAACTCCGGTGCTCCCAGCAGATATGTGCCGCCCGATTTGAATGTGACTGCCGACAGTTTTCTTTCCGAAGAAAAAGGTATGACGGTAGTTGCTTCCATTGCCGGTTTCTTGGGGCAACCGAAATATTTTTTTAATGCCTTACTCGTCATATTGTCCGCTTGCAATGCGGCATTCATACTGGACATGATCTCACGTAAAGTATTGGCATTTGAACCAGAACGCAGATCTATCGCTTCCAGCACGCGCATGGTACCATCTGTAATGGTCCCTGTCTTATCCAGACACAGTGTATCCACCCGAGCAAGCATCTCTATGCAATAAAGTTCCTGCACCATCGTTTTATTCCTTGCCAGACGCAAAAACGATGCGGCAAGCGCGATGCTTGTAAGCAAAAATGGTCCTGCAGGTATCATGGATATGATGGACGTAGCCGTAGAGTTAAGAGCATCATTGTAATTTGTCTGGTTCAAACTGGCCAGATTGAAGTTCGTCCAATTAGTTTCGCCTTTGAATTCGGCATTCACCATAAACAGACACACCGTCATAGGAACAATGATCAAGGCAACGAATACCAAAATACCGTTCAACGCCTTGAGCATCTGAGAACGAGGCTTCTGGTACTGACGTGCACGTCCGGTCAGGCTGGAAATATAATTGTACTTTCCAACTGCGTTAACGCGCGCAGTACACTTACCGGACACGACAAAACTGCCGGCATAGAGCATATCGCCCTCTCGCTTGACTACGGCATCGCTCTCACCGGTAAGGATAGATTCGTTGACTTCCACATAGCCGTCCAATACCACACTGTCGGCAGATACCTGCTCGCCGCCGGACAAAGAGATAATATCGTCCAGCACCAATTCCTTCACAGACAGGTCGGCATTGTTGCCGTTGCGCTTGGCCTTTACATGCGGCTCGGTGATCAGGTTCAACTTGTCCAAGGTGAGCTTGGATTTGATTTCCTGCACTATTGCTATAGCCGTATTTGCTACCACCACGGGCAAAAAAGTACACTGCTGCCACAAACCGTATATACACAATATCGTAGCAATAATGATATAAATCACGTTGAAGAAGGTAAATATATCCGAAAAAATAATTCCGGCGATACTCTTTCCCTTCCGAGTAGTATCCGCATTGACCAGACCTTGTTCCAAACGTCTCGACACCTGCTCGTCTGTCAAACCTACCTCTGCAGACACTTCGTAACGCTCCACGCCGCTCAAGTCGGCAGGAAGCCTTATACGTTTTTTTCTTTTTTTGGTCTTTTCTGTCATATCAGTCTATTTTGCCGAAACTTCCGTTTCTATATTCGTAAATAGCCTCATAGCCTTGTTCTTTGAGTTGTTTTACCTGAAACGAGAAGTTTTTTATTTTTCTGAGTAATGTTACATTGGAACTTTTGCGAGCCTGTCTGCATGCTTGCATGACATCCAGTACCTGCTTGGATTCAAGATCTCTGTCCACCAATATCGCCGTGCCCCTGCTCGCTACAGACGTATTGCCCCGCTCGGAGATAAGCAATGCTATACGCTCAAAGCCGATGCTGAATCCGCACGCAGGCACGTCATTGCCCGTCATGCGTCCGATCATCTTGTCGTATCTGCCGCCTCCGCCCACGGATATGCCCAATCCGTCCACCGACAGCTCGTATATGGTACCGGTATAATAACCCATGCCTCTGACAAGGGTGACGTCGAATACCACTCTGCCGTTGGTCACAAGATCACCTGTGACGTACAGTATCTCTTCGAGATTGCGCTTGACTTCCACAGGCAAGTAGTCGCCTAACTCACGGGCGCACTGTTCCAACGGATCGGACGCGGAATTGATACGATTGATGAGATTCACGAACTCGACGCCTTTGCCTTGCGCTATGGTCTCTACTTCCTGTATCACACCCGTTACACCTATTTTGTCCAACTTGTCCAATGCAATAAACACGGCCGATTTCTGCTCGTCCTCAAATCCGCAGCGTGCGACCAATGCATTCAGCAGACGTCTGTCGGAAAGACGAACGGTGACATTGTCAAAGCCGAGATTGTCCAACGTCTGCATTGTAGCGGTGATCAATTCTATCTCGGCGAGATTACTCTGCTCGCCTATAACGTCGATATCGCATTGAACGAACTGACGGTATCTGCCGCGCTGGGGTCTGTCGGCGCGCCAAACATTGTCCATCTGTATAGACTTGAATACGGCGGGCAACTGACCGACATTGTTGGCATAGAACCGTGCAAGAGGAACTGTCAGGTCGTATCTCAAGCCCAAGTCGCACAACTGTTCGTCGGAAGCGTTTTCCAATTTTTCCCCACGCTTCAATATCTTGAAAATCAATTTTTCATTGTCACCGCCCTGCTTGGAGGTAAGTAATTCTATATTCTCCACTGCCGGCGTTTCGATACGCATGAAACCGAAGTTCTCGTATGTTTTCTGAATAGTAGCCAAGATCTGCTGTCTCAACGCAAAGTCTTTTGGCAAAAAATCTCTCATTCCCTTTGCGGGTGTCTTAGGTAGCATATTATCTCCTGAATCAAATTATATATTTTTCGCTGTCCGCCTTAAATGACCGCATTTCTTCCGCTTTGTCTTCGTAACCCTGTCTACCGAACAGTGCGTAGGCGGCATCCTTGCCTCCTTCCACTCCGGGCTGGTTGTATGTGTCGATATTCAGCATGGCACCTGTGTACGCAGTCTGCATTTGCAACAAATACAGCAATCCGCCTATATGATAGGCGTCTATTGCGTCCAGACAAATTGTATAATTGGCTCTGCCCCTACGTGTAAGGTTGTAGCGTGTAGCGTGCAACTCATTGGTCATCAATTCCGACAATGTATGTCCGCAAAGGAAATGGACATCTGGGAAATCCTCGCAGCCCTCGGGAATGACAATATCGCTACGGAAAGAGCCCACTTCTATAAATGTAATGACCTTGTCGTAAGGGCCTTCGTTATAAAGTTGCACCTGGCTGTGCTGATCGGTAACACCCAATGCTTTTACAGGGGTCTGACCTGCGTTGACAATATTGCCGTGCTTGTCTACCTCTTTGCCCAGCGATTCTGCCCACAACTGAGCATACCAATCGGCAATATATTTCAGACTGTCGGCGTATGGCATCATAACGCTGATATTCTTACCCTGCTTCATAGAGATATATTGGAGCGTAGCCAGTGCCAATGCCGGATTCTTGGATATATAACGAGACCTGCACTTGCGATCCATATCTCTCGCGCCCTTGAGCATACGGGAGATATCTATACCTACCACTGCGGCGGGCAACAAGCCCACAGGGCTCAATTCCGAAAAACGTCCGCCCACGCGACCGGGAATGGTAAATGTTTCGAAACCTTCCTGCTGAGCCAATTTGATTAGATTGCCCTTGTTTTCACTGGTTGTGGCTATGATATGCTCACGCGCCTTGTCACCGAGTTTTTGTTTGAGCATATCTATTATGATGAGATATTGGCTCATGGTCTCGCTGGTTGCTCCGGACTTTGTGATGACGTTGAATACCGTCTTTTCCACATTGATCACGTCGAAAAGAGCGTTCAGTCTGTCCGGATCCACATTGTCCACTACATAAAAACGCGGTCCTTTGCGCAATTTCTTGGGTAGTTCGTTGTAATAGTAATGCTTCAGCGCAGTGAATACGGCTATGGGACCGAGCGCCGACCCGCCGATACCCAGCACGACAAAATTATCGAATTTCTTCTTAATACGCGATGCCGTCGCTTTGATGGTCTTGACCACTTCCGCTTGGTCGTAAGGACTATCCATCCAACCTTGCATACCGCGACCTCTGCCCGCTTCCACCTGAAAATGTGCGCTCTGGGCAAGAATTTCATGCTCTTTCAATTGTGCATCGGAGATCCCTCTTTCCCCCAATGCGTACGTCATCATGTTGTTGTAGTTTACCGTAATACTCATAAGTTTCTCCTGAAAATCTTCGGCAAAATTTTTATATATCGTACCTGCCGTTCAAAGCGGCAAGTGCTTTCATCCTTTTCTTGTTAGCCCAATGCAGCAAAAACATAACATACTTGGACTTGACTCCTCCTACGCTCATCAATGAAATAAGCGGCGTGGTACGGGCAGATATGCTCATCATCTTTGCCACGGGATCCTCCGCACACCTGGTAGGCGAGTGCCTGATGGCTATTTTGTCTGCATGACGCAATACCGTGCGAACCATCCCGGAACAAGCAGCCATCTCTTCCAGCGTAGAATGTAAATCAAACTGCCCGCACTTAGGCGGAGTGTATACCCGCTTTTTCCTTCCCGCAAGGGCATAAAACTGCTCTTCGTCTATGTTCCACGCTTCTATAAAGGGATACTGTACTTTTTTGACCTGAGTACGGCGTTCATAGTATGACGGATACTTCTTGCGATCGTTGCCCTTGATATTTTCGCCTTCCACGTCTATGTACTGGTTAAGCAATACATGTTCCACGTCCTTGCATACGGCGATCTTGTACTTGCCATGTACTGTGCGGAATGAACCGTCAAGATAGATACTGAATGCGCGCATATCCACGTGCACCGTCACGTCTCTGTTTGCACCGCTCTCGATATATACCTTCTCAAATCCGGCAAGTACACGCTTGGCACGCATATATCCGCAGTCGCAACTGTCCACATATATCTGCACGACCTCGCTTGCCGCCGCAGTTCCTATATTGCTGACATTGACTGTCACGTCATATCCGTCAACGCTCTTCTCTACGCGCAGATTCGAATAATCGAATACGGAATAAGACAGTCCGTAACCGAACGGAAACCGTACCGGCACATCGAAAGTATTGTAGTACCTATACCCTACATATATGCTCTCGCGATACTCGGCGACTCTGCCGGGCGTTGCAAAGTACTTGTAGCAGGGGGTATCTTCTATACGAATAGGATATGTCTCCGCAAGACGACCGCTCGGAGATACGTCCCCGAACAACAAATCGTATGCAGCCTCCGTCACTGCCTCTCCGCCCAAATTCATGAGCAACAATGCCTTGACCTGTCCAAGCCAGTCCGTAGCAAAAGGTGCTCCGCCATACGCCACAAAAATAACGTTGGGATTATGCTGAGTTACGGCATAAAGCACACTCAGCTGATTTTCCGCCAAATTCAAATGTGTGCGATCGTATCCTTCACACTCCTGAGCGTCTGTCAATCCACCGAAGAACAACACGGTATCATACTTGAGAGCCAACCTCGCCGCATCAAACTCAAGCCTTTCATCCACGACTCCCGAGAGCGAATAACCTTTCGTGTAAGTAAAGTCTATCCCTTCTTCCCGCAAAACGTCCAAAAAACTTTTGCACGTTGCATTGACGTGACTGCTGCCCGATCCCTGAAAACGTGGCTTCTCGGCAAATTCGCCCACCACCAACACGTGCTTGTCTTTTTTGAGCGGCAGTATGCCGTTATTTTTCAGCAATACCGCACTGTCAGCCGCCAACTTACGGCAAAGTCGATGGTGCGCTGCGTAATCTACCTGCGCGTCTCCGCTTGTAATGCACTTGTCGGCAAGGCGTGCCACATTGGCTACAGCCCTATCGAGATACTCTTCCTTGAGCTCACCCGACCCTACGGCCTTCAATGTCTTTACTTCATGAAACTTACCGCCGTCCGGCATCTCCAGATCCATACCTGCAGTATATGCCGCCGCCATGTCATACGCCGCGCCCCAATCGGACATGACCAATCCGTCAAAGCCCCACTCGTCACGCAATATATCTGTGAGTAAAACTTTGTTTTCGGTACAACTGATACCGTTGACTTTGTTGTACGCTGCCATGACGCAGTACGGCTGAGCCTGCTTGACTACTTGCTCGAAAGCCGCCAGATATATTTCCCTGAGTGCTCTCTCGTCCACTACCGAGTTGACTACCAGCCTATCCGTCTCTTGCGAATTGACCGCAAAGTGCTTGACACAGCAACCGATACCTTTATTCTGCATGGAAGTGATGTAACTTACACCCATTTCTCCCGCCAATAAAGGGTCTTCCGAAAAATACTCGAAGTTGCGTCCGCAAAGGGGGCTACGCTTGATATTCACGCCAGGACCCAACACCACCGACACTCCCTGCGAGAGAGCCTCTTCGGCTATAGCTTGCGCGACAAGAGCGGCATTGGTTCTATTCCAAGAGTTGGCTATAGCAGACGACGTGGGAAAACACGTCGCTTTGCAACTGTCGTTGATACCGGTATTGTCTAACGACTGTTTTCTAAGCCCGTGCGGGCCGTCCGTCATCATAACAACAGGCAGTCCGTTCTCTGAATGAGTGTGCCAATTGCCGTCTCCATGCACAAGACGCACCTTTTGCGATAATGTCAACTGCTTGACAAAACTTTCATCCATAAACTTCCACACGAACTCCCAGTCTATAATTCTGTCATATATGAATAATATTTTAACACAAAATATATTACTTGTGTACTGTTGCGCACCAAAAAAAGTAAAAATTTTGCGCCACTTGAAATTATACATAAAAAGTCCCTGTCATATCGCATTTTTGACGAAAAGGGACTTTTTAATGTGTTTTTAATATAAAATACGTATGCTATGCGTGACGTAGTATTATATAAAATCGACAAAAAAACTCATTCATATACATTCATGAATACTCATCCCGATGGAGAAGATAAATCCGACGTATCCAGCAAGCCTTGTATATACTCGTCCGGCGGAGACTCTACGTAACTGACATAAGGCAGATCGCTATTGTCCGCGGGATAAATTTTGACGGTCAGATACCTCGTATCGAGGCGATACACCACGCAATGGAACACGAAAGCTGGAGAATAGTTTTCCTTGTCTATACGCACTGTGACTGTGCCCCATTCGGCAATAGACCGATCATAACAATTAGTCAATTGCTTCAAAGATATGGATGGAGACGAACCTTTATTATCCGTATAAAAACTCTGTCCGTCTATGGTGACAATTGCATTGTGTACGGGCGATCCATCCAGATCCACCACCGTTACTTTGATACAAGTGTCCTCGAGTGTTTTGCTTACATTTTTCACGCCGTCGACCGCCGTCAATATTATAATGACGGCGGCAAGAATGGACAAAGCCACCGCTACGCTTTTCAATGTAGTTTTAAGCATACATAATTATATGTATCCATCTGTTTTTCTATGTGACTGCCCGCGCGAATCTCTCGTTAAGAAAATTTAACGAAAATTTTTGCTTAAAACTATTGACAAGGCTTTCAGCTATCGCTATACTGTGTATATCTGATATACACAGTTGCGTAGGGAGGAAACATGCTGAAAATTAAAAATTTAAGCAAGAAAATCAACGAGAATTTCTCGCTCACAGACATAAGTTTCGAAGTACCGAAAGGTATGATTGTTGGTTTCGTGGGGGCTAACGGGGCAGGCAAGAGTTCAACGCTGAAGTGCGTGATAAATTCTTTCGTACCGGACAGCGGCAGCATCGTCGCATTCGGAATGGATGTAGCCGACCATGAAGAGCAAGTCAAACAACGCATAGGCTATGCCGCGGGAGCATTTGAATACTTTCCGCAATTGAAATTGAGTAAGATCGTTCGTGCCTACTCCGACTTCTACTACAAGTGGAACGGAGCACTGTTCAACGAATACTGCGCCAAATTCGGACTGGATACCAACAAGCGAATATCGGAGCTAAGCCAGGGGATGAAAGTCAAGTTTGCATTGGCACTGGCACTCAGTCACGATGCGGAGTTGTATCTATTCGACGAACCGACGAGCGGACTCGACCCGATAGCGAGAGATGAAGTGCTTACTCTATTCAGAGAAATCGTGTCGGACGGGGAGAAAAGCATACTCTTCTCCACACATATCACAAGCGATCTGGACAAATGCGCCGATCGTATAGTATATATAGACGACGGGCGCATCATACTGGACTGCGGCAAAGACGAACTACTGGACAGCCATGCCATAGTGCGTGGAGGAGCGGACGATGAGGCTATCATAACCCAACGTGCCATTGCGGTCAAACGTAACGAGTTTGGCTTTGTGGCACTCGTGAGACGTGGCGACTTACCTGCGAACCGTTACATTACAGAAAAGCCCACCGTGGAGGACGTGATGGTTTTCTACAACAAAGAATTGCACGAGGATAAATACAATGCTTAATAAAATGATACGTTCGGAATTTCGTCTGAATTTAAGTGCTGCCTCAATAGTCGTTGCGTCCGTATTTACCGTAATTGCCGCACTAAGCAATACGGCTATGTTCTTCATGATGGGATTCTTTATGCCATTTATATATCTTACAAATATGCGATACGGAAACGGTCTGAAATTCTACTCCGCACTACCGGTGAAACGTTCCGCTCAAGTGCTTGCCGTGACCTGCGTGACAATTCTGTTAGAAACACTGCAACTGCTCGAATTTGCCTTTGCCACCATCATCGCACGCCTGTTTTTCTCAGGCGATGAGCACGCATTCGTGCTGAACTTTGTTGCGTTGGGAGTGACATGCGTCGCATTCGGCGTAATCAACATAACATCCCTTCCCTTTGTTTTCAACACATCCAAGAATTTGCCTCAGTGGGTATTCGCGTTGCTGTGTCTGTTGTATTCATTTGTATTTGCGGCAATATTTGTTCCGCTAAGTTTCATACGAGTGGCTGGAGTGGAAATTCTGAACGGATATGAAACCGAATGGCTTTGGATACGAGTCATAGTATTTGCCACGGGCATAGTACTCATGGCTATATTGACATATTGCGGATATATCATCTCCTATAAAAAATTCAAAAAAGAAAATATATGATCGCTCTGCCACGCGATCATGGCACTATCGAATATGTTAAAGAAATTGATACGAATCAAACTGCGTTTGGAATCCAAAATATTTATACCCTGGATAATCATACCCATTTTTTGTTTCACCGCGCCCATAATTGCAATATGGAGCGCGTGCAACCTACTTCTGTACATGCACATCACAACAAAGTCGACGCGAGCGACGGAAATGTACTTGACATTGCCTGTCAGACGTAGGGACTTGGCAAAAAGCTATATAATATATCTGCTGCTATGGCAAACGATACTTGTCGGTAGTTTCTGTATAGGTATGTTGATAAGTTACTTGCTTCATGACCCGACAGTCAATGCTTTCGGCGACTGGAATTTGAGAATGAACTGTACACAACTCGGGATATTGTTGCTGACGATGGGCGTGCACAACATGCTGAGCGGAATACAAACTTCGTCCGACGCGAGACGTGTCGTATACAATTGCACAAGTATAGCCGTAGCGTACATTTTACCCGTGTGTATCAATTTGATCGCTGTGCGTTGCCTGGACGAATATACGAACGGCTATGGATCGCAATACCTTTGGATACGTCTCACGGCACTTGCAGTAGGGTTACTCTTCTATATACTGTCGATATTTATATTGTCAAAACACACGCTGAATAATTTCGCTAAACAAAATGACATTTTCACTTAAAAAATCGTGAAAAATATTTTATAATAAAACAAATATGCAACTGACTGTTTATCCTAAAAGCGAAATACCTCTGTATGAGCAACTGTACAAGCAGATATCTGCGCAAATTCTTGCGCACAAGATAGAGGCTCACTATTGCTTACCATCTATACGCGTAGTGGCACGGGAACTCGGCATATCCGTGATACCCGTCAAAGCCGCTTATGAGAGATTGGAAGCGGACGGTTACATATACACGATACAGGGCAAAGGTTGCTTTGTAAACGAATTACACACGGACAACCGCAAATCAAACCTCGCGCAGGATAAACTGCGCGAGGTGATCGACTACTGCAAAAGTATAGGCCTTACAGAAAAGGAAATAAAAGACATATTGAACAAATTACTGACTTGACTGTCGACGGTAATCAGTGCTTGCCATCGTTGAAGTACAGAATACCTATGGTATTGGCTCCGCAATGTGTAGTAACAGTACAACCCGCTGTGGTTTCCAACACTTCTTCGAATATGCCCCAGGACTTGACACACTCTACCACTTCCTCGACAATACCGTCATCCATACGCGTATGAGTTACGAACACACGCTTCGGATCCGGATCGGTTATCTTCTTGCGGATATTGTCGCAATACTTCGCCACGCAGTGACGATAGCGTCCCATAGGCTTACCTTCCACGCCTATACGTCCGTCCTTGACTTCCAGACAGGGCTTGATGGATAGCAAGTTGGCACCGAAATATTTCAATGCAGAGCATCTGCCGCCCTTATACAAAAACTCCAATGTGTCCACAATAAATGAGGACTTGGCTTGGTCGCAACGCGACAGGGCGCGCTCGTATATCTGCTTGGCAGTCATACCCTCTTTTACCATATCGCAAGCATCCAGCACCAGCAATCCTATGCCTGTAGACAGTTGCCTACTGTCCACCACGTATACTTCCTCCATCTGATCGGCTGCGATCTTGGCATTTTGGTAAGAGGCAGACATCTCCGCGGATATGCAAAAATGCACTATCGCGTCATATCCTTCTTGCAACTGTTGCTCAAAGAACTCCTTATACTCTTCCGCACTACGCGCACCGGACTTGGGAAGTTTCTTGGTATCGGCATAATATTGGTATATATCTTCCGGCTGAATGGTAACGCCGTCGAGGCAGTCCTTGTCCCCGAGACTCACATGCAAAGGCATGATCGCCACATTGTACTCTTGTACCAATTCCCTTGACAGATCCACTGTACTGTCCGCGCTGATTTTTACTTTCATTATTTTTCTCCTGTTATTAGTTGTCCTTACGGTTTTTTTTAGTTGATTTGCTCCGAATTGGCTGTATCACAACACTTATCAAAGTCCGCGCAGTCGGAGCAATCGTGCGCAGGTTCTTTTGCATTGACGATCCGTCCTATTCCCACTACGGTACAGTCGTCGGGTACGTCTTTCAATACGATGGAGTTTGCTCCGATCTTCACATTGTTTCCTACGGTAATGTTTCCAAGCACCTTGGCTCCGGCACCTATAACGACATTGTTCTTCACTGTAGGATGCCGCTTACTGTGTTCCTTGCCGGTACCGCCCAACGTTACGCCTTGATATATGGTACAGTTATCTCCTATGACCGCCGTTTCACCTATGACAACACCCATGCCATGATCGATAAAAAGATTTTTGCCTATGGTGGCGGCAGGGTGTATCTCGATGCCTGTACGCCGACGGTTGATCTGCGTGATCCATCGAGCAATGAAACCGAACTTGATCCTGTAGAAAAAGTGAGCGATCCTGTATCTGATCAAAGCATGTACGCCGGGATACAATAGCAGTATCTCAAGAGAACTCTTTGCTGCAGGGTCACGCATCTTGATGGACTTAAAAAAACCTGTTTTCTTCATGACGTCACCTTGCGCAAATTATTTCAAAGTACCTTGTCCAGCAATGCGGAAAGTGCGTTCACATGCTCTACCGCGTCGGGATACTTGAGGGCGACATATTTGTATGCCAAAAAGGATATAAATATGATTTTCGGATTCTTGAGATACAGCGAATTAACAAAATATTCCGACACCGTATTGTATTCCACTATCGCGCTATTGTTCGGATTGACATGTATCACGGTCTGTCGTATGGCTTCCGTCTCTGCCAATATACGAGACATCATACTCGTGCCGATATATATCTTCTCGGCGTGAAAGAAACCCTCCGCCTGATCTACATATTGAGAATTCAGCCCTTCAGGATCTATACTGCTCAGCAACGCCTCGCCCGCTTGTTTGAAAGGCTTGAGTACTTCCTTCACGAACCTCGCATAGCAGCTGTCATTGCTTCCGGCATAATAGTACTCTTTCAAGAATTCCAGAATATTGCGCCGACCGGAGTCCACTTCCGTAAGCAGGCACACCACGAATGTAAACAATCTGTTGCGATCGGTGGGCAATTTCAACGAGCACTCCACCGTTCCGTCAGCGCGCGTCACCGTCACTCTGGCGCGGGAAAACTCCGTCGCGTACGACATGGTCTGAACGGTTTCGGACAATACTTTGCACAACGTGGGTGAAATTGCAATACATCTGAGTACCTGAGCGATATGCTTATCTATAAGTATAAGTTGCCCTTCGATAAGTGTATTGACGCTGTCGGTGAAATCGGCAATTTCATTTCTGCTCATGATACTTCTCCCCGTTTTACCGAAAGATGCACTACTGCTCATCTATCGGTATAGATTATATATTACCACAAGTAGGATATTTATGGAAGTATTTTTGCGTAAAAACGTTGAAAACTCTTGTAGAAAACAGAGTTTTAGTGTATACTGAATAAGTCAGCAAAGAGAGGAGCGAGTATGCAAGCAGGTATCACACAAGATAGCACGCTAAACAAACTGATACTATTGTTCGTTTTCGACAAGATGGAAACGGCTTTGACGGAAGCTACCATTCTGGATCTTTGCAGTTACAAAAATAATTGGATAGACTTCACAAATTGCAAACAGACGCTATATGACGTGGTACAAAACGGCTTCGTATATAAAAGCGTACCCATGGGCGGCGGAGACGAACTGTACGACCTGACCTCAGAAGGCAGATGGTGTTTGAAAAATTTCTACACTCGCATACCCAGCAGCGTACGCCAACTCATAGCCGACGACATAAAGCATAAGCGCATCGACTACCGCCGTCGTCAGGACTATATCGCCACCTACGAGAAGTGTCCGGACGGTAGCTACGACGTAATACTTAAAATAGTAGAACCGACAAAGACCACACTCGAAGTGAAACTCAATGTAATGACGCGGAATATAGCCAAACATATAGAACGTTCCTGGCCGGAGAAAGCACCTACAGTATACAGCAAAATATCCGATAACCTGATAGACTGACAGTATGGCTTACGAAATATTCATATCCTTCAAGAATACAGATCAAAATGGTCTGGAAACAAAAGACGTCGCTATCGCTAAGGAGTTGTACAGACAACTGACCGAGCAAGGTATGCGCGTATTTTTTTCTAATATCATCTTGCAGGAACAGGGTGCCGCTGCATACAAGAGTGCCATAGAGTCGGCACTGGACGAAGCAAAAGTGCTTGTGGCTGTCGCCACTTCCACCGAGTATCTGAACTCCAAGTGGGTATCATATGAAAGGGAGAGTTTTCACAACGATATACTGTCCGGTCGTAAAACGGGTGCGTGCATAGTGCCGTATCTGGAAAACATTTTCGACCTGGACGTGCCGCGTTCTCTGAGAAACTATCAGACCTTCCGAATCGATCAAAGTCCCGTAGAGGAAGTAGTCGAATTCATAAAACACTTCCTCAGTCAAAAGAATGCCGCAAACAAAGACGAATCCAACAACGAGATCTCATTGGTCACCGGCAAACACATGTCTACCTACTCTGCCGAGACCAAAGCCGAATTCAAACGGCTGAAGATACAGGCAGTCAATACGCGCGAAGCCGATCTCAATGCGCTGAAATATGTAACCGACAATTTGCCCGATACAAGTGCGTTACGCATACTCGATATGGGATGCGCTTACGGATTTGTGACTCGTGATCGCTTCCGCAGATATGCCGGAGCCACAGTGCTTGGAGTGGACAGAAGCGAAGAACTCATCAACTTCGCACGTATCAACAACGACTTCGAAGGTGCGCACTATGAAGTACTGGACCTTGAGAGCGAGGACTTTGAAGAAACGTTGGAAACGTATATGGACAAGTACGGTATAGAACAATTCGATATCGTATTTGCTTCGTTGGTAATACACCACTTGCAGAATCCGAATAAACTACTGCGCCGTATTCGCAAATACCTCTCCAAAGAAGGCTTCATCGTGATACGCGGTTCGGACGACGGTTCCATCATCTCCTGCAACGACGACGGACTCATTCAAAAAATACTCGATCTGCATCTGAATGCAGACGGAATTTCGGATAGGTTGAACGGGCGCAAGATATATTCCCAATTGATCACTTCCGGCTACAAAAACGTTATCATGAAAAGTTATATCAAAGATCTGTCCGGGTTGACACTGGACGAGAGATATGACGTGTTCCTGGAAAGATTCTCATATCGCAAAAACTATCTCCAACGTCTGGCGGAAAAAGATCCGTTCAGCGAAAAGAAACGTAAAGATCTGCAGAATATAACTCAATACCTCAACGAATTGGAAAACAAATTCGACGACGAATCATTCTGGTATTGCGAAATAGACTTCGTCGGCATCGCTCAGAAGAAATAAAAATAAGCAAAATTTAATTTTTTATACAAAAACAATTGACAAAAAGGCGGCTTTAAACTATTATATGATAGCAATGCGGGATTGGCGGAACCGGCAGACGCGTGCGTTTAAGGGGCGTATGGGAGACCGTGTGAGTTCAAGTCTCACATCCCGCACCAGTAAGAGAAAACCACAACACAATGTGGTTTTTTCTTTGTTTTAAGCGCAATATATTGTGAACATAACATATTTACATATTTGAGTAACATTGCCATCAAAACACTTTCTTTTTGAATCAATAACTCTCATGAATCGTTTTCGATAATGTGAGAAAAGTCGACCAAGTTAATCGGGGCGTATGCCTAATTCCGCAAAAACAGACACTGACCGATTGCCATTGGGAACTTAACGTGTACGAAGGCAATATTTCTTATAAAATTGCAAATAAAATATTATAAAGCTACGAGAAATTATTGCGCGATCGTTAAATTTATAGTTATTTGCGGTAATCACTATATTTGTACCTTTGCTCCAAGTAATACATGCAATACAGTTGTGCTATATTTCCGAGGAAACGACAAAAGTCATCATCTTATCTACCGATACCTCGGCACAATGTAAAACGGACGCGTATATCCGACCATTGGATTTGTGGCGTTCTACGGTTGCATAGTCAACGCTTTAATGATATAATCGATATATAAAAACAGTCGATATAAGAACACTCGAGCAGGTAATTGACGAGAACTGCATATATGAATAATCAAATGAAAAAGAATACCGAGATACGGTTGAAAGCGTGCATATTCGATTTCGACGGGGTGATCGTGGACAGTGAGAAGTATCACCACAGAGCATGGCAGCGCATCGCGGCAGAACTTGGGGTAGAATTCACATACGAAGAATACAGACCATTCATGAGCTCCGGTAGGCAGACCATCATTCCGTATCTATTCGGCAAGGCGGGCAGGATCGCTACCGAGAGAGACTTTGCGGAATACTCCCGTATACGCGAAAAATATGCCGCCGTCGAACTATCGGCGATCACGACTGAAAATATAATGCCGGGCATAATAGACTGCATCAAACGTCTGAAGGATCAAGGCATCAAGTGTGCCGTAGCCTCTGCAAGCACGGCAAGTCATATAGTAGCCCAGAGATTGCAACTGTACGATCTTTTCGACTTGTTTGTGGACGGAGAAGCGCAACTGCCGCGCAAACCGCAACCGGATATATTTCTGCACACCGCCAAACTGCTCGTAGTACAACCATCGGAGTGTGTCGTATTCGAGGACTCTGCGAACGGCATACTCGCCGCAATCCGAGCCGGAATGCACATCATAGGCGTCCGCGCCTCATTCACCCCACCGATGCCGGTCATAAATGACTTCGAAAATCTGTCATTACAAAGGATGATCCAACTATGTACAATAAAGTGACTGTTCCAAACCCCAAATACACACGTCTGCGGCTCTCGACGCTATTGCTGTTTCTGCTTGCGGCGATATTTGCCGTGATGCTTATATTTGTCTGTCTGACAAACAATAAAAACCTCAACGGGCAGATAAGCGAGACTTCCGGCACGGTCACATTTGCCGGGCTAAACGACGACGGACAATATATAATAGAATTGGACAACGAATACACTTATATGGCGAATCCCGTGCGAGAATATCTTGCCGATCCATACTCTCTTACGGGAGAAATGACGCTTATTTTGCCGCAGACACAACTCAAAAGCACTTACAGATGGGTATTGGGCATACGACAAGACGGGCGTGAAATAGTAGACTATCGCATCACCATCGCCGATATGAGAAAAAACAACGGCATACTTATAACAATATTTGCATCGATGACGGGAGCATTTCTAATAGCCAGTAGCGCGATATACTATTGGCAGAAAAAGACTCCTGCAATCATGGAAAAGGATCTCACTGACGCCTATTGCGAATACACGCTTGAACGACAACCAAGTTGTCCGCAGTATCGACACAGCAGAATATTGCTGCCCGTATATCTCATTGTGCTGATGTGCGCTGCCATCGCTTGCGGATTGGCAGATGGACCAAATGTCTCGCTTGCCGCCAAAATAGCCATACTGGTTGTAAGCATATCTTTAGTTGCAGCAATGACGGCAATATATCTGTATCTGTTTTTCGTATGGTTGCCCAGGCAAGAACGAAAATTCTATGCTGAGAATTATCCATTCGATTTCACAGATATATCCCACGTGACAATGCGAAAGAAACAAAAAGAACAATTGCAACAAGATCTGAAAGAAGAGCGCGCCGCATTTCCGGACAGGTACGGCGACGGAGGCAATGGATTTCTCTGCGATTTCGGTGAAAACGGCATACGACTCTCGCTGGAAGAGAGTCCTGCACCCTCTGCCGAAGACGTATTCGGCGAAGGAGGTCTCAGCGACGAATATGTATGCGAGTTGACATATGAAGAACTGAACTTCGAAGCGGTGCCCTACTACCGCAATCGAGACAGATCGCTGTTTGTAGTGATAAAGAGCCGCCTCTCTCCGGACGGAAAGCTATCCGAAAACCCCGACGTATGCAATGACATACATATCATACTGGATTCGAATCTATTGGCTACGTTGCACAAATATAATGTGCCTATAGAAAATCTTGACTACATTCTCGAAAATAAAGCCGCGCTCATAGAAGAAAACTGCCATAAATCGCGTAAAAGCAAATAATAAAAAGCCAAGCGAAACGCCGACTGTTCGGCGTTTTTCTTTATACGAAAATACGGTGTAACTTATCTGAAAAGTGGCAACAATATACTCGAGGTGTGGTATGTTTGATTATCTGTACAAAAATATATGTTGGAATTTCCGAAAAGATCCCTTCGCACTACTTTTGTCCCCTTCAACGACGGAAGAACAGTACTTCGAGCAACTGGAGCGTATCGCAGAAAAATACTATCCACTGCAACGCCAAGTAGAAGTTATAAATACGGAATTCTGCCTCAATCGCCTGGCACTCACACGCGTATCCGACCCCCGCTTCGAAGTAGCCATGGGCTACTTCAGGCAATACTGGGCGCAATACGTCCGACTGAGATCGCTTTTTCAAAAAGATTTCATGAACTTCCCCGCCGATACGACGGCAACGCGTATAGAACATATAGCCGAGTTGATAAGCAAATGCACGCAATTTGCTCTCGACGATGAGACGCTTGAAAATATTATACAAAAGACTATCGACACGCTTTCCATGACGGAACGTGAAGTGCGCTATCTCGAAGACGCCGTGAAACTCTTCAGGATCAAATACTACTGCACGGCGTGTATGTCAATGTCACAAAAACAATTGGGTGCAGAGAGACGTCTTGCCGGACTTTTGCAACCACGTCTGCTTAAACATGACTTCAATAGCAACAAGCGTTACAGCCGTTGCGCATATTCATCGCCCAATGTAGCGGCGGTAGTCGACTGTATGGGACGATCCGCTACGCGGCTGGGGACTATGCCCACTCAGGTATGTACAAAACTCTTCGTATATTCTGCCGGACGCAATGTGTTGGACACATTCGTGCTGAGCAAATTCGGCGAGCGGCACGCGGAATTTGCTGCTGAAACACGTACCATCAAGGTGCTCATGCACTACTTCGTAACGGACAACGGCGAAGTACGCAACTGTACGCTGTACAATAAAGGCAAGCGTTGCAAATTCACTGTAGAGATACCCGTGTGCTGTTCAAGCAGGGACAAAAGACCGGAATATTTCAAGATGGGCGACGCACTATGTTCTGCTTCGGATATATTCTCCGCCACGGCAATAATGCACGATTGCAATACCATAGAGTGCTATGGCGAGCGATCGCGCATATTCGACATCGTGCTGGATGAGGGCGAATGCTTCCGATTCGACATTGTGACATTGTTTGCAGACAATACGCCCGCACTTGCGCAGCAGTTGACAGACCTGCAACGATTCGGGCAGACACGCTGTCCGTACCTGTGGGACAGTGCATGTTCACGCGTATGCTCTGACGATAAGCCTATCGCTCTGACAGTAGGTGGACATATGCGCTTTCGACAACACAGCGTCCGAACAGAACAACTACATTTCACTTATCAACTTGGAAAAGACGTCGCTACATTTATAGACAATGTCGGCAACTCCGCAACTCTTTTGGGAGGGTTTGTATTCGGAGTGGGCGGCGAAGAAATATTCAACGTGCGGCAAGGTATACTCACCAAAATCAACGAGGGCAATTTCTCACTGGATGGAGACGCTCTGATATACAAGAAAAAAAGAACAACACTATGTATCACCCACGATAAAGATAAAATCTACCGTATAGAGAGTGAGTCTCCTTCGCGCATACTGTTTTACTTTCCTTTGGAATGCGTTTCGGATATCTCCTT
Organism: uncultured Clostridia bacterium; assembly: GCA_947623225.1. Lineage (GTDB taxonomy): Bacteria > Bacillota > Clostridia > Christensenellales > CAG-314 > Fimimonas. Next base: position 51,671 of record CANQGO010000001.1, on the reverse strand, counting down.
TGATAGATCCAACACCTTCAATATCACTGACGGCAGGCGACGCTACTCGATACGCTTCGACGGCAAAGTGGAAAGCTTCACTACAGATGCACTGGAATGTGCGGCAGACAGACTGCGTTACAAACTCAGTAATAGTCTGCACGGCGACAACTGTCTCGCGGTATGTCTCGCGCCTCAGAGCGTACACACAGTAACATTGCATTCGGCTAAGGAGATACCGGCGTCGTCCCCTATGATTCGGGAAAGTCTCGTATCCACTTACCTGAACTATGTCAATGACAAAAACGTATTCTGCCTGAACCATATGCTCAAAAAGGCAGATAGTCTTACATTGACCGCCATCTGCTATACCAATCCCGCTTTCATACGGCAATATCTGTCGGATATCTACAGCGGGCAGCGAAACGATCATTGTTTCTATGACTCCACGGGAGTATTGCAAGACTTCTGTGACAAACTTGCCGCACCGCTTGCCACCATATACTATCTGAACCTTGTAGGCGAGTTGCCTAAAGAATGGATACAAACGGTATATGACGCATTGCTGGACGATACGCTTCGAGGCAAAGACATGTGCATCCGAGCACTTGCATTGCTCAATGCCGCCAAGCTGCCCTACTTCGACAAGGTCAAATGTCTTGTGGAATACAACCGCCTGAAGAAAGCAATATGCTCCGACAGCGATCTGTACGCTTATGCACAAGCAATAGGTGCAGTATCTATGATCCATCCTTCCAAAGAGCGACTGAAGGACCTATGCAATAAATACAGTATACCAAAATGCTGGTACTACGTCTCACAGTTGGAAAATCTGTACGGATTGAACCTATCGGCAGGCAAATTACTTATAACTCCGAAGGTCACGGCGGACAACGTACTCGAACAGTTTGCTCTGAATATATGCGGCAAGCGCATAGACACTACATTTTCCAAAGCGACGGTACAATGCATGACCCTGAACGGTCAGCAATGTTTTTCGCCATTCTATGCGCCATCACTCACGCACGAACACAACCAACTCATAGTAAGTTACTGACACTACTGTCAGACTATGTGCTTCAAAGACGGTTTCATAAGGTGCGGGACGTAATCCAGTAATTCTATTACAACGGACAGCTGCGCAAGAAGTTGCTCGTAATCACCCTGCTCGACGTATGCCTGTCCCTCCGCTACGCGTAGATTGATCTCATACACATCCGCATGAGGCAGCAATATCTCACTCTGTTCGCGCAATCTCACCCAGTCTTCTCTGAACTCGTTGTATTCTGCTACAGTAAGCGTTTGATCTGTACACTTGTTCATAATTTGTTCACACTCGGTCGCAAGACGCTCATAGCTTCGCGAGAGCAAGACGACTTCCAACACTCCGCAGGTGATCACCAATACCAATGCAATCAACCCTGCCCATATATTTTTTGTCATGATCTCGTCACCTCCGTATCTTTGAAACAGATGGGCGCATTGCGGCGTTGTAATGTCATACGACCGTTTTCATCTATGGCAAACAATATTACATTCTTTACTTTGACATGTTCTCTGTCCAACAGTCTTTGCAACTGCACTTTATCGAAACCGTTGCCCTTGATATTTTCTTCATTCCACTTGCCTTCGAGTATGACAGGCACGGGCAGCGTCTGTTGACGGTCTTCCATGTCCTTGTTTGCCACGACGGTAAGTTGCCCGTTGGTTTCCATGATGCCGTACACTATCTCCTCGAGAGAAAAATATTCTGCCGCTCGCATCGCCTGCAGAAGATCGTTGACGTGCATATTGAGACTGCGCAAAGCCGCCATATCGATGTTCCCACCGTTCACCACCATGACAGGTTTTCCGTTGATGATCCCTTGCAACTTGTCACTATGAGACAGCACCAAGATGGTCTGGTGTATAACGAACATTGTGAGTATAGCCACTATGCCGAAAGTAATGGGAATGGATCTGTCCGACATGGGAATACAAGCCAATTCGGAGATGACCAGCGTGATGACTAATTCAAAAGGTTCCATCTCGCCTATCTGCCTCTTGCCCATGAGCCGAAATACAAACAACAGCACTGCAAAAAGTATTATTGCCCGAATAAAAATGATAATCATATAAGTAGTGTGTCGCACCACCCTGAAAATATTCAATAAATCGTTACTCCCCGCTCTTGCTCAAAGCGACTCGTCTCACGATCACATGCGTTAGAATATAGACAGTAATGAACGCCACAATCAAGACGGAAACGAATTGAGACGGTGACAATACGCCAACGAAACTGCCCCGATTGTCGTCGCGAAAAAATTCTATTACAATTCTGAATACAGGATAAACGTATGCGTAAATAAAAAATTGATGCTTACCCAAACAAATCAAAACAATTGCCAACAGAAGAAGCATTATCGCCTCGATAAGTTGTGTCGGAAGTACGGCTTGACCGTTGTGAAAAATACCCGCTTCCGGAAGATCGGGGAATACTATACCAAGCGGACCGTCTGTCGGCTTACCATAACAGCAGCCGGCGAAGAAACACCCTATGCGCCCACAACAATGAAAAAACACATTACCTTCTCGGGATAACAGATATGCCTTGATACGCTTTACATTTGCGGCGACGGAGTGTATAATGATATACAGCAAAGTTAATGACGTGCGTGAAGTGCCACGTTTAGGAAAAAGCGTGGACGAAAGAGCTCATTCGTTCTGCGGTACGTCATATGGTCCGTTGCCGGTTTAAGCCGCGACTCATTTGTGCGCGGTGTTGGACATAGTGGTTTTCCACACTTCGGACCTTTTTTGCAATTGCAAAAAGGGGATTTTTTATTTTGAACAGGACATTGAAGATCTGCTGTATCGCAATGTTGTCGGCTCTCAGCGTGGTAGCCAATTTCTGCACCATTCCTCTGCCCGGCAACAATGCCGTTTCTTTTACATTGGCTGTTTGTTTCTTTACGGGGATATACTTCGGCGCATTACCCGCTGCACTCGTTGGCTTCGTAGGAGACCTTATCGCTCACCTCATCCATCCATTGGGAGACTACAACTGGTTCCTTGCGCTATCAGTGACGCTATACGGCGTGGTATGCGCAATAATATACCGACTGAAGATGCACCGGTTGCTTGCGCTCTGTATATCGGTGATCATCTGCTATATCGTATGCCTATACGGTCTGAATAGCTTCGGACTATGGCTGCAATATTGCGTAGGCGTACGTCCTTCTCCTCTGGGACTATGGGATTTTTTCAGTGGCAACTACGACGGGGTCACCAAAACTTTCTGGCTATACCTTGCGGGACGCGCGCCTATGTCGGCAGTCAATATCGCCGTGAATGCCGTCATCGTAGCGGCATTGCAGGAGTCCCGCACCATAGCTCGCCTGATCGCACGCATACGAGAGAAAAAACCTGTAGCAGAATCGGAACAGCACAGCAACTAATAACCCATTCAGATATCTGTATGCACAAAAGACACTCTACCTAAACACCGAGCAGCCCTGTTCACTGCTGCAACATCACCGGACGTCAGATATACTGTCTTGCCGCTACCGTAGCAGAGGCTCTGTAACGGAGCCGTCACGCATTGTACGATATGCGCGTCACCTGTATAATACTCGATCGCTCCCTGCAATAATGGGAAGTGCGTGCATCCAAGCACCACCGTATCCGCATCGGCACCCGCCAGACCGACAAGTGCCTCACGTACGGCGTCAAGACAAGCAGGACGATCGAGTTCCCCGCGTTCTACGAAGGGAACCAACTCGCTGCAAGCGAACTGCTCTGTATGTATACCGTACACGGCAAGTTTAGCAGGATATATGCCGCTCGCTACAGTAGCATCTGTAGCAAGGACGGCTACGCGCCGAGTGACCGTAGTAGCCGCTACGACTCGGCATGTAGGTTCTATGACATCATATATGGGCAAATCGAACAACCCGCGCAACCTGTCGGCATGAATCGACGCTGTATTGCAAGCCAATACCACTGCCATCGCGCCATTTTCTATAAAATGCCTTATTAGCAAACACAGTCGCTCATAGATATCCTTTGCACGTTTGGTACCATATGGACAGAATGCACCATCGGCAAAATACACAAAGTCTACACGCGGATACTGAACTCTCAACGTATTCAAAACCGTCAACCCGCCTATACCGCTGTCCATCACGCATACATATCCGCTGCCAATATTCTTCATACGATACTCTATGACGAATATCCGGTATATGTGCGTATCCCTGCTTGTAAATGTCGCAAAAGAAAGTCTGTGGAAATTATCGCCAAACACTTGCTAAATATCGTTGGATACGTTATAATAAATAAGAAATTTGCGGATGTGGCGAAATTGGCAGACGCGCATGATTCAGGTTCATGTGAGAAATCATGCAGGTTCAAGTCCTGTCATCCGCACCAGGTCGGAGACATAATTTTTGTCTCCGTTCTTTTTTTGCCAATTCGCCACATCCGCAATGGTCGGTTCCTTACATATGGGGCGAAATACTCGCCTTCGGCTCGTGGCGGTCGGCTCTTCGATCCTCGGCTGAGTGGCAGACGCGCATGATTCAGGTTCATGTGAGAAATCATGCAGGTGACGCGATCGACAGCGTAACGATCGCTATTCCGTCGCACGTTGCGCTCCTTACAAGTCCTGTCATCCGCACCAGGTCGGAGACATAATTTTTGTCTCCGTTCTTTTTTTTGCCAATTCGCCACAGCCGCAATGGTCGGTTCCTTACATATGGGGCGAAATACTCGCCTTCGGCTCGTGGCGGTCAGCTCTTCGATCCTCGGCTGAGTGGCAGACCGCATGATTCAGGTTCATGTGAGAAATCATGCAGGTGACGCGATCGACTGCGTGGCGATCGCTATTCCGTCGCACGTTGTGCTCCTTACAAGTCCTGTCATCCGCACCAAGTCGGAAAGACTACAAAAAATTGTGGTCTTTCTTTTGTTTTATGTACAATATTTGTGACTATAACATTTTTGAGTAGCATACCCTATCGGAATTGACCTAACGATCTACCCAAAGGAAACATTTACGAGGCAGAGCAACAAATAACAGAACCTTCAATTTTTGTTTGCGAACACCGCCTGCCACTTGCTTTTCCTCTGTTTTTATGGTAAGATGGAAACGTTACGAAACGACTGAATTGCGATTATACGCAGGAATTTAGCGGAGAAAATAACAATGTCAATGAAATGTTTTTTGGCTTTAGAGCTACCGCTGCAAAAGACGACTTACAAATACAAAGACATTTTACCGACCATACATAACGGTGATATGTGGTACGACGGCGGGATAGCGTTCAGAACAGAGTTGACCGAACAGGAAAAACAATGTTTGCACAACGTTTTTAAAGACTTTTGCCTTTATGCCATAGACAGTGAGTTTGGTCTTGATTACGAAATGCGGTATCGCTCTGTTATATCGGAAAACTACGCGACAAATGCGCTCGAAGAGTTCAAATGGCTGAAAGCATTTGCAAAAAAACAACTTCTCAAACAAGACGTATTTATGATCGTCAACCTTTGGCTGGGCAAAAAGACCGAAATCAAAGGACAGCAGATCATCGACGTAAACGAGTGGGAACTGCCCGCTGAAAAAGATTTTTCTTTCGAATATGGAGTAATTTATCAATTTATCGATAATTCCAAAGAGGCGACAGAACGTCGTAATCAAAGAGCAAGCCGCTTTTCGGTGTAAGATGATAAATTTCAATTTTTGTGAAAAAGGTTTAACTTATATGAATAAAGAAATATTATTATCAAATATCGATAAAATTCATACTACTGAAATGAGCATTGATAGAATTAAAAAAATCTAAAACTAGATACACATGATGTAGCAGAATATTGTAAAATTTTAGAAAAAAAACTGTAATATATTTAACAAGGAAAAATTGGTATTGTGAGATTGAAAATATAATAATAACTATTAACTCATATAGCTATACAATTATAACAGCACATACTATTCGCTAAATTCAAATTTAGAGGAGAAGTTTTTATGAAAAAATTAGCAAGTGTAATCATTGCAATGGTAATATTAGTATCGTGTTTTACATTATCTGCTTGCGAAAATAAATATGTAAGCCATTATAGTGCTATGTTGATGGTAAGGGAAAATACCTCAAATAAAGCTTCGGTTTCATTTGATAGTTTTAGCGGAACATTAGTAATGCATTTGAAAAACAATAGCTCAGACGAAGTATTTATAACTTATGAAGCGAAGTTGGGAGAAGGAAATATAAAAGTTTACTATGATTTTAACGATGAAAAGCTGAACTTATGTGAAATCGAAACAAACGGTTCTGTTGATGGAAAAACCGAGACTTTTACAGGCAATAAAACAATTTACATAATAATTGAATCAGACGGCAAATGCAGCGACGGCAGTTTTTCGTTTGTTTTGGGAAAAAAATAGAAAAATAGATTAAGATTTAGCGGAGGGATCATGCCGTCAAGTAAAGAATATCTGAATTTCATTTTAGAGCAACTATCCGACTTAAAGGACATAACCTACAAACCTATGATGGGTGAATTTCTGATCTACTATCGCGGTAAACTTGTCGGCGGTATCTACGACGATAGATTGCTCGTAAAACCCGTGAGATCCGCGCTATCCTACTTGCCACAAGCGGAGTATTCCTTGCCGTATGAAGGCGCAAAGGAGATGCTCAATGTGGACAATGTGGACGATAGGACTTTTTTGACAGGCTTGTTTGAGGCAATGTATGACGACCTGCCAATTCCGAAAGTGAAAAAGCGGTAAATTCAATTTGGCGGAGACAATTAATGATAATTTTAATAGCAGGCGCGACACACACCGGAAAAAGTGATTATGGGTTGGTTCAATTATTACGGCTTGATTGCGGTTGCAATCATCATGATACCGAATATCATCATCGCGGTAGTCGATAAAGGCGCGTTTGAAAATCGATTTGACAATAAGGTCATCCTTGCGGCAGAGCAAATCGGACGTTATGGTTGCATGGCGTTTATGATTTTCAATATCCCGCACACCTACTTCGGTTTTTGGTTCGAGCACGCGCTCATAGTATACTTATCTGTAAACGGAGTGCTGCTCGCCTTGTATCTGCTGGGATGGGTAATTTATAGAAAGGGACGCGGCAAGGCAAGAATGCTTTGGCTCTCCATAACGCCCACCGTTATTTTTATGTTCAGCGGTATTATGATACTGTCAATCCCGCTTATATTATTTTCTTTGATTTTCGGAATAGGACATATTACGATCAGTTATAAAAATATCGAATAATGAGATGATTTTTCGTTCTCATTACATAGTTTTAACGTTTTAAGTTCACCAAATATAAAGCCGGTTCAAAGCGTATAATTCCGCAAAACAACATGAGCAGGATCAAAACTCGCCTCAGAACCCTACCGGATCGTAAGTTACTTGGACATAATGCAAGCACACCGAGCAGATGGAGTCGGCGTCTTGTCGGCGACTGCACCGGATATCTATCTACCTCACACGAAAATCTATCGTATTTCCCGCACTTTCATCTGTCTTTGTCAAAGTCCGTCCGTCTGACAAAGTAGAAATTTTGAATACGGAAACTTCATAGGCTGTGCGGATGTCTATAGTATCGTCGGGAAGTTTTTTCTGGTATTCTCGCGACTGTATACGTCCATTGATCTGCACACATGTACCTATGGACAGATTAGCGGCAAAGCGAGCAGCATGTCCCCACACTATGCAGGGTATGTAGTCGCTTCTGTTGTAGTTGGGTCTGTTCACTGCGAGAAACATATCGCAGATCTCACGCTTGAAAGGCGTGACGCGATACACTGTCGGTTTGCAGATATAACCTGTCATCTCGAGAGAATTCTCGTTGACGTGTTCATCAAAGCTCAGTATCTTACGCGCGAATACCGTCAGCATGAGTTTGCTTTTGTGAACGTCTACGGGCTTATTATAACTGCGAAATTGTCCCTGCACTGCGACTTTGCAGTCAATATCGAAGTCGCCGGAACGGAGTTGATCCTCATATAGCGTCACGGGGATGACATCCTCCTGTCCGGACAGTCTGGGCACTGCCAGCCGCATGTCGTAAAACCTGTCTCCGTGCAAGTCGTGCGAATATTCCGGTGCTTGCACCACTCTGCCTGCCAATGTGACTCTGTTGTTCATGTCTATGCTTTCGTTCATGGTCTACACCTCTATCGTAAGTCTATATCTTGCTTCCCGTATCCGCGTCGGGTATCTGTCTGCCCGTGCGGTCTATGCGGTAGTTTTGCTTGTATATGAGTTCCCCTACAGTGCCCACCGTCAATCCTTTGAGTCTCAACGACTCCAATATGATCGGCAAAGCCTCTACTATGTGATCGCTGTTGTTGTGGCATAGAATAATATCTCCGCTCTCGGCACAGCGCACACGCTCGACTATTTCACGTGCGGAAAGTCCTTTCCAGTCCAAACTGTCTACGCTCCACTGCACCGTATACAATCCCAACCCTCGTGCCACTTCCAGAAGTTGGTTGTCATAGTCGCCGAATGGCGGTCGGAAAAGTTCTACAGCCTTGCCTGTGATATCCATTATCTTGCGACAACTGCCGGTCAATTCTTCTCTGCATTGCACTTCACTCAGCTTGCTCATCTGGGGATGCGTAGCACTATGTGTGCCTATCTCAAAATCGCGAGCCGCTATCTCCGCCACAAGATCGGGATACTTATCCACCCAAAACCCGACAAGGAAAAATGTAGCTTTGACCCCGTATGCATCGCACACATCCATAATCTGCCGAGTCTTGTCCGCACCCCAAGCGGCATCAAAAGATATAGAGACACGCTTGTCGGAGCGTTCTACACTGTATATAGGTACTTCCTTGCTGCCGGCATATACCTGTGCGTATCCTCCCATACCGCATATCACGGCGACGCATACCGCCACAACCAGTGCCGTAGTTATGATCTGCTTGATATCTCCACCTCACCGGGCAATTATATTATAACGCATATATCAGAACAAAAACGAAACATTTTTGTCGAAAAATAAGCATTATTGGTGTATAATATTGAAAAATTTTCTAAAATATGCATATTTTGTCCACACGGCGACGTGCGAGTAAGCCAACTGATCAAAACAAAAAAATAATTGCACCACAATATGAAAAAATAGTTAAAAATAATTGACAAAAGACGTACAGAGTGGTAGGATATAAAAGCAAATAAATATTCCTCGTTAGCTCAGCGGCAGAGCATCCGGCTGTTAACCGGAGGGTCGTTGGTTCAAACCCAACACGGGGAGCCAAAAAAGGCGGAAGTGATCACTCCCGTCTTTTTGTTTATTCAAATTTTTACTGATGTCGTCAAGCAATGTATATAACTCGACAGACGATCGCCCATAAAAAGTGTAGACAATGTGCGCTCAGTGACTATTGACCTTGCTGTCCCAATAAGCACTCATTTCATCGTCCGGTTCTATAGATATCACTCCGAAGGTCCCGCCTGTGCGATAGTAATCGGCAAGCCGACGTTGCGCTTGTGCGTCGCCCTCCATGGCTCTGTCCACCATCTGCTCGAAGCGTATACGCTCCACCTTTTCCTTTGCCGTCTCGGACGTCTCTTCCATAATGCTCACGGCATGTTCTTCCATCTGACGTAGCATGATCTCTGCAAGTTTATACCCGGCGGCAGCGGCATTTGCCCACATGCACATGGCTTGTGCCAGATTACGACGCACTCCGTCTCCGGTGTAATAACACACTCCTGCCTGATATTGCGACTCGGCGTGTCCGCTCTTCGCCGCACGAATATACTGATTTGCCGCCCTGCGCCTGTCGCAATATGGAGAGTCCGGATCACCGTATATTCTCCTACCCAAGCAATATGCCGCGCCGGCGTGACCTCTTTCCGAGGCTCTCAAGAGCCACTTTATGGCTTGTTCCGTATTTTGTAAGTGCGTATCCTTCTCTTCGGAAACGAGGGAGGGGATATTTTCGTATTCGACGCCTTCCCTTTTTGCACGGCGTCTTGCCTCAGCCTGCTCTTCCATCTCGACGGTCCAAACGCCGTCAAGATACATCTGTCCGATATAGTATTGTGCATCGGCACTGCCCAGATGGGATGCTTCTTTGAGCCAATGCACTCCCCTTTCGACGTCTCTTTCAACGCCGTTACCTTCTATCATGTCTACTCCGCGCTTGTACAGTGCCGCACCGTCCCTGACGGGTCTATCGCTGCTATCCATCACTCTGCCTCCGCGTCATTAACTATACCCAATTTTATACCTTCCTGTTTCATTTGTCAATACCCCCCCCCGTGCCGTATTTGGGTACCACTTTGTTATAAAATAGCAGGAGTGAACAATTGATTTATAATTTTTTTTATAATTTTATCTACACTTTCTGTTGCTTTTAAATCCCTAAAGTGGTAAACTAATATATACAGCATATAATTCAAGGAGAAAATATATGGATCCCATTGTAATCAGATTGAACCAAGCAAAGAGACGCAAAGGCATGACTCTGTCGCAATTAGCCCAGTCAAGCGGACTGTCCGCAGGTACTGTGAACAAAATCATGAGCGGAGAGCTGAAGAGCATCAAACCGGAGAAGCTGGAGAAGTTGGCTCGTGCGCTGGACGTCAGCGTGGAGTGGCTTATGCAACCCGTCGAGATAGAGGAGGACGTACACTTCAGCGGTTTAGTTAAGATGGCTTGTATCACGCCTGATATACGTGTCGGGGATATAGGATCCAATGTCACCGAAACGGCTCGCTTGCTTGCCGCTGCAGACAGAAGAGGCGTACGCATAGCCGTACTTCCCGAATTGTGCATCACCGGCTACACATGCGGAGATCTATTCTTTCAGGACACATTGCGCAACGGTGCCATTGCAGGGCTGAGAACGCTGTGCGAACGCACGGAAGAGTTGGATATACTGTACGCAGTAGGGCTACCTCTGTGTGCAGAAGGTAAGTTGTACAACGTCGCTGCCGTCGTACACAAGGGGCGCGTACTTGGTTTTGTACCAAAACAGAATCTGCCTAACTACAATGAATTCATGGAAAAACGCTACTTCTGCGCATACAGCGGAGAAAATATTCTTGTGGAATTCTACGATCAAAAGGTGCCATTTGGCAACAAGTTGCTCTTCGCCGACACACAACACCCGGAAGTATCCTTCTCTGTCGAACTATGCGAAGATATTTGGGTGGCGCGATCTCCATCCATATCTCACTCTGCTGCAGGTGCCAATGCTATACTGAATCTGTCCGCCAGTAACGAAACCATAGTAAAGGCGGACTACCGCAAGAAGATGGTAGAGATACAGTCTGCTAAGTGCGGCGTAATATATGCCTATTGCTCGGCGGGGATGTCCGAGTCCACTTCTGCTACAGTATACTCTGCGCACAATATGATATGCGAAAACGGAGAATGTATCGCCGAGTCGGAGCCGTTCGGCGAAGGACTTGCCGAGTGCTGTGCCGACTTTGATTTCATTCAAAATGAACGTGCAAGACTCACCGGCAACTCTACCGTGTCCGACTACACGATAGTACACTTTGCATTGACTTACGGCAAAGCAGAACGCGTGTATGATCCTATGCCATTCGTACCCACAAAGTCGGAACGTGCGCGCGTATGCGAACGCGCTCTCGACATACTCGCCTATGGACTGGTCAAGCGTATAGAGCATATACACGCCAAGCGGCTGGTAATAGGCATATCCGGCGGAAGCGACAGCACACTGGCACTACTGGTATGTGTACGCGCATTAAAAAAGGCATGCCGCCCCACCTCTGATATATTGGGCGTAACGATGCCCTGCTTTGGGACGGGAAAGCGTACATTGCATAACTCAGTCGCATTGTGCGAGGCACTGGGAACGGAGCTGAGGACGATAGACATATCTGCCGCTGTCACGCAACACCTGAAAGACATAGGACATCCGCTGGACGTCACTGACGTGACATACGAAAACGCTCAAGCGCGCGAACGTACACAGGTACTGATGGATATAGCCAACGCCGTAGGCGGGCTGGTGATAGGCACCGGAGACATGAGCGAAGCGGCACTGGGTTGGAGCACCTTCAACGGCGATCAAATGAGTATGTATAGCGTCATCTCCTCAGTACCGAAAACATTGGTAAAGACGTTGCTGTGCTACTGCCGCGACAATGCCGGTGCCAACGTAGCACTTGCAAATACGCTGACGGATATCATAGACACGCCGGTAAGTCCCGAGTTGTTACCGCCGGACAGTAAAGGCAATATCTCCCAGATCACCGAAGAGAGCGTAGGACCGTACGAATTGCACGACTATTTCCTATTCATGATGGTACGCAAAGGTTTCACGCCATACAAAGTATTACAACTCGCTTGTCTCTCCTTTGAGGGAAAATATTCTCCCGAGACGATAAGACATTGGTTGGAATTTTTCATTCGCCGATTCTTCTCGCAACAATTCAAACGTAGTTGTACCCCTGACAGTGTAAGACTGGGCTCGGTAGATCTGTCGAAGTACAGTCTACGTATGCCCTCCGACGCGTGTCCGGACCTCTGGCTTGCTTCTCTCGCCCCTCGTAACTGAAACAATTATAGTACTTATGCAAATAAAAGGAACCTAAACCTATGCGTATGAGACTGAAAAAACATCTCGAAGAGCGTATCGCTCAGGTTTCAGACCTGATAGTAGCACGCGAGGGAGATTATTTTTACAAATTGTCGGAGAAAGAAAAACAGGCGTTGCGTATGGACTTACACAACATATTCGGCAACGATCGACCCATAGTACTTGAATTGGGCTGTGGCAAGGGAGCCTGGTCGATAGGTATGGCGCAAATGTATCCCTACACAAACTTTCTCGCTGTGGAGAAGTTGTCTAATGTGATAGTGGCGGCAGGTGAACAAGCCAAAGCCGCAGGCGTAAACAATCTTCGTTTTGCCAATGTACGCGCAGAAAACCTGGGCTATTGGCTACCGAAACACTGCGCACAACGTATCGCGCTGAATTTCAGTTGTCCATTTCCAAAAAAAACGTACGCCAATCGCCGTCTTACAAGCGCACGTTTTCTCGAGCTGTATCGCGATCTGCTGACGGACGACGGATATGTGACGCAAAAAACAGATAATTGTGACTTTATCACCTGGTCTGCAGAAAGTTTCCTCGAAAACAATTTCATAGTTAGCGAAATCAATACAGATACACCTCTGTCCGAAACAGAACCCGCAACAGAATATGAGACCAAGTTCCGTGCCGACGGTAAACCGATCTACTCTTTATCCGCACACATCGCTCGGTAATAAGTACTCGGATCTGTCGATAGTTACTTAATAAATGTTTTATTAAAAAATATAACGATCTCGCCACACTTGATAAAGTGTGGCGAGAACTCGTTTTTGATCAAATTAAAGCGAAAACTGTTTTGATGGACAAACCACTGTCCGCACTGGTTTCGAACTATCGAGCGAAAAGCGGCATATTCTGCCTATGTTTTAGGTCAATGATTTATTGTTTGCTCGATCCGGTGCAATAGCGTATCACTCGTTCCACCGCTATGCCGCCGCGTTTGCCGCCGGGCAGACGTCCCTTATGATTTTTGTTTTCCACGCTGACATCTGCACTATCTACCACCAAGGTATTGGCACGATCGTAGACTGCCATCTTGAAGTGTGCACCATTCACGTAATCGGCAAATACGACCTGATTGCCGTTGGTACCAAACTCTATACCCTTAGCACCCTTGCAATTGCGCGCATGGCGTGCTATCTCAGTGACAGGAAGGCGTTTCATGAAGCCTTTATTGGTAACAAGTACCATTTCGCCCTTGTCCTTGTCCACCTGACCTGCAAACACGACGTACTCTCCGTCGGACAGGTTGATGCAGTGCACTCCGCCTGCTACTCTACCCTGCACCGGTACCTCATTTGGATCAAAACGCGTACAGCCGCCGCGGTTGGTCACGTAGAATATGTCGGTATTTTCACGCATGATCTCCACGCGGAATATCTCGTCGCCGTCCTTACCCTTGTATCCTTGGAATACCGATTTGAGCAGTTGGTACTCACTCCAATCGCTGCGCTTGATCATACCCTGCCGCGAGAATAAGAGCAATTGTCCGCTCACTTCGTCGGAGTTTTGAGCAAATACCGCTACAGGCGTCTCGCCCGTCTGTGCTTCCGGGAAAATATGGCTGAGCGTCACACCCTTATCCCTGTAACGTATCTCGGGCAGGTCACCCGCCTTGATACGGAAGCAATTGCCGAGATTACTGAAAAACATAACATTGACGTCTGTTCTGGTCTCTATGGCGCGAGTGAGCAGTTCGGCAGTGCTGCTACCTATGGCGTCTTTTTGGGACATATTGAAGTTCTTGCTCGGTATACGCTTGATGGTATAATCCGCAGCAATACCTACAACTACAGTCTCTATCGGTTTTTCATCCGTCTCACTGGGTATGACTGCATCTTCTTCACTCTTGCAAATCTCCGACAGGCGCGGAGACTTGTAATTTCGTTTGAGCGCAAGCATTTCCGTCTTGATCAGTTCCATTTGCTCCCTACGGCTGTTGATGATGACATTCAGCCGTGCTATCGTGCGTTCCAATTCACGCAGTTCATTCTCAAGCTTGTTGACCTCCAACCGCGTGAGACGCGCAAGACGCAAATCGAGTATAGCCTGTGCCTGACGCTCGGACAGGTCGAAACGTTCACGAAGTTTGTTGCGCGCGTCGGTTGTAGAAGCCGCATTCTTGATAATACGCACCACCTCATCGATATTGTTGACCGCTATGACCAAGCCCTGCAATATGTGCGCACGCTCTTTGGCTTCTTCCAGTTCGTACTTGCTGCGTTTGAGTATAACATCGCGCTGATAGGCTACGTAGTAGGCTATAATATCCAACAAGCCCATCAGTTGCGGTTTGCCATCGGCTATCGCCACCATATTGATACCATAACTCATCTCAAGTTGCGAGTACTTGAAGAGGTTTTTGATCACTTGCTGCACATCGCAATCCTTGCGTAGCTTGATAACAGCACGCATTCCTTCCTTGTCGCTCTCGTCCACTATCTCAGAGATCCCTGCGAACATTTCCTTCTTCTCGTCCTTGAGAGCGGCTATACGTATAAGCATGTCTGCCTTGCTCAGTCCGTAAGGTATCTCGGTAATGACGATATTACGCCTGTCACCGGGTGCAGTTTCTATGTGCATGCGTGCACGAATCGTGATCTTGCCCTTGCCTGTGTCATATGCAGACAGAAGTCCATCGCCCGGTATTATATGTCCGCCCGTAGGGAAATCGGGACCTTTGATGATTTTCATCATATTTGCAAGGGATATACGAGGATTGTCTATGTATGCTATCGTACCATCTATGACCTCGGCAAAGTTGTGCGGAGGAATATTGGTAGCCAAGCCCACCGCTATACCTGTGGCACCGTTTACAAGCAGGTTAGGAAACCTGCCCGGTAGCATGTCCGGTTCCTTGGTGGTATCGTCAAAGTTTCGCGACCAACGCACCGTATCCTTTTCTATATCTCTCAGTAATTCCAGTGCACAGGGGGACAGCTTCGCTTCGGTGTACCTCATCGCTGCTGCCGAGTCGCCGTCTATATTGCCGAAATTTCCTTGTCCTATGATAAGCGGCACATTCATGGCAAAAGGCTGAGCCATACGCACCATTGCATCGTATATACTGCTGTCTCCGTGCGGATGGTAACGTCCCATACAGTCACCCACAATGCGCGCCGACTTGCGGGTCGGTTTGTCGGGGGTGTTGCCCTGCTCGTACATAGAGTAAAGTATACGCCGTTGGACAGGCTTCAAGCCATCCTCCACACGGGGAAGAGCGCGGTCGAGTATGACGTGCTCCGCGTATGGCATCATGGACTCGTGCATCACCACTTCCATAGGCTTGGTGAGCAGATTGCTGCCATCCTCCATCTTGGTTATCTCGCTGTGTTCCAGATCAAATATATCCTGTTGCTGACTCATCTGTGTACCTCGCTATACCAACTTGTCGAACAAGGCGTCGTTGTCCTTGTTGAAATCGGCGTTATCCGTAATGTATGCTTTGCGCGCGTCTATCTGATCTCCCATCAGGGTAGTAACCATGCGTTCGGCTTCCGAGAAGTCCTCTATCGTCACGCGCATGAGCGTACGAGTTTCAGGGTTCATCGTCGTCTCCCACAGCTGCTCCGCATTCATCTCGCCCAAGCCCTTGTAACGTTGCAGATCGTACCCTCTGCCGAATTCTCCTACTATCTCCTGCAATTCGTAGTCGTCGTATGCATAGCGCACCTTGTCCTTCTTGGATATCTTGTACAATGGCGGCATACCTATGTACACATGCCCATCCGTGATGAGCGGACGCATATAGCGGAAAAAGAATGTAAGTAATATCGCACGGATATGCGCACCATCCTGATCCGCATCGGACAAGATGATGATCTTGTCATACTTCAGATCGTCGATATTGAAGTCTTCTTCTCCTATTCCCGTATCCAGTGCATTGATAAGCGAACGTATTTCTTCATTTGCCAATACTTGGTCTATGCGCTTGCGCTCGGCGTTGAGCGGCTTGCCGCGCAGAGGCAAAATAGCCTGAAAACGCCTGTTTCTCGCCTGTTTGGCACTGCCACCGGCACTATCACCCTCGACAATGAAAAGTTCGTTTTTTGAGGCGTCTCTGCCGGTGCACGCAGCCAATTTGCCTACCAGTGTACTATTGAATATACTGTTTTTTTGACGCGTCACTTCTTTTGCTTTGCGAGCTGCTTCACGCACTTTGGCAGAGGCTATAGATTTCTTAATAATAGTCTCGGCGTCGGAGCCGTTCTTGTTCAGCAATTGAGTAAACGCTTCCGTAGCCAACGCCTCGCACGCCACCTTCGCTTCAACGTTGCCCAGCTTGGTCTTAGTCTGCCCTTCGAATTGTACATTCGCCATCTTCACCGACATGACCAGAGTGATACCCTCACGGAAGTCCTCGCCCAAGAGATTATCTTCTTTTGCCTTCAAAAATCCCTTCGTGCGCGCATAGTCGTTGAATACCTTCGTCATTGCCGTTTTCAGTCCCGTCTCGTGCATGCCGCCTTCGCCTGTGGGTATGTTGTTCACGTAACTTATCAGGTTTTCCGTATAGTTGGTCGTATACTGAAATGCAAACTCAAGTTGCAGCGTTTCGTTTTTTCCACTCCAATACAACGGCGTCAAATGCAATGGAGCCTTGTTTTCGTTGAGGTATATGACGAAGTCCTTGAGTCCGCCGTTATAGCAGAACGTTTCGCTTTTGACATTGCCCTCATCGTCCGTGCCACGCTCGTCGGTGAGCACGAAGGTAATACCTTTGTTCAAAAAAGCAAGTTCCTTGATACGCTTATGTATGACCTCATAGTCCATCTGTATATTTTTGAATACACGTGCGTCGGCAAGGAAGGTCACTGTAGTACCGTGCAAGTCCGTCTTGCCTACCTTGGTCAAGTGATCTTGCGGAATGCCGGACAGTACCTTGCCGTCTACTTCAGGGCTGTGGAAGTGCTGAACGTATTCATAGCCGTCCTTCTTGACCGTCACGGTCAACCAAGTGGACAATGCATTAGTGACGCTGGCTCCCACGCCATGCAAACCGCCGGAAAAAGCATAATTTTCGTTGTTGAATTTACCTCCCGCATGCAGTTGTGTGAATACCACTTCCACGCCGGATATCTTCAGTTGCGGATGCTCGTCCACCGGTATACCTCTGCCGTTGTCTGTCACAGTCACAGAGCCGTCTGTATGCAATGTCACTTCCACTCTGTCGGCGAATCCGTTGCTTGCTTCGTCGACGGCATTGTCTACTATCTCCCACAACAGGTGATGCAACCCCTGCCGTCCAGTAGTGCCTATGTACATGCCCGGACGCATGCGCACCGCGTCCAAACCTTCGAGTACTTGTATGTCTTTTGCTTCGTAAGTCTTGCTCACTTGTTTTCCTCCGCTGTATACTGTACGGGTCGCCTCGTACTTTTTTATTATATCATATTCCGCCGCGGAATACAAGGAATATTTTCATATTTATTCACGTTCAAGGCGTCGAATATATACGAAAATATCTTTATACAGAATATTTTGTATAATTAAACGTTGAAAAGTATTTTTATTCAGAGCTGTCGTATATTTATGCATATTTTGTAGGAAAATGCATAAAAACAGGGTCGCAGCGTCAATCAAGGGTCCGATCCTTTGTGACGCCGTAGTTTCCAAGCATATCATTCGGATGATGACTTTGAAATAAAGCAAAAGGCTGTCGTAAGTGAATATTATCCACGCGACAGCCCATCAAATACATTATTCTCGTTATCCGAATATTACATAAACAAAAGCATAAAACCGGTCGAAGAGTTACCGACGTTTCCTGCCGTTTCGAGTCTGATCCACAGGAGCGGTATATGCATCCAACCAGAGCAGGATATCGTCGTATACTTGCTCTTTGTTGGTTTCATTGAGTATCTCGTGCCGCGCACCGTCGTACAGATGCAACGTGACGTCGGAAACGCCTACGCGCTCGGTGTAAAACTTGGCGAGTTTTCTGACGCCTTTGCCGTAGTTACCCACAGGATCATCACTTCCCGCTATAATTAGCAACGGTTTGGTCGTATCTATCTCTGAATATGCTTCTTTCTTATACAGAGGTCCAATACCCGCCATAAAACTACGATAAAAGTTGGCCGAACAGGTGAATCCGCAATAGCTGTCGGAATCGTACTTGGCTACTTCCTGGGCATCACGATTGAGCCAGGCATTTTTACTCTCACTGAAACGCTTTCCGTACGTGCCGAAGGACAATCTCTCTATGAGAGCGGCGGGATACCTTCCGCCCTTATGACGGCAATTACTGCGCGCCACCACCCCGCATGCCGTGAAACTAAGGCCTTTGATGTAGTTGCTACCGCACAGTATAAATCCGTCGGCGTCCGGATGTTGTTCCATCGCAGACTGCACCACGAAACTGCCGTAACTATGTCCCATCAGGTACAACGGCAAGTTATATTTCTTACGTAAATTCTCGAGTATACACAGTTGATCATGCACATTGTTGCCAAACATATCCCCCTCTTCGTAGCCGAGGCTGTTGGCTTCTGCCGTCAAGCCGTGTCCGCGGTGATCGTTTGCAACTACTATATAGCCATGCTCATTGAGAAAACGCGCAAAGTCATCATACCGCATTGAGTGTTCCGCCATGCCATGCGCTATCTTGACCACGCCTCTCGGAGCCGTCACTTCGTCCCATATATACAATTGTACCTCTCTGCCGTCATGCGAGGTAAATCTACTCATATTCATATATCTTGCTCCCATGAGTAATGTATGTATTTATTGTACCCACTTTACGTCAAAAAGTCAACACACAGGCAAATAATCTTACCCCTACGACATATACTAAGACCATGAAGATAGTATTTGCAGGCGGCGGCACGGCGGGTCACGTGACGCCAAATATTGCACTCATAAACATGCTGGAAGAGGACATGTACTATATAGGTACAGACGGAATTGAACGCATACTCATTCAGCCGCTGATAGATAGCGGTAAAATACGAGAATACTGCACCATCAATGCTTACAAATTGCGCAGGAACATGTCGCTATCCCACCTACTTCTGCCTTTTCGCCTCATCAAAAGCGTCCGACAGGCACGCACGCACCTTAGACGTTTACAACCTGACGTTGTATTCAGTAAAGGCGGCTATGTCGGCCTTCCGGTAGTGTTAGCAGCGCACAAACTCGGCATCCCCACCGTCATACATGAAAGCGACCTCTCGGTGGGCTTGGCGAATAAAATAGCCTCTCATTTTGCTTCTCGTTACCTGTCGGCTTTTCCTTGTGATAAACACGCCGAAGTGACGGGCGTCATCATACGTCAGGAGTTGCTGCACGGAGACAGAGCAAGAGGACTTGCCGCTATGGGGTTTGACGGTAATAGGCCCATACTGCTTGTGACGGGCGGCAGTCTCGGTGCCGTCGCACTGAATGAAGCGGTATGCGCCTGCCCGAAATTGGCAGAACGTTTCGACATATTCATGCTGACAGGCAAAGGCAAAAGTACCGGATGTCGACATGTGCATGAGGCGGAGTATTCCGACGCGATGGCTGATCTGCTGGCTGCGGCAGACGTATGCCTGACACGAGCAGGTAGCACGACGTTGGCAGAATTGACGTTGTGCGGAGTGCCTTTCGTAGCAGTACCGTTGACCCACGGTTCCAGGGGTGAGCAACGCCAAAATGCCGCGTGGTTCGCTTCACGCGGCTGCGGCTTCACGCTGGATGAGGAACATATTGCAGGACTGTATACGGCGATATGTGCCGCTTATGACAATCGAAATGCCATTTGGACGCATCAACGTGCACAAAAAAATCTCTACGGCACGGAAAGAGCCGCAGAGATACTTTTGAGTTATTCACCTAATCATCGGCGTTATTAGCCTCTATAATGTGGCACCGCTCTATCACCGCCCGACGAAGGCGTTGAGGCTTCTCGACACGCACACCACCGCCAAGCGAGAGTATCTTGTTGATGAGCATCTCATCATAAGGAAGAGTAGCCTTGGCAAGGAACGTTTCGCCCAACTTCACTACAGAATTGACGCCCAACCACTCTTCGCAATCGGCGAGGGAACTGCTCTGTACCGACAACAAAACTTCACACATTTCCTTACCCTTCAACACGTCCGTCTTGATGACGCTGCTGTCCACACCATCGTAGGGACGCGGACTGAATCTGTCCCCGACATCCAACCTCACTATGCGGGATATCTTGAAGTAACGAAAGTCTCTACGCAGACGGCAAAATCCGTATACATACCATGCACCGTCTTTGAGAATGAGACAATAAGGTTCGATAACACGTACAGAGTCCACTCCCTCCTTGGAGTGGTACTCTATATGACACAACTTATGCTGCCTGATGCAGTCGGAAACGATATTGACCAGTTCACCCAATATACTATCGCCTCCGTCTACGATAAATTGATCGCTTTTAAGTATGGCGGCACTCCTGTGCGCACGCTGCAATCCGCTCAATTTCAATACTGCATGCCTGGTAACGTCGTCCTGCAATGTAGAACTTTGCAAGCTGAACATGACTCTTTCGTACTCCTCCGGGGTGAAATACGTAGCTTTCAGCTTATAATTCTGCATCACACGCCAGCCGCCTCCTCTACCCGGCACACTCTCTATGGGAACACCGCTCTCCGACAGTATGCTTATATATCGGTAAACAGAGCGAGTGGATATTTCGTACTTCTTTGCCAACTCATTAGCCGTCACAATATCGTCCGCCGACAACAGCGTGGACAGCATGCCTACCAATACAGATATCTGCATATATTCCTCCTGAATTATTCGCATCGGCTTTTGCGCAACGGTATCTTTTCTTTTGAGTGAACCTATCGTCATTGTAGCATATATCCGGACGCGAGTGAATATTATTCAATGCAAACATTATAAAACACTGACAATATATTGTCAAGTTTTAAACAAAATTTTCCGAAAAAATTGAAAAACACTGACAGCATATTGTCATATATAGTATGATAAAATATATCCAGAAAAACAAGAGGAGGACAAACAAGTGAAATACGACTGCACAGAGGAATTCGACTTATCAGTCATATTCGACAAACTTACGTCAAGAGTACCGGCGCAAATGGTGGCGGCAAGTGAATTCTTCAATCCGCGCCTGACCCTGACACGCCTGCGTACCCTTTTGCAAGAGCATAGTAAAGGTTATTTTGTACCGCGCTTATTCCCTGTGCCGCCGTCAAGTACGGAGGAAGGGAATACATAGGTGAAGGACTGCATCTGACGATAGTCCGACACTGCCTGGTCGACTAGTGCCTCGCCAAAACGCGTGCGCGAGTATTCACCCTGCCACAGTCCGAAGGCAAGAGAACCCGGAGTAGTATTTATTTCATTGACGTATAGTCTGCCGCTGTTTTTATCATAAAGAAAGTCCACTCTCACCACTCCTTTGAAATTCATTGTCTCATATATATCCGCCGTCATGGCTTGTACGGTTTTGGCAATATCCTTGGGCACCTCTTTCGATGGAGCATCGCCCTCAATATACTTGTCTGTAAATGTAAGCAATTCGTGCGCTGTCACGGGCATTTCCACCCGACTTGTAACTACTTCACCACCGACGTGCATGACAGCACAATTGTACTCTACACAATCTACAAATCGCTCAACAAGTACTCTTGGACAATAATGCAAAGCATTGTCCACGGCAGCAGCTAGTTGCGCATCGTCACGTGCTACAGATACACCTATGCTGGATCCGAGCAATGTCGGTTTGACGATAACCGGATAATGCGTGCGTGCGAACTCAAATGCCGGTTGCACACTTGTCACTGTCACTCCCTCTACTGTCGGAAAATCGTAGGAAGAGAGCACTCGCTTACAAAGATCTTTATCCATCGCCACTGCACCGGCAGCCAAGTCGGATCCCACCAACGGTATCTCGGCAAGTCTGCAAAGTGCGGCAATACAACCGTCCTCACCATTCAGACCGTGACAGCAATTGACTGCTGCATATATAGGTATCTTTTCCAGCTTTCTGCGTCGTACTACCGCTACTGAACTTTCGCCCGTCAAAAAAATAAGCGGTTTACCTTTGCGTTCGAGATGTGCTCTCGGAGTCCAATCATTACCGACAAGATAAAAACGGTTATCTTTGTCTATGTAAATACTCACAATATCCGTTCCAAAGTATCCCTTCGCCAAGCATCCTGTGATGACAGATATATCATGTTCGCAACTTTTGCCGCCGTATATGACCGCTACCGTGCGGTTTATCGATCCACTCATTGTATTCACCTCGTCTTGTTCAGTTAAGCCCGACGCTGTCGGGCAAATCATTTTGAAAGAGCAACAAACCTCCCATAGCAAAGGGTACTGCCAAGCGTACTGCCTCATCAAGCGAACGGGCAGAAAGTACCCTGCAGTGCACAGACTCCAATCCCTCACGTAAATATCTCGCATTGCGCCCCAAGACCACCGCGACATCACAACTACCACCCAAGAGCCTGCCGCATGACACATTCATGTTGCGTCGCGCTTTGCCGCACTCCACTATACCCTGTGTGATAACAGCCTTTGGGCAGTCAAATACGTCCAGCGTTTTGCAGCAGCTGAGCACTCCCGCTTCGCCCGCATTGTAACTGTCGTCCACTATATGAAATCCGTCCGCACGTCGCACTTCCATACGGTGCGGTGTCTGACGTATATAAGGCACACGAGCGAGCGTCCGATTGAGACTCTGTCCCAAGCCAAGCGTAAGCGTGATACAAATGGCAAACGTGTCAACTATATAGTCGGATATCTGCGGTAAGTGTACAACAGAATGCGTCCCTTCCCAATGAACGACCAACTGTGTACCGTCAAGGTCTACGCTTTGCCTCTCGATATGTACCGCATCAGACAAGATTTTATCACATTGCCCGCTCTGCATGTATCCGCGAGCAATTTCATCTGCAGCATTGAGCACACATAGGCCATTCTCAGGCAGACACTCCACCAGTTCGCGTTTGGCAGCGATCACGTTTTCAAGACTTCCGAAGGTTGCCAAATGCTGAGCACATACGCCCGTCACTATACCGTATCTCGGCGAATACAGTCTGCACAATCGCGCTATATCTTTTCGCCTGCGCGCACCGAATTCCAACACGAGATATCGCTTATTCAACTGCGTGCGGTTGATATATGCCGCAATACCCAGCGGAGTATTGCAACTGCCTTCGGGACATAAACAGTCGTCAAGTAAAGTTGCCAACATATCCTTGACGGAAGTCTTGCCGTAACTGCCGGTCACCGCTATGACCGTCACACCGCTATCGGAAAGTTTGTGCTGCGCTCGGCGAATGTAATACTCACCTATGGCATACTCCACAGGCAGAGTAATAAGCCAAGCAAGCAATACGATCACCGGCAACAGCCACAGCCACCAAGTGCAACACACGAACACACATAGAACGCACAGAATGGCACCTTCCGCCATGAACAAACGCACTGCACGCTTAGTTATATGCAGTGGAGTTTTTCGTCGGATACAGCACAACGCAACTGCGTACACCGCATACAAGCCTACTGAAACATATCCGCCCCATCTGAAAATCAGATCCAATGCCACTGCGCCGCCCTGTACAAACAATGACAAAATATAGCAGGGAGAAAACAGCACTTTGGCGTATCCCCTCTCTGGACGATATCCTGCCAATTGCAAAACTCGCACACACTCTACAGAACCGACCGTCAGTGCCAATGCTGCAATAATTCTCATCACGACGTCCATCGCTCTCATAAAATCATTCTCCCATACACTCCACCGTACGTGCAAATGCTTGCGGAGTGCGAAAAAAAGCAAAATGTCCGCCCACTATAGTTACTAACGACGCATGCGGTATAAGTCGGCAAAGCTTCTTGGCATGGACGAGCGGCGTGGCGGTATCACTATCACCATTGACTATGACTACCGGACAGCACACTCGCTTTGCATAGCGGGACAAATCCTCATTCACGACCCGTACAAGAGTACCGCGCATGACGCCGTCGCATTCCAGCCAATCTCTCCCTGCGTGAGAGCAATCCACCCGTCCCAACCGCTTCTTCCACTTATATACTCGCTCGTGCCACCAACGCCTGAGTGAAAATGTGCGCAACGCGGCAGGTGATACCAAAAGCATACGCGACACACACTCGGGGTGATTCGCCGCCAGGACTAAAGCCACACGGCACCCAAAACTGTGTCCCACGATGAGTACGTCCGTCAACTTATTTGCAAGTATTAAACGGTACACTTCATCGGCATAGTCCGCTACAGAATACGGCACAGGTGGCGCGGGTGTTCTTCCGAATCCGCTGAGATCGGGAAGGTAATGCACTCGTCCATCTACTTTGTCTGCTATAGGCAGGAATATACTGCCGTCACAACCCCAGCCATGCAGCCACAGTATCGCATCGCCGCTTGTGCCTTTCTGTACGTAGTACACTCTCACCTCCTGTCGCTACATACCTATTTTATGCCACGATCCGACAAATGTTCACATTGCATAAAAAAAAGACCGCCGCGATCATAAAGTCTGCAACGATCCTGATTGAAAGAATTTTATTAGTCGTATTACCTTTGTACTTTCAAAGAAATCACTCAGATGGTTCATCGGTAAGTGGCTTGATCATAGTATAAGCATCTCTGCTACTGTAACGCTTGGTACGCCTATAGAAGTTCGCACGAGTACCCGCCACTTGGAAACCACACTTGCGGTACATTGCCACTGCGGGGGCATTCTCGGTATTGACTTCCAATTCCATCCTCTCACAGCCTTGTACCTTGGAAAAGTCTTCTACTGTCGCCAACAGTTGTGTTGCTATACCCTGCCTACGATAATCCGGCAACACCGCAATATTGCATATCTGTGCCTCTTCGTACATGATACGTACACAAATATAGCCCACTATCCTATCTCCATCCTTATATGCAAAAAGATGCGAGAATTCATTGTGAAATTCGCCGATAAGATTGGATACCGTCCAGGCGTCCTTTCCGAAGCACTCCTTTTCTATCTTGTTCAATTGGAATACCGTAGGCATGGAAAAATCCAACTTTTCTACAATCATTTGCGGTTCTCCTCTGCCTGCGAGCGTCTTATGTACAATGGTTTGAGCGAAGTCTCACATTCGCCCGATTTGCGGCGCAAGATCTTCGCCGCACCGTCCACAAATTGGAATCCGCTTCCGCGTCCTGCATCCTCAGTACGCGGATCATCGTAGGAAATGACCTTATCCGACACTCCTGTCTCACTGTCGTAGTAATAAAAGCCATTGCCGGCGTCCACGACGGCACGCTGTCTGTTGCCGCACACGTCCGAGCAAGCGATCGCTTCTAACGAAGTGACGGAGAGGTACCCTTTCGGATGCACTGTATGGTAGCCCTTCATAGTTGCTATCGCTATACGTATACCGGTGAAACTGCCCGGTCCTACACAACAGGCATAGCAGTCAATGTCCTCGAAAGTCAACCCTGCTATGTCCAGTGCCTCTTGCACCCTGACGCACAGCATATCTCCGCGCATACTGCTACCCTCCGTTGGCGGAGCAACATACAAGTCGCTATCTGTTATGACTGCCGCCACTATATCGCTTGTGGTAGCGTCCGTATACAGTATATTCATCTTTCCACCTCTATCCGACGTGTATCATCACCAAGCTTGGTCAGACGTATACTTATACAATGCGACGGAAGCAGCTCCGTCACACGCTCGCTCCACTCTATGGCGGACACCGCACCGGGTTGAGCGAATATCTCGTCCAGTCCCAGCACGACCACCTCTTCGCTGTTCTCTATGCGGTAGAAATCGAAATGATTGAGGCGCAACCTGCCTTCGTACACATTGTGCAAAGCAAATGTCGGGCTTGTCACCTCATCCGTGACGCCCAATCCGCGCGCAAGGCCCTTGACAAAGTAGGTCTTACCTGCGCCCAGCTCCCCGTACAGCAGTATCGTCTCACCGCCGCTGAGCGTCGAGGCGAACTCCTCGGCAAAGGCCTCTGTCTCGTCTGTACTCGTTGTGATAGTCGTTGACTTATTCATACTACTATTGTACTACACTTCGCCCGCCATTGCAAGTACTTGAATGTCACGCCCGTTCATCCGACTCCGCTTGCGTAGGTTCCTGTGTCGCGGCTTTTGCCTCGTCGGACTCGGACTGCTTCGTCGTTTTCTTTGACGGCTGTATCTGCCAATGCAGCGCACGAGACAGTGGCTTGTATACGAAGAATGTCAGTACGCAAGTAAGTGTAGTCTTGATCACATTGAACAAAAGAGTCCACCATAACGTCGGCGTCACCATCTCCTCAGGCAGACCGAAAAGCGGTATAAGCATATATTGGTTGCATACCCACATAACGGCGCAGAATATACCGCTGCTCACCGCCAACGCTGCTATCGCGCCTTTCTTATTGCGCGCGATGAGATAGATGAATCCTGCCACGGCAGCGTACACGGTGCCGCTTATCAAGTTGGACAGGTCTCCGACGAATCCCGTCGAAGTGCCGCGTATCAGCAGGCATACGCCCACCTTGACAGCATTCACCGTCACTCCGCTGATGGGTCCGAACATAAATGCCGCCAGCAGACTCGGGACGTCGGACACATTCAGTTTCAGGTGGGACACTGCCGGCAATATCGGGAATTCTATATACAGCAACACAACTCCCATTGCCGAAAATAGTGCTATCTTGCTGAGATATGTCACAGAACGGAATGTAAATTCCTTCGCGCTCACCTTCTCGGACTTAACGCCCTTGCGCCGTTTGACGGCGAGGTATATGGCTGCTCCCAGGAGCAACCCGACCACAATGTAGAGGCAGGCCACCAGCCACTGCGCCCCTATCTCACTCAAACACAACAAATCAGTCACCATAGATACCTCCTTAAAATTTTTTCGACGACGTATCTCAGGGACGTACCCCGAGTTCGGGCAAAAAAATACGCCCGAGCGATCTCAGGGCGTAAATACATACGAAAAGTATCTAGCATTCTTTTCTCATCCGGACTATACCGTCGGCTCGGGAATTTCACCCGATCGGCACCTTACTCAGGTGTTCATAGGCTGTAACTATCGGTGTGGAATCTCACCACGCCCCAAAGAATTTGTTGTTGATTATATTATAGCACCGCACGGAGCCGTTTGGCAACCGTTTGAGTGCATATTTTCCACTCAGTAACGTACAAGGCTGTTGGCAAGGGCATACATGGCTTCGTTAAAGGTCTTGGGTATTGCCAACGCAGTCAACATATCCTCGTCGAATACGACGTCATGTCGTATGCCTATCACTCTGTCCGTCTTGCCTTCCAGCAGACACTTGACAGCGTGATCGCCCATCAGTATACCCAATTTGCGATCATATACCGTGGCGTCACCGCTGCGTTGCAGGTGTCCGAGCGATATACTGCGAATATTCAAGTCGGGCAGGTAATGCAGTATTCCATTCATCACCTTGTCCGCCTCGTGTCCCTTGTCCAGAGTACCGTCCGAGCGTATACCCTCCGCCACAATGATGATATTGTCCTTCTTTCCGACAAGCGCGTTGCGTTCTATGAGCGTAGCGAGCGCATGCGGATCGTATCCTTTCTCCGGTATACACACCGCTTCCGCTCCGCAAGCCACAGAGGCAAATACCGCTATATCTCCGCAGTCGCGTCCCATGACTTCCACTACGCATGTGCGGTCATTGCAAGACATGGTATCACGCAGCATGTTGATGCTGTTGACCACGACCGCAACAGCACTGTCAAAGCCCAGCGTATAGTCGGTATATCCCAAGTCATTGTCTATAGTGCCCGGAATACCTATCACCTTCACGCCGTAACCGGTACTCAGTGCCTTCGCGCCCTGAAAACTTCCGTCTCCGCCTATGACTACGAGGCCCTCTATCCCCAACCGAGATATACTGTCTGCCGCCGCTTGCTTGCCTGCGTCCGTCATCATCTCGGGGCAACGCGCAGTACCCAGTACCGTACCGCCGCGATGGATGATCCCTTCGACAGACTTGGCGTCCATCAACTCCGCCTGACCGGCGATAAGTCCACTATAACCGTTGCGTATGCCGTATACCGTGAGTCCGCTGCCGAGCGCACTGCGCACTACAGCGTATATCGCGGCGTTCATTCCCTGACTGTCACCGCCGCTTGTCAGTACTCCGATTTTCTTCATAATGTATCTCCCTGTTGCGGTTCGACGGGCTTTTTTACCGCCTTCCGCACGAATTTTCTGTTGTAGTTCAATCCTTCCTGCTCATAGTAGGCAAGCCGCTTCTGCAATCTCGGCAAAAAGTCCTTGTGCCGCTTGCTCCAGGCGCACTCCGCCAATGCATCCAAGCGCGGAAGCAGGTGGAAAAAGAGTTGCTCTTCGCTGTCCACATGCTGCGTCCAGAGCGCACCCTCTATGCCCAGCACGAGGTTGTGGTCGGCTTTCTTGACCGAGCGGTACGGATTGACGCGCAAAGTGCGCTTGAGCGGGATAATATTGTATCCGTGATTGAAGTGCACCCTGCTGCGCGGCGAGACTATTATCTGTCTACCGACATGCGCCTCACGCGCGGCACGCCGCAACTTGACAGGCGTCCACACCTGACTGACAACGCGCTCGTCTGTGTCTTGAGTCACGCCGTCATTGCGTATGATGACCGTCTTGCCCTTACTCTCGAGGTGCTTGCGAAATACCTCTATCATATACGTCTGCAACTGCTCGAAGGAGTCCAGTTTCAGCTCGGACATGCGCTCACGGCACAGTTTGCAATTGCACCATCTGTCCTTGGCTGTATCCTCACCGCCCAGATGGATATATCTCGACGGGAACAGTTCGCATACCTCGTCCAGTATATCCTCTACGAATGTATACACGCCGTCATTGCCTGCGCACAGTATGTCCTTGGCGGCAGACCACTTGCGCCGCACCTCAGTCACTGCGCCCGTGCAACTGTACTCGGGATAGGCAGCCAGCGCGGCGGCTATGTGTCCCGGTAGGTCTATCTCCGGAACGATCTCCACCTTGCGCTCGGCGGCGTATGCCACCAGTTCGCGCACGTCATTCTTGGTCAGGTATCCCGCGTGAGGTATGTCGTCTATGTAGCTCTCGCCGTCTTCACCGGTCACTTCGCTACCGGCGCGTTTGCCGCCTATCTCGGTGAGCAACGGGTACTTGTCTATCTGCAAGCGAAATCCCTGGTCGTCCGTCAGATGAAGGTGCAATACATTCAACTTGACCTGCGACATCAACTCAACTACCTGCTTGAGAAGGGGCAGATCGAAGTAATGCCGCGCTATATCCAGCATGAACCCCCTATACGGGAACCTCGGGCTGTCCTCGACATAGCCGTCGTTGCAATATATACGCTCCTGCCCTGCGTGCAGGTCGAGTATCTGGCGCAGACTCTCCACCGCGTAAAATGCGCCCTTGTCCGTAGCGGCAGTCACCGTCGCCACGCCTTGACTTATCATGATGACATAGCCTTCATCCGCCAACGCGGCGTCTTTGGCGAAGATGATCTGCGCCTCCTGTATGTCCGCCGTGTCCTGCAAACGAAAACCGCAGTTTTCGTATACGAGGTCGCCGAAACGTCGTGCCTGCGAAGTAAATTCCTCCTCAGAGTATATCTTCGCGTCGCCGTCGATACAAAAACTGCCGTTTATATTTTCCGATTTAAGAGCATTGGGTAATATCTTCATTGCTGCCTCTCAATGATGCTTAACGCTTTGCGCATTGTGTGAGTATGAGGTAGTTACTCTTGATATTGTAACACAAATGCGCCGTTTGTACAACCCTATTGAGTCAATTTTCCGCTACACGTGTCTATTTCAGGCGTACATTGTGGCTTCTGACCCTCTTGAGCCATATCACAAGGCACACCGCGCCCGCCGCTACGGCGATGGCAAGTGCCGTCCAGCCCAGCACGGGCAAGGCATTCACTCCTGCCGAACGCGAGTAGTTCCATGCCGTCACCACGTCGTGGTTTTTGTCGCCGAAGTCGCGCATAACGCCCAGAGTATCTATGTAGCGCGTATCGTCCGCGGGCAATTCCGCCGCGCTGAAGGGGTAACGCCAGTTGCTGTGGCTGATCTCGTCGTAGCTGACTGTCTCGTCGCCGTCAAGATAGGCATTTTCGAAGAAATACAACTCGAACTCATCCCAGTCGGCGAAGTCGCACTCCTCCGCGCTGCCTTCTACCTCCCACAACTCGGGTGCGTACACGTTGTACCCCTCGGCGAGCACCGCGTTGGCGTCGACGTCGTCACGTATCACGTCCGCTTTGACAGCGGAGGAGTATCCTATCTCCAACAGATTGGCTGCCGCCACGTCGGGACGGTTGAGGTAGTTGATGAAAAGCTTGATGGCGTCGAGGTGCGCCGGATCGTGCGTCTTGGGCACCACCCACCCGTCGAACCAGATATTACCCGTCGAGTGCGGCAGGTAATAGCCCAACTCGTAGTCCTCCAACTCGTCCGACCAACTCTCTTCCACCGCGTACATGGCGTCTCCGCTCCAGGCAAGGTCCACCATGGCGTTGCCGCTCAGCAGATCGTCCTTGCCGAAGTCCACCTCATAGCCGAAAAGTTGCTCCTTCTGCTCGGTCAGCGCGTCCTTGACCGCCGCAAGCAGATTGTCGTCCACTTCGTTGATGAGTACGCCCGGTTCCATATCCGTGTACTTGCGCCCGTCGTCATTCACCATGCCGTCCAACTTGCCGCTCTCCAGCAGGTAAAATACCGTCGCGGCATAACTGTCACGGATGCTGTCCTTCATCAGGATATTGCCCGTCAGCCTTCGCCGTTGTTGTTGAAGAGTATGCCCCAATTGGCGCGGTTGAGTATCTCTTCGTCGTATATGCCCAGATCCATAAAGGCGTACTTGTTGTACAGGATACCCAGCGTACCATACATATACGGCACGAAATAGTCCGTCATAGACACATGCTTGCCGACGTCCGCGCCCTGAGCGATCTCAATATCGCCGAAGGTCTCGCTCACCTTGCCTATGATACCCTGCTCCACATTCGCACCGTAGTGCTCGTATTGCTCAAGGTCCACGGCGGAGGAGAACGCGTCTCTGTACGCCTCCTCGTCGAAGTAATGCATAGGTACCAGCATGTCCATCTCGATGAGCTTCTGTATGGCGTACTCGCTCGGACAGACCACGTCTACATTGCTGTCTCCCTTGGTCAGTCGCGTCAGCATGGTCTCGTTGGTGTCAAATGTGACATAGGTAATGTCTATATTCTTGCCCGTCATATCGCGGTAGTAGTCTCTGAAGTCCGTCAGGTCCTCGTCGAACATGTAGTCCGCCCAGTTGTATATGACCAGACTGTCCCTCTCATCCTCCTTGCACGCGGCAAGCGTGGAGAGCATGGCAGCCAACAGCAATATGACTACGCAGATATACGCGAATCTCTTCATTGGTGCACCTCCTTGGAGGTCTTGCGGATATTCATCAGCAGCAACAGCGTGAACATGACCACAAAGAATATGCTGAACACGGCAAACCAGAAGGGTTCCAGACTCTTCACGCGCGCGTCCTCGTATATGTATGTGGACAGCGTCTCTATGCCCGTGTCACCCTTGTTGAATTGGGTGATGATGAAGTCGTCCAGACTGAGCGTGAACGCCATGGCAAAGCCCGACACGATCCCCGGCATGATATAGGGAAATACCACCTTGATCATGGCGGAGAAGGGATTGGCTCCCAGGTCCAACGCCGCCTCGTACATATTCGGGTCCATGCGCTGCAGTCTCGGCAATATGGACAGTATCACGTAGGGCGTGCAAAACGCCACGTGGGATATGATGAGCCTCGTCATTCCCTGAGGGAATATGAAACTGAACGCCGCGAAAAATACCATCAGACTCACTGCCATCACCACTTCGCTGTTGATCATGGGCAGTTGGTTGACCGTGAGCGTGATCTTCTTCATCCTGCGCCCCAGCGCGTATATGCCTATGGTGGAAAACGCACCCAGTATGGTGGATATGACGCTGGCGGAGACGGCAAGTATGGCGGTATATTTCAGCGCGGACAACAGTCCCGCATTCAGTTCCGGGTCGAAGAGTTGCCTGTAACTGTCCAGCGTGACGCCGTCTGAGAAGGAAAACCTGCTCGTGCCGCTGAAACTGAATATGATGATGAGCAATATGGGCAGATACAGCAGAGCCAGCACCAGCCCGAGGTATCCGTCGGCGCATATACGCCCGATGAGCCCCTTTCTCTTCATAGCGCGCTCACCCCCTCGTCGTCCTTGCTTGTCAGATTGACTATCACATTAGCCACGATCACCAATACCAACATGACCAGACTCATCACGCTTCCCACTCCGAAGCTGTTGGTGGTCTTGCTGAAGTGCATATTGATGGCGTCGCCGAACAGGAATATCTTGCTGGAGGAGAGTATCTCGGATATGGCAAAAGTGCTTATAGCCGGGATGAAGGTCATTGTCACTCCGCTCACTATACCGGAGGTGGACAGCGGCAGCACCGTGCGGAGAAATACCGTCATGCGATCCGCGCCCAGGTCCTCCGCCGCCTCTATGTAACTGTGATCTATGCTCACCAGCGTGGTATGCAAGGGCAGTATCATATAGGGCAGATAGTTGTATACCATGCCGAACAGCACCGTGCCCATGCCCAACTTCACGTCCAGTGCCATGAATATCGCCTTGGTGGACAGCGTGCGAATGAGGAAATTCACCCACATGGGCAGGATGAACAGCAATACCAATACCTTGCTGCTCGCGTGGTACTTGGCAAGCAAATATGCGCAGGGATAGCCTATCACCAGACATATCACGGTGGTCACCAGCCCTATGATGAGCGAATTGCCCAGCACGGTCAAGCCGCCGCCCGCGTCGGAAAAGAACTCGGCAAAGTTGGCAAAGGTGAACTTGTTGGCGTCGTCGAGAAACGCATTGATGAGTATGATCACCAACGGCACCACGACGAACAGCAGCAAGAATATCATATACGGATAGGCAAACGCTTTGCGTGAAAAACGAAACCTATGCTTCTTCATGCTCGCCCTCCTCTATGATGATCTTGTCGGGGGCTATGCGTATGCCCACCCGGTCGCCTATGCTCCACTCGTAGTCGTTGTCCACGAAAAAGTCATAGTATGTGTCCGTGCGCACTATGTACTGCCAGTAACTTCCCTTGTATATGGAGGATATCACCGTCGCGCCTATCACGCCGTCCTCCTCGTCGTCCGTCAACTCCACGTCGTCAAAGTCTACCTTCACGTGCACCTTCGTGCCCTCGGGCAGCGCGCTCACGCAGGGGAACTTGCCTTCGCACATATACACCACGTTCTCTTCCCATATCTCCCCGTCCAACTCGTTGATGAGGCGGGACTTGTGCATGATATGGAAGTCAAAGGGCTTGATATATATCCCTATCACGTCGCCGACGCTCACTTCCACATTGTCGTGGATGATGATCTCGTTGCGCTCGTCGCCGTACGTCAGAGCCGTCACCTGATAGTGATCCCCCTTGAATACGCAACTGAGCACTTCCGCCTCCACGAGGCAATTGTCGGCGTCTGCCGGCACTATACGTATGTCCTCGGGACGAACTATGACGTCTATCGGCTCGTTGTACTTGAATCCCTTGTCCACGCACTCGAATCTGTGCCCGGATATCTCCACACAGCAGTCCTTGACCATAGTGCCGGAGAGGATATTGGACTCGCCGATGAAGTCGGCGACGAAGGCGTTAGCCGGCTCGTCGTATACCTTGGTGGGGTTGCCTATCTGCTGTATCTCGCCGTCCTTCATCACTACGATGGTGTCCGACATGGTCAGTGCCTCTTCCTGGTCGTGCGTCACGTATACAAAGGTAATGCCCAACTGCTTGTGCATCTGCATAAGCTCCAACTGCATGTCCTTGCGCATCTTCAGGTCCAGCGCACCCAGCGGCTCGTCCAGCAACAGCACCTGAGGCTCATTGACCAACGCGCGCGCTATGGCGACGCGCTGCTGCTGTCCGCCGGAGAGCGAGTTCACCGCACGGTGTCCGTAGTCCTCCAGGTCCACCATCCTGAGAGCGGCATTCACCTTGTCCGCGATCTCCTGCTTGGTCAGGTGGCGCATCTTCTGCACACGGTTGCCGCGCTTGTCCGTCACAGGCTCCCCTACGGGGACAGTCTTCATCTTCAACCCAAAGGCGATATTGCCGAATACATTCAGATGAGGAAAGAGCGCGTACTTCTGGAATACCGTGTTGATATTCCGCTTGTGCGGCGGCAGGGCGGTTATGTCTTCCCCGTTGAAGAGTATCGCTCCGCTCGTGGGCTGCTCGAACCCCGCTATCATGCGCAGCGTAGTGGTCTTGCCGCACCCAGACGGCCCCAGCAGCGTCACAAACTCCCCTCGCCGTATGCTCAGAGAGATATTCTTCACTACGGGCTTGTCCCCGTATGCCTTGTATACATTGCGTATCTCGATGATCTTGTCGTCCATACTTCCTCCTAAAAATTCGACGGGGTCGTCACCCACAATATCCTACACTCTATACTGTCCACGTTGCGCAACAGGTGCTGCCGGTCTCCGCTCAGCGAGAAACTCTCTCCCGCCTGCACTCGGTATACCTCCTCTCCTATCACCAACTCGGCACTGCCGGCTATCACATAACCGAACTCCTCCCCCTCAAAGGGATATCTCTCCACACTCTGCTCCCCCTGCCTCAGCGTCAGGATGATGGGCTCCATCTGCTTGCTCTGCGAGTCGGTGATGAGCCAGGTGCTCTGCCCGCTCCCACAGTCGGATACAAAGTAGTCGCTCTCGCCATATACCACCTTGTCCCTCCTCGGCTCCGCAAAAAACTCCTGCAACGATACTCCCAGTACACTCAGTATGTCCTCCAATGTGGCTATGGAGGGCGAACACAGATCGTTCTCCAACTGGGATATGAACCCCTTGGTCAACTCCGTCCTCTGCGCCAACTCCTCCTGCGTCAGGTCCAACTGCTGTCGGTATTGTCTTATCTTTCGACCTATCTCTACCAAATTCGTCACCTCTATACACAAAAAACCCGAGTCACAAACACTCAAAGTTATTTACCGCTATGCATAAATAATTTTTGTTTGCCTCGGGCAACGAGTACAGTATATAGTAAACGCTAAGTATTGTCAAACATTTTGATTAATGTTTCTAAACTTTTCTTGCCATGGTTACCAGTCATTGCCCTTATACAGAGCATGCAAAAAGTCCCCGACTATTGTCGGGGACCCTTGACTCGGCGTGATCACGCCTGCTTGGTTTTACTTATGCAAAATCCGTCAAAAATTCTTATTCAGCCGCATCAGCATAGGTTATGGTAATCTTTGCGATTTGTCCATTGTTGTTATTACCAAGAGAAATATTGAAGAATCGGAAATCATCTTCGGCAGTTGCATTTACTGTAAATGTTTGACCATTACCCGTATAACTTGTACCTGTTGATTGATTTGCAAGCTGTGCAGTCTTAGAAAGTGCAATGTAATATGTTGTTTTACCCGATGCACCACTTGGAATCTCCACTTCAATCTTGGTGATAGCTCCAGGTACCGCTACCGTATTTGCGAGATAAGCATTTGCAGGAGACTTTTTGTTAAGCATCAAATAAGGGTTCTCTGTTGTCTCAGTTCCTTTCTTGCAGTTGTAGCATTGAAGAGCAAGTGTATCTACTGTGAAAGTGGTAGCAGTAGTATCTGTCTGGAAACCTATTATCTCGTGCAAACCTCTACCTAATTCTTTGAAATTGATTATGATAGTATCGCCGCCTTCCGGTTTAGCTCTTACCACAACAGTGTAGTCTTTTGTGCCTTCTTTGTCGCCTATTGAATAAGTACCTGTGATGACAACTGTTTGTGCCTCCGCGGTCCTTTTTACGGTCGCGTTTGTTCCAGAAATCTCAATGCCCTCTCCTGATTTTACAGTCCATGTAACCCCTTCGGGCAGAGTGAAATCGGCTCTAACCTCTTGAGGAACAATAAGTTCCGCAAGATAAATTTCGGCGGCATTAGTTTTTGCTTCTGTTCCCACTTGCACCAACCAACCATTAGCCATTTGTGCTGTACCTGCATACGAAGTAACAGAGCCATAGAAAACAACCACATCTCCTTCTTTCAAAGTCGAACTGGGAGTTTGATTGCGTGATGTACCATCTTCGTTAAACACACCGTAAATTTGGAATGTTTTGCCTTCGGCGTCTTCAAGCACTATCGTGCTGTTATATGCATCTGTGATAGTTTTTACATAACCTATCGCATAAAACTTGCCATCGGCACCAGCCAAGCCTTTTTCATTGAGTTCATCAAAATTGGTTGTGTTAAAATCGGTATCGAGAGGTGCTTTTTCACTAGGCTCATCGCCCCCCCCAACGTCACCGCCGCCTTCGCCGGTGACTGTCAAGTCACCGAATTCGGCGATGAAGTTGGTCGAAGAAGGATTGTCACCTTTTACATAAGACACGTTGGACGCGCCAACCGTTTCACGTGCAAGGTTACCATCACTCTTAATATACATTCCAAGATAAGCCGTCAGCCCGGAGTACTCACCTATACCCTGCATGGTGAAAGTGTTGATATCTGTATCGAACTTCCAAATGCATCCCTCCGTCTGCGTAGCATTGAGTTTGACATTGCTATACGGATTTGAAGGGTTATCAGAGTTGGGTGCGAAGAGGATCTCAAGGTACTTGCCTTCAGCATTTTTTATAGTGTAACCGTCCTCTACCTGCTCAATAGTGAACACGCCTGCCTTGGAAGCGTCTTGAGAAGTAGCATAGTAATAACCACTAATTTGACCCGTGAGGAAATACGTCTTGTCTTGTACAGTAACTTTGATATAGGCTTCGCCTGCTTTGCCTTCTGTCCACTTGGTGAACTCAAACTCAGGCAGTTCAGGCTCCGGTTCAGGTTCGGGTTGCTCAATCTCAGTCTCGGGAACCATAGTGCCGAAACGACCGGGGTGTTGAGTAGTATCCAGTGCTTCTTTTGCCTCATTATTTTCCCAAATATAGGTCATATTGCTGGGGCTAAGTGTTGTATAGCTACTGGTGTTGTATGTTCCAATATAGAAGTCGTTTGTGGCGGGCGAGTCTCCGGTCAATTCAGTTGCTGCCTGATAGAATACCTTCGTCTCAGCGTGCCACTTCCATTCTGCAGTAGCCTCATCAACAAGTTTCAGTTTGTAAGAAGTCTTTTCTTTGTTCACATACGGGTTGATCTCAAGATACTTATCGCCCATCTTGATATACCAACCGGTATCGCCGTGTTTCACAAGAGTGAACTCTACTGCTTCACTGGGGTCATCAGATGTAACGATATATCCTTCGTTGCCGCTGTCAAGAGTCAGGCTGGATGCATACAGTCTAGTTTCGCCCTTGATAGCAGAGAAGATGAAGTCACCCTCTGCGGGTTCGTCGATAGCCTTGAATGCAAGGGCTACCTTCTCCATAGTACCGAAACGACCGGGGTGTTGAGTGGTATCCAGTGCTTCTTTTGCCTCATTATTTTCCCAAATATAGGTCATATTGCTGGGGCTAAGTGTTGTATAGCTACTGGTGTTGTATGTTCCAATATAGAAGTCGTTTGTGGCGGGCGAGTCTCCGGTCAATTCAGTTGCTGCCTGATAGAATACCTTCGTCTCAGCGTGCCACTTCCATTCTGCAGTAGCCTCATCAACAAGTTTCAGTTTGTAAGAAGTCTTTTCTTTGTTCACATACGGGTTGATCTCAAGATACTTATCGCCCATCTTGATATACCAACCGGTATCGCCGTGTTTCACAAGAGTGAACTCTACTGCTTCACTGGGGTCATCAGATGTAACGATATATCCTTCGTTGCCGCTGTCAAGAGTCAGGCTGGATGCATACAGTCTAGTTTCGCCCTTGATAGCAGAGAAGATGAAGTCACCCTCTGCGGGTTCGTCAAATGCGACAAATGCAAGTCCGCCTGAGGAGGCTCTGAAGTTGAACACTACGTCTGCGGTAGCGGTCTTGTCATTCAACTTGACTGTAGCGCGCAGCATGAGGGAAGTAGCCTCATCGGGCAATACGACAGATATGGTCGTGCCGAGGGTCAGCCAGTCGGGTTGAGTACCTTCCTTCATAGACCAGGTGACGGTCGTGCCGAGAGTCTCGAATGCGGGAAGTTCTACCTCGCCGTCCTTCTTGACCTCTATCGCGTCGAATGCGTTGATCAGGCTGGCGACATAGTCGACCTTGCCCTGATCGTCGAGGTCCTGAGAGCGAAGGTTGAAGTAGGTCCAGGTCTTGTAGTTGCCGATGGAGTACTCTACTTCTATGTTGACATTTTGCAACTTGTCCTTGGGGGTTACATTGATCTTGCCGCCGTCGATGGCAACGGAGTCGCCTGCGAAGCACGGAGTGTACTTGATAGCAACGCCCTGCTCACTCGTGGGAAGGTTGAATTCCTTCGCTGCGGTGATGAGTGCGCCTGCGGTGTAGCCGCCGGTCTTGAGGGCGGTATCGACTGCGTTCATAGCAGCCTTGACCTTGCTGCCGTCGCTGCCGGACTCTGCGGTGCCGGTCTTGATATCGTCTGCGCTACGAGGAAGGACCTGGAAGGTCTTGCCGTCGCCGTAGTAGGTCAAGATACCGGTAACGGAGATGCCGTCGCCTGCCTTGAAGGTCTTGCACTTGTCCTTGATAGCGACGAATGTAGCGTCGTTGGCGTTGGTAGAGTCATAGAAGCCTGCCATGTACTTGCTGTAAGCCACGGTCAACTTAGCACCGTCTTTGCTGATGGTGAGGGTGGTCGCGGTAGCGTCTGTAGAGTCTTTTGCTACGGAGTCGACCGTCCAGTTGGTCAGGCTGACAAGTGCGCTAGTGTGCCACTTGAGAGCGGGGGAGCCGCTGATGGCGTCGCCGTCGAGGGCGTACACCAACTCGCTGACGTCCTTAGCGGGTTTGTCTTCGTTGATAGTGAAGGTAGCGGCACCCTTGCCGGTGGTCTCCCACAGTCCGCTATAGCTGGTACTGATCGCCTTGGTGACGGTGATATGGGTACCGGGGACAGCCTTGTCGAGGTTGCCACTGGGGGTAGCCTGATACAGGTACATACCGAACTCAAGGTTTTCGCTGACTACGTAGTAGCTGCCGTTGCCGTAACTCTCGTCGTATGCGCCGGCGATACCTACGATATAGCCGTCGAACTCGGGCATAGAGACGTCGGTGTTGTTGTACCAGTTGTTGATGATCTCACGCTGAGTCTTGGGCTGAGCGACGTAGAAGGTATAGGGCATGGTAGCCGTATTGCCTTTGTAGCTGAATGTAGCCTTGATCTCGACTCTGGTGGTCTCAGCGGGTACGGTGACGTGGCAGGTAGTACCACTGACAGAGAGCCACTCGCTGTACTGAGCGTCTACGGACCAAGTGACGGTCGCGGTGACGCCGCGGACGGTGACCTCAGTGGGAAGTTCGAAGTCAGCGGAGACTTCTGCTCCTTTTTGTTTAAACTCGTACTCTTGGGCAATGAGCATAGCGTTCAGAGCCTGTACGTTGACGATGAAGTCCTTTTTGCCTGCGCCGGTCGCGCTGACGGTCAGAGTGACAGCCTGCACCTGGTCGCCGAGATGGACGTGCGCGATATAACTCTCCTTGGAGCCGCGCTTTTCGATCTCGATAGCGTCCTCATTGTTGGACTTCCACTTCACCTTGACACCGTCGCCGATGGTACGGGGAAGCTCGAAGTCGTCCTTGACGGAGGAGTTTGCGAACGAGGGCATATAGCTCTCAAGAGCGGTCTTCGACTTGCCGCAAGCGGCGAGTGCGATGACGGACGTAAGCAAAAGCACCATCAGGATAGCCAAACAGATGATCCTATTTGTCTTTTTCATACATTTTCTCCTTTTTAGATTTTTGGCTTATCAGCCTATAGATTGCGAAACGGGAACAGTGATATTGCCCGAATTTGCCTCAAATTGGAACCCGTGGAGGGTCAGGGTCTTTCCCTTGACGATCTTGCTCGCGTCGGGATGGTCAGCAGGGACGGTGAAGGTGAACTCGGTCGCCTGCTCGGCGTAGGTGGTATCACCCGTGCGTTTCTTAGCCGTGCCCTTGAATGTGATCTCGGTGTCGGTCTTGGTCACGTCGCCGACGGTCACCTTGTCGTAGACATTGAGCGCGGCGTTTTTGCCGGAGTACCACTTGACACCTCTGTCGAAGAAGAGGTAGTAGCCGGACTGCTTGACTGTGGTGCCGTCCTTCATAGTCAGACCCATCTCGTTGTAGGTGAGACCGGAGATCTGCCAATCCTCTCTGCTGCCCTCGCCGTGACGCTGTATGGAGCCGATGATGGTATACAGTTCGCCGAGGCGGAGCTTAGCCTGGGGATAGGTGACGTACATGCAGTACAGGTTCAGGCTGTAGTACTTGTCCTCATCGGGGTCGTACTGGGTAGCGACGAAGGTGTAGGTGCCGTTGCCGTTGTCAGAGACGGTCAAGTCGGACAGGTATGCCTCGAAACGGATCTTGGCACCGCTGTTTTCCGCGGCGTTGTACAACTCCTCGTTGTAGCCGCCGTTTTCCTCATTGGCCTCGTCCATGATGGTAGCGTAGAACTGCTTGATGGTGATATCGATGGGGCTGTCGTTGTACAGACTGTCCTCGTCGTTGCTCCAGATATGCAGTGCGTTGCGCGATGCCGCCTCTTCAGCCTGGGTGAAGTAGTCGTTGTACGGGTAATCGGCGGCGGTGACGGTACCGGTATTTTTGCTGAAGCCGTTCTCCACTATCTGGAGGTTGAGGCACTTGAAACTTTCGGACTCGCTATTGCGATACCATACGTATCCGAGGTAGCGGGTGCCGTAGGCGTCCTTCTTGGCGGGGGTGGCGGTAGCCTCGAGAACTATCTCGGTAGCCGCCTCAAGGATCTTCTTGGTGAAGTTGCTTGCCTTCTTGCCCCACTTCTCCACGCCGCCGGTGGACTCGGGGGTATCTATCTGGTAGTAGCGCACCGCTATGACCTTGCCGCTGGCGAGACGGAAATTGGTCGTGTCGCCGTCGGTGCAGCGGTTGAGCGTGGCTCTGCCTATACCGTCGGATATGAAGTCCTTGTCCTCGAAGTCCTTGGTCAACTTGAGTTTTTTGGTCACTTTGTCATAGACCTTGTCGGGGTCTGTCTTGCATGCGGCAAGCATAGCAAGACAGGACGCCGCAAGTACTACGACAAGTAACAGGCATATAAGTTTTCTTTTCATATTCATTCCTTCTATATGTCTACTTGCTGAGTATGAGAGAGTTATTTACCGCCGCAGTTGTTGTAAGCGGTCTGGAGTGCCTCTGTACCGGTGGACAAGCCCTCGATGACGAACTGGAGTGCGTTACCTACCTGAGTACGTGCTTCGGAAGAACCTACGAATGCGGGAGAGGTGAAGAGTTTGCCGTCTCTGGAAAGTTGCTCGGCGAGTTTGGTCGCGCTGGCGATAGCCGCGTCGGCGTCCTTCGGGAACTCGCTGGCACCCTCGAGGAACGCCTTGTACTCGGGGTTCAGCTCGGCTGTGTTGTCCATGGGGCTGCAGTAACCTTGCAACTTAGCAACGGACGCGAGCACCGTGGGGCTGTACAATATCTTCATGAACATCCAGGTCATCATGGCTTTCTGATCGGGGTTTTTCGCCTTGTCGCTGCGCAGCATGACGAGGGAGGGACCCTGAGATATGCACAGGTCGCCCTTTTCGAGAACGTTGCCTTCGCTGTCTGTGCTATACGGAACGTGAGTCACGCCCATCTGGAATGTACCGTCGCCGGGATATTGGTTCTTGGCACCACCGGTGGAGCCGATGCAGTAGATAACGCCGCCGTCGGCAGCACCCAACTTGAAGAGGTTGGAGGTGTAGGAACCGTACTTGTTCTGAGAAGTGATCATAGCGCGTTTCTCACCCAGAGTATCCAACCAAGCAGCCGCTGTTGTGTTATTGAAGAGGTAGTGATTGTTGGCATCGGTGCTGGTATAGCCCCAGCCCTGACGTTCGCTCTCGGTGATGAACCAGTTAGCCTCGCTGTCGTAGCCAAGCAATGTAGCCTTGGAGTACTTCTTCTCAATGGCCTCGATCTGCGTCCACATCTCGTCCCAAGTCTCGGCGGGTTTGAGTCCGCAAGCGTCCAGAGCGTCCTTGTTGTAGAACATAGCCTCGGTGGACTTAGCGAAGGGCATCATGAGCATAGAGTCAGCCTGGAAGCCCCACTTGTCATAGTCGGTGAAGTTGACACCCTTGCCCTCGTTGTAGTAAGCGGGGATAAAGTGGCTGAGTTCCTCTGCGGTATAGCCTACCACTGTGTCGGTATTGACGGTCTCGCCGTCGGCATTGACATAGGAGGCCTTGGAGGTGTCGTTGATGAACTTGGACACGTCCACCACTTTGCCGGACTGCATGTACAGAGACACGTGGTCGGCGTAGCAGTAAGCCAGGTCGGGTTGCTTGCTACCGGAGATATCTGCGACTACCTTGTCGCGGATGCCGTCGTAGCCGTTGGAGATGATCTGGTGGTCGATATGCCAGCCGGGATATGCTTCCTCGAAGGTCGCTATCGCTGCCGCCGTGATCTTCTGCAATTCGTCATTTTGCTGAGTATAGAATGTTATAGTGTAGTCGTAGTCACGCTTGTCGCAGGCGGCGAATACCGTCAGACAGCACGCTAAAACCAAAACGATAACAAGCAGACTCGTGATTAGTTTTTTCTTCATAGTGTTCTCCTTATTTTTATTTACTTCACCCTTGCGGGGAAAAGCCTGAAATGAATAGGCGACTGTGTGCTCAGCCCTTGGTACCGCTCTTGGACACGCCGCGCATGATATACTTGCGGCAGAAGATGAACAGTACGAACAAGGGCATACTGACCATACAGACGGCTGCCATCTTGAGGGTATT
Organism: uncultured Clostridia bacterium; assembly: GCA_947623225.1. GTDB lineage: Bacteria > Bacillota > Clostridia > Christensenellales > CAG-314 > Fimimonas. The sequence goes on along the minus strand of CANQGO010000001.1, from coordinate 8,273 downwards.
GAGGGACTCGCCCTTGTACCACTGGCTGCCTGCGGGATAGAGGTAAGGCTCGACCTTGTCCGAGAAGCCGCGCGTCACCCAGTTGGTGATCATCTGCCAGTTGGTAGTATTGACCAGGCGCGGCCATATGTAACTGTTCCAAGTGCCGATGAACTTGAGCAGGGTGATACTGATAAGGGTAGGTGCGGTCAGCGGCACCATGACCTTGATAAGGTAGCCGAAGTCGCTCAGTCCGTCTACCTTTGCTGCCTGATAGAGCGAGTTGGGGATCTGCATGAAGTTGTTTCTGAGCAGATATATGTAGTACACGCTCACGAGGAAGGGGATGATCATGACCGTGAAGGTATTTTCCCAGTTCAGCTTGAGCACGGTCAGGTAGTTGCTGATGGTATACAGTTCGCCGGGGATCATCATGGTAGCCAGCATGATAGCGAAGAGTGCGTTTTTGCCCTTGAAATCCATACGGGCGAGAGCGTACGCCGTGACTACGGTGATGATGACGCCTATGGACGTGGAGAGTATACCGACAACGAGGGTATTGATAAGTATCTGCCAGAAGGACGCACCGTTGCTGTCTGCCTGAGCGAGCACGGATGAGTAGTTGCGCCACATAAAGCCCTGAGTAGGCCAGAAAGTGGGCACGGACTGGCGGTATTCGTCTTCGTTTTTGAACGAGGACATGATCATCCAATAGAAGGGAAGGAAAGCCAGCACTGCGCAAGCCGTCAGGAACACGTACACAAAGATATCCTTGATGACGGTCTTGGTGCGCTCACGACGCTGGACCTTTTCCACGTCGAAGCCCTCGTCGCCTGCGGACAGGTCCCACTTGCCTATGACGGAAGCGGCGGACTTAGCATTGCGCTGGGCGCGGCGGCGCAGGATGAGCCAGACGATCAGGCCCACTTCTACGAGAATGACGATGATCAAGAGGGCAACGAGCCAACCTACGGCTTTGGAACTGAGAAGAAGTAATTCTTGCATATTCTGTACCCCCTTATCTATATGTAGTGTGCTTCTTGGTAACCTTGTTGTTGATCCAGGTGATCACCATGATTATCAGGAAGAGCAGTATCGACCCTGCGAAGGCGTAGCCGTATTGGCCGTTGTCAACGTAGCGGTAGATATAGCCGACGACGGTACCCATATCGTAGTTGGTACCCATCTGTTCGCCGAAAATACCCACGATGGCGGTGTATTGTTTCATACCGCCCATGATACCGGTGACGAGCAGGTAGCTGATCTGCGGAGACACCATCGGGGCGGTGATACGCCACAGAATGGTATTGCGGCTGGCACCGTCGACCTTCGCTGCGTCGTAGTATTGCTTGTTGATAGACTGCATAGCACTGAAGAGTATCAGGATCTTGAAGGGAAGTCCCGACCAGACCTCGTACACTATCACGACTATGTATTTTGCCCAGGGGATCTTGATAGCACCGAGATTCCACACGGGGCTGCTTGCCTTGATCCACTCCACCGGAGCCAGACCGAGACCCTGAAGGACGTTATTGACCAAGCCGACCGTTTCGATATTTTTCTCAGTACCGATGATGGTGAAGAATGTCGCGAACACCGCGCCCATAGCAAGGGAGTTGGTGAGGTAGGGCAGGAACAGTATGGTCTGGTAAGCCTTCTGCAATGCCTTGATGGAATTGAGCGCGACGGAGATGATGAGTGCGAGCAGAGTGCTCAAAGGCACGGAAATGATGGTGAAAAGCAAAGTATTCACCAAGCATTGGTTGAAACTCGCGCCGCCGGTGCCGGTATCGCCGCGAATGACGCGGACGAAGTTCTCGAAGCCGATGCCCTCGTAGGTGCCGGACAGGCTGTTGTAGTTTTGCTTGAAAGCATTGATGAAGGCGGCGAGGATGGGCCAGAATGTGAATACCAGCATGAGTATGAGTGCCGGAGCCACGAAGAGCCAACCGCTCTGTGCCTTCATGCCGCGGCGGAACTTCTCGCCGCGTGTGAGCTGCGGACCGTCATTGAGGACCAAGTCCGCCTCTACCTGCTTGGGGTTCCTATTGCGGAAACCGCCGAAGAAATCCTTGATAGCGGTCCATTTGTCCACGAACCAACCCTTGATACGCGCACCAAGGTTAATCCAATACCGGACGAACCTGTTGTGCCTTTTGGGCGTGGAGGGACCGACGTCCTTTTTATTTGCCATTATCTCAACCTCTCTTCCGTCTCTGCGTCAAACAGGAATAGTTTGTAGGGTTTGATATTGAACTTCAGCTCCGTAGCACCTGCGGGCAACATGACATCGCTGTCGATGATGCAGCGGACGGTGGGCTTGGTGGAGCTTTCGTGAGTAGCGACGACGGACTTGTCTCTGCCCATGACCTCTATATGGTCCACAGGCAGGGTCAGTGCGCCCTCGGCGTCATAGATGAAGCCCTCGGGGCGGATACCGACATAAACTTCGCGGTCGTCATAGTTAGTCTGTGCCACCACTTCGCCGCCTATGTACACTCTGCCGCCTTCGATACGGCCCTTGAAGATATTGATGGGGGGAGTACCGAGGAAGTTGGCGACGAAGAGGTTATTCGGATCGTCGTAGATACTCTGCGGCTCGCCTATCTGCTGGACTACGCCCAGCTTCATGACGACCATGATATCGCAGATACTCATAGCCTCTTCCTGGTCGTGGGTGACGAATACCGTCGTGATACCCGTCTCGCGCTGGATGCGCTTGATCTCTTCACGCGTCTGCAGTCTCAGACGGGCGTCGAGGTTGGACAGAGGCTCGTCCAGCAGCAACACATTGGGCATCTTGACCAATGCGCGGGCTATAGCCACGCGCTGTTGCTGGCCGCCGGACAGTTCGTTAGGCTTGCGCGCCATCAGGTCCTCTATCTGGACCAGACGTGCTGCGTCGAGCGCACGGGCGTTGCCTTCTTCCTTCTTGATACGCATGTTGTCCAACGGGAAGCGGATATTTTGCTCCACCGTCATATGGGGATACAGTGCGTAGTTCTGGAATACCAGCCCTATGCCGCGCTTCTCTGCCGCAAGCGTGGTTACGTCCTGATCGTCGAACAAAATCTTGCCGGACGACGGACTCTCGAGACCGCTCAGCATGAACAGAGTGGTCGATTTTCCGCAACCGGAGGGTCCCAGCAATCCGACAAGCTTGCCGGATGGAATCTCGATGCACATATCCTCTACGGCGTGCACCGCTGCCCCGCCCTTCGTGCGACTGGGGAAAATCTTGGTCAGGTGTTGAATAGATATTCTCATAAGCGTACTACCTCTCGCTTTTTTATTTTTCGCTTTGATCCGGATCCGCCGTCTGCTCCTCTGCCTGTACGGCGGGATCCGTATGCGCCTCGTCGGACGCCTGTTGCTGTGTCGGAGCGTCATCGCACTCACGGCTTACTTGCTCGCTTTGCTCCGCATCGTCTAATTCTTGCTCGGGTCTGGCGACTCGGGTGATAGTTACGATCTTGTCCACGCGGTAGCCCTCGACCTCGAGGTTGTCCGGCAGATCTATGGGAGCGTAGGCTCTGTTGATGTCTATATACGGGTTTACATACACGCCCGCCTTGATGCGCTGAGTGGCGGTATAGTTGTCCGCCTTCAGCAGAATAAATCTCGCTTCGGAGTCGGTATTGGTATACCTGATCTCCACACTGCCGTTGAACTCGGGCACTTGAGAGACGTCCAGGCTGACCGTCACCATGCTGTAATAGTCGTGACCGAACACTTCTTCCTTCTTGGGACCCTTTTTCTCCTTGTGCGGGATTTTGCACACCTTGAAGAGGAACCAACGGAAGAACTTGACTATGTAGAAATTGCCCAGCAGGAAGTCGCCGACTATGTAAATACCCACGAAGTACACTATGATGATGGGTACAGCCTTTTTGTCCGCCGCCTTGCGCACCTCGCGCTGTACGGAGACGTACAACTCGGAGTCATTAGCGAAATAGTAGCCTTCATGTGCCAATACGCGGGAGCGGAAGGTATCGAAGAGCGTCTTCATACTGCTCTCCACAGACGTCTTGTCCGTCTGCGTGGGATATGCGCGCACGAGGTTGTTGTACTCATCTATCTCCGCAAAACAGGAGAAGAACTCGTCATCGAAACGCAGTCCCAGATCCGGCTCGGACTCCCAATAGACGGCACCGTTGCAGTCTATGAGTGCCATACGATCTATCGAGGACACCTTGTCCGTATTCAGATCCAGCACTATATAGCCGTTCTGAGTGACGGTGGATATCCCGTCGAAGGTGCCATTCCCATCGCTGTCGTAATCGGGCAACGGGATCGTCCGTACTATGCCGTCTACCTGCGTCACCTGTACTGCGGTACGATTGTCGCCCTGCGAAAAGGTCTCGTATGCGGGAGCGTACACATAGCCGATGAAACTCTTGTACAGGAGCGTCACGGTGGGAGACTGGTCGTCTTCCTCGTTCGCTTTCTTGTCCAGATTCACCACGCCCTCGTATATCCTGACAGCGAAGTCGTCGCCGTCGTGGAAAATACAAGCGTCCGTATCGAAGCATGGAGCCGTAATAGCCATAGCCTCGAGGAATCTGCCCTGCTGCATACATTCGCCTATATAGCGCGTGGGCACATCGAATGTGGCATAATAGGAAGGCAATCCTATCGCGAGCACTATACCGAACAGAAAAGTAAAGGCATAATAAATTATTTTCGCAAATAATCTACCTCTCTTCATAATCGGTTACTTTTCTTCCGTCTCCGTGCCTTCTTGCGGCTCTATGTGCTCTTCGGTCGGCGCAGCAGGCTGCTCGGCAGGCGCGACAGTCTCACCCCTATTGGAGTGGAATGCCGCTTCGCGTTTGCGCAGATTGTCGCGTTGCTCTTGGTATTGTTTCTTGTTGAATACGGGGATCAGGAAGTATATAGCTATCGCTATAACTATGATCGCCGCCAGCACGATAAACAGAATTATGTCCGTTAAGGGGAGTTCATTCAATTTCGCTGTCAGTGTTAGCATGTGTTCCTCCGAAAATCAGTTATTCGACAGATAATAAACAAAATCGCAAAACATACTATCGCACAAAATATTATACCATTGCAGGTGGGTCAAGTCAATACCCATTTTTTGTATTTTCATGACCGTAAAATACATTTACATATATCTCATGCGCACTATCCGACCATATTTGAAACATATATAGGACATATATCTGTCATATTGTCAGCATATATAAAAACAAGCGTCCCGTAATGGGCCGCTTGCATGCATCACAAAATATGGAAACGAATATGCGCACAAAAATCCGTCAAAATTGACGATTGCAGAAAGGTACTGTATGTTTCGGTAAAATTGAGTTTGTGTTTCATCTCTCGACCTTATATCCATTACCTCAATGCAGAGTGCCTACTCGTTACTTTACGTTAATATAATATTACACTTGTCATTATTTGTCAATTGTTTTACGAAAGTAAATATTATTCCACCGTTACCGACTTGGCAAGGTGTCTGGGCTTATCCACGTCTCTGCCCAGTGCGCGTGCGGTATAGTAGGCGAGCAGTTGCAAAGGCACCACCGACACTATGCCATACAGATACGGATGAATTTCCGGCAGAATAATGGGTTCCGCTCCTGCAAATGTACGATCGGACACACTCAGCGTCCAGGCACCGCGCGAATGCACCTCGGTGACGGAAGAAGCCGTTTTGTCATGCAAGGCAGTGCCGCAGGATACAGCCACGACCGCAACAGTCGGATCCATAAGTGCCAGAGTACCGTGTTTGAGTTCTCCGGCGGGATATGCCTCGCTGTGAATATAGCTGATCTCTTTAAGTTTCAGGCTGCCTTCGCATGCAGTTGGATAGTCGGCATCGCGACCTATGTAGAACACCGCGGTACAGTCTTTGAGCCGAGTGGCTATAGCGGCTATCTTGTCTCGCAAAGCGAGCACCTCTTCTATCGCTCGGGGAAGAGCGTCCATATCCGCTACGGTACGATCGTACACCGATCTGTCGAGAGTACCGCGCAGAACGCCTATATCCATGAGCAACAATATCAGTGTAAGCAATTGACAATTGTAGGCTTTGGTACTGGCAACGGCGTACTCCGCACCGGCGCATATATTTATGCGGCGTGCACAGGCAAATGTCAGCGACGAACTGTCCGTATTGGTCACGGCATATGTCATTCCACCCATCTCAGTCACTCGCTCGGCGGCGCGGATAGTGTCCGCCGTCTCGCCGCTCTGGCTGATAAGTATAGCCAGAGTATCCTCGTCCACAGGGTAATGTCCGTACAAAAACTCGCTGGCAATGACAGGCAGGAGATCTATATCCAACCAATTGCGTGCAACGGTAGCCGACTGCAACCCGCTATGATAGGCGGTGCCGCAGCCTATCAGATAGATGCGTCGAAGTCCGACTACTTCTCTCTCGGTCAAAGTCAAGCCGCCCTGACGGAAATAGTACTCTTTGGCGCGACGCAGTCTATCCGGTATCTCAAGTATCTCTCTGTACATGAGATCTCCACCAGAACTGTCCGTCTCCGCTTGCTCGGGGCGGAAGAACGGCACCTGCCTTTCGCTTCCCGTCATGTCGTAAAAGTGAACGCCGTCCGGAGACACTTCCACAACGGTATCATCGGGCGTGACCGCTACACTCTCCGCCCAATGCGATGCGCAGCGTATGTCTGAGCACAGATATACACCGCTATCCGACACCCCTACCACCAGCGGGCTTTTGTGCTTGACGGCATACAGTTTACATTCGTACACCGACAGCACGGCTATGGCGTAAGAACCCCTGAGCATGTGCGCCGTGTCCAGCATTGCTTCCAGCATGTTTCCTTGATAGTTGTGTTGCAGCAAGTGCGCCACCGTCTCGCTATCTGTGTCGGAAGAAAAAACGTCGCCGAGCCCCTCGCGCAATTCGGCGTAGTTTTCGATGATACCATTGTGCACGATGGCAAACTTACCGTCTGCAGAAAGAAATGGGTGGGCATTGGCTGTACACACTTTGCCGTGCGTTGCCCAGCGCGTATGACCTATCGCCATATTCGCTTCTTGCACATTCTCCGTCAATCGCTCCAAAGCCGCTATGCGACCTTCCGTCTTGTATACCTGTATACCGTCATTCCGTCTCAACGCTATCCCCGCAGAGTCGTAGCCGCGATACTCCAGATACTTCAATGCTCTAAGCGTGTTGCTCACGGCGTTTTGTCCTATCATCCCGAATATTCCGCACATATTTATCTCCTTGCGTTACGGAATAGTATATGCCGCACCGGGCAAAATAGTTAATTGCGCGCCGTCCGAATAATATCGGAGGCGCGCATGCGTTTGCGAAACTTTTTTCGGGTCAGCACCCGATACGACTCATGTCAGACTGATTGCTCAGCCGTCAAACCCTATGTCACTGCAGTCCAGGTGAAATCTACAAAAGACGAGATGTCGCTGTGGAACAGATAGGGACCGTTGTTTTCTACGTTTGTTGTATATTCTCCTTTTGTTACCGACCACTTTTTATAGGAGACATCCAACTCAACCTCGTCACAGCCGGCAAAAGCGTTTGGTTTTATAGTTGTAAGCGACAGAAAATCCATGTTTCCCAGCACCTTGCAATTCTGGAAAGCCCAACTTTCGATAGTTGTTACATACTTAAAACCTCTGGAATACCAATTTATATCTTCAAAATAAGCGAGCTTGGTACAGTTGGCGAAAGCGTATTGGGGAATGGTGCCATACACATCAATGTAGCAATTACTCAACTCGGAGCAGTTCTCAAAGCAATGCGTGCCCAGCTCGACCGTTGAGGTACTTTCGCCGCCGCTGACGATCTCTACTCTCCAGAGTTCCGTGCACCCGGCAAAGGCATAGCTACCTATTGTCAGTCTGCCGCTCGATTGGTAATTGTTGCAAAGCAATATTCTCAACGAAGTGCAATTCTGAAATGCGCCGTTACCTATTTTGACCACGCAGTCCGGCAGGTATACCCCCTCATCACACTGCCAACCCAACATTGTGCAATTGTAAAAGGCATAGTCACCTATCTCCGTTATCGTTCTGGGAATATATGACCAACCTTGGAAATTGGTACAACCGTAGAAGGCACGGTTGCCTATCCGCAAAAGATTGTCGGTGAAGTCCTCGCATGCCGTCAACGACGTGCACCCTTCAAAGGCACTGTCGTCTATCTCCGTCAGCTCTGAAGAGAATACTACCCTTTGCAAATTCGTACAGCCATAGAAGGCACCTCTATTTAACCCTGTTAGAACACCCTACCACCACACATCACACTTACATATTAAAGAATTCGCAACTTGTTT